>JBKBLP010000004.1:0-131665 GCA_046296275.1 Roseinatronobacter sp. | reverse complement strand
AGCAGCTGCCGCAATCAGCCCTTGGCAGCAAGTCGCCCTTGCAGGCGATGAAGGACTGGCACACACTCAAGCCGCAGCTGTTCAAGAAGCAGCCATACTACCTTCCGGGATGTGACAGATAGGCTTGAACCGAGAAGCGCCCTGTATCGACGCGGAAAGGGTCAGAGAGTGGAACTGGGGAAAACGACATTTTATCCTCTTCGATCATGAAACATCGCTCGATCAAGAGGCAGGTGCAGCGAGTTTGTCAGAGCCTCTCGATACAAGAAAGGATAAAGTATTTTTCAGTTATCGGCTTTGAAGTAAGTCAAGTTTATAAGAATTTGTCGATATGACGGCAGGCACAAGAGCCCTGCGCACCACAGGACAGACCCTGATACCTTGTTAATGCTTGCCTTTTTCGCGTCTCTCGCACCCAATTTGCGCTACACCTATTAGGCCGTCACATGCCGTCGCGGCTCGAATATCGCTTTGGCATGATCGCGCAGATAGATGCGCAGCCATGGTGTGAAGCGCTCGGGGTAAAGTTCAGTCACTGTGATCAACGCATTCAGGTCGATCCAGTCGGTATCTACCACTTCGTCGGGGTTCAGATCGAGCACCAGCTGGGGCATGGCACGGGCGGTAAAGACCTGCACCACCTCGTGCTCGGTCAGCCCTTGCCCCACATCAGCGCGATACTCGATTTCGGTGACATGGCGCAGGCTCAGGCCCGTGATGCCCAGTTCTTCGCGCAGGCGGCGGGTGGCGCAATCCATATCGCTTTCCCCCCAGCGCGGATGCGTGCAGCAGGTATTCGTCCACAGCCCCGGCGTGTGATACTTGCTCAGGGCGCGACGCTGCAACAGCACGCGCGGCCCTTCGGTCACAAACACGGAAATCGCCTTGTGCCGCAGACCCTGTTCATGCGCTGCGAGTTTTTCAACCGGCTGGAGCGTGCCATCGACCCATGCCGGGATCATCTGCGCGAGCGCTGCATCCGCCAGAATTTTAGGGGTCTCGGCGTTCATGTGAAGCTCGGGCGCACAAGGCCAGTCAAATGCAGCATGTTCTTGATCCCGATCTTGATATGGGCAAGCGGGCGCGCGGCCACGAGTTTCTTGTTCATGTAGGCTTCAAAGGTCAGGCGCTGCACATCGACATCATGGCACAGGCTGACGAAGCGTTCCCGCCGGTCATCAGACTTGTAATAAGCATCCTGCATCGAGCGCAAGACCTTGAACACAGTCTTGTGGTCACGCATGAACAGCTTGCGCGCGAGCATCAGGTCTTTCGCGCGGCCAGAGGCCAAGCAAGCCTGCGCCGCCGTCGCCGCCACGCGCCCGCCGACCATGGCGTAGAAAATCCCCTCGCCGGATGATGGGGCGACAACCCCCGCCGCGTCGCCTGCCAGCACCACATCGCGGCCATTGTCCCAGCGGTCGAGCGGGTGCAGCGGAATGGGCGCGCCTTCGCGGCGGATGGTTTCGCAATCGGTCAAGCCCGACATGGCGCGCAGATCAGCGGTCGCCTTCTTCAGGTCAGTGCCGTCCACCTCGGTCCCCATGCCCACGCTCGCATGGGCTCCATGCGGAAACACCCAGCCATAGAAATCCGGGCTGATCTTGCCGTCATAGATCACATCGCAGCGCATCGGGTCATAGACATCGTTGGCGGGCGGGGCTTTGATGATTTCGTGATAAGCGATGACATAGGGGATCTTGTCGCCGCCCGGCACCTCGGCGCGGGCCACGTTCGAGCGCGCACCATCCGCGCCGATCACCAGCTTGGTCAGGCTGCGTTGCTCCGCCCCCGTCGCTTTGTCACGCCAAACGACATAAGTCCCGTCCACATCGCGCTCGATGCGCAGGAACGTGCCTGTCAGGCGTGTGGCCCCATGCTGTGCGGCCCGTTCGCGCAGGAACTCGTCGAAACTGTCCCGGTCCACCATGCCGACAAATCCGTTCTCGATAGGAATGTCGACCGCCCGGCCCGTGGGCGAGATCATGCGCGCTGTCGTAATCTTGGCCACCAATTGCGCATCCGGGATTTCAAAATCCCAGATGGCGCGCGGCGGGATCGCGCCGCCGCATGGCTTGATCCGCCCTGCCCGGTCCAGCAGCGCCACCTTGCGGCCTGCGCGTGCCAGATCATCGGCGGCTGTTGCGCCCGAAGGTCCGCCACCCACTACGAAAACATCAAATGCCATAGATCATTCCCCCGCGACCAGCCGCGCATTCAGGCGCGGGACCATGATGCGTGCGGCCAACAGGGCCGACGCGATGAAAAGTGTGGCTTGCAGCAAAAACACCGCTGCGAAAGCATCTGCGACAGGCAAGAGGCTGCGCGCGACATCGACCAAGGCTGCGCCAGACAAGCCCCCGAAGCCTGCTGCGATGGCTTGCGACGCGCCCCACAGGCCCACGCGCGCGCCTTCGCGCCCGTCACGCCCCTCACCCGCGAGCTGCATCATCGCCCCGATAGAGGCGACCGCGAACATCCCGTTGAAAAAGCCCAAGGCGATCACCATCGCGGGAAGCGACCAAGCCAGCGCGCCCGCAAGCGCAATCGCCATCAGCGCGAAGGCAGAGCCAATGCAGCCTGTTATCACCCAAAACCGCAGCGACCCGAGTTTCAGGCCAGAAGCCGCAACCCCCACCAGCACCATGCCCAAGAAAACCCCGCCATTCTGCGCGCCCGACATCTGCGTGGTTTGGCCGGGGGTGAAGTCGAACACCAAGCCCGCATAAGGCTCGAGGATCAGTTCCTGCATGAAATAGGCGGTCATCGACAGGAACACATAAAAGGTGAAATGCCGCGCGCGCGTGTCGCCCCAAATCTCGGCCATGCCATCGCGGAAGCGCAAGGGGGCGGGCGCAGGACGGTGGATAGCGCGTGCTTCGATCCCCAAGACAGCGAGCGTGGTCAAGGCAACTGCGCCCAAAGCCACGATGCCGACGATAATCAGAAGCCGGACATGGCTATAAGGGTCAAGAAACCCGCCTACTGTGATTGCGGTCAGCGCGATGCCCGCAATCATCATCAACCAAGTGATCGTCGCGGCAGCAGGGCGGCGCGCCTCTTCAGTCGCCGTGGCCAGAAGGGCCAGCAGCGAAGTGCCAGAGGCCCCGACCCCAAAGCCGATCACGATGTAAGCCAAAATTGACAGCGCAATGCCAAGCGTGAAGCTCTGTTCCAGCACCGGAATAGCCAAAGTCGCCCCCATGGCCCCCAGACCCAGCAGCGCCATGCCACCAATGATCCAGCGCGTGCGGTTGCCCCCCTGATCGGCCAGATGACCCCAATGGGGGCGGCTGATCTGGACGGCATAATGCAGCGCAACCAGCGCCCCCGGCAGCACGACGGGCAGCGCCAATTCCACCACCATCAACCGATTGAGGGTCGAGGTCATCAGGACCACAATCGCACCGAGACAGGCTTGCACCAGTCCAAGGCGGAAAATCTGGACCCATGTCAAGTTCATGCAGGCAATCCTTGCAACGCATGGGCCGCAACCATCATGCCCAGAACATAGGGGCCGACGCCGGTGCCATTGAACCAAGGCGCGCGCTCTTTGGGCGCGGCACGCCAACGGCCAAGCGCCCAGATTTGTACGGCAATGCCAGCGCTGATAATAGCGGCATGGATGGGCGCACCCCAGATCACCAGCAGGACCACGACGACGAGTTGCATCATCACCATGACGGTGCCTGCGACAGTCGCTGCATTCACAGCCCCCATGACCACAGGCAAGGACCGGATGCCCATTTGCCGATCGCCCTCTATGGCTTTGAAATCGTTGATGGTCATAATCCCATGAGCGCCCAAGCCATAAAGAAGCGCAATCGCTGCGATCTCGAAACGTGGCGCCCCTGCGGCCAGAACGGCAGCGCCGGTGAACCACGGAAGCGCCTCATAGCTTAGCCCCACAAGCCCCGGCCCCCACCAGCCCGAGCGTTTCGCGCGGATGGGTTCGACCGAATAGGCCCAAGCGGCGAGCACGCCGACAACAGTCGCGCCAAAGCCCCAAGGGCCGAGCAGCCAGCCCACCGCGAGCGAGAGCACAGACATTGCAAGCGCAATCCAAAGCCCCCAACGGCCCGGAATGCGGCCTGACGGGATCGGGCGATCAGGTTCGTTGATTGCGTCCACATGCCGGTCGCACCAGTCATTGGCGGCCTGCGACATGCCACAGACGATGGGGCCAGCGAGCAGCACGCCCAACACCACCAGCGCCCAATTGTCCGGCCAGACCCCGACCGATACGATGCCACACAGATATGCCCACATCGGCGGAAACCATGTGATCGGCTTGATCAGTTCCAGCATCGCTGCCGGCTGCGGCAGGCGGGCGGGGCTTTGGCGGGGGGAAAGACTCATGTCGCTCATGCTGTAAACTTTGCCTTACATTTTGCCATGCATCAAGTGTTAAATCATCCTTACAGTCAGCAAGTTTCCGCGCAGGGCGGCGGCTGTCATATCCTCGTGATTTGTGGGCAGTACACTTGGTGATTAGCTATTGAGCAGAGCCAAAAAGGACGCTGTCATGAAACTGCGCTACATTTTCCCTGTTGCCCTTGCCCTTTGCGCGTCCCCCGCCCTTGCGACGGACCGCAAACCGTCTGCGAATGCGCTGCCGCTATCAACCATCATCGCAACACTGGAGGAAACCATCGAGATCGAGTTCATCGACGAAATCGAATGGGAGGGCGACGGCTATTGGAAAGTCACGCTATTTACCAAATCTGGCCAGATGCGCGAGTTACGCATCGACCCAGTTACGGGGCAGCCACGTTAGACAGGCTCGATCCGAAAGCGACAGGCATCGGCACCAGTCGCGGTGCATTCTTCTTCGGTTACGCGCACGCGCGGCCACACAAGCGCACTGAATAACCGCTCGAACACGGCTGCGTGCCAGTGGCAGATCGGGGCTTCCGCCGGACCAGTGGCAAGCGGATTATGCGCGATCTCCACCCGAAGCGGCGCATAGCCCAGAACCCGAAACGCCCCAGATCCTGCAAACGTCCAAGCGTGCCGTGTGATGGCAGAGGCAAGCAAGCGGGCCCCGGCCCAAGCTGGCAAAGCCCGGATGAGGGCCTGCGCCACAGGCGGGATGCGGTGGGCGAGGATATACTCGCCCGTTGCCCACCCCGCCGCGCGCTGGATCGCTTGCGCGCGGTCGGGCAGATATAGCCGCACGGCATGATGCAGGCGCGCGACCTGATCCTCGGGGATCATACCGCTATCCGCGGGCGGCTCTGTGACATCGGCGCGATAGAGCAGCGCCCCGCGCAAGCGTTCGCCGATCACCTCATCCAGCACCGGAAGATGTTGCAGGATGGCATTCGGGCCGACCCGAGCGATAGGCTCCATGACACATCACTCCGCAGGCGCATTGATGCCCGACGATGCGCCGTTAGGCATCTTGAAGCTGCGCGCGCCTCCGGGGATCAGATCATGCATCTGCTGATGCCCGCCGCCACAGGCTTTGATCGCGTTGCGCTCTTCGGCCCGTTCTTTGCCTTGGGCTCGCAATGCCTCGCGCCGTTCGGCGGCTTTGCGTTTGATATCCGCAGTCGAGTCCCAATCGGCAAGCTGTGCGTGCGCAATCGTGCGGGTCATGTCAAAGCCGAAATCCAGATCGTCGCGGGATTTCATGCTGAAATAGCCGTGTTTTCCAAGATCATAGAACTGGCGCTGCACGCCCGCTTTCAGGAATGCCTTCAGGCACCCCAGCAGATATTTCCGCCGATACCCAGTGCCGCGCCACGGATAATGGAACAGTGCCTTTTTCATGTAGAAGCGGCGATAATTCTTCAGCACGCCTTCCAGCAGCGACCCGCGCGTCATGGCGGCGGGTTTCATGATCGGTGTGACGAAGTTGTATTTGGAATAGTCGAACACTTCGACCTGATCGCGCAGCTCTTGGAACAGCGGCGTGAAGGGCCAAGGCGTGTACATGGCCCAATTGGCCAAGTCCGGCTGCCAATCCCACGCCATCTGATAGGTTTCTTCGAGCGTCTCCGCCGTTTCATTATCAAGCCCCACGATGAACTGGGCTTCGGTGAAAATATCGGCCTCGCGCAGAAGCCGGATCGCTTCCTTGTTCTGTGCGACCGTGGTTTCCTTGTTGAACTGGTCCAGCTTCATCTGTGCCGCAGCCTCGGTCCCCAAGGACACATGTACCAGCCCCGCCTTGCGGTAGAAGGACAGCAACTCGCGGTCGCGCATGATATCGGTTACACGCGTATTGATACCCCACTGAATGCGCTCGGGCAGGCCGCGGGCGATCAATTCCTCGCAGAATTCGATGAATTTACGGCGGTTGATGGTGGGTTCTTCATCCGCCAGAATGAAGAAGCCCACACCGTGATTGGTCACCAGATCCTCGATCTCATCCACGACCTTTTTCGGGTCGCGCACACGGTAATCGCGCCAGAATTTCCACTGCGAACAGAAGGAACACGTGAACGGGCAGCCCCGCGCCATGTTGGGGATAGCGACACGGCGGTTCAGCGGCACATAGATATACTTGTCCCATTCCAGGATCGACCAATCCGGCTTGATCCCATCAAGGTTCTTGACCGTCGAGGCCGCCTGAGTGGCGATGATCTCTTCCCCGTCCTTGAAGGCCAGACCGTGGATTTTCATGCGGCCCTCGGGCCAGCGCCCATCGCGGACAGCTTCCATCAGGTTTACCAGAATTTCCTCGCCCTCGCCGCGCACGATTACATCGACCCATGGCGCTTCCACGAGGACTTGGCGATACATGAACGTCGCGTGAATGCCGCCCAGCACGCGCAGGGCGTTCGGGGCCACCTGTTGGGCAATGCGCAGGACTTCTTCGGCTTCATAGATCGCGGGCGTGATGGCGGTCGTGCCCACCACATCGGGCTTCAATTCGGCCAGCCGCGCGCGCAGGGTGTCGTGGTCGATATGGTTCGTCATCGCGTCGATGAAATGGATATCGTCAAAACCCGCCTGACGCAGCGAGCCGGTCAGGTAAGCGACCCAAGCAGGCGGCCAGTTGCCAGCGATTTCAGCCCCACCAGAATGGTAGTTGGGATGGACAAAAACGATGCGCATGATGGACTCCCCTTTATGTAAACACAAGTTTACACAAAATGTGAAAGTCTAGATTGACACAGATCAAGAATCCGGTTGCGTGAAAGAAAAAACCCGCCGAAAGGGCGGGTTCGGGGCGTGCGCGATGGGAAAACCTATTCCTCGTCGCGCGACAGCATTCCGTATTTGCGCAGCTTCACATAGAGCGACTGGCGCGACAGGCCGAGCATTTCCGCCGCCGCCACGCGGTTGTTGCGCGTCAGTTCGATTGCGGTTTCGATACAGATTTTCTCGATGACATTGGTGGTTTCGGCCACGATGTCCTTGAGGGTCGAGGACCCCACCAACTCCATCACCCCGCGCATGCCCGCTTCGGGCATGGCCGGGTCCGCGCGCAGGGCAGCCGTGTTCGTCGCGTTGCGGATGACAAGCGCCAGAACCGGGTCCACGCGGTCATCAAGCCATGTGGCCGAAATCTCGACTGGCAATTGCGCGTCGAAATCGGTTTTCAGCCTGGTCTGATACATCCGCAATTGACCCGCGCGGCGAGCATTGTCCAGAACGACCTTCAGATCGACTGTGCCACGCGCGAAGAAATCGCCAATCGACCGCCCCCGCACAGCCGGCAGGCCGGGTGCATCGGTCAGGTTCAGGAATGTCTCGGAGGCCGAGACCACCACACCATCCTTGTTACAGAACACGATGGCGTCGACACCGCGATGGAACAATTGCCGCAAATTCGCGGTCAATTGGCTATCAGCCAGTGACCCGGTTTCGGGGTCATCCATCCGCACCAGCACAAGGGGTTCACCCGCCGCGCGAAACATCTTGGCGGTCAAAAGCAAACGCCGCTGCGTCGCGCGCACTTCCACTTCCAATGGCGCCGGGCTGTCCGCAGGCATGGCAGAGGCAAGCCCGGCCAACAAATCCTCACGCCGTCGTCCTGCAAATTTTTCGGCAAAGCCCGTATCAATCAGATCAGCGCGCGAGCCCCCCAGCAATTGTGCGGCATGGTGGTTGATATCGACAATCCGCCCCGTGGACATCGACACCAGCACGACGCAATCCGAGGTGAAATCCATCAATAGGCGATAGCGCGTATCAATCTCGCGCTGCGCTTCATAATCGCGCTCCAGCGCGATCTGCGCATTCAGTAGCTGCTGCTGAATTTCGATGATCGGGCGTTGATCTAGCCCCAAGGCCAGAACCTCGCCCGATTCGTTCATCCAGTGCAACGCGTAGCGCACCGATGTAGAGCGAACGGTTTCAAAATCGTGCGTTACCTCTGCCCAGCGCTGGGGCGCAATCTCGCCCTCGGCGGCACGCGCCGCAAGACTTGCCAGCCGGTCCGCGATCTTTGGCGCTGACGCTGCGTCGCACAGATCCGCCAAGGCTTGGCCTGGCCAGCCCGAAATTTCGGCAAAAGCCGGGTGGTCCGGCTTGGCGATCGCAGAGGTCACAATCCCGTCGGGGCTCAGAACCAGCGCGATATCAGCCATGCTTGTCACGACCGACGACAAGGCGGGCATAGACAAGAGCGGTGCCGCGCCGCTCAGCTTGAAGGTAGCCCCGTCATTGGACACGTTCGGTCCGCCCTTTCATCGGCGAGCCGCGCGGAGCCGATGGGCCACGCGCAAACCCTGATCACTCGGCTGCTTCTGATCGTGCAAGCAGGCCACAAAACGTCAACGCCTCGATCACGCTAAGCGAGGCAATGTCAGCCCCTGTCAGCGCCGCGATACGAGCCGGGGTCAAGACAGGATGCCCCATAGAAAGTAGCCCCCCGCCTATGACAATCGGTACGCGCCGCTGCACAGACCGCCGGATCGTGTCGATCATTTCCTGACAGGAATCAAGACAGCTTTCATTGGAAACCGACATAAAAACAGCATCAAAAGAGAGCTTGTTCAATTCCGCGCTGACCATGGACGGGTCAGGCAGCAATTGCATTCGCACCGAAACGCCCGTGCGACGCAATTGGTTCGCGGCAATCATCGCGCCTAGCGTGTGTTGCTCGCCTTTAGGTAGAACGAGCAGTACGCGCGGCCCTTGGCTAGAACCGCATTGGTCGGCCGCCCATGCGCGCCCAAGCTCGCGCAGCAGCGTCTGAAGCCGCGCGCTCGCCACCGAGGTTTGCAAAACGTCGAGTTCGCCATCATGCCAGCAGTTGCCAAGATGGAGCACTGCCGCTGGTATATAGACGTCAATCACTTGCTCTGCGGAAATACGCGAGCGGCGCATTTCCAGTTGCAGGCGCTGCATGACTGCTTCATCGCCCGTGCGCGCAAAGCGCACAAGAAGCTGCAACAACTCGCGCTGCGCTTCACCCTTCTCTATCGTGTTCGACCGGGCAAGTTGTGTGACAACGTGAAGCGCCAATTGCGTGACATTGGCGGCCTCGATGTATTCCGGTCTGAAATCAGTTTGGCCCAGCATTGTCACGATCCGTCCCCCGATGGAATCTGCCTGTCCCACCGCTGGACACGGGTGGACATCTGTATTCCCAAAGTTTCGCAGAGGGCAGGTTGATTGTCAAACCAAACTGACAGATTTCGGTGGATGTGATCCAGATCACTAGATGTAAATGCGCAAATATCTGTTTTTAGTTGGTTATTTTTAAATCTTAATTCCAAAAGGCGTCAGTGAGAATAGACAGTCTGCGAGCGTCAAATGTGTAAGTTTTAGTTGACACACCTCTCTGAACAGGTCTAGACTTGACCAACAAGACCAGATCAGAGGCCAGTCATGTCACAGGGGAATCAGCGTAAACCGCTTTATACGCCCGAAGAACGGGTGCGGCGGGATGCGTCGAAATGGACGCTCGTGCAGGGCATCCTTGCGCCTGTGCAGTTCGTTATATGCCTGATTTCAGCGGCTTTGGTCATCCGCTTCCTCGTCACCGGCGAGGGCTACATGGCCGCCAATATCTCGGTCCTGATCAAGACCTTGGTGCTGTTCACCATTATGGTAACAGGCGCGATCTGGGAAAAAGAGGTTTTCGGTCAATACCTTCTCGCCCCCGCCTTCTTCTGGGAGGACATGGTCAGCTTCCTCGTGATCGCGCTGCACGTGATCTACTGCACTGCGATGCTTGCAGGATCGATGTCGGCTGAAAGCCTGATGATCACAGCCCTGATCGCCTATGCCGTCTATGTCGTGAACGCGGTCCAGTTCATCTGGAAGCTGCGCATGGCGCGGCTGTCTGCCCCTGCCATTCAAGGACTCCCCGCATGAGCACCGGCTGCACCACTGCCCCCGTCCTGAAAGAGCGCGGCCAGCGCGAAGTGTTCTGCGGTCTGACCGGGATCATCTGGCTGCACCGCAAGATGCAGGATGCCTTCTTTCTGGTGGTAGGATCGCGCACCTGCGCGCATCTGCTGCAATCGGCGGCGGGTGTGATGATCTTTGCCGAACCGCGCTTTGGTACCGCAATCCTGGAAGAAAAGGATCTTGCGGGTCTGGCCGATGCCAATACCGAGCTTGACCGCGAAGTGGCCCGCCTGCTCGCGCGCCGTCCCGATATCCGCCAATTATTCGTTGTGGGCTCCTGCCCGTCCGAGGTGATCAAGCTCGACCTCGCCCGCGCGGCGGAACGCCTGAGCGTCCAACACGCCCCCCATGTGCGGGTGCTGAATTTTTCCGGCTCAGGCATTGAAACGACCTTCACCCAAGGCGAAGATGCCTGCCTCGCGTCGATGGTCCCGGTCCTACCCGCGACCCAAGCCAAGGAACTTCTGCTTGTCGGCGCGTTGCCCGATGTGGTCGAAGATCAAGCCCTTGACCTGCTCGCCCAGATCGGTGTCGGT
The DNA here is from genome assembly GCA_046296275.1 of Roseinatronobacter sp. Lineage (GTDB taxonomy): Bacteria > Pseudomonadota > Alphaproteobacteria > Rhodobacterales > Rhodobacteraceae > Roseinatronobacter. Next base: position 120,815 of record JBKBLP010000004.1, on the reverse strand, counting down.
CCCGTTCGCTGCCTGCCCGCGCGCCGCGTTGGTGATACACCCGCTCTGGGACCGAACACCGTCTTTGCGCTGACCCAGCCCTTCCTGGGCGACACGCATGCCGCGCTGATCCGCGCCGGTGCACGCCATATCAGCGCCCCTTTCCCGTTTGGGGCCGAAGGCACGACGCTCTGGCTCAAGGCCATCGCCGCCGAATTCGGCATCGCCCCGGAAAAGGTGGACCAGGTCGTCGCCGCCCCCCGCGCCCGCGCCGAAAAAGCCATCGCCGCCGCCGCCACCACCCTGCGCGGCAAGCGCGTGTTCTTCATGCCCGACAGCCAATTGGAAGTGCCGCTGGCCCGCTTCCTGACCCGCGAATGCGGGATGGAGGCGATCGAGATCGGCACCCCCTACCTGCACACAGACCTGCACGGTCCAGAACTCGCGCTCATCGCCGCTGGCCCCACGATTTCCGAAGGGCAGGATGTAGACCTGCAACTCGACCGCGTGCGCGCCGCGCGCCCTGACCTGACCGTCTGCGGCCTTGGCCTTGCTAACCCGCTCGAAGCCGAAGGCATGGCCACCAAATGGGCCATCGAACTCGTCTTCACGCCGGTCCATTTCTACGAACAAGCAGGCGACCTCGCAGGCCTGTTCGCCCGCCCCCTGCGCCGCCGCGCCCTTCTGGCCCCCACATTGGAGGCCGCAGAATGACCTCCTTTATCTTGCCTCAAATACTCCGGGGTCCGGGGCAGCGCCCCGGGTGCCAGCCACACACGGAACGCTTGACATGAAACTCGCCGTCTGGACCTACGAAGGCCCCCCCCATGTTGGCGCGATGCGCGTGGCAACCGGCATGACCGGCCTGCACATGGTGCTGCATGCGCCGCAGGGCGACACTTATGCCGACCTGCTCTTCACCATGATCGAGCGGCGCAACCACCGCCCGCCGGTCAGCTACACGACCTTTCAGGCCCGCGACCTTGGCGCGGACACCGCTGGCCTCTTCATGCAATCGGCCCGCGACGCCCATGCCCGCTTCCAGCCGCAGGCGCTGCTGGTCGCAGCCTCCTGCACCGCCGAACTGATCCAGGACGACCCCGGCGGACTGGCCGAAACCATGGGCCTGCCCGTGCCCGTCATCCCGCTCGAACTGCCCAGCTACCAGCGCAAGGAAAATTTCGGCTGTGACGAGGCATTCTTGCAACTCGCCCGCCACCTCGCCAAGCCTGTCGCCCGCACGGACCGCGTGACCTGCAACATCCTTGGCCCCACGGCTTTGGGCTTCCGCCACCGCGACGATGTGGCTGAAATCACGGGGCTTCTCTCTGAACTGGGGATCGAGGTCAATGTGACCGCCCCCATGGGTTCCTCGCCCGCTGACATCGCCCGCCTTGGGGCTGCGCATTTCAACGTGCTCCTTTACCCGGAAACCGCCGAATCCGCCGCGCGCTGGCTGGAAAAGGAATTCGCCCAGCCATTCACCAAAACCATCCCCATCGGCGCGCGCGCCACCCGCGCCTTCATCGCGGAAATCCGCGCATTCTCGGGCAGCACCCTGCCCGTGGACGAATCCCGCATGCGCCAGCCTTGGTGGGCGGCATCGGTCGATTCCACCTACCTGACGGGTAAGCGTGTCTTTATCTTCGGCGACGGCACCCATGCCATGGCCGCGGCCAAAGTCGCGCGCGACGAAATGGGGTTCGAGGTCTGCGGCATCGGCTGCTACAACCGCGAACAAGCCCGCCCCATGCGCGCGCTGGCCCGCGACTTCGGGCTGGAAGCCCTCATCACCGACGATTACCTCGAAGTCGAGGCCGCCATTGAAGCCGCCCAGCCCGAACTGATCCTCGGCACCCAGATGGAGCGCCACATTGGCAAGCGTCTGGGCATCCCCTGCGCTGTGATCTCTGCGCCTGTCCATGTGCAGGACTTCCCCGCCCGCTATTCGCCCCAGATGGGGTTCGAGGGCGCGAATGTGCTCTTCGACACGTGGGTACACCCGCTGGTGATGGGGCTCGAAGAGCACCTGCTTACAATGTTCCGCGACGATTTCGAATTCCACGACGAAGCTGGCCCCTCCCACCACGGGGCGAAAGCGCAACCCCTGCCCCAGAGCGTGACCGCCGCCCCTGCGGCCGCGGCGGAAGGGGGCTCGATGCCCCCGCCCGCCGCCCCCCCCGCACAGGTCACGCCCGCACAGGTCACGCTCGACAATGTGATCTGGCTCGACTGCGCCGAACGCGAGCTCAAGAAAATCCCCTTCTTCGTGCGCGGCAAAGCCCGCCGCAATACAGAGAAATACGCCTGTGAAAAAGGCGTCGCTCAAATCAGTATCGACACCCTCTACGAGGCCAAGGCCCATTATGCTCGATAACATCACACCAGCCCCCTACCGCTTCGTGGTCGTTACTCTTGACGCCCATGCTGCTGGCCCTGCGCAACGTGTGCTGGGCCGGTTGCAAGCGGATTTTCCGGGGCTGCATGTGTCGATCCACGCGGCGGCCGAATGGGGCGAAGACCCCGTCAAGCTCGCCGAGGCGAAAGCCGCCATCGCCGCCGCCGACATCGTGGTGGCGAACCTTCTGTTCATCGAAGAGCACGTCCTCGCCTGCCTGCCCGAAATGCAAGCTGCCCGCGCGCGCTGTGATGCGTTTATCGGTGTGATCTCGGACCCCCAGATCGTGAAGCTCACGAAAATGGGCGATCTGGACATGTCGAAGCCCGCTACAGGCATCGCCGCCGTGATGAAGAAATTGCGCGGCGGGGGCGACAAAACCAAGCCTGCTTCCGGCGAAAAGCAGATGTCGCTCTTGCGCCGCCTGCCCAAAATCCTGCGCTTCATCCCTGGCAAGGCGCAGGACCTGCGCGGCTGGTTCCTGACCATGCAATATTGGCTGGGCGGGTCGGATGAAAACATCGAAGAGATGATGCGCTTCCTGATCGCGCGCTATGCGTCGCGCAAGGAATGGCGCCATGTGAAGGCCGCAGCCCCCATCGATTACCCCGAAGTGGGTCTATACCACCCCGACCTGCCCGCCCGCATGACCACAGATGCGCGCGACATCACAGGGCCTGCCAATCCCATAGGCACAGTCGGCCTGCTGCTGATGCGCTCCTATGTGCTGGCCAAGGACACCGCCCATTACGACGCCGTCATCCGCGCGTTCGAGGAACGCGGCCTGCGCGTGCTGCCTGCTTTCGCGGGCGGCTTGGATGGTCGCCCCGCGATTGCGGCCTTCCATCAGGGCAAGATCGACACGCTCGTGTCGCTGACAGGGTTCAGCCTGGTTGGAGGGCCTGCCTATAATGACAGCCCCGCGGCGGTGGAAACTCTCGCCGCGCTCGACGTGCCCTATCTGGTCGCGCACCCGCTGGAGTTTCAGACGCTGGGCCAATGGGCTGCCTCTGGCTCGGGCCTTGGCCCGGTGGAGACCACGATGCTGATCGCGCTGCCCGAAATCGACGGCGCGACCTGCCCCACGGTTTTCGCTGGCCGCCACGGGGCCGAGCCCTGCACAGGCTGCCAGCACCAGTGCAAGGTTGATGCCGCGTCCCGCGCCATGTCGCCCTGCCATGAGCGGATCACCTCGCTCGCCGAGAAGGCCGCGCGCGTGGTGCGCCTGCGCCGCGCCAAGAACGCGCAGAAGAAAGTCGGCATCGTTCTGTTCGGCTTCCCGCCCAATGCGGGCGCGGTGGGGACTGCCGCCTATCTCGACGTTTTCGAGAGCCTCTTCAACACTCTGAACCGCATGAAGGCCGAGGGCTATGCCCTTGATGTCCCTGCAACATCCGACGACTTGCGCGCTTTGGTCTTGAAGGGCAATGCGGCTACCTATGGCCAGGCCGCCAATGTGGCCGCGCATATCCCGGCGGATGAAATGGTGCGCAACTGCCCGCCCCTGAAAGCGATCGAGGCCGTCTGGGGCCCAGCACCCGGCAAGATCCAATCCGACGGGCGCGGCGTGTTCATCCTTGGCGCAAGCCTTGGCAATGTCTTTATCGGCGTCCAGCCGACCTTCGGGTATGAGGGCGACCCGATGCGCCTGCTCTTCGAACGCGGCTTTGCCCCCACCCACGCTTTCGTTCAGTTCTACCTGTGGCTGCGCAACAGCTTCTGCGCCGATGCGATCCTGCATTTCGGCATGCATGGCGCGCTGGAATTCATGCCGGGCAAGCAAGCGGGCATGGGCGCGCGCGACTGGCCGGATCGGTTGATCGGCGAGATGCCGAATATCTACCTTTATGCCGCGAACAACCCGTCCGAGGCGAGCCTCGCCAAGCGCCGCTCGGGTGCTGTGACGATCACGCACCTGACCCCGCCTGTGGCACAAGCCGGGCTTTACAAGGGCTTGCAAGAGCTCAAGGACAGCCTCTCGCAGTGGCGCGCGATGGATAACAGCGACCCGCAGCTCGCGGAACTGACGGCCTTGGTGCATGAGCAGGCCCGCGCGCTGGACCTGTCGGGCGAGCCCGGCGCGCTGTGGGTCAAGCTTCTGGAACTGGAAGATGCGCTGATCCCCGAAGGACTGCATATCGTGGGCAAGAAACCCGATGCGGCGGCCCGCGCAAAGCTGCTTGCCAATGTGGACGTAGATGATGCAGGCCGCGCGCGGATGGATTCGGCCCTGCAAGAGGATGCAGAACTGAACGGCCTGATGCGGGCGCTGTCGGCGCATTACATCCACCCCGTGCCGGGCGGCGATCTGCTGCGCTCGCCCCAGATCGTGCCCACGGGCCGCAATATCCACGCTTTTGACCCTTTCCGCATGCCCACGGCTTTCGCCCTGCGCGATGGGGCCGTGCAGGCGCAGAAAATCCTCGATGCCCACCCGACGCTCCCGCGCACTGTCGCGCTGGTGCTGTGGGGGTCGGACAATATCAAGTCGGATGGTGGCCCGATTGCGCAGGCGCTGGCGCTTATGGGCGCGAAGCCCCGGTTTGACGCTTACGGGCGGCTGTCGGGCGCAGACCTGATCCCGCTTGCCGAACTGGGGCGGCCCCGGATCGACGTGGTGATGACGCTCTCGGGCATTTTCCGCGACTTGCTTCCGTTGCAAACGAAACTTCTGGCCGAAGCCGCGCTGAAAGCGGCCTTGGCCGACGAACCCGAAGCGCAGAACTTCGTGCGCGCCAATGCGATGGCGGCGGCGCGGGACCTTGGGGTCGATCTGGAAACCGCCGCCTTGCGCGTGTTTTCGAATGCCGAAGGGGCTTACGGGGCAAATGTCAACCAGTTGGTGGACAGCAGCGCATTCGGCGACGAGGACGAACTCGCCGATGCCTATCAGTCGCGCAAGGGGTTTGCCTATGGTGTGAACGGCAAACCTGTCGCCCAGCCCGATTTGCTGAAAGCCACGCTGAAAACGGTCGATCTGGCCTATCAAAATCTTGAATCGGTGGAACTTGGCGTCACCACAGTTGACCACTACTTCGACACTCTCGGTGGCATTGCCCGCGCGGTGAAACGCGCGCGCGGGGGGCAGGATACGCCGGTCTATATCGGCGACCAGACGCGCGGCGCAGGCCAGGTGCGCACGCTCAAGGACCAGATAGCGCTGGAAACCCGTTCCCGCTCGCTGAACCCCAAGTTCTACGAGGCCCTTTTGGTCCACAAGGCCGAAGGCGTGCGCCAACTGGAAGCGCAAGTGACGAATACTTTGGGCTGGTCGGCCACGACGGGCACCGTCGAGCCGTGGGTCTATCAGCGGCTGTCCGAGACCTTCGTGCTGGATGAAGCCATGCGGCGGCGCTTGGCGGACCTGAACCCGCAAGCATCCGCGCGCCTAGCAGGGCGACTGATCGAGGCAAGCGACCGCAATTACTGGCAGCCCGATGCCGCGACATTGGCCGCGTTGCAAGCGGCGGCGGATGAGATCGAAGACCGTGTCGAAGGGATTGCCGCAGAATGAGCAAGCCCGCGCACAAATCGCCACTTCGGCAATGCGGGGGGCCAGCCCCCCGCACCCCCCGGAGTATTTTTCGCAAGATAAAGGGAATGACCCCATGAGCCCCAGAGATGATATTCCAAGCCTGCGCGGCCAAGATGGCGAAGGGTCGGTGCAAGTGCATCTGGACCCCGGCCAGAAGATCGAAGGGGCCATGGTCTTTTCGGTCTATGGCAAGGGAGGCATCGGGAAATCCACGACGTCGTCGAACCTGTCCGCCGCCTTTGCCACGATGGGCAAGCGCGTGCTGCAGATCGGCTGTGACCCCAAGCATGACAGCACCTTCACCCTGACAGGCCGCTTGCAGCCCACAGTCATCGACATCCTGAAAGAGGTCGATTTCCACGCCGAGGAACTGCGCCCCGAGGATTTCGTGACCGAAGGTTTCGGTGGCGTGATGTGCGTGGAAGCAGGCGGGCCGCCTGCGGGCACGGGCTGCGGCGGCTATGTCGTGGGCCAGACCGTGAAGCTTCTCAAGCAGCACCATTTGCTCGATGATACCGATGTGGTGATTTTCGACGTGCTGGGCGACGTGGTTTGCGGCGGCTTTGCAGCCCCCCTGCAACATGCCGACCGCGCGGTGATCGTGACGGCGAATGACTTTGACAGCATTTATGCGATGAACCGCATCATCGCCGCCGTGCAGGCCAAATCGGCCAATTACAAAGTGCGGCTGGCAGGCTGCATCGCCAACCGCTCGCGCGCGACTGACGAAGTGGACCGCTTCTGTGACCGCGTGGGCTTCAAGCGGATCGGGCACATGCCGGACGTGGACGCCATCCGCCGCTCGCGCCTGAAGAAAAAGACGCTGTTCGAGATGGACGCGGACGAGGACATCCTCGCCTGCCGAGCGGAATATCTGCGCCTAGCGCAGGCGCTTTACGACGGGACCGAGGTGATGATGCCCCAGCCCCTGCCGGATCGGGAAATCTTCGAGTTGCTGGGATTTGATTGATGCGCGACCTGAACGCCCCCACCACCTATGACCAGACGCGCCACCGCGTGGCGGGGTATTTCGATGGCACCGCCACGAAAGTCTGGGAGCGGCTGACCTCTGACGCGCCTGTGTCGCGCATTCGGCAGACTGTGCGCGAGGGGCGCGACTCGATGCGCGCGCTGATGCTGGGGCAATTGCCGCAGGATTTGCGCGGGGCGCGCGTTCTGGATGCAGGCTGCGGCACGGGGATGGCCACAGCGGAACTCGCTGCGCGGGGGGCCGAGGTGGTGGCCATCGACATCTCGCCCAAGCTGGTGGATATCGCCCGCGCCCGCCTGCCCGAAGGGTTGCCGGGCCGCGTAGATTTCCGCGCAGGCGACATGCTGGACGCGGGTTTGGGCCGCTTTGACCATGTCATCGCGATGGACAGCCTGATCTACTACACTCGCCCAGATCTGGAAGCAGCGCTCGACGGCCTGTCGGCGCGCGCGGGCCAGATCGTGTTCACAGTCGCCCCGCGCACAGCCCTGCTGATGGGCATGTGGCATATAGGCAAAGCGTTTCCGCGCGCAGACCGCTCGCCCACCATGATCCCGCAGGACTGGCGCAAGCTGGATGTGGGCGGCCTGTCGAAAGTGGGCCGCGTATCGCGCGGGTTTTATATCAGCGAATGCCTGAAGGTGCGGCCATGATCGTCACCAAGAGCCTGTTGAAAACGGTGGGCACGAATTGGCTGCCTTTTGCGGATGCCGCTTCCGAGGGCTTGCCACTCAAGCAAATCCTGCGCCTGAGCCTGTTTCAGGTCAGCGTCGGCATGGCGTCCGTTTTGCTGCTCGGCACGCTCAACCGCGTGATGATCGTGGAATTGTCCGTGGCGGCCTTTGTCGTGGCTTTCATGATCGCGCTGCCCGTGCTGATCGCGCCGTTCCGGGCGATCCTCGGCTTCAAGTCCGACAATCACCGCTCGGCCATTGGTTGGAAGCGTATCCCCTATCTGTGGTTCGGCTCGCTCTGGCAATTCGGGGGCTTGGCGATCATGCCCTTCGCGCTGCTGGTGCTGGGGGGTGATACAGTCTTTGACGTGCCCTTCGCGGGCGAGGTTCTGGCAGCGCTTGCCTTCCTCATGACAGGTCTGGGGATGCACATGACGCAGACCGCAGGCATCGCTTTGGCCGCGGACCGGGCAGATGATGCGACACGGCCCCGCGTGGTTGCGCTGCTTTATGTGACGTTCCTTGTCGGCATGACGGTGTCGTCGCTTTTGATCGGCTTTTTGCTGCGCGATTTCAGCGAGTTTAACTTGATCCGTGTGGTTCAGGGGGCCGCCGTGGTCACGCTGGCGCTGAACGTGATTGCGCTCTGGAAGCAGGAAAAAGTCCGGCCCATGACGCGCGAAGAACGTGACGCGCCGCAGCCCAAATTTTCCGAGGCCTGGGCCGACTACATCAAGGGCGGCCAAGCCGGGCGCTTGCTGGCGGTGGTGTTCATGGGCGCACTGGCTTTTGGGATGCAGGATATCCTGCTCGAACCTTATGGCGGTGAGATTCTTGGGCTTTCCGTCGCAGCGACCACGATCCTGACGGCGATTTGGTCATGCGGCGCGCTTCTGGGCTTCTGGCTGGCCGCACGTTGGCTCGCGGCCGGGCTTGACACGTTCCGCATGGCCGCGCGCGGGTTGCTTGTGGGCATCGTGGCCTTCTCGGCGGTGATTTTCGCTTCCCCAACTGGGATCGTGGGCATCTTCTATGCAGGTGCGTTCGGCATTGGCTTGGGCCTTGGGCTGTTTTCAGTCAGCACGCTGACCGCCGCCATGGAAATGCCCAAGCGCGGCATCGTGGGCGGGGGCTTGGCCCTTGGGGCATGGGGCGCGGCGCAAGCCACGGCTGCGGGCCTTGCCGTGGCTTTGGGCGGCGGCATCCGCGACGCGGTGCAACATCTGGCCACGAATGGCTATCTCGGCGCGGGCCTGATGACCCCCGATATTGGCTATTCCGTCGTTTACCACCTCGAGATCGGGCTTTTGTTCCTGACCCTCGTTCTGCTGGGGCCGCTGGTGCGGACCCGGATCATCGACCCCACGCAACCACGCACGACCCGGATCGGCCTTGCCGATTTCCCGACCTGACGAAAACGGAGGACTAAATAATGACAACTCCCTATGGCTGGATATTCTTCGGCAATTTCGATCTCGCGCTGATTTCGCTCTACCTGTTCTGGGGCTTTTTCGCAGGGCTGATCTATTACATCCAACGCGAAAACCAGCGCGAAGGCTATCCGCTGGAAAACGAGGATGGCACGCTGACGGCGTCCAACCTGTCGCTGCCCGAACCCAAGACGTTCTTGCTGCCGCATGGCCGCGGCGAATATAAAGCGCCGAATTTTGAGCGCGAGCAGCGCGATCTGGCACTCGCCCCCACGGCTATGTCAGGCGGCTTCCCCTTCGCCCCCACGGGCAACCCGATGCTGGATGGCGTTGGCCCTGCTGCATGGGCCGCACGCCGCGACGAGCCGGAACTCGATGGCCATGGCCATGCCAAGATCAAGCCGATGGCGGGTTTGGGCGAATTCTGGGTATCGGCAGGCCGTGATCCGCGTGGCCTGAATGTTGTGGGCCATGACCGCAAGGTGGTGGGCACGATCAGCGACCTGTGGGTGGACGTGCCCGAGCAACTGGTGCGCTATCTGGAAATCACGCTCAATGACGGCGGCAAGCGTCTGGTGCCGATGACGATGGTTCGGATCAAATCCGACCGCGTTGTGGTGAATTCGATCGACGCGGACAGCTTCGCAGGTGTGCCCACGACCAAATCGGACACGGAAATCACCAAGCTCGAGGAAGAAAAAGTCAGCGCCTATTACGCGGGCGGCTACCTCTATACCGCTGACAAGCGCATGTCGCAGATGGCAGCGCTTGCCAAGGTCATGTCCGAACCGGCCTGACCAAATTTGCTCTCTGATTGCGACCCATAAAAAAGGAACCGGCCCATGTCACACGATGATTTCGCTTTCGAACCTGTCAAGGGGCTGCCCGAGCGGCCACCCGAACACGAACGCATCTTGTGGCAGGGCCGGCCATCCACTTGGGCGCTTGCCCGCGATGGCTTCAAGCTGAACTGGATCACAGGCTATTTTGCTGTGATCGTATTGTGGCGCGGCAGTGTCGGCGCCATGAACGACGGGCTGGTAGGCGCCTTTGCTTACGGTTTGCCCTACATGATCCTGTGGGCCTTGGCCGCGCTCGTCATAGGCCTGATGGCGCTGACTATGGCGCGCGCGACCGTCTACACGATCACCACGGCACGCGTTGCCATGCGGATCGGGGCGGCGCTTTGTGTGACGCTGAACATTCCCTTCAAGCAAATCGCCAATGCCGATCTGAGCGTGAAGCGCGACGGCACGGGCAATATCGCCCTTGATACGCTGGGCGAGACGAATTTCTCCTATCTGGTGCTGTGGCCGCATATGCGCCCGGGCCATATCCGCAAAACGAAACCCGCCTTGCGCTGTATCCCCGATGCCGAACGCGTCGCCCGCCTGCTGGCCGATGCCGCCGAGGCCCGCATGGCCATGCCGATGATCGAACGGCGCACGGACAAGGCTTCGCCGACCGGCGATCTTGTCGCCGCGGAATAAGGAGCGCAACCAATGACAAACCAAGAATTCACCCCCGGCTTCAAGCGCGATGATCACAACGACATGATCCCTGTCGGGCTGGTTCGGATGATGCTCGGCGTTGTGGCGATCACGCTCGCGCTGGTCACTTACGCAAGCGTCACAGGCCGCGAGAAAGTCGCGATCCCTGCCGACGCACCGGTCGTGCAGGAATGGTCCTTACGCCTCGTCGGGCGCGGCGCGCAGGCCGTGCAGGTGCGTGACGGAGACAATAACCTTCTGGCTGATCTGGATCATGGTGGCTTTGTCACGGTCATCCAGAATGGGCTGGAAACCATGCGCCGCCGCCATGGCATCGACCCCACTTTGCCCATCCGCATCGTGCAATTTGAAAATGGCCGTCTGGCCGCCATCGACCCGTTGACCGATTACCGGGTCGAACTGACTGTTTTCGGATCTGACAACAAGGCCGCATTTGAACGGCTGCTGAAAATCGACTGACGCCAATCGCTTGAGCTATTCTACCAAAAACAAAGGGAAAAACCGCTATGTCACTCTTCTCTCGAACCATCGACAAGGTGCCCTGCACAGTCGAAGTCAGCCACCGCTTTGAAAGCCTTTATGCGCATGTGCGCTTCAATGACGGCTCTGTCGTCCATCCCGGTGACGAGGTGCAGGTCCAAGGCCCACCCATCCTGGCAGCCTGGGGCGAGGTGATCGTGGAAGATCGTACTGCCATCATCCGCCGCGCCAATGCCTTGGAACGGCTCTGGACCAAGATGACGGGCGATTTCGACATGATGGAACTCTGCGAGTTCTCGTTCTCAGAGGAGATGAAAGTATGAACGTCCACGCCACAACCCATGACGAATTGCACGCCGAACTGGCCGGGCGCTTTGACACGGCGAGCATCGACACGAATGCGATGGCGCAGGAATCCACACTTCTGAACCCGCGCTTCTACACGACCGATTTCGATGAAATGGACCGCATCGACGTGACGCCTGTGCGCGCCGAATGGGACGTGCTGATCGCGCAAATGCGCTCGGACCCCAACAATGGGCATTTCAAAAAGAATGCCGATTGGGACGACGTGGATTGGGAAGGCATGGAACCCGGTCTGCGGCGTGAATTCATCGACTTTCTGGTGTCAAGCTGCACCTCCGAATTCTCGGGCTGCGTGCTGTACAAGGAAATGAAGCGGCGCGGATCGAACAAGGACATATGCGAGCTGTTCAACTACATGGCCCGCGATGAGGCGCGTCATGCGGGCTTCATCAATGACGCTTTGCGCGAAGCGGGTGTGGCGGTGAACCTCGGCTTCCTGACCAAGGCCAAGAAATACACCTATTTCCGGCCCAAATTCATCTACTACGCCACCTATCTGTCCGAAAAAATCGGCTATGCGCGCTATATCACAATCTATCGCCACCTCGAGGCGCATCCCGACAAACGCTTCCACCCGATCTTCAAGTGGTTCAAGGAATGGTGCAATGACGAGTTCAGCCATGGCGAGGCCTTCGCACTTCTGATGCGCACGGACCCCAAGCTGACGGAGAGCTTCGTCAACAAGCTGTGGATCCGCTTCTTCCTGACGGCGGTCTATTCCACGATGTTCGTGCGCGACCATGCACGGCCCGAATTCCATAAAGCTTTGGGCGTGGATATCGAATGGTATGACCAAGAGGTGTTCCGCAAGACCAGCACCATCGCCCGGCAAGTTTTCCCGGTGGAAGTCGATATCGACCACCCCGCTTGGCTGCCTGCGTTGCGGCGGATGAAAGCGGCCTTCGACCAGATGGACGAAGGCGCCAAGCAAGGCGGCATGGGCGGCAAGATCAAGAAGATGGCAGGGACCACAAAGGCGGCGCTTGCCTTTGCCCGGCTATACCTGATCCCGGTCAAGAAAAATACCCCGCCCGCCTCTGTGCGGCTGCAACCCAGCTACTGACCCCGCAGCGGGCCGCTCCCCCGGCCCGCCCCACCCACCCGGAGGCGCAATGTTCGACACCCCCTTGATCGCAGCCCTAGCAGCACTTTTCCTGTGGTGGTTCGCCACAGGCATTCTGCTGTGGCGCGTGCATCTGGCCGACCGGGGGGGGCCGGATGACCATATCTGGTCTGTGCTTCTGTCGCTGCCCCTGTTCGCCGCAGGCGTCTTGGGCGTGAATTACACGCTCGCGGACGCGACCCCGCAGGGGGTGTGGTTTGCGTTCCTCTCGGCGCTCGCAATTTGGGGCTGGATTGAACTGGCGTTCCTGTCCGGTGTGATCGCAGGCCCCAATACCCGTCCCTGCCCACCGGACTTGGACGCTTTGGGCCGCTTCAGGGCCGCATTTGCCACAATTGCGTGGCATGAACTTTTACTCACGGCCGTCGTGATCGCCCTGATCGCAGCCACACGCGGCGCGGAAAATGCCTTCGCGCTCTGGACCTTCCTTCTGCTGTTTGTTGCGCGGATTTCGGCCAAGCTGAACCTGTATTTCGGCGTGCCGCGCATCAACACCGACTTCCTGCCCCGTCCGCTGGGTCACTTGGCAAGCTACTTCCGCCAAGGCCCAGTGAGTGGCTTCTTCCCGCTGTCAGTCACGCTTCTGGCGATCACAGTGGGCTGTTTTCTCGAGCGGCTCTATTCCGCCACCCAAGCCGCCGATCAAGGAGCGATCATCGGCTTCACGCTTCTTTCCATGCTCTCTGCCCTCGCCCTTCTGGAACATTGGTTCATGGTCTGGCGCGTGCGCGACGACAAACTCTGGCGCTGGATGATCCCGTCGCCGGCCACAAACACCAAACGAAAAACCTGACCGAGGGGATCCCAATGGATTTTGACACGATCTTCACCGCACAGCTCGACACGCTCAAAGCCGAGGGCAATTACCGCGTCTTTGCCGAAGTCGAGCGCAAATGCGGGCAATTTCCCAAGGTCAAGCGCTTCACGGACGAAGGCACGCAGGAAGTGACTGTGTGGTGCTCGAACGATTATCTGGGCATGGGGCACCATCCCGATGTGGTGGACAGCATGATCCGCACAGTGCGCGCCTGCGGCACAGGGGCAGGCGGCACGCGGAACATCTCGGGCAACAACCATTTGCACCGGATATTGGAAGAGGAACTCGCAGACCTGCATGGCAAGGACGCGGCGCTTCTGTTCACCTCGGGCTATGTGTCGAACTGGGCCGCGCTTTCCACCTTGGGCGCACGCATCCCCAATGCCGTGATCCTGTCGGATGAGAAGAACCACGCCTCCATGATCGAAGGAATCCGCCATTCCCGTGCCGACAAGGTGCTCTGGAAGCACAATGACTGGCGCGATCTGGACCGCAAGCTCAAAGCGGTGGGCGACCGGCCCAAGATCGTGGCGTTCGAGAGCGTCTATTCCATGGACGGCGACATTTCCCCCATGCGCGAGATCGTCGAAGTGGCCGAAGCCCATGGCGCGCTGACCTATCTGGACGAGGTGCACGCGGTCGGCATGTATGGCCCGCGCGGCGGTGGCATTTCCGAACGCGAAGGACTTGCCCACCGGATCGACCTGATCGAAGGCACATTGGGCAAAGCCTATGGCTGCGTGGGCGGCTACATCACCGGGTCAAAGCCGCTCTGCGATTTCGTGCGTTCGTTTGCGTCCGGCTTCATCTTCACAACCGCCCTACCCCCGGCGGTGGCTGCGGCCGCGACCGCGAGCATCCGGCACTTGAAAACATCGCAGACCGAGCGGACCGCGCAGCGCGACCGCGTGGCGCGTCTGCGTGCAAAGTTGGACAAAGCAGGCATCCCCCATATGTCCAATGACAGCCACATCATCCCGGTCATGATCGGTGATCCTGTCAAGTGCCGGATGATTTCCGACATCCTCATGCGCGATTGGGGCGTGTATGTGCAGCCCATCAATTATCCGACCGTCGCCAAGGGCACAGAACGCTTGCGCATCACCCCTGGCCCGTTGCACACGGACGCCGATATTGATCACTTGGTACTGGCACTTAAATCCCTTTGGCAACAATGCGCCATCGCCCATGCGGTGGCTTGATATGAACCCTTGAAAGCCCTTGCGGCGCAATTTTGGCGCGCTACATGTATCTGACGAAAAACACCCTGAAATCAGGAGGAACTACAATGTCGATGAAGCTTCGTGTGGCGATCTCTGCCTTTGCACTGGCCGCCGCCACTCTGCCTGCCCATGCCGCCGACCCGGAAGCAGGCGCAGGTGCGTTCGCAAGCCAATGCGCTAGCTGTCATGTCGTTCAGAACGAAGCAGGCGAGGTTCTGGCAGGACGCAATGCCCGTCAGGGTCCGAACCTGTATGGTGTGATTGGCCGTCAGGCAGGCAGCGTCGAAGGCTTCCGCTACGGCGCGTCGCTGGTTGAAGCTGGCACAGCCGGTTTGATTTGGGATGAAGAGCAAATAGTTTCCTATCTGAAAGACCCCACGGACTTTCTGAAAACCACGCTCGGCAACAACCGCGCCCGTAGCCAGATGGCGCAGCGCGTGCGCAAGGACGAAGATGCAGTGAATCTGGCTGCTTTCCTTGCGACATTCAGCCCGGCGGTCGAGGAAGAAGCCGCCGAAGAAGCTGTCAAGACCAACTGACCTCATTTTATCTTAAAGCTATGCGCCGGGCCTGTCCCGGCGCTTTGTCATTCTTGCCCTTCGCCCTGTTTCGCGCCACAAGATGCCATGCCTCGCTTTGCCCTGAAACTCGAATATGATGGCCGCGCGTTTTGCGGCTGGCAGCGGCAGGCGGACTTGCCGTCAGTGCAAGGTGCCGTTGAAGCGGCTTTGGCGCGGTTGGAGAAGGACGTGCCGTCGATTGCTGCGGCGGGCCGGACCGATACAGGCGTACACGCGACGGGCCAAGTGGCGACATGCGACATGGCGCGCGATTGGGACCCGTTCCGGTTGATGGAGGCGCTCAATCACCACCTGCGCCCCGCCCCGGTGGCCGTGCTCGCCTGCGCGCGCGTGGAGGGTGACTTCCACGCCCGCTTCTCGGCCCTTGAACGGCGCTACCTGTTCCGCCTGATGGCCCGTCGCGCGCCCCCGGTGCTGGAGGCAGGCCGCGTCTGGCATATCCGGCACGGGTTAGAGCCTGGGCCGATGCAGGAGGCCGCCGCGCATCTGGTGGGCCTGCACGATTTCACGACCTTCCGCGCAAGCCAGTGTCAGGCAGCATCGCCCGTCAAGACTTTGGATGAAATCACCATTACCGCGCACCCTGTCGATGGTGGCACCGAATACCAGTTCCGCCTGCGCGCGCGGTCCTTCCTGCACAATCAGGTCCGCTCGATTGTCGGTACGTTGGAGCGCGTCGGCGCAGGCGCATGGACGCCCGACGACGTGGCCCGCGCGCTTGCTGCCCGCGACCGCGCCGCCTGTGGGCCAGTCTGCCCGCCCGAGGGGCTGTATCTGACAGGCGTGGGCTACCCGTCAGACCCGTTTAAGCTCAGTCATTCACCAGCCGGCTGATAACCACGGTCACTTCCGGCTTCTTGCCGATTTCTTCCATCACGACCTGACGCACCACGCGGCGCATGCCGTCATTGAGCTTGTCGTCATCCGCCATGACCTTGCGGCCCGCGCGCGTCAGGAAGTCCGAGAGTTCCTGTTCGATCACTTCCTGCAACGGCTCGGCACTGCGGCCCTGCGGCGCAAGGCCCATCAGTTCGGCCCAAGGATCGCCAAGCACCTCGTCTTCTTCATCGAGGATCAGTGTCACAAACACATGCCCGCCAATCGCCATGCGAATCCGGTCGCGCACGATGCCATCCATCGCCCCGATCAGGCGGCTGCCGTCCAGATAGATGCGGCCGGTTTCGACCTCGTCCACCAAGACGGGCGCATTGCCGGTCAGATCAACCATCGAGCCATTGGCCACCACCAGCGATTGCAACCCGCGCTCCAGCGCCAGTTTCGCGTGTTCGCGCATCATGTAGTGTTCGCCATGCATCGGGATCAGGATTTGCGGCGCGATCAGGTCATGCATCGCTTCCAGATCGGGGCGGTTCGCGTGGCCCGAGACGTGATAGAGCCGCTCGGAATTGTCGAGCACATCGACCCCCAATTCCGACAGGCCATTCACGATCCGCCCTACATCGCGTTCATTGCCCGGAATGGTCATGGACGAAAACAGAAACGTGTCCCCTTCCTTCATGTTATGGCCCATATACGTCCCACGTGCGAGTTGCGCGGACGCTGCGCGCCGCTCGCCCTGCGATCCGGTCACGATCAGAAGCAGGTTCTCGCGCGGGATGTCGCGGGCGGCCTCTGGGCTGACTGTGGGCGGGAAATCGCGCAGGATGCCCGATTCGGTTGCCACCTGCACCATCCGCAGCATCGCGCGGCCCATCAGACAAACCGAGCGGCCCGCGTCCTGGGCCGCCACGGCCAAGGTTTTCAGCCGCGCCACGTTGGACGCGAAGGTCGTCGCCACCACCAAGCCCTTGGCGTTGCGCATCAATTCCGAAATCGGCGCGTGCAGGGTCGCCTCAGAGCGGCCTGGGTGGCGGTTCATCACATTCGTGCTGTCACAGGTCAGCACCTTGACACCCGAGCGCCCGATTTCGGCCAGCATTTCTGGATCATGCGGCTCGCCCACGCCCGGTGTCAGATCGGCCTTGAAGTCGCCCGAATGCACCACACGGCCCGCAGGCGTGTCGATCACAAGGCCAGAGGCTTCGGGCAGCGAATGCGCTACTGGGAAGAACTGGATGCGGAACGGCCCAAGCTCCAGCACCTCGGGCGCTTTGCCCACGGTGATAACCTGCTTGGGGTCTTGGCCGGCATCCTGCATCTTCAGCCGCGCAATCCGGGCGGTGAAGTCACGCGCATAGACTGGCACGCGCAGGCGGTCCCACATCAGACCCACAGCGCCCACATGGTCTTCGTGCGCGTGTGTGATGATCACCGCTTCCAGCCGGTCGCGGCGTTCTTCGAGCCAGCGCAGATCGGGCAGGATCAGGTCCACACCGGGGCTGCCATCCATATCGGCAAACGTCACCCCCAGATCGACAAGGATAAGCCGTTCTTTCCCCTTGGGCCCATAGCCAAAGACATAGGCATTCATGCCCACCTCGCCCGCGCCCCCTAGGGGAAGATAGATCAGCCGATCCTTGCTCATGTCGTCTCCGATATTGTGATGCTTTGGTTATAGGTGTGGATGATGCACAGACCATGCAGGGTCAGATCATCCTCGACCGAGTCAAACAGCGCCTCGGCCTGCGCGAATAGAGGGGCAAGGCCACCCGTTCCGATGACCTTCATGGGGCGGCCATATTCGGCCTTGATCCGGGCTGTGATCCCTTCGATCAGCCCGATATAGCCCCAGAAAACGCCCGACTGGATGCATTCGACCGTGTTGGTGCCGATCACCTTGTCGGGGCGGGAAATATCCACATGCGGCAGGGCAGCGGCCCCTTGGTGCAGGGCTTCGAGCGACAGGTTCACGCCGGGCGCGATCACGCCGCCCACATAGGCCCCATCTGAGGCCACTACATCGAAATTCGTGGCCGTGCCGAAATCCACCACGACCACATCGCCGCCGTGCCGGTCAAAGGCGCCTGCGGCATTGGCCAGACGGTCCGGGCCGGGGCGGACACCTGCATCGACTCGCGCGGGGACTGGCAGCGCACATTCGGGTTTGCCCACAACCAGCGGGCGGCAACTGAAATAGCGATCACAGAGCACGCGCAAGTTGAACACCACGCGCGGGACCGTGCTGGAAATGATCGCGTCGGTGATTTGCGGGGAAATCCCTTTGAGCGTCATCAGCGTGGACAGCCAGACAAAATATTGGTCCGCCGTGCGCCGATGATCGGTGGATGTGCGCCAGAGCGCCAGACAGTCCCGCCCCTGCCAGATCGCAAAAACCGTGTTCGTATTGCCGCAATCGATGGTCAGAAGCATGGGCCTATCCTTGGAAGAACACATCCGCTGCGGGAATGGTCCTGCGTCCCTGTGGCATAGACAGGACCAGCGCGCCAGAGGCATCAATCCCCTCGAATGTGCCTTCCAGCGTTTCCGTGACAGTGCAGGCCGTGATGGGCTGGCCCAGACGGGCTGCACGCGCGAGCCATGCTGCGCGGATGGGGGCGAAGCCTTGGCTGCGCAGTTGCCCCTCCCACCCCGCGAAGGCGGGGGCGAGCAGGTCGAGGAATTCCTCGGGGCTGACGCGCAAGCCCGTCTCGGCCAGCAGGCTGACAGGCGGGTGCGGGCTGTCAATGCCGTGGGGCGCGTTCAGCAGGTTCACGCCGATCCCCACCGCCAGATGTGTCACGCCTGCGCCTGCACTTTCCAGCAGGATGCCCGCGACCTTGCCACCATTGAGCAGCACGTCATTGGGCCATTTCAGCGCCAAAGCCTGCGGGCTGCCCGTCAGCCCGAGCAGCGCGTCATGAAGCGCGAGCGAGGCCACGAACGAGCGTTGCGCGGCCTGTTCGGGCGGGCCATCGGGCCTGCACAGATAGGTGCCCGCGAAATTCCCCGCCGGGTCCGCCCAAGCCCGCCCGCGCCTGCCCCGCCCGGCGGTCTGGCGCAGGCCCAAATACCAGACAGGCCCCGCGACATGCGGGGCCTCGCGCAGGGCATGGGCGTTGGTGCTGTCCACCTCGGCCAGCACCACGCGCGCAACAGCAATCGGCCAGTTACTTGACAAGGGCGTCTGCGGCCAAAGCTGCCATGCCTTCGATGCCGAACAGGTTGATGATGCCGAGCACCATCAGGGCCGCGCAGCCCACCAGCAAAGCCGCCTGAACGGGGGCAGACACGCGGTCCAAGGGTTCGTTCTCGGCCCCGAAATACATAAAATAGACGATGCGCAGATAATAGAAAGCGCCAATTACCGACGCGAGCACCCCCGCAAGTGCAAGCCAGGTCATACCAGCATTGACCGCCGCCATCAGCACCGCGAACTTGCCGAAGAAGCCCAGAAGCGGCGGCACCCCGGCCAAGCTGAACATCAGAACCAGCAGCGCCATCGCCTTCAAGGGTTCCGCCTTTGAAAGTTGGCGCAAGCTGTCGATATCCGTCACCGCCCGCCCATCGCGCGCCATGGTCAGGATGAAGGCAAAGACGCCGATGCTCATGGTCACATAGATGGCCATATAGATCAGCATGGCCTGCACGCCCTCGGCGCTGCCTGCGGCCAGGCCCACCATGGCAAAGCCCATATGGCTGATCGACGAATAGGCCATCAGGCGCTTGATGTCGCGCTGTCCGATGGCGGCAATCGCCCCCACGAACATGGATGCCACGGCCAGAAGCGCGATGATCTGGCCCCAGTCGCCGGGGGCCGAGCCAAAGCCGTCATGCACCAGCCGCGCGATCAGCGCCATGGCAGCGACTTTGGGCGCTGTGGCGAAGAACGCGGTCACAGGGGTCGGCGCACCCTCATACACATCCGGCGTCCACATATGGAACGGCACGGCCGAAATCTTGAACGCAAGGCCTGCCAGCATGAACGCAAGGCCCATTAGCAGGCCAATTGACATGCCATCTTCGGAAATCGTCGTGATGATGCCTGCAAACAGCGTCGTGCCCGCATAGCCATAGGTGAGCGAGGCACCGTAAAGCAGCAGGCCAGAGGCGAGCGCGCCAAGGATGAAGTATTTCAGCCCTGCCTCGGTCGAGCGCAGGCTGTCGCGGTTCATCGTGGCCACGACGTAAAGCGCCAGCGATTGCAGCTCCAGCCCCATATAAAGCAGGATCAGATCGCCCGACGACACCATCAGCATCATCCCCACGACCGAGAGCGCGATCAGGATCGGGTATTCAAACTTCAGCAACCCTTGGGCGGCCATGGATGCCTGCCCCATGACCAGCACCACAGCGGCCGAAACAAGGATCAGCATCTTGGCAAAATGCGCGAACGAGTCGGACAGATACATGCCGTTGAAGGCCGCTTGCGCCTCGATCCCCTTGGAGCCTACAAACAGCGCGAGCAGCACCATCAGCGCGGCTGTCGCCCACAAGATCGGCTCGGCCAACTTGTCCTTGCCGCCATAAACGCCCACCATGAGTGCCGCCATCGCATAAAGCGCGAGCACGATTTCGGGCAGGGCGATTGTCAGATCAGCACTTGTCATGTCGTGCTTTCCTTAGTTCTGGGCCAGTTGGCTGGCGGCGGCGTAGGCCTCCAGCGCAGAGGCGTGGTTTTCGACCATGGCGGCGACCGATGGGCCGATGATATCTGTCACCAGCGCGGGATAGACGCCCAAGAGCAGGGTCATCACCGCCAATGGGGCGATCAGCGTCTTTTCGCGCCGGTCCATGTCTTTGATGGATTTCAGCGCATCTTTGATCATGTCGCCCATGACCACCCGGCGGAACAGCCAGAGCGCGTAGGCCGCAGACAGGATCACGCCGGTTGCGGCGACGAAAGCAACCCAGGTGTTGACCTGAAACACCGCCATGAAGGTCAGGAATTCGCCCACAAAGCCCGACGTGCCCGGCAAGCCCACATTGGCCATTGTGAACAACAAGAACACCGCCGCATAGACCGGCATCCGGTTGATCAGACCGCCATAGGCCGCGATTTCCCGCGTGTGCATCCGGTCATAGATGACGCCCACCGCCAAGAACAACGCGCCCGAGATGAAGCCGTGGCTGATCATCTGGAAAATCGCGCCGTCAATGCCTTGGCGATTGGCTGCAAAAATGCCCATTGTCACAAAGCCCATATGCGCGACGGACGAATAGGCGATCAGCTTCTTCATATCCGTCTGCATCAGCGCGACAAGCGAGGTATAGACGATGGCAATCGCCGACATCCACAGCACCAAGGGCGCGAAGATGTCACTGGCAACAGGGAACATTGGCAACGAGAAGCGCAGGAACCCATAGCCGCCCATCTTCAACAGCACTGCGGCCAGAATGACCGAACCCGCTGTGGGCGCCTGCACGTGGGCATCGGGCAGCCAAGTATGAACAGGCCACATCGGCATCTTGACAGCGAAGGACGCGAAGAAGGCAAGCCACAAAAGCGACTGCATCCCGCCCATGATCTGCCAGCCCGAAACCGTCAATGTGCCTGCGCTGAAGTCGTGTGTAAGCAGCGTCGGAATATCCGTCGTGCCCGCATCCACATACATCGCAATCATTGCGACCAGCATCAGCACCGAGCCAAGGAAGGTATACAGGAAGAACTTGAAGCTTGCGTAAATCCGGTCCTTGCCGCCCCAAATCCCGATGATCAGGAACATCGGGATCAGGCCAGCCTCGAAGAACAGGTAGAACAGGACCAGATCAAGCGCCGCGAAAACCCCGATCATCAGCGTTTCCAGAAGCAGGAACGCGATCATGTATTCCTTGACCCGGTGCGTCACGTTCCAGCAGGCACCAATCGTGATCGGCATCAGCGCTGTCGTGAGCAGGATGAACAGGATCGAAATCCCGTCCACGCCCAGCTTGTATTGCAGGCCCATGATCCATTCATGTTCCTCGACAAACTGGAAGCCCGTGTCATTGGGGTTAAACCCGGCAAGCAGGATCAGGGACGCGGCAAAGGTCGCCAAGGTCGCGATCAGCGCTACCCATTTGGCGTTATTCTGCGCGGCTTCATCCTCGCCCCGCAAGAAAATCGCCAGAATGGCCGCAGCAATCGCAGGGGTGAAGGTGATGATAGAGAGCAGGTTCAGCATCACTTCGCCCCTCCGGTCAGAGTAACAAAGGTCACGATGGCCAGAATACCCAGAACCATCGCGAAGGCGTAGTGATAGACATAGCCCGACTGCGCGCGCCCCGCGAGCCGCGTGAGCATCGGGATGATCCCCATGGCCAGCCCATTGATGCCGCCGTCAATCACGGCCCCGTCGCCCTTTTTCCAAAGGATCACGCCCAGCGCCTTGGTGGGGCGCACGAACAGGAAATCGAAGATCTCGTCGAAATACCATTTGTTCTGCAGGAACTGATAGGCACCGGGGAAGGTCTCGGCCAGCCGCCTGGGCAGCGACGTGTCGCGGATGTAGAACAGCCACGCCAAGCCAAGGCCCAAGAGCATCGCGACGAAGGGCGCGACCTTGACCCATTTCGCGACATAATGCGCGTCGTGGATCAGGTCATTCTCGGGGGCCAGGTACAGGGCCGGGCCGAACCATTCGCGCACCGCTTCCGTGGACCCGAAGAAGGGCGTGTAGAACACCATGCCCGCCAGCACTGCACCCAGCGACAGAACCGCGAGCGGGATCAACATGGACATTGGGCTTTCATGCGCGTGCTCATGCGTATGGTGATCGCCGCGCGGGCTTCCGAAGAAGGTCATGAACATCAGCCGCCAGCTATAGAAGCTGGTCATCGCCGCGGCGGCGACCAAGATCCAGAAGGCATAGAGCGTGCCCGATGCGAACACCGATTCAATGATCGCGTCCTTGGAAATGAAACCTGCCATCCCGATCGTGGTCAGCGGCACACCCACGCCCGTGATGGCCAGAGTGCCCACCAGCATCGCGTAATAGGTATAGGGCAGCTTGTGACGCAGCCCGCCATAATTGCGCATGTCCTGTTCGTGGTGCATCCCGTGGATGACCGATCCAGCCCCAAGGAACAGCATCGCCTTGAAGAAGGCATGCGTCAGCAAGTGGAACATCGCGACCGAATAGACGCCCACGCCTGCCGCCACGAACATGAAGCCAAGCTGCGAACAAGTCGAATAGGCGATCACGCGCTTGATGTCGTTCTGAACGAGGCCCACGGTTGCCGCAAAAAGTGCGGTCATCGCGCCGATCAGGATCACGAATTGCATCACCTGCGGCGTATATTCCAGCAGCGGCGACATGCGCGCCATCAGGAACACGCCTGCCGTGACCATGGTTGCGGCGTGGATCAGGGCGGAAACGGGCGTCGGTCCCTCCATCGCGTCGGGCAGCCAGGTGTGCAGGAACAATTGCGCCGATTTGCCCATCGCGCCCACGAACAGCAGGAACGCGATCAGGTTCGCCGCGTTCCAGTCGGTCCACAGGAAGCTGACAGTCGTTTCGGCAAGCATCGGAACGGCTGCAAAAATGTCGTCATAGCGGATCGAGTCGACCAGATAGAACGTGACCATCAGCGCAAGGCTCAGGCCCATATCGCCCACACGGTTGACGATGAAGGCCTTCATCGCCGCCGCCCCCGCGCTTTGCTTGCGGAAATAGAAGCCGATCAGCAAGTAGGATGCGAGCCCCACGCCTTCCCACCCGAAGAACAGTTGCACCATGTTGTCCGCCGTCACCAGCATCAGCATGGCGAAGGTGAACAGCGACAGATAGGCGAAGAAGCGCGGGCGGTAGCTCTCGTCATGGTGGAAATGGTCGTCATGCGCCATATAGCCAAAGCTATACAGGTGCACGAGCGCCGACACTGTGGTGATGACAATCAGCATGACAGCGGTCAAGCGGTCCAGCCGGATCGCCCAGTCGCCCGACAGCGTGCCGCTATCAATCCAGCGCATCAGCGTGATTTGCTGGACGCCCCCATCATGGGTCAGGAAAATCACCCAAGACAGGATGGCCGAGACGAATAGAAGCGCCGTTGCCACGACCTGCGCGGGCTTTTCGCCAATCGCGCGCCAGAACAACCCTGCAATGATCGCGCCCAGAAGGGGGGCCAATAGGACAATCGTTGCCATGGGATCAGCCTTTCATCGCGTTGACGTCTTCGACGTCGATCGTGCCACGGTTGCGGAAGAAGCAGACAAGGATCGCAAGACCAATCGCGGCCTCTGCCGCAGCGACCGTCAGCACGAACATCGTAAAGACCTGTCCGACCAGATCGCCGAGGAAGCTCGAAAACGCGACCAGGTTGATATTCACCGACAGCAGGATCAGTTCAATCGACATCAGGATGACGATGATATTCTTGCGGTTCAGGAATATCCCGAAAATCCCGATCACGAACAGGGCCGCGGCCACTGTCAGGTAATGTTCCAGTCCAACCATTGCGGTTCCCTCGATCCTTGATTCAGGCCTTTGGCCCTTGTTGGGGGTGTGAGGCGGGCGTCAGCCCAAGCCCTGCCCCGATTTCACATCCTTCAGCGCCATCGCCTTGGCCGGGTCGCGGTGCATCTGCGCTACGACGTTCTGGCGCTTCACATCCTTGCGGTGGCGCAGCGTCAACACGATTGCCCCGACCATTGCCACCAGCAGGATCAGGCCAGAGACCTGAAACAGCAGGAAATATTCGTCATAAAGGATCATGCCGATGGCTTTGGTATTGTGCATCTCGGCCAGATCCGGGGTCGGGTTGCGGCGCAATTCTGCCGCAGCCGAGCTTTCAGCCCATGACCCGTAAAGCAACGCCATCTGCATCAGCAGGACTAAGCCCACCAGACTTGCCAATGGGAAATACCGCGCCATTTCCCCCTTGAGCGCGGCAAAGTCGATGTCGAGCATCATCACCACGAACAGGAACAGCACTGCGACCGCGCCCACATAGACGATGATCAAGAGCATCGCCATGAATTCCGCGCCCAAGAGCACGAACAGCCCTGCTGCCGAAAGGAAAGTCAGGATCAGCCACAACACCGAATGCACGGGGTTGCGCGATACAGTGACCAGAAAGCCCGCGCTGAGTAGCGTGATGGCGAAGGCGTAGAAGGTGATATCGGCGATGCCCATGTCCCTTGGGTTCCTTTTTAGTGGCGCGCGTCAACGATACGGCGCGTCGATTTCCAGATTGCGAGCAATCTGGGCTTCCCAGCGCGCGCCATTGTCCAGAAGCTTGGTCTTGTCGTAGAACAGTTCTTCGCGCGTTTCTGTCGCGAATTCAAAATTTGGCCCCTCGACAATCGCATCCACGGGGCAGGCTTCCTGACAGAAGCCACAATAGATGCATTTTGTCATGTCGATGTCATAGCGCGTCGTCCGGCGTGACCCGTCCTCGCGCGGTTCTGCGTCAATCGTGATGGCCTGCGCGGGGCAAATCGCCTCGCACAGCTTGCAGGCAATGCAGCGCTCTTCGCCGTTGGGATAGCGGCGCAGCGCGTGTTCGCCCCGGAAGCGCGGCGAGAGTGGCCCCTTTTCATGCGGATAGTTCAGCGTGGGCTTGGGGGCCACGAAGTATTTCATCCCCAAGGCAAAGCCCTTCACGAAATCCGCGAGCAGCGCGTATTTGATCGCACGTCCCCAATCAAAACTCATATCTTATGCCCCCACTGCCCAACGGGCCCAGAAACCGCCCAGAACTTCGAATTTTGCCAAGAACGCCACCAGCACCACCCAGAACAGGCTGAAGGGCAAGAATACTTTCCAACCAATCCGCATCAGTTGGTCGTAGCGGTAGCGCGGGACGATGGCCTTCACCATGGCGAACATGAAGAAGAAGAACGCCATCTTCAGGAACATCCAGTGGAACCCGTCGGCCAATCCGGGGATGGGCGACAACCAGCCGCCGAAGAACAGCAGCGAAATCAGCGCGCACATCAGGAAAATCGCGATATATTCGCCTGCCATGAACAGCAGATAGGGGGTGGAGCCATATTCCACCATGAAGCCCGCGACCAGTTCGGACTCGGCCTCTGGCAGGTCAAAGGGTGGGCGGTTGGTTTCGGCGAGCGCGCTGACGAAGAACAAGACCACCATCGGCAGATGCGGCAGCCAATACCAGCCCAACGCGCCATAGCCAGTGTCTTGCGCCGCGACGATGGCGCCGAAATTCATCGAGCCTGTCGAGATGATGACGCCGATGATGATCAGCCCGAGCGAGACTTCATAGGAAATCATCTGCGCGGCGGACCGCAGCGAACCCAGAAAGGCGTATTTCGAGTTCGACGCCCAGCCGCCCATGATGACGCCATAGACTTCCAAAGACGCAATCGCCATCACGAACAAGATCGCCACGTTGATGTCGGCCAGCACCCAGCCGTCATTGAACGGGATCACCGCCCACGCGAGCATCGCTAGGATGAAGGACAGAAGCGGCGCAAGGAAGTAAACCGGGCGATCCACACCGGCGGGGATCACGACTTCCTTCACCACGAACTTGATGGCATCCGCAAAAGTCTGCAACAGCCCCCACGGCCCCACCACGTTCGGGCCACGCCGCATCTGGACAGCCGCCCACACTTTCCGGTCGGCATAGACCAGAAAGATAAGGCTGATCATCACGAAGGCCACAATCAGCAGCGACTGCGCCACGATCAGAACCGTGATGCCCATGCCCGTTTGCAAAAACTCGTCCATGTGTCCCTCTGTTCCCTAGACTGTTGGAATGCCTTGTTCCCGGCAATCTTCCACAATCACTTCAGCGTCAATGTTCCGCGCCCCGAGCGGCAGATCGGGCGAGATCGTATAGACCCCGTCCGCCACCCAGATGTCGCCTTGTTGTGTGACCGTCGTGCGGACATGCCGCGCGAAGGTGTAGCCCCGAATGAGCGTATATTGCGCCGCCGCACAGCGCGCATAGGTCACGGCATCCGTGCGCCCGCGCGCGCCGCGCATATGCACGACGAAACTGACCAGCGGCCCATCCAGAAGTCGCGTGTCGATGCCCAGATACTGCGCACCCCGTGGTGCCCCAAGTGCTGCCTGCGCGACCGGGTCCTGCGCCGGGGCGCAGGCCGCAAGAGCCGCGAGACAGGTCAGGACAAGGGGCAGACGCACGCATTTACTCCGCAGCCAGCTTTGTTTGAGTTGCGCGGGACTTGGCCGCGGCGGAAAGCTCCGCCATCAGGCTCGACGCCCGCGCAATCGGGTTGGTCAGGTAGAAATCGCTGATCGCATTGCGGAAATCGGCTTGCCCGAGCGGGCCGAGCGGCAGCGCCTGCCAGTCGTTTTCCGGCACCTCGTCAATCGCTTCCAGATGCGGGTGCGCGACGCACAACTGCGCGCGCAGTGCCGCGAGCGTGTCGAAGGGCAGCGTGGCCCCCAACTCCGCCGACAAGGCCCGCAGGATCGCCCAGTTTTCCTTGGCCTGTCCCGGCGCGAAGCCCGCGCGCAACGCCAATTGGGGGCGGCCTTCGGTATTGACGAAGATGCCGTTTTCTTCCGGGTAAGCGGCCCCCGGCAGGATCACATCCGCGCGCATCGCGCCACGGTCGCCGTGGCTGCCCTGATAGATCACGAACGGCCCTGCGCCGATCTCGATTTCATCCGCACAAAGGTTGTAGATCACATCCGCGCCTTCGGTCGCGGCAAGCAGCCCGCCTTCGGTGACGGCACCCACATCCATCGCACCCACGCGGGAAGCGGCTGTGTGCAGGACCAGAAGCTTCGCGCGCGACTTCTCGACAATTGCCTGAACCATGGCCAGCACCGCCGCGCCGTCCGCCTCATTCAGCGCGCCTTGGCCCACGATCACGACGCCGGACTTGTCGTGCAAGCTCGACATATCCAGACGTGCGACATGGGCCAGCGCCGCGCGGTCCGTGCCCATATGTTCGTATTCATAGGTCAGATCAGCCGCCTGCCCCACCAGCACCACATCCGCCCCGCGCAGCCAAGCCTTGCGGATGCGGGCATTCAGCACGGGCGCTTCCAGCCGCGGGTTGGTGCCGATGAGCAGGATTTTCTGCGCGTGATCAATATCGGCCACTTGCGCCGTGCCCACATAGCCCGAGCGGTTGCCAATCGGCAGGCGCGCATTGTCAGTGCGGCATTCGACCGAGCCACCCTGCCCTTCGATCAACAGTTTCAGTGCATAGGCGGCTTCGACCGAGGCGAGGTCACCCACCAGCCCGGCAAGCTTCTTGGCCCCCCTGATCTTCGACGCGGCCATAGCCAGCGCGTCAGTCCAAGTCGCCTTGCGCAGTTTGCCATCCACACGGATATAGGGCGTGTCCAGACGCTGCCGCTTCAGCCCGTCCCAGACATAGCGCGACTTGTCCGACAGCCATTCTTCATTCACGCCGTCATGGTTGCGCGGCAGGATGCGCATGACTTCGCGCCCTTTGGTGTCGATGCGGATGTTCGAGCCAAGCGCATCCATCACGTCAATCGACTCGGTCTTGGTCAATTCCCAAGGCCGCGCCGTGAAGCTGTAGGGGGCGGAAACCAGCGCGCCCACGGGGCACAGGTCCACGATATTACCCACCATTTCCGACTCGATCAGCGCGCCCAGATACGTGGTGATCTCGGAATCCTCGCCGCGCCCGGTCTGGCCCATCACCGTCACACCCGCAACTTCGGTCGTGAAGCGCACACAGCGCGTGCAGGAAATGCAGCGCGTCATATGGGTTTCGACAAGGGGGCCAAGTTTCAGGTCTTCCGCCGCGCGCTTGGGTTCGCGGTAGCGCGAGAAATCGACGCCGTAAGCCATCGCCTGATCTTGCAGGTCGCACTCGCCGCCCTGATCGCAGATCGGGCAATCAAGGGGGTGGTTGATGAGCAAAAACTCCATCACCCCTTCGCGGGCCTTCTTGACCATCGGCGAATTGGTCTTGACCACAGGCAGCTCCCCATTCGGACCACCGCGCAAATCCTTGACCTGCATCGCGCAGGATGCCGCGGGCTTGGGCGGACCGCCTACGACTTCCACCAGACACATCCGGCAATTGCCCGCGATGGACAGCCGCTCGTGATAGCAAAAGCGCGGCACTTCGATGCCCGCGACTTCGCAGGCCTGAATGAGCGTCATCGCGGGCGGCACTTCGACTTCGTGGCCGTCAATGATGATCTTGCGCAAGTTTGACATGCTCTACCTTTCCCGCAACTGGCGGCCCAGATCGGTGCCCGCCTGCATTTGCGCGCGTGCGAACCCGCACACAGCACTTGCATCTGTCGGACTGACCCCTTGCCCGCGCAGGTGATTGAACACCACCCCGCGCAGCCGTTCCTGTTCGCCCTTGTCATCGACAAAAGCCTCGATCTGCGCGCGGGAATAGCCCAACGCGCGGGCCTGATTGTAAAGGCCCAGAAAAAACCGCGTCCGCGCGAAACGCGACGGGCCCTGCAAATCGGGGCACGTGTCCACGATGTGCTTGATCAGCCCCGCCGTGAACAACCCGTTATAGACAGGTGCGTGCGCGCGCAGGGCCGCGTTGACTTCGGCCTGCGGGGTCGCCCCAACGGCGCTTGAGGCCAAGGATACACCCACAACAAGCGCCAACGATTTGAAAACCCCGCGCGTCATTTCTTGCGCTCCAGCTTTTCGATGACATTCGTCACATGTTCCTTGCCCGTGATCGCGCGGCGCGGAGGCGCCATCGGGGCCTTGTCGATCACCAGCACAGAATCGTAGAAATGCAACCCGCCCAAGGCATTGGCGCTGGCTTTTTCCTGCTGGCCGAATTTGTGATACCAGCAATGCATGTCGTCAATCAACGTCTTGGCGGTTTCCAGAAAGCTGCTTTTGCGCCCATAGCCGCCGCCGAATTTTGGCCAATAGGCCGTGTTCAAATCTTCGACCAGATAGACGCCGCCTTCGGCGAGCACGGGAAACAGCGTGCGGAAACTTGCGTGCAGATGCTCCATCACATGGCTGCCATCGTCGATCACGATGTCCAAGCCCCCCATTTCCGCGACCACCTTGCGCAGGAAGTCAGGATCGGCCTGCGAGCCGATGCGGATTTGCGCCACCTCTCCATTCGCGCGGGCGCAATCGGGGTTGATATCAATGCCGAAAATCACAGCTTCCGGCCCGAACCATTCGCGCCAAAGCTGCGCTGAGCCACCATTCTGCACGCCGATTTCCAGCACCTTGACGGGGCTGTTGCGATAAGGGGCGAAGTGGCGTTCGTAGATCGAAAGGTAATGGAGCCATTTATCAATCGCGCGGCCCTGATTGTCCCAGAACACTTGTTCGAGCGGGCTGAGCGCCGCGCTCGGTCGCTCGCGCACCCACGCGTTCTTCAGGTCCACGGCAACCGGATAGACTGCATCGGAATGCATACGGTGCAACCCTGCGCGCATGGATTCGACGACCTTACCCAAGGACATCCCCTACTCCGCCGCAACGGCACAGGACCGTTGTTTCCAAAGTTGTGCCTCTTTCAGCCAGTCCCACCCAAACGCGTCCTCACTGGCCCCATGTGTTTTCAAGTGCTCCAACCGCGCAAGCCCCTCGTCAAGCGTCGGGATATGCCCCGCAGGCACCCACCACATCACGAAATGCTGCGCGCCAAGGACTTCAAACCATTCGGCGCGGCGGGCATAGAATTGGCGGTGCACGGTGTTCCAGACAAACGCCTCCAGCGCGGCGACATCCGTCCAGACGGTCAGGTTCGACACGAATTGTGGATCGCCTGCGATGCAGGTTTCTGTATTGCCGCGCCCCGGCTCGCCCGAGCCTTCCATCATCCAGACGAAGCCAGGACTGCGTTTGCCGATCCCGTTGACCAGATCGAGCGCCGCCATGAATTCGCCCACGCGCGGGTCATCGGTCGGCGCGAGCAGCCGTCCGATATTGAGTTGCGCGAGGTGGCGGGCTTCGGTCATGTCATTCCGCCGCGATCTTGGAGGCGCGACCGGCCTTGCGGGCCTTGATCCGGTCCTCGATTTCATCACGGAAATTGCGGATCAAGCCTTGGATCGGCCAGGCCGAGGCATCGCCCAACGCGCAGATCGTGTGCCCTTCGACTTGCTTCGAGACATCCCAGAGCATGTCGATTTCCTCGATTTCCGCTTCGCCGCGCACAAGGCGGTCCATGACGCGCATCATCCAGCCCGTGCCTTCGCGGCAAGGCGTGCACTGGCCGCAGCTTTCGTGCTTGTAGAATTTGGACAGCCGCCAGATCGCTTTGACGATATCGGTCTGCTTGTCCATCACGATCACCGCCGCCGTGCCCAGACCCGAACGCAGGTCTTTTTGCAGATAGTCGAAATCCATGATCGCATCGCGCATCTTTTCGCCGCGCACGCACGGGACCGAGGATCCGCCGGGGATCACGGCCAGAAGATTGTCCCAGCCGCCGCGAATGCCGCCGCAATGCTTTTCGATCAGTTCTGCAAACGGGATCGACATGGCTTCTTCGACCACGCAGGGGTGGTTGACATGGCCAGAGATGGCGAAAAGCTTGGTGCCCGCATTGTTCGGACGGCCAAAGCTTGCAAACCAACTTCCGCCGCGGCGCAGGATGGTGGGCACGACAGCGATGGATTCCACATTGTTCACGGTCGTCGGGCAGCCATAAAGCCCCGCGCCCGCCGGAAATGGCGGCTTCATGCGCGGCATGCCCTTTTTCCCTTCAAGGCTTTCCAGCAGCGCCGTTTCTTCGCCGCAGATATAGGCCCCCGCGCCATGGTGCAGGTAAAGGTCGAAATCCCAGCCCGAGCCGCAGGCATCCTTGCCGATCAGGCCCGCTTCATAGGCTTCGTCAATGGCGTTCTGCAGCGCTTCTTTCTCGCGGATATATTCGCCGCGAATGTAGATGTAGCAGGCATGGGCATTCATCGCGAAGCTTGCGATCAGGCAGCCTTCGACCAGTGTATGCGGGTCGTGGCGCATGATTTCGCGGTCCTTGCAGGTGCCGGGCTCGGATTCGTCCGCGTTCACCACCAGATAGGCCGGACGGCCGTCGCTTTCCTTGGGCATGAAGGACCACTTGAGGCCCGTGGGAAACCCCGCCCCCCCGCGCCCACGAAGGCCCGAAAGCTTCATTTCCGACACTATCCAGTCGCGGCCCTTCTCCAGAATCGCCTTGGTGCCGTCCCAATGCCCGCGTGCCAGCGCGCCTTTCAGCGAGCGGTCGTGCATCCCGTAGATATTGGTAAAGATGCGGTCCTGATCCGAAAGCATCCCTTATCCTTTCCTGCTCATCCGCGCGGGCCCTTGCCCTGCCGCCAGATGCGAAATGTGACGATCATAGCCCAGACGAAGGCCGCGAGTGCTGCGAAGTCGATCAGGAACGCAAAGCGCGCCTGCCAGCCATATTCCCGCCCGATCATCTGCAACACGACCCAAGCCACGATGGTCACGCACAGCACCAGCGCGACTTGCCGCGCCTGGTGTGACAGGGCCAAATCCTTGGGGTTGGGGCGTGTCATGCATGGCCCACCCGTCACACGCGGGACGAGAATTCGGTCTCGCCCCCTTCGGCCAAAATTTTCGCTTGCGCCACCCAGTCGTCGCGGCTGACGCGGCCCTTGAACCCTTCGAGGTTGTCGTCCACCCACGCGACTTCTGCCGCGCCCCAGCTTGCGACCTGCCAGAAATGGAACACGCCCATGCGGTTCAGCATCGCTTCAAGTTTCGGCCCCACGCCCTTGATTTTCTTCAGATCATCGGCGGCACCCTTGGCTTGGGTCAAAAGTTCAGGCTTCACACCGGGGGTTTCCGCCACGAGCTGCACCTTGACCCCCTGCCACGGCGTGATCAGCGGCACTTCAGTCCCGTCGATGCGCTTGACCGTGTCCCCGATCCGGGTCGCCAGCGCGACCGAGCCATTCTGCGCCTCGCCCGTCCAGCCCTTCAGCGTCGTGGCCCCGCCAAGAGGTTCGGACGCAAACCGCCCGTTCTGCGGCCCCGGTGTCGGCACACGCCCTGCCGCGAGTTCGTCGATCAGCTTGGCGAAGCTGTCCGCTGTCAGATCCTCGTAATAATCCTTGCCGATCTGGGCCATCGGCGCATTGGCGCAAGCGCCCAAGCACTCGACTTCTTCCCACGAAAACTTACCGTCAGCGGACAAGGCATGCGCCTTGGACGCGATTTTTTCCTTGCAGACGCGGATCAGGTCCTCGGCCCCGCAGATCATGCAGGTCGTGGTGCCGCAAATCTGGAAATGCGCAACGCTACCAACGGGTTGAAGCTGGAACATGAAGTAGAATGTCGCCACTTCCAGCGCCCGGATATAGGCCATGCCGAGCATATTCGCGACATGTTCAATAGCCGGGCGGGTCAGCCACCCTTCCTGCTCTTGCGCGCGCCACAAAAGCGGGATGATCGCCGAAGCCTGACGGCCTTCGGGGTATTTGGTGATCTGCGCTTCGGCCCAAGCCTGATTGGCAGGGGTGAAGGCGAAGCTTTTGGGCTGGTCAGGGTGCAGGCGGCGCAGCATTAGCGGTCAATCTCTCCGAACACGACATCCATTGTGCCGATGATGGCGGCCACGTCGGCCAGTTGGTGCCCTTTGGCGAGGTAATCCATGCTCTGCAAGTGCAGAAAGCCCGGCGCGCGCAGCTTCGCGCGGTAGGGGCGGTTGGTGCCGTCTGCGACCAGATAGACACCGAATTCGCCCTTGGGGGCCTCAACCGCGGCATAAACCTCGCCCGCCGGGACATGGAAGCCTTCGGTGTAGAGCTTGAAATGATGGATCAGCGCTTCCATGCTGGTCTTCATCTCGGCCCGTTTGGGCGGCGTCAGCTTGCCACGGGCCAGAATGTCGCCTTGGCCCTCGGGCGCGCGCAGTTTCTGGATCGCCTGCAAGATGATCGAGGTCGATTGGCGCATCTCCTCCATCCGGCACAGATAGCGGTCATAACAATCGCCATTCTTGCCCACGGGGATTTGGAACTCGAATTCGTCATAGCATTCATAGGGTTGCGCGCGGCGCAAATCCCAGGCCAGGCCCGAGCCGCGCACCATCACGCCCGAAT
Organism: Roseinatronobacter sp.; assembly: GCA_046296275.1. Lineage (GTDB taxonomy): Bacteria > Pseudomonadota > Alphaproteobacteria > Rhodobacterales > Rhodobacteraceae > Roseinatronobacter. The sequence goes on along the minus strand of JBKBLP010000004.1, from coordinate 86,904 downwards.
ACCCCCAGTCGAGGATATCTTGCTCGCTCACCACGCCGATATCGACATTGCGCTGCTTGAAGATGCGGTTTTCGGTCAAAAGCCCGTCGATGTCATCGAGCATCTTGGGGAATTCCTGCGCCCAAGTCTCGATATCGTCGAGCAGCGCGGGCGGCAGGTCTTGGTGCACGCCACCGGGGCGGAAATAGGCCGCGTGCAGCCGTGCGCCGCACGCGCGCTCGTAGAACACCATCAGCTTTTCACGCTCTTCAAATCCCCAAAGCGGCGGGGTCAGCGCGCCCACATCCATCGCTTGCGTGGTGACGTTCAGAAGATGGTTCAGCACGCGACCGATTTCCGAATAGAGCACCCGGATCAGCGACGCCCGGCGCGGCACCGTGACACCCGTCAGCTTTTCAATCGCCAAGCACCAGGCATGTTCCTGATTCATCGGCGCCACATAGTCGAGCCGGTCGAAATAGGGCAGGTTTTGCAGATAGGTCCGGCTTTCCATCAGCTTTTCAGTGCCACGGTGCAGCAGGCCAATATGCGGATCGCAGCGTTCCACAATCTCGCCGTCCAATTCCAGCACCAGCCGCAAAACGCCATGCGCAGCAGGGTGTTGCGGGCCGAAATTGATGTTGAAGTTGCGGATCTGCTGTTCCGCAGTTTTGGCGTCGCGGGCCTTGTCCGTATAGTTGCGGATATCACCCTCCATCTCAGACCTCCTGCAAGGTGGCCGCGCGCTTGGCGGCAAGCCTGTCTGCGAATTTATGCGTGTCGATGATCGCGCGCTGGTGGCGGCCTTCGCCGATCAGGTCCACCCCGTCATGGGCGCGAACGTGGAAGGACAGCTTGCGCCCGTCAATCGCCGTCAGTTTGGCCGTAACCGTCACGACCTGACCGGGCAAAGTGGGCGCGACATGGCTGAAATCGACATGAATGCCCAAGCTGTCTTCGTGCGCGTCATAGAAGGGCTTCACCAGTTCCACACAGGCCCATTCCATCAGCCCTGTCATGTAAGCTGTGGCGAAAACGCCCGGCATGGTCGGAAACGCCCCTTCCTGAGCAAAAAGCGCGCGCACAGTGTGCCGATCTTCGACCCGGAAGCGGTGCGTGGCCGTCATGCCAATGGCGAGGCCCTCTTTCACTTCGAAGCCCCTTTGTCGTCGCCCGGCAGCACATATTGCGCGCCTTCCCAAGGCGACATGAAGTCGAATTGGCGGTATTCCTGTACCAGTTGTACAGGCTCATAGACGACGCGCTTGAGCGTTTCGTCATAACGCACTTCAGTATAGCCTGTGGTCGGGAAATCTTTGCGCAGCGGGTGGCCGCGAAAGCCGTAATCCGTCAGGATGCGGCGCAGGTCCGGGTGCCCCGAGAACAGGATGCCGAACAGGTCAAAGACTTCGCGCTCAAACCAGTTCGCAGCCGGGAAAATGCCGGTGATCGAGGGCACAATGTCCTGCTCGCCCACTTCGACCTTCAGCCGGATGCGATGGTTCCGATACATCGACAGGAAGTGATAAACCAGATCGAAGCGCCGCTTGCGGCCCGGATTGTCCACGCCGGTAATATCCACCAGCGTCGAAAACCGCAGGTTCTCATCCTGTTGCAGATGGCGCACCAGCTTCAACAACCCGGATTGAGTCGTGACGACAGTCAATTCGCCAAAAGCGATCGCGTGGCGCACAACCACATCGGACATGCGCAACTCGAGTTGGGTGGCGATTTCGTTCAGGGCTTCGGACATTGACTTTCCTTACCTGATCAGCGTGCCAGTGCGGCGGATTTTGCGTTGCAGTTGCAGGATCCCGTAAAGCAGCGCCTCGGCGGTTGGGGGGCAGCCGGGCACGTAAATATCCACGGGCACGATCCTGTCACAGCCACGCACGACCGAGTAGCTGTAATGGTAATAGCCCCCGCCATTCGCGCAGGACCCCATCGAGATCACATAGCGCGGCTCAGGCATCTGGTCATAAACCTTGCGAAGCGCGGGGGCCATCTTGTTCGTCAGTGTGCCTGCCACAATCATCAGGTCCGACTGGCGCGGGCTTGCGCGCGGCGCCGTGCCAAACCGCTCCAGATCATAGCGCGGCATGGCGACATGCATCATTTCAACCGCGCAGCAGGCCAGACCGAAGGTCATCCAGTGGAGCGACCCGTTGCGCGCCCAGTTGATGATATCCTCGGTGGAGGTGAGCAGGAACCCCTTGTCCTGCAATTCGCGGTTCAGCGCTTGGATCGCCACTTCGCGATCCGCGCCCGCAGTGTTGGCACCTGTCATCACTCCCATTCCAGCGCCCCTTTCTTCCACTCATAGGCAAAGCCCACTGTCAGCACACCCAAGAAAACCATCATCGACCAAAACGCAGTCATCGACATGTCGCCAAAGGCCACAGCCCACGGGAACAGGAATGCGATTTCAAGATCGAAGATGATGAACAGGATCGACACCAGATAGAAGCGCACATCGAATTTCATCCGCGCATCATCAAAGGCGTTGAACCCGCATTCATAGGCCGACACTTTTTCCGGGTCGGGGTTACGCACAGCGATGACGATGGCTGACAAAAGCAGCACAAGACCAAGCGCGATGGCAATGCCAAGAAAGATGATGATCGGCAGGTAGGACGCGAGAAGGTCTTGCACCTGTAGCTCCTTTGGGTGGGTGGCTTGCGCCACCAAAGGGGGGTGACAGACCACCCGCAGGCGCCCTGTCTGGCTGAGGGATATCTACTCAAAACCCAGTCTGCGGTCAACCAAAGGCGGGGCATGTTTGCGCGAAATTGCAGCGATTGAATACCAACGCATACAGCGAACATTCAAGTAATTGAACGAGTTGTGAAATTCGTCCGCGCCGTTAGCGCGAACGCGGCATCCTGTCGCGGGACGTGTCGCGCCAAGTTTACAGTTTTTGTGCTGTACAGAACCGAAAAGACGGCACACTCGCGCGGACGTGTGTGCAATCGCAGCATTGCACAACTTCCCGTCGGGTAGATTCGGGACTATCGCACCCAGGGTGCTTTTGACCGGGCAAAGAAGGCGGCGATCCCAGCCTGAGCTTCTGCACCTTCCCAACAGGCGACAAGTTCGGCGATGGAATGATCAATGGCCGCCACATCCGGGGCTTGGCCCAGACGCAGCGCCAAGGCTTTCGCGCGGGCGACAGCACCGGGGGCCACAGCAAAATAGGGCAAGATTTCGGCGTCGATGGCTGCATCCAGCAACTCTGGACCGACTGCTTGGGCCAGCAGGTCGAGTTGCACGGCTTCATTGGTGTCAAACAGGCGCGCCGACATGAACACGCGGCGCGCACGCGCCTCGCCCATGCGCGCCAGCACATACGGGCCGATGGTTGCGGGGATCAAACCAAGCCGAGTTTCCGTCAGCCCGAACCGCGCGCCCCTGACCCCGATGGCCACATCGCACACAGCCATCAGCCCCACCCCGCCCCCATAAGCCGGGCCCTGGATGCGCCCGATCAAGGGTTTGGGCAGCGCGTTCAGCGCGCCCAGCATGTCGGCTAGTTTGCGCGCCTCGATGGCGCGCGTAGCGCCATCAGCGCGCATCTGGTCCTGCATCCAACCCAGATCGCCACCCGCGCAGAAACTCGCGCCTGCGCCTGTCAGGATAACGGCGCGCACCGTGTCATCCGCGCCCAGATCAGAAGCGGCTTGGGTCAGCTCGGCAATCATCTGCGCGTTCAGTGCATTGTGCTTTTCAGGGCGGTTGAGGGTCAGCGTGGCCACGCCCCGCGCGTCCGTGGTCAGGGTCAGGGTGTCAAACATCGCTCCCTCCTTTCATGGCACGCGCCATTGCAGCGGCCCGCTCTATCAGCGTGCTGTTCAGGCCCGTCTGGAAGCCTTTGGCGCTCAGGTGGTCTTGCAGCGCTTCAGTCGCAACATTTCCAGACGCGCCCGGCGCATAAGGGCAGCCGCCCAAGCCACCCACGGCCGCATCAAAGACGCGCAACCCGAGAGTTAGGGCCGCATCCACATTGTCGAACGCGCGGCCATTCGTGTCGTGAAAATGACCTGCAAGCCAGGCGGCGGGGATGTGGTCCAACACAGCATTGAGCATGGCGGTCACGCTGTCCGGCGTGCCGCGCCCGATCGTGTCGCCAAGGCTGATTTCATAACAGCCCATGTCGCGCAGTTGGGCCGCCACTTTGGCCACTTGCGCAGGCGACGTGGGGCCGTCAAAGGGACAATCCGTGACGCAAGACACATAGCCGCGCATAGGGATCGCCGCCGCTTTGGCGGCTGCCGCGATAGGGGCGAAGCGTTCTAGGCTTTCAGAAATCGAACAATTGAGGTTTGCACGGCTGAATCCCTCGCTGGCTGACCCGAAGATCGCCACCTCGTCCGCGCGCGCGGCCAGAGCGGCGTCAAAGCCGCGCAGGTTGGGGGTCAGGGCGGCATAACGGATGCCGCGCGTGCGCGTGATCTGGGCCAGAACCTGATCGGAATCAGCCATTTGCGGAACCCACTTCGGGCTGACGAAACTCGCAACCTCGATCCGCCGGAAGCCTGCGCGCGACAGCAGGTCAATCAGCGCGACCTTCTCCGGCACAGGAATAATCCGGGCCTCGTTCTGCAAGCCGTCGCGGGGGCCGACTTCCACGATTTCAACATCTGGCATGTTCACGCCTCCGGCGCGGGATAGAAGTCGCGCTTATAGACTTGCGCCGGGCCATCGAGCGCCAAAGCGCGCGCGAAAGCCGGACGCGCTTGGCAGGCGTTCAAGTATGTTGCTGCGGTGTCAGGCAGCACCACAAATTTCTGCGCCACCCAGACCGCATAGCCAAGCGCGATCTCGGCCACACTGAAATCGCCCGCCACCCAATCCGGCCCCACCGCGCGCAGGGCATTTTCCAGACGTTTGGCTTCGAGCCGCATGATCGTGGGCGAGCGCATCCAGTCCTCGCGCAGCACGATATGGTGTTGCGTCAGATTGGCCAGATGCGCGCCCAAGGTTTCGGCGAAATGCAACCCTTGCAGGAACGCCACGCGCGCGGGCATGCCTTCGGCGGGGCGCAGATGCGGCGCGCAGCTTTCGGCCAACCACAACAGGATCGCGCCGCTTTCCGCCATCGCGGTTCCATCAACTTCGATGGCCGGAACGCGGCCCGCAGGCGAGCGGGCCAAATAGTCGGGCGTGCGCAGCGATTTGTCGAAAAAGCTGCATTGGATCAGGTCATAGGGCGCGCCAATCTCCTCCAGCGCCCAGAGCACGCGGAACGAGCGCGATTGCGGCACATGCCAGAGGCGGATCATGCGCCCTCCTCGAGCCGGATCAGGGCGGCCCCCGCTTCGACCTGCGCGCCCTGCCCCACCAGCACTTCGGCGATCACCCCGTCGCGGGCAGCGATCAGCGTGTGTTCCATCTTCATCGCTTCCAGAACCGCGAGCGGCGCACCTGCGCTGACGCTGGCCCCGGCTGCGATCATCACGGCTTTGACCAACCCCGGCATCGGCGCGCGGATGATATCAGAGGCGACATCGACCCCTGCCCTGTCCAGCGGATCAACCAGAGCAAACTGACGCGGGATCGCGCCGAACAGGTGGACCGCATGGGGCAGACGCACGGCGTGGATCGGCGCGTGGCCTGCGATGTGATAGCTGCCGTCGCGCGCGATGACCGTCAGATCGCCCACCAGCGCCGTCCGCGGGCCAATGACGGTGATGCGCAAGGCGTCATCGCCAAAGCAGATATCCTGCGCGAGCGGCCCTGTGGGGCTGAACCCGGCCAAGGGGTCAGTTATCTGGTCAAGGTTGATGGCGCAGGCAGCAGTGGCGGCGAGTTCCGGCGCGCTGACAGGCGGCGTGGCAGTCAGCGCATCAAGATCACGCGCGATCAGGCCCGTATCGACCTCGCCTGCCGCAAAGCCAGTATGCGCTGCAAGAGCCGAGAGGAACGCAAGGTTCGTCGTGGTCCCGGCAACCTGCGTCTGCGCCAAGGCCGCACGCAGGCGGGCTAAAGCAATGGCGCGGGTGGGGCCATGCGTGATGACCTTGGCGATCATCGGGTCATACCACGGGCTGATCGTGTCACCTGCGCGCACGCCTGTGTCGATGCGAACCGTGGCGGGGAAGCGCAAATGCTGGAGGGTCCCCGTCGCAGGCAGGAAGCCTGCGGGCACATCCTCGGCATAAAGCCGGGCTTCAAAGGCGTGACCTTGCAGCGGGATTTGCTCCTGGCGCAGGGGCAGCGCCTCGCCTGCGGCCACGCGCAATTGCCATTCGACAAGGTCGATGCCGGTGATCGCCTCGGTCACAGGATGCTCGACTTGCAGGCGCGTGTTCATTTCCATGAACCAGAACCCGTCAGGCCGCAGGCCGCGCGATCCGTCCACGATGAATTCGACCGTGCCCGCGCCCTTGTAGCCGATGGCCTTGGCCGCGCGCACCGCCGCTTGGCCCATGGCCGCGCGCATCTCGGGCGTCATGCCGGGTGCTGGGGCTTCTTCGATCACTTTCTGATGGCGGCGCTGGAGCGAGCAGTCGCGTTCATACAGATGCACAGCGTCGCGGCCATCGCCAAAGACCTGCATCTCGATATGGCGGGGGCGCTGGATGTATTTCTCGACCAGCACAGCCGGATTGCCAAAGGCGTTCGCGGCTTCGGATTGCGCGCTTTTGAGCGCGGAATGGAAATCGCGCGGGTGCTCGACCAGCCGCATCCCTTTGCCGCCACCGCCCGCCACGGCCTTGATCAGCACCGGGTAGCCGATGGCGTCGGCCGCGCCCGCCAGATGCTCGGGGTCCTGGTTCGCGCCCTGATAGCCGGGGACAACAGGCACGCCCGCTTCGACCATCAAGGTCTTGGCCGCATCCTTCAACCCCATCGCGCGAATGGCGCTCGCAGAAGGGCCGACGAAGATCAGGCCCGCGGCCTCGACGGCGTCCACGAAATCAGGGTTTTCAGACAGGAAGCCATAGCCGGGATGGATGGCCTGCGCGCCTGTTTCCAGCGCGGCGGCGATGATCGCGTCGCCGCGCAGATAGCTGTCGCGGGGCGCGGGAAGGCCAATGCCGATGGCCTGATCGGCCAGCGCCACGTGGGCCGCGTTGGTGTCAGCGGTCGAATGGACCGCGATCGTACGCAGGCCCATCTCGCGGGCGGTGCGGATGATGCGGGCCGCGATTTCACCGCGATTGGCAATCAGGAGCGTGTCAAACATGCGTGGTTCCCCTGTGCAAAGGTGGGGGGCGCTGCCCCCCACTGGCCCTGCGGGCCAGTTCCCCCGGAGTATTTGAGGCAAGATAAAGTCATGGGCGCGGTCCTTGGGTCGGAAGGGTCGCGGCTTGTGTGGTGATTTGATCGAGCAGCGGGGCTGCGGGGGCGATGCTGGTGATCAGGCCCACAGCCTCGCCCATGACAGGGGCGCCGTTGGTGGCGCAGCCTTTGGCTTGCGTCTGGGTGAAGGCCTCGCGCGCGGCTTGGTCAAAGCGCAGGGCGGCCGGGGCTTTGTGCCAACGATCCGTGAAGGCAGAGCGCAAGACATGGATCGTGAACGGGTCGGGCCAGTCGAGCAGGCGCGCGGCGTCAGGGGCGCGGGTGCGCAGTGTCGTGTCGCCCGTGGCGTTTGTGGCGGCGTCGTGGAAGCCTGTCGGGACAAGGGCTTCGGTGGAAGCCCAGAGGCGCGAGCCCATAAGCACGCCATCTGCGCCCAGAATGAAAGCGGCGGCAAGGCCCCGGCCATCGGCAATGCCGCCTGCTGCCAGAAGTAGCGTGTCGGGGGCATGTTGGGCCAGATGGTCGGCGACCTCTGGGACCAAAGTCATGGTGGCGCGGGTGGCACCGTGGCCCCCGGCCTCGGCCCCTTGGGCGATCAGGACTGTCGCGCCTGCGTCAAGGGCGGCGCGGGCATGGTCGAGCGTCTGGCACTGGCACAAAAGCGGGATTTTTGCTGCATGGATCGCGGGCGCGAAGGGGGCGGGGTCGCCGAAAGAGAGCAGGATCGCGCGGGGGCCGCGGGCGAGGGTTTCATCGAGCAGCGCAGGCGTGAGGGACCACGTGATGAAGCCCACACCGATGGGCGCGCCGCAGGCCTCCGCCCATTCCCGCGCGATCCAGTCGCGGTCGCCATAGCCCCCCCCGAGAAGCCCCAGTCCCCCTGCCCGCGCCACAGCGCCGGCCAATGCCCCACCGGCAACGTCTGCCATGGGGGCAAGCGCGATGGGATGGGCGAGGTTGAACGCGCGGGTGAAGCGGGTTTGCAGCATCGTCACATCCGAAACACGCCGAAGCGGGTTTCCTCGATGGGCGCGTTCAGGGTGGCGGACAGCGACAGGGCCAGAACGGCGCGCGATTGGCGGGGGTCGATGATCCCATCGTCCCAGAGCCGGGCGGAGGCATAGAGGGGATGGGATTGGCGCTCGAACATCTCGATCGTGGGGCGCTTGAAGGCGGCTTCTTCTTCCGCCGACCAAACGCCCCCTGCCCGCTCGATGCCGTCGCGCTTGACCGTGGCCAAGACGCCCGCCGCCTGCGCCCCCCCCATCACGGATATGCGCGAATTGGGCCATGTCCACAGGAAGCGCGGCTGATAGGCGCGGCCCGACATGCCGTAATTGCCTGCGCCAAAGCTGCCGCCCACCAGCATCGTGATCTTGGGGACAGCCGTCGTGGCCACTGCCGTCACCATCTTGGCCCCATGCCGCGCGATGCCTTCGTTCTCATACTTGCGGCCCACCATGAAGCCGGTGATGTTTTGCAAGAACACGAGCGGGATGCGGCGTTGGCTGCACAATTCGATGAAATGCGCGCCTTTGATCGCGGCTTCACTGAACAAGACGCCGTTATTGGCCACGATCCCCACAGGGCAGCCCATGACATGCGCAAAGCCTGTCACCAGTGTCTCGCCAAAGCGCGGCTTGAACTCGTCGAAGCGCGAGCCATCGACCAGCCGGGCAATGACCTCGCGGATGTCGTAGGGGGTGCGCAGGTCGGCGGGGACGACGCCGAGCAGTTCCGCGGGGTCATAGGCGGGGTCCTCGGGGGGTTGCCACTGGACTGTCGCGGGCTTCGCGCGGTTCAGGTGACTTACGGCGCGGCGGGCGAGGGCGAGGGCGTGCGCGTCATCTTCGGCCAGATAATCGGCCACGCCCGAGAGGCGCGTGTGCACATCACCGCCGCCAAGGTCTTCGGCGCTGACGACTTCTCCCGTCGCGGCCTTGACCAAGGGGGGGCCGGCAAGGAAGATCGTCCCCTGCCCGCGCACGATGATCGTGACATCGGACATGGCGGGGACGTAAGCGCCGCCGGCGGTGCAAGAACCCATCACGACCGCGATCTGGGGGATGCCCAAAGCGGACATGCGCGCCTGATTGTAGAAGATGCGGCCAAAATGGTCGCGGTCAGGGAAAACCTCGTCCTGATTGGGCAGGTTCGCGCCGCCGCTATCGACAAGGTAAATGCAGGGCAGGTGGTTTTCCTGCGCGATTTCTTGCGCGCGCAGGTGTTTCTTGACGGTCATCGGGTAATAGGTGCCGCCCTTGACCGTGGCATCGTTGCAGATGACCATGCAGTCCTGCCCATGGATGCGGCCAATGCCTGCGATCACACCCGCACCGGGGGCGGCGTTGTCATAAAGGTCATGCGCCGCCGTTGCCCCGATTTCAAGGAAGGGCGAGCCATGGTCCAGCAGGTTCGCGACACGGTCGCGCGGAGCCATCTTGCCGCGTTCGGTGTGGCGTTGCAGGGCTTTGGGGCCACCGCCTGCGCGGGCAGCCGCTTGGGCGGCGCGGATGTCGGCAAGGGCTGCTTCATGCGCGGCTTGGTTCGCGCGGAAGCTGTCGGATGTGGGCAGGATGGCGGAGGTGAGTTTCATAAGGACGCCCCTGTGAGTTGGCGCTTCAAGTCCTTGCGCATGATCTTGCCTGTCACTGTCATCGGCAGCGCGTCACGGAACAGCACGGCGCGCGGGACCAGATGGGCGGACAGGCGGATGCGGATGTGGGTTTGCAGGTCGGCTTCGGTGGCGGTCGCGCCGTCGCGCAGGACGACGACCGCCGTTACGGCCTCGGTCCGCACGGGGTCGGGCAGGCCCACGACGGCAGCCATCGCCACTGCGGGGTGGCGCAGCAGGCAATCCTCGATCTCACTCGGCCCGATGCGGTAGCCCGCTGACGTGATCACATCGTCGTCGCGCCCGATAAAGCGGATATAGTCGCCTTCCATCACTCCGCGATCGCCGGTCAGCAGCCAGTCGCCGCGGAATTTGGCCTCTGTGGCGGCAGGGTTGTTCCAGTAGCGCAGCATCATGGAGGCCGCGCCGCGCCGCACGGCAATTTCGCCCTCGGACCCGGTGGGCTGGCCCGTGTCGTCGATCACCGCAACATCAAAGCCGGGGGCGGCCCGGCCTATGCAGCCGGGGCGCGCGGGGAAAAGCGCGCCGCAGGAACTAGCCACCATGTTGCACTCAGTCTGGCCATAAAATTCGTTGATCGTGACGCCTAGCGCGCTGCGGCCCCAATCGAGCATCTCGGCCCCCAAGGGCTCGCCGCCCGAGGCGACCGAGCGTAGCCTTGCGATGCGTGCATCCGCCGCTTTCAGCAACTTGAGCGCCGTGGGCGGGAAGAACACGTTGCGCACGCCGCCAAGGGTCATGATCTGCGCAGCCCCCTCGGGCGTGAATTTCGCCATGCGGGCGGCGACGACAGGCACGCCCAAAGCAAGCCCCGGCATGGCCACATCGAACAGCCCGCCGATCCAGGCCCAATCCGCAGGCGTCCACAAGCAATCGCCCGCCTGCCCCAGCAGATCATGGCTGACAATGACGCCGGGCAGATGCCCGGTCAGCACACGGTGGCCATGCAAAGCGCCTTTGGGCGCGCCGGTGGTGCCAGAGGTGTAAATCAGGATCGCGGGATCGTCTGGGGTCGTGTCGGCGCAGGTCAGGGCAGCATCGGGCAGCGAGCATGCGTCTGGAATATGCATTTCGACCGCGAAAAGCGCGAGCATTTGCGCGCCTTCGGCATCTGTGACCACATGCAACGCCCCACTGTCGCCGAGCCGCACCCTTAAAGCATCTGGCCCGAACAACTTGAACAGTGGCACCGAGATCGCGCCCAATGCCCAGATCGCCAGATGCGCCGCAGCACACCAGCCATCTTGCGAACGCAACACGCCCACGCGGTCCCCCGCTCGCACTCCCTGCTCTGTTAAATGGCCCGCCAGTCCGCGAACGCGTACGGCCAAATCGCCATAGGTCAAGTCAAAGCGCTGCGCGTCCACAACTTCGATGATTGCAACACGGCTTGGATCGCGCGCGGCCCAATCGAAACACGCCTGCTGCGCCATGTTCAGCCGCGCTGGCAAATCCCAAGCAAAATCTGCGCGCAAGACATCGTAACTGGGGGCGGCGGGAAGCTGCATGACCTACCAAGAGCTTTCCGACAGGCCTTGCAGAAACAGTGCCTGCTCCCCTGTCAGCTGCATCGCACAGGCTAGATAGGCAGTGCTGCTGGCAGTCCCCCCTTGCATCAGCGCGGCCTCGAAACTGCACCGCTGGTCGCGATAGGCGATCCATGCCCGCTGCATGTCGCGCAAGGATACGGCCTGCTTGGGCAGATGGTCGAGCAAGGACTTGTCCGAAACCTCTAACGCGGCGCGTAGCTTCTGGTAGCTGTCATTGAGCACCCCATCCCAGTAGGCGAGTTCGGAATCGAGGCAAAAGCTCATACTATAGGTGTGGAAAGCCTGATTGACCTCCATGCACGTGCCAGCGGCCTCACCGATGCACATTTTTGCAGCATTGGTATCGGGCGCAGCTTCAAGGCATTGCAATGACGGCGCAATGTCAAAGCGAAGGTCCTGCGCGCTTGCAGGCAGGCTCAGCAGGATCAGGGCAAGGATTGGGCGCATGGTTTGGTTCCCCTTTCAACGTGACAGGCCCCAACCCTACCCCATCGCCGCCATCATTTCACGCCCCACGAGCATGCGCCGGATTTCGGATGTGCCTGCGCCGATTTCCATCAGTTTTGCGTCGCGGAACAGGCGGCTGACAGTCGAATCGTTCATGAACCCCGCCCCCCCCATCGCCTGCACCGCTTGGTGGGCCTGCACCATCGCTTGCTCGGACGCATAGAGCACACATGCCGCTGCATCTGCCCGCGTCACATTCCCCCGGTCGCAGGCCTTGGCCACTTCATAGACATAGGCGCGGGCCGTGTTCATGGCCGTGTACATGTCGGCAATCTTGCCCTGCATCAGTTGGAAACTGCCGATGGGCTGGCCGAATTGGTGGCGGTCGCGCAGGTAGGGCATGATCTCATCGAGACAGGCCGCCATGATGCCCGTGCCGATCCCCGACAGCACCACGCGCTCGTAATCAAGACCCGACATCAGGACGCGCACGCCCTTCCCTTCCTCGCCCAAGACATTCTCGAACGGCACTTCAACATCCTGAAACACCAGCTCCGCCGTGTTCGACCCGCGCATTCCAAGCTTGTCGAAATGCGCGCTGGCGGAAAACCCGGTCATGGTTTTTTCGATCAGGAAGGCCGTGATCCCCTTGGACCCGGCGCTTGGGTCGGTTTTAGCGTAGACCACCAGCACATCGGCATCCGGGCCATTGGTGATCCAGTATTTCGTGCCGTTCAGGATGTAGCGGTCATTCTTCTTATCGGCCCGCAGTTTCATGCCCACGACATCCGACCCCGCCCCCGCTTCGGACATGGCCAAAGCGCCCACATGTTCGCCACTGACCAGTCTGGGCAGGTAGCGGGCCTTTTGCGCCTGCGTGCCGTTCAGCTTGATCTGGTTCACGCACAGGTTGGAATGCGCGCCATAGCTGAGCGAAATCGAGGCAGAGGCGCGCGCGATTTCCTCGATGGCAATCGTATGCGCCAGATAGCCCATATTCGCGCCGCCGAATTCCTCGGGCACAGTGATCCCCAAGAGCCCCAGATCGCCCATCTCGCGCCACAGGAAATGGGGGAAATGATTCGTGCGGTCCACATCGGCCGCCATCGGCTTCACCCGCTCTTGCGCCCATGTGTGGACCATGTCGCGCAAAGCGTTCACATCCTCGCCCAAGTCGAATGTCATGGATGCAGTGAACATGGCGCCTCTCCCCCCGGATTAACTGAACGCTTGTTCAATTCATAGCCGGGCGCGGGCGCTTGCGTCAAATGAAATCTGGGGGCCTTGCGCTTCGCGCGCGCCCCGGACAGAGTGCCCAGCAAAACAGGGGGCACGCCATGGCACGCAAGATCATCATAGACACCGATCCGGGGCAGGACGACGCGGTTGCGATCCTGCTGGCCCTGGCCAGTCCAGAGGATGTGACTGTGCTGGGCATTACCTGTGTCGCAGGCAATGTGCCCCTGCCCCTGACCACGCGCAACGCGCGCATCATCTGCGAATTGGCAGGCCGCCGCGATGTGGCAGTCTATGCGGGCTGCGACCGCCCGCTGGTGCGCAAGCTGGTCACGGCCGAGCATGTGCATGGGCGCACGGGGCTCGATGGGATCGAATTGCCGGAACCCACCATGCCACTGGCCGAAGGGCATGCCGTGGATTTCATCATCGACACGCTGCGGCGCGAGGCACCGGGGACGGTGACGCTCGTTCCCATCGGGCCGCTCACGAACATTGCCGCAGCGCTCCACCGCGCGCCCGACATCGCCCCGCGCATTCAGGAAATCGTGCTGATGGGCGGGGCGTATTTCGAGGTGGGCAACATCACGCCCGCCGCCGAGTTCAACATCTATGTGGACCCGGAAGCCGCAAAGATCGTGCTGGGCGCAGGCGTGCCCACGACGATCATGCCGCTTGACGTGACCCACAGCGCGCTTACGAACCGCGCGCGGGTAGAGGCATTCCGCGCCCTGCCCAATGCGGTGGGGCCTGCGGTGGCAAGCTGGACGGATTTTTTCGAGCGGTTTGACAAGGAAAAATACGGGTCTGAGGGCGCGCCGCTGCATGACCCCTGCACTGTGGCCTATCTGATAAAACCGGATTTGTTCACGGGGCGGCATATCAATGTGGAGGTCGAGACATCCTCGCCCCTGACCCTTGGCATGACAGTGGCCGATTGGTGGCGCGTGTCGGGCCGCGTGCCCAACGCCACCTTCATGCGCGATGTGGATGCAGAGGGGTTCTTTGCGCTCCTGACCGAGCGGCTGGGGCGGTTCTGAATCGCTTCCGGAAAAAGGGGCGCTTAAGGGCACGAACCAAATCCCTGTGCGTGCCTTATTTTCGCACGGGCGGGACAAGGCAAAGCGCAGCTTTGCTCCGCCCGCAGGCACAACATGGTGCCCAGACCGTTTGCCAAGCGCACAGCAAAGGCCAGCGCCTGCCGGGGGCAGGCAGGCGCTGGCCGGCGGCCTTTGGGCCACCGGCGGCAAACTGTGACGGCAGCGCAGGGCCGAGGCGATGGCCTCGGCCAAGGTCAGTTTAGGCACATCGCCAACACGCAAATGACGGTTTCGGTATACCATTGCATGTTAGCGCCGCGTTGCAGCATTTTCGCCTTGCAATTTCCGGCAAGATAGCCTCTTCCTGCGCGCAAGATTGTTTCAAACGCGACTCGAGGCCCGTCATGGATACCCGCCCTTTCCGCTCTGTCCTCTATATCCCCGGATCGAAAGAGCGCGCGCTGGAGAAGGCGGCAAGCCTGCCCACCGACGCGATCATCTTCGATCTGGAAGATGCCGTCGCGGTCGATGAAAAGGAAAATGCCCGCCACCTGCTCGCGGAACGGCTGCAAAGCGTGGATTACGGCAGCCGCGCGAAGCTTGTGCGGATCAATGCGCTTTCGACCGTGTGGGGACGCGCCGATCTGGACGTGATCGCGGCGGCGCGGCCTGAAGCGATCCTGCTGCCGAAGGTGGACGAGGCCGCCCAGATTGAAACCCTCGCCCGGCTCCTCGATGCAAGGCCAGAGACTGCGCAAACCCGCATCTGGGCCATGATGGAATCGCCCCTTGGGGTGCTGAACGCGCTCGCCATCGCGCGCGGCCCACGCATGGCAGGGTTCATCATGGGCACGAATGATCTGGCCAAGGACATGAATTGTCGTCCCCGCGCGGACCGCCTGCCGATGCAGGCCGCTCTTGGCATGGCGCTGATTGCCGCCAAAGCTGCGGGGATCGTGGCGATAGACGGGGTTTATAACGCCTTCAAGGACGAAGAGGGCTTGCGCGCGGAATGCGAACAGGGCCGCGATATGGGCTTTGACGGCAAGACGCTGATCCACCCGGCACAGCTTGAGACAGCCAATCAGGTCTTTGCGCCCTCGGCCAGTGACATCGACCTTGCGCGCCGCCAGATCGACGCCTTTGACGCGGCGCGCGCGCGCGGCGAGGGGGTGGCGGTCGTGGATGGCAAGATCGTCGAGAATCTGCATATTGTCACCGCACAACAGATTCTGGCGAAGGCAGAGGCCATCGCCGCCTTGGCGGAGTGACATATGGGACTTCTGATCCTGATTTTGGGCGTGGCGCTTTGGGCGGCCGCGCATTTGTGGAAGCGCCTTGCGCCGGACCACCGCGCGGGCTTTGGCGAAAAGGGCAAAGGACTGGCCGCCCTCGCGCTGCTGGGCAGCGTTGTGCTGATGGTGCTGGGCTGGCGGATGTCGGATCCGGTCTGGCTGTGGCAAGAGCCTGCGTTTTTCCGCCATATCAACAACTTGCTGGTGTTCGTAGGCTTCTACCTGTTCGCCGTGTCGGGCTTGCAGACCAACCTCGCCCGTCGCATCCGGCACCCGCAGCTTTCGGGCTTCAAGGCCTGGGCCGTGGCGCATTTGCTTGTGGTGGGCACGTTGCAAGGGGTGATCCTGTTCGGTGGCTTGCTCGCCTGGGCCGTCGTGTCGGTGATCGTGATCAACCGCGCCAACCGCACCTGGACCCGGCCCGCGCCCGCGCCCCTGTGGAAGGAAGGCGCGGCTGTGGTCGTGGCCGTGCTCGCCATGGGCGCTGTGGGCTGGCTGCATGGCTGGCTTGGCCCCTACCCGTTCGGAGGATGACATGCGCGCTTACCGTTTGCTGACCGCCGAGGATACATCGGCCTTCTGCCACAAGGTGACAGAGGCTTTGGCGAAGGGTTGGGAGCTTTATGGCTCGCCTGCCTATGCGCATGACCCGGCCACAAGTGTCATGCGGTGCGCGCAGGCTGTAGTGAAGGATGTTGAAGGGGACTATTCACCTGAAATGAAGCTCGGGGCTTTGTAAGAAAGCCGGGGCTCTGCCCCGGACCCCGGAGTATTTTTTGCAAGATAAAGAGACCAGGCATGACCAAGACAACGAAGGGGCGCTTCTTCGAGGACTACCGTGTGGGCGAGGTGATCGACCACGCGGTGCCGCGCACCATTTCAGGGGGCGAGCGGGCGATGTATCACGCGCTTTATCCCGCGCGCGGGGCGCTTTATTCGTCCGACGAATTCGCGCGCGCCTGCGGGTTGCCGCGCAGCCCGGTCGATGACCTGATCGGCTTTCACGTGGTGTTCGGCAAGTCAGTGCCGGATATCAGCGTCAATGCGGTCGCCAATCTGGGCTATGCGCAGGGCCGGTTCCTTGCGCCCGTCTATGAGGGCGACACGCTGCGCGCATCGTCCGAAGTGATCGGGCTGAAGCAGAACTCGAACGGCAAGTCAGGCGTGGTCTATGTGCGCACGCGCGGGCAGAACCAGCGCGGGGAAGCTGTGCTCGACTATGTGCGCTGGGTGATGGTGCGCAAGGGCAATCTGGATGCGCCCGCGCCCGAAAGCGTGGTGCCGGACCTGCCCGAGGTCGTGGACCCCGCCACGCTGGTCGTGCCCGCCGGCCTGCATTTCCGCGACTATGATTGCAACTTGGCAGGGTCGCGCCACCTTTGGGGCGATTACGCAGTGGGCGAAAAGATCGACCATGTGGACGGTATGACCATGGAGGAAGCCGAGCACATGCTCGCCACGCGGCTGTGGCAGAACACATCGAAAGTGCATTTCGACCGCACGCAGCGCGTGGATGCGAAACTGCTGGCTTATGGCGGCCATGTGATTTCGGTCGCGCGCGCGCTGTCCTTCAACGGGCTGGCCAATGCGCAGATGATTGCCGCGATCAATGCGGGCAGCCATGTGAACCCCTGCTTTGCAGGGGACACGATTCGGGCATGGTCGGAAGTGCTCGACCGCGCCGAAACCCGGGTTCCCGGTGTGGGCGCGCTGCGGCTGCGAACAGTTGCGACAAAGGGCGATCCGTTCGTACTGCGCGGGGCGGAAGGGAAGTATCACCGCGATGTTCTTCTGGATTTCGATTATTGGACATTGATGCCTGTTTGACAGGCAAAGGCCCTATCGCAACATGACAGTTTGGCAACAGTTTCGCGAAATCGGGGCTAGGGAAATCTGCCCCCCTTTTTCTGCGGACAAAGTGGCATAGTCTAGCTGCAATGCAGCACCGAAATCCGGAGATCCCATGCGCAAACTGTTACTTGCAACCAGCTTTCTTGTCGCCGCCACCCCTGCCGCTGTCATGGCGAGCGAATTTTCGATTACGGCCGGGGCGACGCTGACCAGCCGTTACATGTCGAATGGTCAGGCCGTCTCAAAAGGCTTGGCGTTCCAACCCTATGTCGAAGCCGAGGTCAGCGGCTTCTACGCAGGCCTGTGGGCGTCGAATATCAGCGATCCCGCTGTCGCCGATTACGAAGTCGATGTGTATTTCGGCTATCGCAACGAGATCGGCAATTTCAGCTATGACGTAGGCTATGCCCGCTACTTCCTGCGCAGCCCCAACTCGGTCTCTGGTGAATTCATCCTGTCGGCCGGCGTTCAGGTGACCGATACAGTCGCAGTTGGCGGCACCGTCAAATATGATCCGAGCGCGAAGGTCTACAACATCTCGGCCAATGGCGGGATCAGCGTGACGGATGCAGTCTCGGTTGACATGACCATTGGCGGCGTGACCTCTGGCGGGGGCTTCAAGTACGGGATACTGGGCGTGAATTACGCCGTGACGCCGGACTTGACCGCAACACTGGCCTATCACGACTCCACCGTCGGCAAGGGCCGGGCGGTCCTGTCGCTGGATTACAGCTTCTCGATCCGCTGATTTTCAACGACGCAAGATTTGCATCAGCGCAGGCTATCTGGTCTGCGCTGTTTGCATTTCTGCGACTCGGTTTTGGTGAAGTGATCACAGCGCACCAGGACTGTGATCACATACAGAAATAGCGTGATCACAAGTGCTTGCCGCGCACTGAATTTTAGCGAAAACATGACGCGAAACGGCGCTCAGCCCCCAGAGCAGGCGTGACATTTGCTGAAATTACGGTATGTCATCGCATACAGCGAGGGGTGCGCGCGCCCCTGCCACCAAGAACAAGGGAGCCGCACATGGCTGACGTGAACCGGGGCAACAGGCCCCTTTCCCCACATTTGCAGGTTTATCGGCTGCCCTTGGCGGCGATCACCTCGATCCTGAACCGCATGACCGGGGTGGGCATGACACTGGCGTCCATCCTGATCGTGTGGTGGTTCGCGGCGGGCGCGTTCAGCGCCGGGTATTTCGAGTTTGTGGACGGGCTGCTGACCTCGATCCTGGGTCATCTGGTCCTGATCGGATCGCTCGCGGCGCTCTGGTATCACATGCTCAATTCGGTGCGCCACCTGATCTGGGACACGGGCCGCATGATGGATGTGACGACAGTTGAAAAGACCAGCTATTTCGTTTTCGTGGGCACGGCGGTTCTGACCGTGCTGACGCTGCTTCTGGTCTGAGGGAGGGGCAGATGGGGTACAAGACAGATTACGCGCGTGTGCATGGGTCCGGCGCTGCGGGCGAGGGGTTGCATCATTGGTGGGGGCAGCGGGTCACGTCCGTGGCGCTGATCCCGCTCACGCTTTTGTTCATCATTCCCTTCGGTCGCGCTTTGGGCGGCGGCCATGACGCTTTCGTTGCAACCTATTCCAACCTGTGGCACGCGCTGGTGGCGATCCTGTTCATCGCTGCGGCATTTGCGCACTTGCATCAGGGCTTGCAGGTTGTGATCGAGGACTATGTCTCGAGCAAGGCGCCGCGCACGGCGGCGCTTCTGGCCAATACCCTGCTGTGTTGGGCTTTTGGCGTGGCCGGTATCCTGTCGGTCGCCACTGTCCTGTTCAGCGCCTGAGGAAACAGCATGTCTGCATACAAGATCGAAGAACATACCTATGATGTGGTCGTGGTGGGCGCGGGTGGCGCAGGTTTGCGCGCGACTTTGGGCATGGCCGAGCAGGGTCTGAAAACGGCCTGCATCACCAAGGTTTTCCCGACCCGCTCGCATACTGTGGCGGCACAGGGCGGGATTGCGGCGTCGCTTGGCAATATGGGGCCGGATAGCTGGCAGTGGCACCTTTACGACACGGTCAAGGGCTCGGACTGGCTGGGCGATGTGGACGCGATGGAATACCTCGCGCGCGAAGCCCCCAAGGCGGTCTATGAGCTGGAACATTATGGTGTGCCGTTTTCCCGCACCGAAGAGGGCAAGATTTACCAGCGCCCCTTTGGTGGTCACACGACCGAATTCGGCGAAGGCCCCCCTGTACAGCGCACCTGTGCCGCTGCTGACCGGACCGGGCACGCGATGCTGCACACGCTCTATGGCCAGAGCCTCAAGCAGAAGGCCGAGTTCTATATCGAATATTTCGCAACCGACCTGATCATGTCCGAAGATGGCGTGTGTCAGGGGGTGCTCGCGTGGAAACTTGACGATGGCACGCTGCATCTGTTCAGCGCCAAGATGGTGGTGCTGGCGACGGGCGGCTATGGCCGCGCCTATTTCAGCGCGACATCCGCCCATACCTGCACCGGCGACGGCAACGGGATGGTCGCGCGCGCGGGCTTGCCGCTGCAGGATATGGAATTCGTGCAGTTCCACCCGACGGGTATCTATGGCGCGGGCTGCCTGATCACCGAAGGGGCGCGGGGAGAAGGTGGCTATTTAACCAACTCGAATGGCGAGCGGTTTATGGAACGCTACGCGCCGACCTACAAGGATTTGGCATCCCGCGATGTGGTCAGCCGCTGCATGACAATTGAAATCCGCGAAGGGCGCGGTGTGGGCGCGAATGGCGACCATATCCACCTGCACCTGAACCACCTGCCGCCTGAAACGCTGAAACTGCGCCTGCCCGGTATCTCGGAATCCGCGCGCGTCTTTGCAGGCGTGGATGTGAACAAGGAACCGATCCCGGTTCTGCCGACAGTGCACTACAATATGGGCGGCATCCCCACGAATTACTGGGGTGAGGTGCTGAATGCGGACGCCGAAAACCCCGACCGCGTTGCACCCGGCCTGATGGCTGTTGGCGAGGCAGCTTGCGCGTCGGTGCATGGCGCGAACCGGCTGGGGTCGAACTCGCTGATCGACCTCGTGGTGTTCGGGCGGGCTGCGGCGATCCGTGCGGGGCAGATCGTTGATCCCAAAGCGCCGAACCCAACGCTGAACCGCAAGAGCGTGGACGCGGCGATTGCCCGCTTTGACCGCTTCCGGCATATGTCGGGGGCTGTGCCCACGGCGGAATTGCGGCTGGAAATGCAAAAGACCATGCAATCGGACGCAGCCGTCTTCCGCACCGAGAAAACGCTCGCCGAAGGTGTCGAGAAGATGAAGGCCGTGGCCGCCAAGATGACGGACCTCAGCGTGACCGACCGCTCGCTCATCTGGAACAGCGACCTGATGGAGACACTAGAGCTGGACAACCTGATGCCCAACGCGATGGCAACCATCGTTTCGGCCGAAGCGCGCAAGGAAAGCCGCGGTGCCCACGCACACGAGGATTTCCCCAACCGCGACGACGCCACGTGGCGCAAACATACGCTCGCTTGGGTCGATGGCGCGCGCGTGGCACTCGATTACCGGCCTGTGCACACGCATCCGCTGATGGGCCATAACGAAGGGGGGATCGACCCGAAAAAGATCGCCCCCAAGGCGCGGGTCTATTGAGGGCGCTTGCGCTGAGTGCTGGGCTCGTCCTGACCGCCTGTGCAGGGGTTCAGGACGAACTTGCGCGCGACGCGGCCAAGCGCGCCGTGCGCCCGGTGCTTGCGCAGAACTTCCCCGGTGTGCCACTGGAACCGGCGGTGGATTGCGTGATCGACAACGCGAATGCGCGTGAATTGCAGACTTTGGCCGTGGCCGCGTCCCAAGCGCGGCCCAGCCCTGATGCGGCGGCTCTTGTGATCGAGATTGCCACCCGCCCCGAAACCCTGCGGTGCCTGACCACGTCCGGCATCGCCCCGTTCCTGCGATAGGAGTCCCAGCCATGGTCCAGTTTTCACTGCCCAAGAACAGCCAGATGCGGACAGGCAAGACCTGGCCCAAACCCGAAGGCGCGAAAAACCTGCGCAAGTTCCAGATTTACCGCTGGAACCCCGATGACGGTCAGAATCCGCGCGTGGATACCTATTTCATCGACCTTGATAAGTGTGGGCCGATGGTTCTGGACGCGCTGATCAAGATCAAGTCCGAAATTGACCCCACGCTCACTTTCCGCCGCTCCTGCCGCGAGGGGATTTGCGGGTCTTGCGCGATGAATATCGATGGGCAGAACCGGCTGGCCTGTATCTTCGGCATGGACGAGGTGAAGGGCGATGTGAAAATCTACCCCCTGCCCCATATGCCCGTGGTCAAGGACTTGGTGCCAGACCTGACGCATTTCTACGCTCAGCATGCCTCTATCAAGCCGTGGCTGGAAACCAAGTCGAACACGCCCGCGAAAGAGTGGAAACAGTCGATCGAGGATCGCGAGAAACTCGACGGGCTTTATGAATGCGTGATGTGCGCGTGTTGCTCAACGTCTTGCCCGTCCTATTGGTGGAACGGCGACCGCTATCTTGGCCCGGCAGCCCTGCTGCACGCGTATCGCTGGATCATCGATTCGCGCGATGAGGCAACAGGCGAGCGACTGGACGACCTGCACGATCCCTTCAAGCTATATCGCTGCCACACGATCATGAACTGCGCGAAGACCTGCCCCAAGGGGCTGAACCCGGCCAAGGCGATTGCCGAGGTCAAGAAACTGATGGTCGAGCGCGTACTCTGATCTATCTGGCAGGGGGTCAGCCCCCTGCCGGTTTGCCCGATGATCCTGATCCTTGTCGTTCTTGTCGTTGTGATCGTCCTGCTCGCGCTGCGCCCCTGGGCGCGGCGGCGCTGTGCTTGGGCGCAGGACCCGCGCAAGCTGGCCGATGGGCGGGATTTGTGGACCTGCGCCACCTGCGGCGCGTCCGAGGCCGTGGCGCGCGGGCGTTCCCCGTCATTATGTAAGGCGGGGCGCTGAGTTCAGGTCTGCGGGTTCACATCCTTCAACAGCCGCCCATGCCGGCGAACCTCGCCCAAGACATCGCCAAAAGTCAAAAGCCCGCGCGCGCGCAGCATGGGCAGCAGCTTCAGGAACGCATCCGCCGTTGCCACGGTGTCGCCGATGGCCGTATGGCGCGCTTCTTCGGGGATCGTGATGCCCAGCCGCGCGGTCAGCGCATCGAGCGAATGTTGCTCCAACTGGCCATAGACCACCGCCGACAGTAGCACCGTATCGAGCACCGGATGGTCAAAGCGCACCCCCATCTTGCGCTCGTGGCGGCGCAAGAATTCCAGATCAAACGGCGCGTTATGGGCGATCAGCACGGCCCCGCGCGCGAAATCGTGGAAGCGCTTTCCAGCATCTAAAATTGTGGGGGCACCTTTGACCATCTCCTCGGTGATGCCATGGACGGCGGTTGATCCGGGGGGAATGGAGCGTTGGGGATCGACCAGCGTGTCAAACACTTCGCGCGCGACGCGGCGCCCATTGACCAGCCGGACAGCGGCAATCTGCACGATTTCGTCGATCGACGGCGTCAGCCCGGTCGTTTCCGTGTCAAACACGACATAGGTCAGATCCTCGAGTTTTGAATCGAGCACGCCCGCATTGCGCTCGCGCGAGAGCAGGTCGAAGTCATAAACCACCTGCCGCGCAATCGGTGCAGGCCGCTGGGTCGCACGGCGCGCGTTCGGGATAGGCAGTCGCAGAGCCTGCGCGGCCCCATGCGCTTCGGGCCAGATTTCCGTTCCATGCGCGTTCAAGACTGCCTGCGCCGTAAGGTCGGGCGCATCGGGGTCAATCGGTTCCGCCAACCACGCATCCAGCCGCCCGACACTCAGCGCGGCCCCCTTCCATTCCAGATCGAGGATCGCCCCGGGGCCATCTTCTTCTTGCAGCACAAGGCGGAAGTCGCGCGCGCCTGCCTCTGACGCGAGTTTCTGCCCCAGATTGCGGAACAGAAGCGCCAGTTCAAAGCCGTCGCAGGACAGCATCAGCTCAGGCCCCTCGGTCGCGAGCGCCAGTTGCTGTGCTTCAAACTGCGCGCGGATGCCGTCGAACAGGTCAGGCGCGCGGATCTGCACTTGCGGGCGCCAATCGTTGCGGCCCGCATCATAGCGGCTACCCAGTTCAGTGATCGCTGCGGTCAGCGCCTGCACTTCCGACAGCATCGCGACCATCAATTCGCGGCCCTGATCGCCCTCGCCCAGTTCCGACAGCACACCGATGACCGTTTGCAGATTCGCCGCAGGGCGGCGCACGCGGTCGAAAACTTCGGCCAAAAGCGCCTCGCGGGCAGCATGGGTGGCAAGATCGGCGGTCACATCGCGCAAGGTCAGCACAAAACCGGGGCGCACGTTATGCTCTGTGCGGCGCAAGACGCGCATCCGGGCCGACAACAAGCGACCAGAGCCTACAGTCGCGCAGATCAGGTCCGACGCTGCCTCAGGATCATCCAGCCGCGACAGGCGGTCATAGGCATGGCGCACAGGCCCTTCGCGCAGGTAATCCAGAAGCGAGCGGTCCAGCCCCGGCGCACCGCCCGATTCCAGCAGCGTCACCGCCTGCCCATTGTAGAAAGCGAGTTGAAAATCCGCTGTGCACAGCAACACCGCCACAGGCACATCGGCGAGCAGCTTTTCCAGCCGCGCCTTTTCCGACGACAGCCGCGCCGTTTCGCGCGCCACCGATTCCGCCAAAGCAGAACGCGTCTGCGCAAGGGAGGCCGCGATTTCACTCGCCGCCGGGGCCAGATCGCCCAAATAGCGCGCGGCCTGCCGCTCGCGGCCCAGATCGGCACTGACATCGGCATGGGCGCGGGTGCGGATGGCATTGGCCAGCCCGTCAATGGCGCGGGCCACGTTCATGTCGAACAGATACCAGACGCCCGTGACCATGAGCACAATGGCAAAACCTGCGAGCAGGGCCATTTCTGTTACAGCCTCGCCCATACCAGCGCTCGCGTGGCGCTGCACGACCATGTAGGCCGCCCCACCGACCGCCACAGACGCGCCCAAAGCCAAGGCCGCGAAAAACAACAGCACCCGGATGCGCAGGCTCAGGCGGTCAAGCATCGGCACAATCCTTGCGGCCCGAAGGTTCGCCCGCAAGCAGACGCCGGACTTCTTCACGCAATTCCTTCAATTCGAATGGCTTCGAGATAAACCCGTCCGCCCCCATCGCCATGCCCTTGCGCCGCTCCATTGCAGACCCGCGCGCCGTCATCATCAGGATACGCACACAGCCACAATCGGGGTCCGCGCGCACGGCCTGACAGATTTCATACCCCGAGACTTCGGGCAGCATGACATCCAAAAGCACCAGATCGGGCTTACGCTCGCGGATCATATCCACGGCCCCTGCCCCCGTGGCGATGCGCGACTGGGTATAGCCTTCGCGCGTGAGCAGGTAGTCAAGGGCGATGGCGATGTTATCCTCGTCCTCGACCACCAGTATCTTAGCTTTGCGGGCCTGGTCCTCCATGGGTATCTCCTCCACAGGCAGCTTGCAGGAACCGATCTTGGGGGGCGAGTTGATACCACTCGGCGGCCAGCGGGATGCCCTCTTCATCCAGCGTGGTCCCCTCGGTCAGATCGGCGCGGCGGGCATTGGCGCAATCGAAAATGGACTTGAAGCCCATCGTCAGCGCCCAGCGTTCCGACAGGATCACCCCTGTCAGAACAAGGTCGGGATTCTTGCTGTTCGTTTGACGTACGCGGTTATCAACCATGATCAGGCGGGTCGAAAGCGGCACGGCATAGGTCCAAGGGCGATACCAGGCGCGATCCTCGGAACGGCTGACAACAGTCACATTCTCGGGCAGGCCGGCCTCATAGCGGGCAGCCCAGGAATACTCGAGATATATCACCATCGCGACCATGCCCATCGCTGTACCCACGGGCATCAACCAATCGGGTAGGCGGCGGCCTGACAGGCGATGCAGGATCAGCGCGGTGCCGCCACCGCCGAAGCCTGCCACGACAACTGCCAGAAATTCCATGATCATTCGGTATTCCTATCCCAAAACCCCGGCCAATTGGCCGACGGCGGATTGCATGGTGCGCACGACGACAAAAGCGTCGCGCAGATGGCTGCGCTCAAAATCCGACAGGTCGGAGGGCGCGAGAAAATTGTCGGGCTTGCGGCCAGACTTGACCAGATTGGCCTGATTTTCGAGCCGCAGGTCTGCGATCAGGTCATAAGCCTCGATCAGGTCGCGCGCACCTGTGACGGAAATCACACCTTGCGCTTCAGCCGCCAGAAGCCGTGCGCGGGTATTGACCGCCGTAATCTGCCCCCGCAGCGCATAAACGCGCGCGAGGTCCGTGATCGGCACGACGCCTGACAGTTTCATATCGACATGGTTCTTGTGCTCGCCCGAGCGGATCGTGGCGAAGCTGCGCAACAGACCCAAGGGAGGCGTGTGCTTGACCGAGTTCGAGATCATATGGGCCACAAAGATCGAATTCCGGCTGGCAAGCGCAAGGGTCTCTGCCTGAAGATCGCGGAACAGGCTGACTTGCCCGCCAATGGGGCGCAGGTCGAACATGACCGACGCCAACATTTGCGCTTCCGGCGAGGGCGAATTGATCCAACCTGTAAAATAGCGCCGCCACATTGCCAAAGGCTGACACCAACGCGGATTGATCGCCATCATGTCGCCCGGGCAATAGACATACCCCGCCGCATTCAGCCCGTCGCAGACATAGCGCGCAAGCCGTGCGAAATAGGCCATGTCATCTTGGGCCGCCGCATCATCAATAATCAGGCAATTGTCCTGATCGCTGACGCCTGTTTGCTCTTGTCGGCCTTGCGAGCCGCACGCGAGCCACAGATAGGGAACAGGTGCTGGGCCGAACTCTGCCTCGGCCAGTTTCAGCAGTCGTCGTGTCACAGTGTCGGAAATATCCGTGATCAGTCGTGTTACAACATCATGGGCGTTATTGGCGCCCACCAGTTGCAGCAAAAGCTGCGGGATGCGGGCGGTAACAGCAGCTAAATCGTCGTAGGTCTTGGCGACCGACGCGTCGCGGACCAATTGCCCCGAACTGATCGCCTGAAACCGTGTCAGGTCCGTCTGGGTGATCATGCCCAAAAGCTTACCATCGCGCGCCACAGGCAGATGGCCGATGCGGTGCTCGAGCATCATGTGCAGGATGTCGGACCCCAACGCCTCGGGGGCGAGGGTAATGGGATCGGGCGTCATCACATCTGCCAGTGGCGTGTCGACAGGGCGTCCCTCCGCCAGCACGCGGGCAGATAGGTCGCGCGTGGTGACGATGCCCACCAGTTTTTCGTCAACGACGACAGGCACGCAGGATATGCGGTTCTGCCGCAGCAGGCGGGCAGCCTCTTGCGCGGTGGTCTGCGGGGTGGCGCTGATCGGATCGCGCGCCATCAGGTCGGCCACCTTGAGGGTGGTCAAATCATTCGTGCGCCCTGACTTGCCCGAAGGAATCCCACGCGTGAAAAACCGCTCAAAAGCAGGGTAATTGGCAATAAGCCGGCGCAATTCAGGCCCCGGCAATGCCAGTAGCACCGAGGGGCTTGTGGTCGTGGCTGTGGTCAGCGCTTGGCCATCGCGCAACAATCCCCGTTCACCAAAGGAATTTCGGGGTGCAAGGATCGAAACAAGTGCGCCATTGGGGTCCGTGACCTCGACCGCGCCGGACTTGACTAGCCAGACTGCGGTGATGGGATCGCCCGCAGCATAGACGACATGGCCCGCAGGCACTTCCTTGCGGTCGAAACAACTTGCGACACGCGCAAGCTCGTCCGGCGGCAAGCTGTCATAGGGATGCACCGAGTGCAGAAAGTCGATAACCTTGGCGGAGGGGATGGGCATGGGTTTGGTCCTGAAATCACCCGCCGGGATCGGGGGGCCTGCCCCTGTACGTCACAGGGACAGGCCGATGTCTTTGCGTCAGATCAGATTAGTGATCCACAGCCGCGCCGGCACCTTTCGGCACACGGATCGATTCCACCAACTCCTGGATTTCAGCCGGTGCAGGCTTGCTGACCGCGAGCACTGCATAAGCTGCAAGGAAGTTCAACAGCGCGCCAATCGTCCCGAAGGAGAGCGGCGAGATCCCGAACAGCCAGTTGGCAGGCACGTTTTCCAGCATGTTGGTGCCGGGGATGAAGAACCAGCCCAGATAGGTGAAGATGTAGACAACAGTGGACAGAAGCCCCACCAACATCCCCACGATCGCACCGGCCGAGTTCATCTTCTTCGAGAAGATACCCATCATGATCGCCGGGAACAGCGATGCTGCGGCCAGACCGAACGCGAGAGCCACCACCTGTGCCGCGAAGCCCGGAGGGTTCAGACCCAGATAGGTTGCCAGTGCAATGGCGAAGGCCATCGACACGCGGGCTGCCATCAGTTCGCTCTTTTCCGAAATCTGCGGCATGACCATTTTCTTCAGCAAGTCATGCGACACAGCCGAAGAAATTGCCAGCAGCAGACCAGCCGCCGTGGACAGAGCAGCCGCAAGACCACCTGCCGCGATCAGACCAATCACCCAGCCCGGAAGCTGTGCAATCTCGGGGTTAGCCAGAACGAGGATGTCGTTGTTGAACAGCACCATTTCGTTGCCCTGCCAGCCTTCTTCCGCAGCACGTGCCGGGGGACGGGCTTGGTTGTAGTACTGGATCAGGCCATCGCCGTTCTTGTCTTCAAAGCGCAGCAGACCTGTGCGCTCCCAGTTCCGCATCCAGTCGGGCTTGGCGTCGAAGGCCAGAGGCTCGCCTTGGATTCCGTTCGGCCAGAGCGTCGTGATGATGTTCAGGCGCGCCATAGCACCCACAGCCGGAGCGACCGTATAGAGCAGCGCAATGAACACCAGCGCCCAACCAGCCGAGGTGCGGGCATCCGCCACGCGCGGCACGGTGAAGAAGCGGATGATGACGTGGGGCAGACCGGCGGTGCCGACCATCAGCGACATGGTGAACAGAACCATGTTGAAGGTCGATCCGTGGTTGCCGGTATAGTCGTTGAAGCCCAGATCCATCATCACCTGGTTGAGTGTGGCCAGGATCGGCTGGCCGGACGCAGTGTGCGTGCTCCACAGGCCAATCTGCGGAAGCGGGTTACCCGTCAGCTGCAGCGAGATGAAGACCGCCGGAATGGTATAGGCGATGATCAGCACGATATACTGCGCAAGCTGGGTATAGGTGATGCCCTTCATGCCGCCAAGAACGGCGTAGCAGAACACGACGCCCGACGCGATGAACAGACCTGTCTGGTTCGACACTTCAAGGAAGCGCGAGAACGCAACAGCCGCGCCGGTCATCTGGCCGATCACGTAGGTGATCGAGATGATCAGCAGCGAAATCACCGCCACAAGGCGTGCCGATTGGCTGTAGAAACGGTCGCCGATGAAGTCTGGCACAGTGAAGCGGCCAAACTTGCGCAGGTAGGGCGCAAGAAGCATGGCGAGCAACACATAGCCACCCGTCCAGCCCATCAGGAAGGTCGAGTTGCCATAGCCGACAGCCGCGATCAGACCCGCCATCGAGATGAACGACGCCGCCGACATCCAGTCAGCAGCCGTCGCAGCCCCGTTGACAACCGGGTTAACGCCGCGCGAGGCCGCGTAGAAGTCCGAAGTGGACCCGGCGCGCGCCCAGATGGCGATACCGATGTATAGGGCGAACGAGCCGCCCACGAAGATCAGGTTTAGTACAAACTGACTCATGTTCGCGCTCCCCTCACTCTTCCACGCCAAACTCTTTGTCGAGTTTGTTCATGTAAGAGCGGTAGTAAAAAATGAGCGCGATAAAGATCAGCATGGACCCTTGTTGCGCGAACCAGAATCCCAGATCGGTTCCCCCGATCGGAATACCCGCCAACAGTGGGCGGAATACGATACCAAACCCGAAGGAAACGAGCGCCCAGATCACCATTGAGATGGTGATGATGCGCACGTTGGCCTTCCAGTAGGCGTCTGTCGATTTGTCTGACATGTGACGACTCCCAGTTTCCTCCTGTGCCCGCCCCGGAATGGGACAGGCTTCCTCTCTCCTTGCGGGCCTCGGACCTTGGTCCTGCGCCACGCCACCCGCCTGACCCCCTCCTTCAAGGGCCGGACGATTGGGTGCCCAAGGGCACCGCCCGGTTTCCCGGAACTCTACCCGGCGCCCCCACCAAAAGGGGCGCGCGGGCGTTAGGCTGCGATCCGCGCTACAATGGCGGACAGGTCCGCCGCGATACGATCAATCTCGCCCATTGCATCAACGCGCGCCAGAACGCCCTTGCCCTCGTAATACGTGATCAGTGGCGCGGTCTGCGCGTGATACGCGGCAAGCCGCGCACCTGCGGTTTCGGCATTGTCATCGGCCCGGCGCTTGAAACTTGTGCCACCGCATTTGTCGCATGTGCCTGCCACAGCCGGTTGCTTGAAGCTGTCGTGATACCCTTCGCCGCACCCAGCGCAGGTATAGCGTCCGGCCACACGGTCGATCATGGCCGCGTCATCGACTTCAAGCGAGATGGCTGCGCCAATGCTTGCGCCTTGGCCAGCAAGCAGACCATCAAGCGCCGCTGCCTGACCGGCCGTGCGCGGGAAGCCATCAAGGATGACGCCCTTTGCGGTGTCCGGCTCTGCCATGCGCTCCTTTAGAATCGCGAGCACGATTTCATCGCTCACCAGCCCGCCTGCTTCCATGACAGCTTTGGCTTGCTTACCGGCCTCGGTTCCCGCCGCAACCGCTGCGCGCAGCAGATCGCCTGTCGACAGTTGCACCAGACCAAAGGCGTCTTCCAGCCTCCGGGCTTGTGTGCCTTTGCCGGCACCGGGCGGTCCAAGCAGGATCAGAATGGCGGATTTTGTCATAACAGCCTCCATCCTGCTTAGGCGCGGTTCATGCGATTTTCGATCAACTCATCGACCACAGACGGGTCAGCGAGTGTCGACGTGTCGCCAAGGGCTGCATAATCGTTCTCGGCGATCTTGCGCAGAATACGGCGCATGATCTTGCCCGAACGCGTTTTGGGCAGACCAGGAGCCCATTGGATCAGGTCGGGCGAGGCAATCGGCCCGATCTCGGTCCGCACCCATTTGACCAGATCCTTCCGCAGATCGTCAGTCGGTTCGATGCCATTCATCAGCGTGACATAGGCGTAGATCCCCTGCCCCTTGATGTCGTGCGGGTAGCCCACAACGGCGGCTTCGGCGACCGCTTCATGCGCGACCAGTGCCGATTCCACTTCGGCGGTGCCCATCCGGTGGCCAGACACGTTTATGACGTCATCGACGCGGCCCGTGATCCAGTAATAGCCATCCTCGTCGCGGCGGCAGCCATCGCCGGTAAAGTAATAGCCTTTGTATTGGCTGAAATAAGCCTCCTCGAACCGCGCATGATCGCCCCAGAGCGTGCGCATTTGGCCCGGCCAACTGTCGGTCACACACAGCACGCCCTCGGTCACGGTCGCGGTCTGCACGGCGGCTGTCGAAGGGTCGAGCACTTCCAGCTTCACACCAAAGAAGGGCAGCGTCGCGGCCCCCGGTTTGGCAGGGATAGCGCCGGGCAAAGCCGTAATCATGTGGCCGCCCGTTTCCGTCTGCCAGAACGTGTCCACAATCGGGCAGCGCCCCTTGCCGACATGGGTGTTGTACCAGTTCCACGCCTCCGGGTTGATGGGTTCGCC
Organism: Roseinatronobacter sp.; assembly: GCA_046296275.1. Taxonomy (GTDB): domain Bacteria; phylum Pseudomonadota; class Alphaproteobacteria; order Rhodobacterales; family Rhodobacteraceae; genus Roseinatronobacter. Next base: position 55,996 of record JBKBLP010000004.1, on the reverse strand, counting down.
CACCGATCCCAGCAGCTTGAGCGACGACAGGTCGTGTTTTTCGACCCACTCGGTCCCCTGCCCCATCAGCGCACGAATGGCGGTCGGGGCCGTGTAGAACTGGTTCACCTTGTGCTTGGCGCAGACTTCCCAGAAGCGGCCTGCATCGGGATAGGTCGGCACACCTTCAAACATCACAGTGGTCGCGCCGTTCGCAAGCGGACCATAAATGATGTAGCTGTGCCCCGTTACCCAACCCACGTCGGCGGTGCACCAGAACACATCGCCATCATGGTAATCAAACGTCAATTGCTGCGTCATCGACGCATAGACCAGATAACCACCAGAGGTATGGACAACGCCCTTCGGCTTACCCGTCGAGCCAGAGGTATAAAGGATGAACAATGGATCCTCTGCGCCGACTTCGGTGTAGGGGCAATAGGGCTTCGCAGCGGCCATTTCGGCCTTCACATCCACATCACGCCCATCAACCCACGTGGTCTGATCACCAGTATGCTTGACGACCAGACACTTGACGTGATCCCCGCAATGCCGGAGCGCCTTGTCCGTATTCGCCTTGAGCGGCGTGCGACGCCCGCCACGCGGCGCGCTGTCCGAGGTGATCACAGCCTTCGCGCCTGACCCGTTCACACGGTCCGCCAATGCATCGGGCGAGAAGCCCGCAAACACGATGGAATGAATAGCCCCGATCCGCGCGCAAGCCAGCATCGCATAGGCCGCTTCCGGGATCATGGGCAGATAGATGATAACGCGGTCACCTTTCTCGATGCCCTGTGCCTTGAGCACATTCGCCATGCGGCAGGTCTGCTCCAGAAGGTGCTTGTAGGTGATGTGCTGCGCAGGTGTCTTGGGATCATCGGGCTCCCAGATGATCGCTGTCTGATCACCGCGCGTCAGGATGTGGCGATCAATGCAATTGGCAGAGATATTCAGCGTCCCGTCTTCAAACCACTTGATGCTGATATTGCCCGGCTCGAAGCTGGTATTTTTGACCGTCGTATACGGCTTGATCCAGTCGATGCGCTGACCGTGTTCGCCCCAGAACGCATCAGGATCAGCAACCGAGGCCGCATACATCGCCTTGTAGGTCGCTGCATCCACATGGGCATTGGCAATAAATTCGGGTGAAGCGGGATAGGTCTCTGACATTGGCACTCCTCCAGTCATGAGGGGATGCCACACACGACGCGCCCACCCCCCTTTTGATGTGCTTCGCACGCAATCCCGCGCAAAGCTGTCCCCGCGTCATGTATAGCGCATCCGTCAATGAATGGGATAACTTTTTTTACTTAAACGATTTTTTTGTAAATGTGTTCACAAGATGGTAGTAAAATTAGCAAATAAATTTTCAATGCAACGCAGCATTTGTGTGTTTTCAAGGGATTATCACAGAGGCGTGACAAGCACACAAAACAAAGCGCTGCGACTGTTGGCGCAAACGCTCGTCGCAAGATTAGTGCGTAGAGCCGGAATGTTGCGCAGTTTCGTGATTCGCCCTTGCGCCTGCAAGGGCAAGGGCCGCCCCTTGCGCCCTGCCCATATTTGCACCAGAAACAGGGGCGAAAAACACATGCGGAAAGGGCTGCGCAATGATCCCCGTGCAAGGGTATGCGGGCGCAAAAGTCGCCGTTCTGGGCTTGGGCCGTTCGGGCCTTGCGACCTGCGCGGCGTTGACCGCCGGGGGCGCCACGCCACTCGCGTGGGACGATAGCCCGGAATCGCGCGCCAAGGCCGAGGCCGCGGGCGTGACGTTGACCGATCTGGGCCGTGTGGATTGGTCGGGGGTGGCAGCCCTCATCACCTCGCCCGGCATTCCGCATCTGTATCCCACACCCAACCGTCATATCGCGGCGGCGCTCGCTGCGGGAGTGCCTGTGGATAACGATATCGGGCTGTTCTTTCGGTCCTTCGCCACGCTGCGGACCATGAACTTTGACCAGCCGCCGCGTGTCGTGACTGTCACCGGGTCGAACGGCAAATCCACAACGACTGCACTGATCCACCATATGCTGCAAGTGGCGGGCAAGCCCACGCAGATGGCAGGCAATATCGGCACAGGCGTTCTGTCCATCGACCCGCCGCAGGATGGCGCGGTGATCGTGCTGGAGCTGTCCAGCTACCAGACCGAGCTTGCCCGCGCGCTGACGCCTGACATCGCGGTGTTCACGAACCTGTCGCCCGACCATCTGGACCGCCACAATGGCATGGGCGGCTATTTCGCGGCCAAGCGTCGGCTGTTCGCCGAAGGCGGGCCGGACCGTGCGATCATCGGAGTGGATGAAATCGAAGGGCTGTTTCTGGCGGGCCAACTTTCTGAGGCGCCCGAAGATACCCGTGTGATCCGTATCTCGAGCCACCAAAAGCTGACCGGGCCGGGCTGGAACGTGTTCGCGCGCAAGGGGTTCTTGGCGGAATATCGGCGCGGCAAGCAGATGGCCTCAATCGACCTGCGCGCGATGCAGGGCTTGCCCGGCGCGCATAACCACCAGAATGCCTGCGCGGCCTATGCCGTGGGGCGCAGCCTTGGGCTTGCGCCGCGCCTGATCGAGGATGCCTTTGCGAGTTTCGCGGGCCTGCCCCATCGCAGCCAGTTCGTGGGCGAGAAGAGCGGGGTGCGCTTCATCAATGACAGCAAAGCCACGAATGTGGACGCCGCCGCGCAAGCCCTGCAAGCCTTCGAGCGTATTCGCTGGATCGCGGGCGGCATGGGGAAAGACGGGGGCATTGCAGCGCTTGCGCCCTATCTGGGCCGGGTTGCGAAAGCCTATCTGATCGGCCATTCCGCGCGCGATTTCGCGCTGCAATTGGGCGAGACCCAGCATGAATTGTGCGAGACTGTGGAGCGCGCTGTGCAGCGCGCCGCGGCAGAAGCAGAGGCGGGCGACACGGTGCTTCTGGCACCGGCTGCGGCAAGTTTCGATCAATTCCCGAATTTCGAAAAGCGCGGCGAGGCATTCGTGACCGCAGTTCAAGCGGTCCTGCGCGATGAATGAAGATACAGGTCGCGGCTTTGCCTTCGCGGGTGGGGCCTTCTTCATTTGGGGGCTGTTACCCTTCTACATCAAGGCGATGTCGCATATCCCGACAGTCGAGGTGATCGCGCATCGCGTGATCTGGGCCTTGCCTGTGGCCTTGGGGGTGGTGTGGTGGCTCGGGCGCACGGCGGATTTGCGCCGCGCGATCCGCACGCCCCGGATGCTGGCGATGGCGTTTGTCACCTCGGGGCTGATCTCGGTCAATTGGGGGGCCTATGTGTGGCTGATCCAGAATGGCCACGCGATGGACACGGCGCTTGGCTATTACATCAACCCGGTCTTCAGTGTGTTTCTGGGCGCGGTCTTGCTGCGCGAGAAACTGAGCCCCAGGCAATGGGGGGCAGTAGCCTTGGCGGCGGCGGCCGTGGTCGTGCTGACCTTTGAGGCAGGCACGCTGCCTTGGGGGGCGTTGATCTTGACATTTAGTTGGGGGTTCTACGCCTATTTCAAGCGTGCCCTGCCCATCGGCCCGAACCAGGGCTTTGCGCTCGAGGCGATGATCCTGACGCCCGTCGCGATGGTCTATATTGCGTGGTCCTACACGCAGGGCACGCTCTACTGGCCTGAGGGAACAGGCACCGACTGGGCGCTGTTGATGGGCGGGGGGGCGCTCACGGCCATTGCGCTGATCCTGTATGCGAATGGCGCAAAGGGGTTGCAGCTGAGCACGATTGCGATTTCAGGCTATATCATCCCGACGGCAGTGTTTTTCATCTCGGTTTTTGCCTTCGGCGAGCCGTTCGAAGGCGCGCGGTTAGTGGCGTTCCCGATGATCTGGGTGGCGATGGGGCTTTACATCGCCGAAGTTCTGCGCGCGCGCAAAGCGGTCGCCAAACCAGTCGTTTGACCAGCGGACCTGTTTTGACCTGAAGGCGCGGCTGCGCCGCACGCGATCTGTCGCCTTTTGCCCTTGCGGGCAAAAGGCTCCGGCTGGGGGGAGTGGCGCTGGTCAGCGCACCTTCAGCGTGGCAAGGCCGATCAGCGCAAGCACGAGCGCGATGATCCAGAAGCGGATCACGATTTGCGGCTCGGCCCAGCCCTTTTTCTCGAAATGGTGGTGGATGGGGGCCATCAGGAACACGCGTTTGCCGGTGCGCTTGAAATAAAGCACCTGGATGATGACCGAGAGCGTTTCCACCACGAAGATCCCGCCCACGATGGCGAGCACGATTTCGTGCTTGATCGACACGGCAATTGCGCCCAGCGCCCCGCCCAGTGCGAGCGAGCCTGTATCGCCCATGAAGACGGCCGCGGGGGGCGCGTTATACCACAGAAAGCCCAAGCCCCCGCCTGCAAGGGCTGCGGTGAAGATCAGAAGCTCACCCACACCGGGGACGTAATGCACATCCAGATAGGCCGTGAAATCGACCCGCCCCACAGCATAGGCGATCACGCCCAACGTGCCTGCGGCGATCATCACCGGCATGATGGCAAGCCCGTCCAGACCATCGGTCAGGTTGACGGAATTGGCCGCGCCCACAATGACGAAGGCCCCAAAGGGGATGAAGAACCAGCCCAGATTGATCAGGAGTTCCTTGAAGACGGGCACAGCAAGCTGGCCCTGCAAGGGAGCCGGATGGGCATACATTGCCGCAGTCGTAGCCAAAAGCCCGATCACGATCCCAAGTCCCAACCGTATCCGGCCCGGCACACCCTTCACATTCCCTTTGCTGACCTTTGCCAGATCATCGGCAAACCCGATCAGCCCAAAGCCCACAGTCACCAGAAGAACGATCCACACAAACGGGTTGTCCAGCCGCGCCCAGAGCAGCGTGGAAACTGTCAGCGCCGACAGGATCAGGAGCCCCCCCATCGTGGGCGTGCCGCGCTTGGTGATCAGGTGGGACGCCGGGCCATCTTCGCGGATGGGTTGACCCTTGCCCTGACGGCGGCGCAGCAAGTTGATCAGCGGCTTGCCGAACATGAAACCAAAAACCAAAGCCGTAAAAAACGCAGCCCCCGCCCGGAAGGTGATGAAACGAAACAGGTTGAAGCCGGGGATCGTGCCTGCGAACTCGGTCAGGTAGAACAACATTACAAAGGGCCTTTCAGGTCAGGCGGGTCAGGTCTGAGGCGTGGTGTCGAGCTTGCGCAAAGCTGTGACAATGCGCGAGACGAAAGAGCTTTTCGACCCTTTCACCAGCACCACATCGCCGGAGCCCACCAACAGATGCGCGATCTGCACCAGATCGTCGGCATTGTCCACCACGCGCCCGCGCTGGCGCAGCGGCAATTTGGGCGCAAGCCAGCCCATGCGGTGGCCCACGCAGTGAACTTGATCTAGTGCAGCCGTGGGCGGCAGCGCAGCGATGGCCTCATGCTCGGCCTGTTCGGTCGGCCCGAGTTCGAGCATATCGCCCAGAATGGCGATGCGCCGCCCCTTGCGCCCAGCGGTCGTGCGCCCCGGTTCCAGCCGCGCGAGCATGTCAAGCGCCGCGCGCAAGCTGGCCGGGTTGGCGTTGAACGCATCGTCAATGAGCGTGAAGGACAAATCCTCGACCGGGTCGAGCATGATCGTCTGGCGCAAGCCCCGCCCCGCAGGCGGCGCCCAGCGCCCCAGCGCCAAGGCCGCGCGCGGCAGGTCCAGCCCCAGCACCTGCGCCACAGCCAGACAGGCAAGCCCGTTCATCGCAAAATGCGCACCTGCATCGACCAGCCGGACCGCCAGAAGCATCTGGCCCAGTTGCGCGCGCAATACCAGCGCGGTGTCGGTCAGCGTGATGTCCTGCATCCGCACCACGTCGCTGCTCTCACCAAAGGGCACAGGATAGCCACAGGCTGCGGCCTTGGCGGCCAAGATGGGGCTGGTGGGCAGGTCGCAGGGATAGATCGCATGGCCGCCGGGTTCCAAGCCGTCGTAAATGCTGGCCTTTTCATGCGCGATCCCCTCGATGCTGTCGAAGGCTTCCAGATGCGCGGGCGCGATCATCGTGATCAGGCCCACATGCGGGCGTGCAAGCTGGGCAAGGGGCGCAATTTCGCCGGGGTGGTTCATGCCGATTTCGATCACGGCAAAATCGGCGTCGGGGGCCATGCGCGCCAGCGTGATGGGCACGCCCCAATGGTTGTTGAAACTGGCCTCGGCAGCATGGACCTTGCCAAAGCCTGCCAGCATGGCGCGCAGCATTTCCTTGGTCGAGGTCTTGCCCACGGACCCCGTCACCCCGATCACGCGGGCTTTGGTGCGGGCGCGACCGGCCTCGCCCAGCGCGCGCAGGCCGTCCAGCACATCCGCCACCACCAGAAGCGGTGCATCCTTGGGCAATCCATCGGGAATGCGGCTGACCATCGCCGCCGCAGCCCCCTTTTCAAGCGCTTGGGCCACGAAATCATGCCCATCGCGTGCGGCGGTCAGGGCCACGAACAAATCGCCCTTCTGCAAGGTCCGCGTGTCGATGGACAGACCAGAGGCCTGCCAGTCGCGCATGGCCTGCCCAGCCGTGGCGCGGGCCGCGTCGGTGGATGTCCAGAGCGTCATGGCCGCACCTCCAACGCGGCGATGGCCACGCTTGCTTGTTCGAGATCGTCGAACGGGTAGACCGTATCGCCCACAATCTGCCCGGTTTCGTGCCCCTTGCCTGCAATAAGCGCCGCATCGCCGGGGCCAAGCGCATCGACCGCGCGCAAGATCGCCTCGGCGCGGTCGGGCACCTCGATCCCGTCGGGGCAAGCTTGCAGGATCGCGGCACGGATCGCGGCGGGGTCCTCGGAGCGGGGGTTGTCGTCGGTGACATAGACGATATCCGCATGCGCCGCCGCCGCAGCCCCCATCAGCGGGCGCTTGGTGCGGTCGCGGTCGCCCCCGGCCCCCAGCACCACGACAATGCGCCCCATCACATGCGGGCGCAACGCTTGCAGCGCGGTTTCCACGGCTGCAGGCGTATGGGCGTAATCGACATAGACGCCTGCGCCATTGGCGCGGGTGCCCGCGAGTTGCATCCGCCCCCGCACCCCGCTCAGGCGCGAAAGGCACGGCGCGATGTCTTCCATCGGAACGCCCGTTGCCATCACAAGCCCCACAGCGGCCAGCACATTCTCGGCCTGAAAGCCACCGATCAACGGCAGATGTTCCTGCCAGACCTGACCTTGGGCCACAAAGCGCAGCGTTTGGCCAGTGGCATCGAAGCGCTGGCCCTGCAGGCACAGATCACAGGACGGATCGCGGCCAATCGTGATCAGCTTCTGCCCCCGGGCCACCGCGACCGAGGCTATGCGCGGCCCGTAATCGTCTTGCAGATTGATCACCGCGACCCCGTCATCGGGCAGCACGCGGTCAAAAAGCTGGGCTTTGGCGGCGAAATAGCCCTGCATCGTGCCGTGATAGTCCAAGTGATCCTGCGTCAGGTTGGTGAAAGCCGCCGCAGTCAGGCGCACCCCGTCCAGTCGGCGCTGATCAAGGCCGTGCGAGGATGCCTCCATCGCCGCATGGGTCACACCGTCCTGCGCCATTTCAGCAAGCAGGCGGTGAAGCGTGACCTGATCGGGGGTGGTATGGCCAAGAGGGGCTACGAACGCGCCCTCAACGCCTGTGGTGCCGATATTGGTGGCTTGCAGGCCCAAAAGGGTCCAGATTTGACGGGTGAAAGACGCGACCGAGGTCTTGCCATTGGTCCCCGTCACCGCAACCATCACACTGGGTTGCGCACCAAACCAAAGCGCGCAGGCCCCGGCAAAAGCCGCGCGAGGGTCCTCAGCCAGAACCAGCGCGGCGGGGGACGCGGCAAGCGCTTCTGCCGCCATCTGGGCGCCCTCGCGGTCGGTCAGGATAGCGCCCGCGCCAAGGCGCAAAGCCGTTTCCACATGCGCCGCGCCATGAACCCGTGTGCCGGGAAGGGCCGCGAACAGGAAACCAGGGCGCACCGCGCGGCTGTCAAGGGTCAGGCCCGTCACCACGGCCTCTCCCTTGACAGGGCGAAGCCCGAGGGCGGACAGGGGCCGGGGCGGCAAGGAGAGGGTCACGGTCAAGGCTTTCCGAGCAAGCAATAGCGCAGGAATATCCCAAATCCTGCGGTCTGTTCAATGCCTGACCGCTAGATCAGGATGATGTTTGCTATAAACATCATCCTGATCTGTCTTTTTGTAGGTCGCGTGATTCTGGCAGAAAACCGGGTTCCACTTTTCCTCATCACGCTCTAGATCCGCTTCAATCCGCCGATCTGTCAGGGAACCATCGCCAAGGCCGCTTCCGCATGTTCCAGCCTGATAGGATGCAGGTTCAAAAGCGGCGCAACACGACGGGTGATTTCAGCGGCAACTGGAACCGCCGTCCAGCCTGCGGTGCGGCGCGGCTCTGGCCCGGTCTTGTCTGTGGCTTCGTCCATCGTAACAATCAGCACATATTTCGGATCATGGCTGGGCAGCGCCATCGCAAAGGTGGCCACGTTGGCATCCTTCAAATATCCACCGCGTGGGCCGGGCTTGTCTGCGGTCCCGGTCTTGCCGCCAATGGGATAGCCGGGTATCTTGGCAAAACTCGCCGTCCCCTTTTGCACCGTGTCATGCAGCATCCGCTTGATCTGATGCGAGGTGCGCTCGGAAATCAAGCGCTCTCCCACTTGTGGTGCATCGCGGCGCAAGAGGGTCGGCATGATCTTGTAGCCGCCATTGACCAGAGCCGCATAACCTGCCGCCAAAGCGAGTGGGCTTGTGGACATGCCATGCCCATAAGAAATGGTCATCAGGGACAATTCCGACCATTGCGCGGGCAAAAGCGGGCGCGCGCGGGCCGCTTCGGACACTTCGAGCGGCATCGCTTCGAGAAAACCAAACTTGCCTAGGAATTCACGCTGCTTGGCCACGCCAAGCCGCTGCATAATCCTGGCAGTCCCGATATTTGACGATTTGACCATCACATCTGTCACCGACAATTGCGGGCCATAATTGCGGAAATCCTTGATCTGGAAGCGGCCCCAGGTCAGCGGCCCGCGCGTGTCGATGATACTTTCAGGCGTGATGATGCCTTCATCCAGACCCTGCGCCACTGCGAAGGCCTTCATCACCGAGCCAAGCTCGTAATAGCCCTGCACGGCACGGTTGAAGAGCGGGCTATCGGCAGGCTCGCCCTCGGTTGGCGGTGCGGGGCGGAAATTCGGGTCGAAATCGGGCAGCGAAACCATGCTGACCACCTCGCCTGTGCGCACATCCATCAGCACAGCCGTCGCGCCCTTGGCTGTCAGCATCCGCATCGCCCCTTCCAACACTTCGGTCACGGCGGCTTGCACCGACAGGTCAATCGAGAGCGTGAGCGGTTGCGCCGCAAAAGCCGGATCGCGCAGCCTGGCTTCAAAGAACAACTCCAGTCCGGCGGTGCCAATCACTTCCGCCGCGCGCACGCCTTGCTCGCCAAAGGCCGCTCCGCCCAGGATATGCGCGGCAATCCGGCCATTGGGATAAACCCGCATTTCCCGCGGCGCGAACAACAGGCCCGGTTCGCCCAAATCATGCACCGCTTGACGCTGTTCCGGTGACAATTGGCTTCTGATCCAGATGAATCGGCGATTGGGATCGGCAAAGCGCATGGCCATCCGGCCTGCGTCAATATCCGGGAAAATCTGTGCCAATCCTGCCGCCGCGCGCATCGGGTCCACCATGCGGCGTGTTTCGGCATAAAGTGCGTGGGTGGGGATGTTGGTGGCAAGAACTTGCCCGTTGCGGTCCACAATGTCCGCGCGCGCGCCCGAGATATTCTCGACGCGTCCTTGCGCCAACTCGACCGGATCGGTCGCGGCCAGAAGCCCCATACGCGCGCCCAACAGCACAAAGCCCGCCACAAACAAGGCCGAGACGAAAGTCAGCCGCCATTCGGCCCGCATCCGCGCTGTGTCGCGGATTGCCTCGGACCGCAACCTGCGGTTTTCGCGTTCGATCAGTGCCGGGTCCTCGCCCGTTTCGCGGGCGCGCAGGATACGGGCAAGCGGACGTAGGGGCGTGCGGATCATGGCGTTACCTCGCTCGGGTCAAGGTCAAGATCAACATTGAAGGACAGGTTTTCGATTGCTCCCGAAACCTCGATCGCGCTCTGGATCAGCGGTTGGGCTAGCGGCAGCGGATAGGCGATTTGGCCGATTGTGCCGAAATGATCGCCCGTCAGCGGGACCAGCGGCAGGCGGTCAAAATTCACGTCTACCAGTTCGCGCAGCCGGTCCGGGCGGTTCAGAAACGCCCATTCGGCGCGCTGGATGCGCAAAGCCTCGGTCAGGCGGGCGATATCACGCTCGAGCGCGCGCTGCTGGTTGATCGCCTGTTGCGTCAGATGGGTTTCACGATACGCCCAGGCGGCCAGAGCGATCACGGCTAAAGTAGTGACAAGATAGAGCAAGCTGCGCATGGGGTCAGTCCATCAGGTCAAGGGTCAGATCAGGCAGGCCAAGGGCTGCGCGAGGGGCAGGACCAGCAATGGCATCGGTGCGCTGGCCCATCCGCAACCGGGCTGACCGCGCACGGGGATTGCGGGCGAGTTCATCGGCATCGGCCTCGACGCCGGAGCGGGCAATGAGCGAAAATCGGGGCGTTTCGGCCTGCGTTTCAGGAGCATAGCGATTGGCGCGTCCCCCCTGCCCTGCGCGTGCGAGGAAGAAACGCTTCACGATGCGGTCTTCGAGCGAGTGGAAACTGACCACGGCCAGCTTGCCACCGGGGCGCAGGGCGCGCTCTGCAGCCTCCAACCCCCGCACAAGCGCGTCAAATTCGGCATTGACGGCAATGCGCAGCGCCTGAAAGCTGCGGGTCGCGGGGTGGCTCTGGCCGGGTTTGGGGCGCGGCAGGCAGGAGGCAACGATCCCGGCGAGCTGCAAAGTCGTGTCGATGGGGGCCACAGCCCGCGCCCCGACAATCGCCCGCGCGATGCGCCGCGATGCGCGTTCCTCGCCGAAGTGATACAGGATATCTGCCAGCACCCCCTCGGAGGCAGTGTTGACCAGATCGCGCGCCGACAGCCCGCTTTGTGACATCCGCATGTCGAGCGGCCCGTCTTTGGCGAAGGAAAACCCGCGCTCGGCCTGGTCAAGCTGCATGGACGACACGCCCAGATCGAGCACGACGCCATCCACCAGCCCACCTGCATGGGTGTCAAGATCCGCGAAGTTTCCGGCCACCAGCCGCAGCCTGTCGCCAAATTCCGCCTGCACAGGCGCTGCCATCTGCAAGGCCAGCGGATCGCGGTCAATGCCGATCACCTGAGCGGCCCCCGCGATCAGCAGCCCGCGCGCATAGCCTCCAGCGCCCAGGGTGCCATCCACCCAAACCCCGGTGATCGGGGCCAGATGATGCAGGATCGGGTCCAACAAAACAGGGATATGGGGGGTTGCGGCGTTGGTCATCGCTGTGGAAGCTTGGGCAGATTGACAATCAGGTTAAAGCCCGGACCGCGCTCTTCGGCGCGCGCACGCACATCGGCGTGCTTGAGGGCTTCGTACTTCGCGCGGTCCCAGATTTCAAAATGCTTGCCCTTGGAGACGAACAGCGCGCGCCCATCCTCGTCCAGGCCGAGCCGGTCGCGCAATTTCTGGGGCAGAACGATGCGCCCGTCTTCGTCGATCTGCATATCTTGGGCGTAGCTGATGTATTTAGCGACGAAATCTTCGTGCTCGGGCGAGCCTTCTTGCAAAAGGTCGATCCGCTCCTCGATCTCTCTGATACCTTCGACGGAATGGCATTCCAGCCAGCACTGGTTTTCCACGCCATAGACGATCACGAAATTGGCGCGCTTGCCTTCGGACCATTCGGGATCGCAGGCTTCGATGACACGGCAGAACTTTGACGGGATCGAAACGCGACCTTTCGCGTCGACCTTCAGGTCAAATTCGCCTCTGAACATCTGGGCCACGGCTGTGCGGTCCTTTGCGTTCTGTGTTTTTTCGTGGTCTGATCCACGAAAGTGAAAAGGCGGACCGAGCAGCTGCCATGCTCGATCCGCCGACTGTCCCATCGCTGGGTGCCCGGCCTACGCCCGCTTCCTTGGGGGAGGGGGGTGATGCACGCAGACGTGCCGGATCTTTTTTCGTTCTGTGATGGAGGGTTGCCTGTATGTCTGCCTCGACGGGGTCTGTTTGTTTCGCCCCTTTAACTGCCCTTCATCTCACATAGAGGGATACCTTCGGATTCTCATGGGATCAACATGAATTTCATGGAACTTTCTGGAACTTGGTCCCCATACCCTACCGAATGCTGCGCCGGGCGCAACCCGCACTCTATATGTTGTGGGACCAAAAGAAGAACTGCCCGAAATAACTTGAGCACGGCACGACGGCACCCCCCCTTACTTTACTTGAAGAAAATTTGCGCGTTTGGCCCTGGTGTGGCGTGAAGGTCACGTATTTTGCCTGCATTCCCCCCTGAAAGCACGTCAGTCATGCATTTCCGCGTCGAATCACGGCGAATCACCCTGACGTGAAGGCTCTGTGAGTGCCGCGAGGAGGGCGGCGGCTGAATCTGCATTCTTCCAGGCAAAGTCGCGAGCATGCGGAGTAGTCGGCATTCGCGGGCAAGAAAGGCGCGCTCATCCCAGCCATGCTGCGGCGCGACCCTTTGGCCAAATCCATTCGCGCAGAAAAATGGGCGCAGCCTGGTCTGTCCAAGCGACTGCCACGCGCATGTCGCGAACATCTACGCAACAGTTTTGCATAAACACTATCTGGAGGGATTTGTGCGTAAAGCATTCCGCGCGCGTTCGTCAGATCGCGCAACACGCCGAACAAGGTGACGTTGATGCAGAAAACAAAAAAGGCGGCAGTCCCAGGGAGGAGGAGGGGACTGCCGCCGGATTGTCACAAACCCAAGGGAGGAGGAGAGGGTTTGCGCAATGGAGATGGGCCGATGGCCCTGAATTAAACCCCGCGGCCGAAGGGAGGAGGAGAGCCGCGAGGGTAGGCACGCACCCCAGGGAGGAGGAGAAGGGCGCGTGTGTCGTGACCGGCTTGGGGTGCGCTGCACCTTGTCCGGAAAAGAGTGACGGTGATCGGGGAGGAGGATCGATCACCGTCGCTATCGGGCCCCAAATGGGAGGAGGAGAGGCCCGAAAGACTTATTTCTTGCCGTAAGCTGCCTCGTAAGACAGCCGCGAAATCATCGAGCGGGTAATGCCCAGATCGGCCAGCTCGCGTGTGCTGAGCGCAGACAGTTCCGCATGTGTCTGACGATACACCCGACGACGAGCCAAGGCATCAGCCAGACGCGCAACGAAGCCGCGCCCTCGCGCTGTAAGCGCTTGTGCGCCAATATTTTCAGCTATGTGTGCCATCTCTACGCAACTCTTGTATTGCCGTGGGCATCTGCCCTTCTTGAACCCAAGATAACATCTCGCTGCGACTGCACAATGAACAATGCTGCATTGCAGCTATGCAAATTGTGCATGAATATGCGTCTTGAATTTTGTTGGCGCTTAGCCAGTGATCAGGTTGCATATCGGATGCCCAAACCGGTTGCAGTTCTATAAATTGGCTCGATCTGCGAAGATGGGCGCAATCTATGTCAGAAACCAAGATCGCTGCGCGCAAATATAGGTCGAAATTTCCAGCCGAGCTTACCTAACGTCATGCGCCGAGCGCATAACAGTTTCATGACACCTTTCCTTGGGGCTTGCCGTTGCTTCGAAAATGCCCATTTCTTCGCTTGCACAATATGGAACAGGACAGCCCATGACACTTACCCGCGAAACAGTCTTGCAAGCGCTCTCCAAAGTGCTTTTGCCAGATGGAAACAGCGTCGTGGCGCGCGATCTGGTCCGTGCGTTGGTGATTGATGGCGGTGCCGTCCGCTTCGTGCTGGAAGCCGCGGACGCACAGATGGCCAAAGACCTTGGTCCTGTCCGTGATGCCGCAGAAAAGGCCGTAGCCGCCCTGCCCGGCATTGACCGCGTCTCGGTCGCGCTGACAGCGCATTCGGGGGCTGCGCCGTATCGCGGCCCTGCCCCGGCGCTGAAAATTGGCCGCCACCCGACCCCGCAAGATGGCAAAGCCACCGTGCCGGGTGTGCGCCACATCATAGCTGTGGGTTCTGGCAAGGGGGGTGTCGGCAAATCCACAGTGGCCTCGAATCTCGCGGTCGCTTTGGCGCGGCAGGGTTTGCGTGTGGGGCTTCTGGACGCAGATATTTATGGTCCCAGCCAGCCGCGCATGATGGGGGTGGACCGCCGCCCGGCCTCGCCCGATGGCAAGACGATCATCCCCCCGGTTGCGCATAATGTGACGATGATCTCGATAGGTCTGATGCTGAAGGGCGAAGACGACGCTGTCATCTGGCGCGGCCCGATGCTGATGGGGGCCTTGCAACAGCTTTTGACACAAGTCGCTTGGGGCAATCTGGATGTGCTTCTGATCGACATGCCGCCCGGGACGGGCGATATTCAACTGACGCTGTGCAGCAAGTTTGATGTGCGCGGCGCGATTGTCGTCTCGACCCCGCAGGACGTGGCGCTTTTGGATGCGCGCAAAGCGCTGCGGGCGTTTCAGACGCTGAAAACCCCGGTGCTTGGCCTGATCGAGAACATGTCCACCTATATCTGCCCCAAATGCGGGCACGAGGAGCATATCTTCGGCGAAGGCGGCGTTCGGACGGAAGCCCAGAAACAAGGGATTCCGTTCCTTGGCGAATTGCCGCTGTCGGTCGAGGTGCGGCTTGCAGGCGATGGCGGTGTGCCAGTGGCCGCGACCGACAGCCCTGTGGCCGAAGCTTACGCGCGCATGGCCCGGCGGTTGGTCGAGGCGCTGGGCTGACGCCCCCTTCCCTCCCCCCGCATTCGTGATATGTGACGGCCAGACGCGATACGGGATGGCTTTGACATGCACCAGACTTTTCGCCTGCTTCTGGGCCAATTGAACCCGACATTGGGCGATATCGCAGGCAATGCGGCAAAGGCACACGCGCTTTGGGCCCAAGGGCGCGCGCAAAGGGCCGACATGGTGGCCTTGCCGGAAATGTTTCTGCCCGGCTATCAGACCCAGGACCTTGTGCAACGCCCGGCCTTTCTGGCGGACCTGCGCGCGGCGTTGAAGGGGCTGGCCCGCGACTGCGCCGACGGCCCGCGTCTGGGAATTGGCCTGCCGATGCTTGAGAGCGGCGGGCTCTATAATTGCTACGCTATCCTTGGCAAAGGTCAGGTTCAGGCGATCATCCGCAAGCATCATCTGCCCAATTCTTCCGTTTTCGACGAAAAGCGGTTGTTTGCATCGAGCGATATCTGTGGCCCTTACGCGGTCGGATCAATCCGCATCGGCTCGCCCATATGCGAGGATGCCTGGTTCGAGGATGTGGCAGAGGCACAGGCGGAATCGGGGGCAGAGCTGCTTCTGGTCCCCAATGGCTCGCCCTATGCGCGCAGCCGCTATGACACACGCATGGGCCACATGGTCGCGCGCGTGGTCGAGACGGGCTTGCCGCTGGTTTATCTGAACCTTGTGGGCGGGCAGGATGACCAGATCTTTGACGGCGCGAGTTTTGTGCTGAACCCTGGCGGGCAACTCGCGGTGCAACTGCCCGCGCATGAAGAAGCCGTGGCTTTGGTGACGTTCCAGCAGGGGCCGGACGGGTGGCGGGCCGCGAGCGGGCCGCGCGCATTGCTGCCCGACACACTGGAGCAAGATTACCGCGCGATGGTGGTGGGCACGCGTGATTACTTGCGCAAGTCCGGCTTTTCCAAGGTCGTGCTGGGGCTGTCGGGGGGCGTGGATTCAGCGCTGGTCGCCGTCATCGCCGCAGATTCTTTGGGGCCAGAGAATGTGCAGTGCATCCGCTTGCCGTCCGAATACACGGCGCAATCCTCGCTCGAGGATGCCGCCGAATTGGCCGGGCGGCTGGGGGTGAAATTCGACACGATCAGCATCGAAGGCCCGCGCGCGGCGCTGACGGATGCGCTTGCGCCTTTGTTCACAGGCCTTGCCCCCGATGTGACCGAAGAAAACCTGCAATCGCGGATTAGGGGCACGATCCTGATGGCCGTGTCGAACAAGACCGGCGCGATGCTTCTGACGACAGGCAACAAATCGGAAGTAGCGGTCGGCTATTGCACGATCTATGGCGACATGAATGGCGGCTATAACCCGATCAAGGACCTGTTCAAGACGCGCGTCTTCGACATTTGCCGCTGGCGCAATGCCCATCACCGCGACTGGATGGCAGGGGCTGCGGGCGAAGTCATTCCGCCTGCCATCATCGACAAGCCGCCCTCGGCGGAATTGCGCGAGGGTCAGCGCGATGATGACAGCCTGCCGCCCTATCCAGTGCTCGACGCAATCCTTGAAGGGCTGGTCGAGCGCGATCTGTCCGTGGCCGATCTGGTGGCGCAGGGATATGAGCGCGCGACTGTCGAGCGGGTGCAGCACTTGATCTATATCTCGGAATGGAAGCGGTATCAATCCGCCCCCGGCCCCCGGATCAGCGACCGCGCCTTCTGGCTGGATCGGCGCTATCCGATAGTCAATCGCTGGCGTGATCGTGCGCAGTGACACAAATTCGTGTCCTGTGGGCCAAAGAGCGGGGTTTTTCGCCTTTGGCCGCTTGTGAAGGGCTGCATTCTGCGGACAATCGCGGTATTGTCGCGCGAGTAGCGCAAACTCGTCAACAGAACGGGGCAGACGGGATCGAGAGAGGCAGAATGCAGAAAGATCGTGCAGTCAAGTTCGGGCTGGGTATCGCCCTTGTTCTGTCGCTGAGCGCGTGCCTGGACGGGGCCGGGCAAGGGTCGGACACATCCCGCCCTGCCCAAGCCGTCGAGCGCGACATTGAAGCGCCGAACGTGTTTTCAAAGCGCGACCGCGCGTTGTGGGACGGGCGTCCCTCGCTTGGGGGCGTATGGGTGGCGCATCCCGATGTGCGCGCGCCTGAACGTGTGCTGATCCGCAACACCGAAACCGGACGCGAAACGATTGGCGCGCTGTTCAAGCGCGAGCGGATGAATCCGGGGCCGGTGTTTCAGGTCTCGGCTGATGCGGCGACTGCAATCGGAATGCTTGCCGGCGCACCTACGGGAATCGAGGTGATCGCGCTCAGGACAGAAGAAATCCGCCCCGCAGCGGCGGAAGAGCTTGCGAATGTTGAAACGGCATCAGCGCCCCCCGCGCCTGCCCCAGCCGCTGTGACCCCAGCCCCTGGCCCCGTTTCAGCCCCCGCGCCCGTGGCCAGTGCCGCTGCCGCCACCGACACTGTCATCCCCTTGCCAGAGTCAGACCCGGAGGCCGCCGCCCCGCGCCAAGGCTTCTTTGCCCGCGTCTTTGGGCGTGGCGGGCAGGCCCCGGCGACAGAGCAGATTGAAACGGCTGTGCTTGCGGATGGCACAGCGCCTGCGCCTGCTCTCGCTGGCCCGGTTTCCACTGGTCCAACACCCATGCCCACCCCGATTTCAAGCGCGGCATCAGCGCCGACACCTGCCCCGGCCAGCGCGGCCTCAAGTCTCGCACAGCCCTTTATCCAGCTTGGCATTTTCAGTGTCGAAGCGAATGCCACGCGCGCACAGAAACTGGCTTCGGATGCGGGTTTGAATGCCCGCGTTGTGCGCGGGCAGGCACAAAGCAACACATTCTGGCGCGTGATCGTCGGCCCTGCCGCCGATACAGCCGAGAGCCGCGCACAGCTTGCCAAAGTCAAATCGCTGGGCTTCAATGACGCCTATACTGTGCGCCGCTAAGGCGTGCATCCTGACAGACAGGAGCATGAGCATGTTCACTTCCCTTCGCGCCGCTTGTGCGGGGCTTGCCGCGCTGATCGTGGCGCAAACTGGTTTTGCCCAGACCGCCGGGTTCGAGACGCGGGCCACTTCTGCCTATGTGCGCGACCTGACGACAGGCGTCGTCCTGCTGGAAAAGAACGCTGACACGCCCTTGCCGCCAGCCTCTATGTCCAAACTGATGACGCTGTTGATGCTGTTTGAAGCCATCGAGGATGGCCGGATCAGTCTGGACACGCCTTTCACTGTGTCCGAGCGGGCGCATAAAATGGGTGGCTCGCGCATGTTTTTGGAAATGCGCGATCGGCCAACAGCGCTTGACCTGATCCGGGGAATCTCGGTCCTTTCGGGCAATGACGCGGCCGTGGTGGTGAGCGAAGGGCTTGGTGGAAGCGAAGAGAATTTCGCCCGACTCGCGACCATTCGCGCCCGCGAAATCGGGATGAACAATACGATTGTCGCCAATGCCTCGGGCTGGCCAGACCCGAACCATCTGTTCAGCAAGCGCGATATGGGGCTTTTGCTGGAACATATCATAACCCAGCACCCGAATTTTTACCCCTATCTCGCGGAGCGGGAGTTTACGTGGAACGGGATCACACAATCCAACCGCGTGCCGCTTCTGACAGCCGGTCTTGGGCTGGATGGGGGCAAGACGGGCTTTACCTCGGCTGCCGGGTATTCGCTGACAGCGTCCGTCGCGCAAGGGGACCGTCGGATCGTCTTTGCCTTTGGCGGACTCGCCAACGAAACGGAACGCAGGCAAGAGGCCGAAGCGATCATAAACTGGGCCTTCCGCCAGTTTGCCCTGTTTGACATAGCCCAGGAGGGGGCGGAAATCGCGGTTGCCCCGGTCTGGCTGGGCGCGTCAACGACCGTGCCGCTGGTGGCAGGCGCAAGCGCGCGCACGCTCGTCCCCGCACTCGGCCCGCGCGACGTGGCCGCACGCGTGGTTTATGACAGCCCCATCCCGGCCCCAATTGCACGTGGCGACCGTCTGGGCGAATTGGTGGTGGATGTTGCAGGCGCGGGCACGACCCGTGTGCCGCTGATGGCAGGCGCGGACGTGGCCGAAGGCGGCTTCGTGATCCGCGCGCAAGCAGCGGCATCGCGGCTCGCAGGTTTGGTGCGCAGCGCGGCCTTGGGCACCGAGTAAGGCATGAAAGCCGCCCCACATCGCGGGACATTCATCACCCTCGAAGGGATTGACGGGTCGGGCAAATCCACACAGGCCCGCGCTTTGGCCGAAAGCTTGCGCGGGCGCGGTCTTGACGTGGTGCTCACACGCGAGCCGGGCGGCGCACCGGGGGCCGAGGCGATCCGGCGCTTGCTGGTCGAAGGGGCCACCGACCGCTGGTCGGCGGAAACAGAGATCCTTCTGTTCAACGCCGCGCGCCGCGACCATCTGGAACGGACGATTTCGCCCGCCCTCGCGCGAGGTGCGGTCGTTGTGTCGGACCGCTTCGCTGATTCCACTCGCGTCTATCAGGGGGCCGCGCGCGCCGATCTGCGCCCGCTGGTGGATCAGTTGCACGCCCTTGTGATCGGGCTGGACCCTGATTTGACACTTGTCATCGACATGGATGCACGCGCGGCGCTGGCGCGCGGCCTTGCGCGGCGCTCGGGCGAGGATCGGTTCGAAGAATTCGGCGCAGGCTTTCAGGAACGCTTGCGCGCAGGGTTCTTGGCATTGGCCCAAGATTTCCCCAACCGGGTGCAGGTGGTCGATGGCGACCGCCCCTCGAGCGAGATTGCCGCCGACATTGCCGCGCGGGTGCAAGCGTGGATGGACGCAAGGCATGGCTGATCTGGACGACCTGCCCCTACTCGACCAGTTGGAGGGCGCGCCACACCCGCGCGAAACCCCGCGCCTGTTCGGGCAAGACGCGGCACAGGCGGCATTCCTGCGCGCCTATAATTCTGACCGTCTGCATCACGGCTGGCTGATCACAGGACCGCGCGGGGTGGGCAAGGCCACGCTCGCTTGGCGCATCGCGCGGTTTTTGCTCGCAACCCCGCCGGTGGAACCGGACGCGCTCTTCGCGCCCCCCCCGCCCACGACCCTCGACATCCCCGAAAGCCACCCCGTCGCGCGGCGGCTTTTGTCCGGCGCAGATGGTGGCCTGCTGGTCATCCGGCGCAGCCATGACGACAAGGGCAATGCGCGCAAGATGATCGTCGTCGAAGATACCCGCCGCTTGCAGCCCTTTTTCGGTCTGTCGGCCACCGATGGCGGGCGGCGCGTGGTGATCGTGGACGCGGCCGATGACATGAACACCAACGCCGCCAATGCAATCCTGAAGGCACTTGAAGAACCCCCTGCCCGCACGACGCTTCTGCTGATCTCGCATCAGCCCTCCCGGCTTTTGCCCACGATCCGCTCGCGCTGCCGCGATTTGCGACTTGCGCCCCTGTCAGGGGCGGATTTCGACGCAGCACTTGCGGCGGCAGGTGTGGACAGCGACGGCCCGGCGCTTGCGGCACTGTCGGGCGGGTCTGTTGGCGCAGCGGTTGAACTCGCCCAAGGCGGCGGGGCTGCGCTTTATGCGCAACTTCTGGCGCTTGCGGCCACGATGCCAAAGCTCGACCGTCAAGCAGCTATCGCTTTGGCCGAAAGCATGGCGGGCAAGGCATCTGCCACCCGGTTCGACCTGTTCCTGACATTGTTTGACCTGTTCATGGCGCGGCTGTCGCGCACAGGTGTCGCAGGCCCCCCGCACCCCGAGGCCGCGAAGGGCGAGGCCGCGACGCTTGCGCGCCTTTGCCCCCACCCACAGGCTGCGCGCGATTACGCGACTTTCGCCCAGACCCTTGGGGCGCGCGCGCGGCATGGGCGCGCGGTCAACCTTGACCCTGCCGCGCTGGTGCTGGATATGCTGTTGCAACTCGATACCCGCGCCCGCCGCCACGCCTGAGGCAGACCATGCCAGCCCCCGCCCTTGTGGACAGCCATTGCCATCTGGATTTCCCAGAGCTTGCGGGCGATTTGCCCGACGTGATCGCGCGCGCCCGCGCGAGCGGAGTGACGCGGATGCTGACGATCTGCACCAAACTGCGCGAGGTGCCGCAGGTCCAAGCCATCACCGAGGCACATGAGGGCGTGTTCTTCGCCGCCGGCACCCACCCGATGAGCGTGGCGCGTGAACCCATGGCAAGCGTAGCCGAGCTGGTGGCTTTGGCGCAGCACCCCAAAATGGTGGGTATCGGCGAAAGCGGGCTTGATTACCACTACACTGCCGAAAGCGCGGGGCTTCAGCGAGACAGCCTGCGCATTCATATTCAAGCCGCGCGCGAAACAGGTCTGCCGCTGATTATCCACAACCGCGATTCGGATGACGACATGGCCGCAATCCTGACCGAAGAGCATGCGAAAGGCGCGTTCGGCTGCGTCATGCATTGCTTCTCATCCAGTGCGGCCCTTGCCCGAACGGTGCTCGATCTGGGCTTCTACCTGTCCATGTCAGGCATCGCCGCTTTCCCCAAATCCGCGGAGTTGCGCGCGATCTTCAAATCCGCGCCTTTGGACCGCATCCTTGTCGAAACCGACGCGCCCTATCTGGCCCCGCCCCCCCATCGTGGGCGGCGCAATGAACCGGCCTTTGTCGCGCACACGGCCCAAGTGGGCGCGGACCTGTTCGGCATCCCGCTCGACGACTTCGCCGCCGCCACCAGCGCCAATTTCGACCGCCTGTTTGCAAAGGCTGCCGCATGAGAGCCCAACTGCGCGCCACGATCTTGGGCTGCGGGTCCTCGGGCGGGGTGCCGCGACTGGGGGGCGATTGGGGTGAATGTGACCCCAAAAACCCACGCAACATCCGCACGCGCTGCTCGCTTCTGTTGGAACGCGTGACGGCGGAGGGCACGACGCGGGTGTTGATCGACAGCTCGCCCGACATGCGCCACCAGCTTCTGGCCGCCGGTGTGGGCGTGCTGGATGCTGTCGTGTTCACCCATGCCCATGCCGATCATGTCCACGGCATCGACGATCTACGCCAGATCGTGTTCAATACAGGCCAACGCTTGTCGGTCTGGGCCGATGGCCCAACCCAAGACGCGCTTGTCGCGCGCTTTGGCTATGTGTTCGTGCAGCCCAAAGGCTCGCCCTATCCCCCGATCCTCGACCTGCACACAATCGAGGGCGCGGTGACCATCGACGGCGCAGGGGGGGCGCTGACCCTGCACCCGCTGCGACTGAATCATGGCACCATCGACGCGCTGGGCTTTCGGGTGGGGGGGCTGGCCTATTGCCCCGATGTGGTGGCGATCTATCCCGAGACTTGGCCGCTCCTTGCGGGATTGGATGTCTGGATCATCGACGCGCTGCGCCGCAAGCCGCATCCGACCCATGCCCATCTGGCCCTGACGCTGGACTGGATCGCGCAGGCAAAGCCTGCACGCGCGATCCTGACGAATATGCACAACGATCTGGATTATGCGACACTTGTGCAGGAAACCCCAGACGATGTCACGCCTGCCCATGACGGGTTGGTCGTGACGCTGGACCTGTAAATGGAGCTTCTCGCCCAAGTCATCCTGCCTGTCTTTCTGGTCGTGGGCTTTGGCTATGTCGCGCGCCGGCGCAACATCATGAACGACGCGCAGATCGAAGGTGTGGTCTGGTTCACACAAAGCTTTGCCATTCCCTGCCTGTTGTTTCTGAACATTGCGCGGCTTGATCTGGCACAGGATTTCGACTGGAGGATGCTGGTCAGCTTCTATGCGGGTGCGTTTTCGGGCTTCACTTTGGGGCTGTTTGGCGCGCGTCTCCTGTTCAAACGCCCGTGGGAAGATTGTGTGGCCATAGGCTTTGTCGGGCTCTTCTCGAACTCGGTTCTGCTCGGCGTGCCCATCACCGAACGCGCCTTCGGGCCTGACGCGCTTGCGGGGAATTTCGCCATTATCGCGCTGCATGGACCCATCTGCTACGCAGTGGGCATCACGGTCATGGAGGCGATCCTGAACCGCGGCGGGAAATTGCGCGACACCGGCGCGCGGGTCTGGCGCGCGATGACGCACAATCCGCTCGTCATCGGGATCGGGCTCGGTCTGGTTGTGAACCTTTCGGGCCAGCCTTTGCCCGGGGTTGTGGATGACGCTCTCAGCATGGTGGCGCGCGCGGCCCTTCCTGCGGCACTGTTCTCGCTGGGCGGCGTGCTGTATCGCTACCGGCCTGAAGGAGATGTGCTGACGATCTCCTATGCCGTGTCCTTGTCGCTGATCGTGCACCCGGTCGTGACCTACCTTCTGGTGCGCTGGTTCGGGCTGGGGGTCGAGGCCACACGCTCGGCCGTCATCACCGCCGCCATGGCGCCGGGCGTCAATGTCTATATGTTCGCCAATATGTATGGCCGCGCCAAGCGGGTGGCCGCGTCAAGCGTGCTGGTGGGCACACTTATGGTGATGCTGACAGGCTGGGTCTGGCTGCAAATCCTGCCCTGATCCGGCTTTATCTTGCGCCAAATACTCGCAGGGGGTGAATGGGGCTGAAAGTCCCAGAGGGGGCGCGCGCGCCCCCTGCTTTCTGACAACCGAAAAAAGCCGAGAGATTGGTGCGGTCGAGAAGACTCGAACTTCCACGGGGGTTAGCCCACAGCGACCTCAACGCTGCGCGTCTACCAATTCCGCCACGACCGCACCTTTGGACTTGGTGAGCGCGTCTTAGCCCGACTGAAACGGCTTGTGAAGGGGGAAAGCGCGTCGCACCCCGCCCCTCGCCACAAAAAGAAACAGGCGCGCGAGGGGACACGCGCCTGCCCGATTTCATACAGACTTACTGCGCCTGCGGCAGCGTAAAAACGGGAAGTGTCGGGACCGCAGCAGCCGGGCTTTGCGCCGGACCAAAGACCGCCGCGCGGATCAAAAGATCACGCTCAGGCTGCATCGGCGCAAAGACCAGCGTTTTCCCGGCGTCGAGCCCGTGTTCATACCACGGCAGCGCCAGATCGTTGCGCTGCGCTGCTCCATAGCCCTGCATCAGATGATGGCCCATCAACTCGCCATACGCTTTTTCGCCCAAGGCGACCAGCAGCAGCCCCGCGCCCACGGCCACATCCATATTGTCCAACTGGTAGCCCACAGACAGACAAATGCGCGCCGTTGACCCAAGTTGCTGCGGATTCATCCCGGTTTGCAGGATAAAGCCCGCGACAGCGCGCATCACCTCTTCGCGCGGCTGCACCGAGAGTGCAGCCACATGCGGCTGGAGGCTTGGCGCGAAGGCCACGCATTGCTCGGCCACTTGCTGCGGCGTGACGCCTTGGACCTGACCGATCAACTCCTCGCCATCGGCCAGAGCATAGGTCCGCGCGAGGCAGAACTGCTCATTGAGCACTAGGGACGGGTCAGTCATCTTGTCTTGCGTGGTGAAGCCGCCATTCGCGTTCGTGATCAAGCTCACTCGGTTGCAATGCGACGCGAGCGAACGCTCCGCCTGCCCGCCCCCGAAGAATGTCGGCACAGCCGGGCCAGTCGCAGTCGTGGCCGGATTGCGCGAGGCCGGTTGCGCCGAAGGCACCGACAGCGCGACCTCTGTCGTCACTGACGGTTGTGGCGCCGGCTTTGCTGCGACTGTCACCGGGGCCGTGGGCGCGGACAGATCGCAGGTGCCGCGCAGACAGGTGAACATCGCAGGCGTGACATTGAAAGCCTGGAAATCGTTGCGCACATAGCCATCGGGGGTGGATACGAAAACCTGCACAGTGCAGGCCTGCGCGCTGCACCAGAACGCGCTGCCCGTCACCGAGGTATCCAGAATGTAATCGGTCCGCCCATCGCCGTTCAGGTCCGCCAACTGGATGAAGCCCGCGCGTTGCACGAGTTGCGTCGCGCTCGGATCGCTTGAGGCCGCAATTTCGTCCACCGCCTTGGCCACAGAGGCAGGCAGGCCATAATTTCCAGCCGAGGCTGTTGCGCTGCGTGTGCCTGACAATTCATCACGCACAGCCAAAATCAACCCACGCAAACCCTGCGGATGGGTCGAGACAGTCTGCGCCACCATCGGCCCGCCCACAATCGCCCGCTGATGCGCGGTGGTCAGAATGTTGCGCTCGAACTCGGTCAACTGGCCCGTGCCCGGATAGCCGATAAAGACCTGATACTCGGAAATCGCAGCGCGCGAGCGAGGCCCGATAGCGCCATCGGGCGTGCCGACGCTCCACCCGAAATGATTAAGAGCCGTCTGAACTGCACGATTCTGCTCACGCTGCGGGTTGGGCGCCGCGGCTGGGCGCGGTGCTTGTCGCTGGGTCGTGCGGGGCTGCTGGCGCTGGCTATTGGCAATGGCTCCGCCGATGATGCCTCCGATAATGCCACCCACAAGACCGTCTTGGGCGCGTGCTTTCTCGACCGGGAAGGCGGCAACGCTGACAGTTAACACAACGAAAAGGCTGTATCTGATAAACATGAATATCTCCCAAAACTGGCGATAAGAAAGTCTAGCCCGGATAGAAGCAAAGCGATAACAAAAAATCACGGATACGTGAGTCGTTCTGACCTTATTTTGCCGCAGTTGACGATCCGAGTTGGGGCTTTTGCAATAATCTTGGGCTGCTATATCAACGCCGTCATATCATGGTCGCAACAGGATAACACATGGTCGAGTGGATCACATCTGAAGGACATGTCGCCTACCCTGACGCGCTGACATCGATGGAAGATCGCGTGGCCCGCATCGCCGCTGGCACCGCGTCCGAGGCGATCTGGCTGCTGGAACATCCGCCGCTCTACACCGCCGGAACCTCGGCCAAGCCTGCGGATCTGACCGACCCGGACCGATTCCCGGTCTACAATGCCGGGCGGGGGGGGCAATATACCTATCACGGCCCGGGTCAGCGGGTCGTTTATGCCATGCTTGACCTGAACCAGCGCGGGCGGGATGTGCGCTGTTTTGTGCACCAGATGGAGGAATGGGTCATCGCGACCCTCGCCGAGTTTGGCGTGCGCGGCGAGCGACGCGCGGGGCGCGTCGGCGTCTGGGTCGTGCGGCCAGACAAGGCCCCAAACCCAGACGGCACCCCACGCGAAGACAAGATCGCCGCGATTGGCGTCAAATTGCGCCGCTGGGTCAGTTTTCATGGCCTGTCGATCAATGTGGAGCCGGACCTGTGCCATTTCGACGGCATCGTACCCTGTGGCATCCGCGCGCATGGGGTGACATCATTGGTCGATCTTGGACTGCCTGTCACGATGGCCGATGTCGATGTCGCGCTGCGCCGGACCTTCGATCACGTGTTTCAGCCTCCGGCCTGCCAGCGTTAGCCAATCCACATTTCGCTGCTTCTGTGCCATCGTGTTGCGGCGTTTTTTGTCGAACCTGACGCGATTTAATATTAAAGAGTTCACACCACAGGGTTTACAGATGAACGCGTTCTGGAACTGCGAAGCAGGAGCGGTGACGGTCGATTGGACTGTGCTGACCGCGGCGATTGTCGGGCTTGGGATCACGTCGGTTGCCGCAGTTAGGACAGGGGTTGGTGGCCTCGCTGACAATCTGCAAGCGGTGCTCAGTGGTGCCTCTGTTGCGCAGATGTTCGGGCCGATTGCCCAACTGGATCTGAGCAATACTGACGGACTGGAAGTCACGCCTTGAGGTTGGGTCGCAACGGGCAGCTTTCAGGGCTGGTTCACCATCGGCAACAATTACCGGATCGAGATTTCGCGCTCTGGCCAACGCGTAACGACGCCTGACGGCGGTACTTGGTTCGATCTGGAGTCTCACGCGGGCAACGTCACGCTTGCGCGTGTACTCGACAATGTGGTGCCCGGTCAGCCGATGCAGTTGAGTTTCAACGCCACGGATAGCAGCAGCAATAATGCCGTCGATATCTCTTTCGGGGGCGAATTGATTGAGCGTATTCAGCCGCTGCAAGGAACCTCATTTCAAAACTACAATCTCAACCTTGTCGCAGGCACTGGGGACAGGTCGAACCAGCTTGAGTTTCGCGGGATCGTACCAGAAGACAGCGTTAGCGTCTCGCTACATGGGATTGTTGTGAATTGACGCGAGTCGGAGCTTAGTTGAGGCTACAGGCTTTGTCGAGCGTCAAGGCGGCAATACCCCTATATCCTGAGCATTTTTCGGTTCAACGCGCAGCGCCATCAACTTTCCGCGCGACCGCCACAGTTTTTCCATTGTTACCCATAATGCTATGTTCAAAGAATTTCTGGGGGCCTCCATGCGTTTTCTTTCGGAAGAAGCAGGTGCTGTCACTGTGGACTGGACTGTATTGACCGCAGCAATTGTGGGCATGGGGCTCGTATCTGTTGGAGCGGTCAGAACCGGGGCTATCTCTCTGGGCGGTGGCATCGAGGGTGCTTTGAGCAGCGCAACCATCGCACGCCCGTTCGGACCAATCGCAAGTTTCAATTTCAACGACGTGAGCGGCCTTACGCGGACGGGCTGGGGGTGGCGCGCTGTTGGAAGTTATCAAGGATGGACCGCCATCGGCCCAACACAGCATATCGAGGTCGTCGAAAGCGGACACCGGGGCGTGCATTCACCGGACGGGGGCAACTGGATTGATCTGGACGCGAGCCCCGGCAACCTGACACTTGCGCGGGGTCTGGAAAACTTGACGGCCGGACAGCAGTATAGACTAAGCTTCAACGCCGCAGATAGTGGCGTGACCAATGGCGTTGATGTCTATTTCGGCGGCCAATTCGTTGAACACATCAACCCCACCAGCGCGCAGTTTCAAGCCTATTCCGTAAATCTGGTCGCAGGACTCGGGAATGGGTCCAACCAGCTTGAGTTTCGCGGCACTGGCATGGCTAACGGCATCGGCGTGTCGCTCCATGGAATTGCAATCCACTGATCCCGGACGCGGACACATGCACGTGAGCAATCCGCGACATTGTGCCGCAGTTTGCCTTGATCTGGATCATGTCGGAAAACATGAGCAGAACTTTGCGTTGCTCCATGCCAAAAGCTGATTTATGAAGGCGGTGAATCTGTCGACGTTTGCATACCGTGCAGGCGACAGGGTTCCACAAACCGAATAAACGGGAACTGGAGACACGCATGGCCGACGCAGCCACCCATGACCACGGGCACGAGGACACACGGTCCTTTTTCACCCGCTGGTTCATGTCCACCAATCACAAAGATATCGGCATCCTCTATCTGTTCACGGCGGGGATCGTGGGCTTCATCGCCGTGGCCTTCTCGGTCTACATGCGCATGGAGCTGATGGAACCCGGCGTGCAATATATGTGCATGGAGGGGGCAAGCTTCACGGTACAGTCCGACTGCACGCCCAACGGCCATATCTGGAACGTGCTGATCACGGCGCATGGCATCTTGATGATGTTCTTCGTGCTTATCCCGGCGTTGTTCGGGGGCTTCGGTAATTACTTCATGCCGCTGCATATCGGTGCACCAGACATGGCGTTCCCGCGTTTGAACAACCTGTCCTACTGGCTGTTCGTGGCAGGCTCGACACTGGCTGTGGCCTCGGTCCTGTCGCCGGGCGGCAATGGTCAGCTTGGCTCGGGTGTGGGCTGGGTGCTCTATCCGCCGCTCTCGACAAACGAAGCTGGCTATTCGATGGACTTGGCGATTTTCGCGGTCCACGTGTCAGGGGCTTCGTCGATCCTCGGCGCGATCAACATCATCACTACGTTCCTGAACATGCGCGCACCGGGTATGACCCTGTTCAAAGTGCCGCTGTTCGCGTGGTCGATCTTCATCACCGCCTGGATGATCCTGCTCGCGCTGCCTGTGCTTGCTGGTGCGATCACCATGCTGCTGACAGACCGCAATTTCGGCACCACCTTCTTCGATCCGGCCGGTGGCGGTGACCCGATCCTGTATCAGCACATCCTGTGGTTCTTCGGTCACCCGGAAGTGTATATTATCATCGTGCCGGGCTTCGGGATCATCAGCCACATCATTGCGACCTTCTCGCGCAAACCTGTCTTTGGCTACCTGCCGATGGTCTGGGCGATGATTGCGATTGCGGCGCTTGGTTTCATCGTCTGGGCGCACCACATGTACACGGTGGGTATGTCGCTGACGCAGCAAACCTATTTCATGCTGGCCACAATGACGATTGCGGTTCCCACGGGGATCAAGATCTTCTCGTGGATTGCAACGATGTGGCGTGGGTCGGTCACGTTTGAAACGCCGATGCTCTGGGCCTTTGGCTTCCTGTTCCTGTTCACTGTGGGCGGGGTGACAGGGATCGTGCTGTCGCAAGCCCCGATCGACCGGGTCTATCACGACACCTATTATGTGGTGGCCCACTTCCACTATGTGATGTCGCTCGGTGCTGTGTTCGCACTGTTCGCAGGCATATACTACTGGATCGGCAAGATGTCGGGCCGTCAATATCCGGAATGGGCAGGCAAAACCCATTTCTGGCTGATGTTCATCGGTGCCAACATCACATTCTTCCCCCAGCACTTCTTGGGTCGCCAGGGGATGCCGCGCCGCTATATCGACTACCCGGAAGCCTATGCGCTGTGGAACTATATCAGCTCGATTGGTGCCTTCATCAGCTTTGCCTCGTTCTTGTTCTTCTTAGGCGTGATCTACTACACGCTGCGCCACGGCGCCCGCGTGACCGAGAAGAACTACTGGAACGAGCACGCTGACACGCTGGAATGGACCTTGCCCTCGCCGCCCCCGGAGCACACATTCGAACAGCTTCCCAAGCGCTCGGACTGGGACAAGCAGGCTGCCCACTAAGCGCCATGCCGTGTTATTGGACGATACTTCCTCAGGCCCCGGGCATACGTCCCGGGGCCTTTGCCTTGGCCCCTGACACAGCCAAAGCCCCGGAATATCACCTGCATCTGGAACCCCATATCAGCATGGGGCCTGTAGGCTTCGCGCGGGTGATTGGCCTGACGGCGGTGTTTCTGGCCCTACCGCTTCTGGGCGTTCTGGGAACGCCTGTCCTTTGGGGGCTCTTGCCCTTCATGGGGCTGGCTTTGTGGGGGCTGTGGTATGCACTTTCCCGCAACCGTTCCGAACGCACGCGGCTGTGCGAGGATTTGCGCCTAAGCGGAACCGAGATCGCGCTCATCCGCACCAATCCTTACACAGCGCCGCAGCACTGGCAGGCCAACCCCTATTGGGTCAGCGTCAAGCTGACCGAGAAAGGCGGACCTGTCGAGAATTACCTG
Organism: Roseinatronobacter sp.; assembly: GCA_046296275.1. GTDB lineage: Bacteria > Pseudomonadota > Alphaproteobacteria > Rhodobacterales > Rhodobacteraceae > Roseinatronobacter. The sequence goes on along the minus strand of JBKBLP010000004.1, from coordinate 26,179 downwards.
ACGCTTTCAGGTAACGGGCGCGAAGTGGAACTGGGTGCGTTTCTGTCCCCTGACGAGCGTGCCACGTTACATGACGACCTGACGCGCGCTTTGCGTCACTTGCGCTGATCTGGCTTTATCTTGCTCCAAATACTCTCAGGGGGGGTGAATGGCCGCTTGCGGCCAGAGGGGGGGCGCGAGCGCCCCCCCTACTTCCGCGCCTTCGAGAACCCGCACGACACGGCATGAGCGCGTGCCCTGTCAGCGGCAGATTCCGGTCCCGCGCCGAAGGGGCGAAAGCGGAACCGGAACGCCTGCAAGCGTTTCTCAGCTTCGGCCTCAGGATAGCCTAGTGCATCAAGACTTGCGGCAAACGGGGCGTCCTCCCCCTCGCCTTCTGGCCAGACCACCAGTCCAGTCGCCGCCAGACCGCGCCAATCGAAGCGCGGACCGGGATCCTCTTTCCGCGCGGGCGCCATGTCGGAATGGGCGATCACATCCACAGGCGCGATCCTCCACCGCGCTATGAGCTTGGCCAGAACCTGCTCCAGCGCGCGCATCTGTGGCCACGGGAAGGGCTCGAACCCGTTATTGACCAACTCAATCCCGAGCGAGCGGGAATTCACATCGCCTTGCCCTTGCCACGCGCCTGCGCCTGCGTGCCACGCGCGGTCCTCGTCGCGGACCATCTGCCAAAGCGAGCCATCGCGGTCGATCAGATAATGGGCCGACACCTCGGCCTTGGGATCGCAGAGCCGCTCTAACGCGACGGCGCAATCGGACATGCCTGTATAGTGCAGCACGATCAAGCGGGGCTGCTGCCCATCCCGTCGCGGCCCGAAATTGGGCGAGGGATGCCACCGCGCGCCCGCAATCTGCGCGGCATTCATTGCCGCGCGCGCACCGTCGTCGCGGCTTGACGGAAGGGCGAGGGATCCCACCAGCAGGCAAAGCCGTCACCATCCGGATCCATGTGGTTCGGGTCCTTATCCGGTCCCCCCAAGGACAGGAAGGCTTCCTGTGCCAAATCCTGATTGGGATATTGCGAACACGCCGCCTCCCAACGCTGCCAACGGAAGGGATGGCGCCGCGTGTAGCGCAGCTCGCCCACGCGGTGCGTCGAGGACAGGGCATAGACAAACAGGTTCGGCCCCCCTGCCCCAAGCTCTGACGCATCGACCTGCACTTGCGGCACGAAATCGCGCGTGATCACAGTGTTCTGTGCAGGCGTCCCGAAGGGCTGCGGCGTGAAGGTCTGGTTGCTGACAGAGGCCGGGCGCGGAGCAACGGGGGCAGGCGCGCTGGCCACTTGGGTTGTCGGCAAAGGCGGGGCCACCGGCGCAGGGGCCTCAGGCACAGCCGTAGGCCCACGCACAGCCGCCACAGCTTGCGCCCCAATTGAATTGGGCTGCGCAGCGGCCACCTGCGCAGGCGCGCCCATCACGCGGCCCTGTGCGGCATCTGCCCGGCGCAGGCGCGTCAGTTCTTCTTGCGCGCGCAAATACTGCGCGTAATCGCTGAAGCCCACACCGCGCCCCGTCGTGTCAATGAGATTGGAATAGGGCGCTGTCGGGGCACAGGCGACAAGCGCCCCGCCAAGGCCAAGGGCGATCAGGACCGGACGAACAGGATTATTGCGCACTCGACACCCTCAGGGCTGCTTTTTTGGCAATCTACCACCAACACGCAGGCTTTGCCACAAATCCCGCTGCTTGCTCAAGAACATGTGCTGTTTTGAGCAACTCGCCCTCTTCCCAGGGCCGCCCGATCAGTTGCAGCCCCAAAGGCAGCCCCTGTGCATCAAGGCCCGCTGGCACAGCAATTCCGGGCAGACCCGCGAGGTTCACGGTCACTGTGAACACATCGTTGAGATACATTTTCACCGGGTCGGCATCGGCCATCTCGCCCAGGCCAAACGCCGCCGAAGGCGTTGCAGGCGTCAGGATCGCATCCACCCCATCCGCAAATGCCAGATCGAAATCGTGCTTGATCAAGCTGCGCACACGCCGCGCGCGGTTGTAATAGGCGTCATAAAACCCCGCTGAGAGCACATAAGTCCCGATCATGATGCGCCGCTGCACTTCTGGCCCGAAGCCTTCGGCGCGGGTTTTCTCATACATCTGAACGATGCCGTCGCCTTGCGACAGTGTCGCACGATGCCCATACCGCACCCCGTCATAACGCGCCAGGTTCGAAGATGCCTCGGCAGGTGCCACGACATAGTAAGCGGGCAGCGCGTATTTGGTATGCGGCAGGCTGATATCGACGATCTTCGCGCCTGCATCGCGCAACATGTCGGCGCCACGCGACCAGAGTGCCTCGATCTCGGCGGGCATCCCGTCCATGCGGTATTCGCGCGGAATGCCGATCACCTTGCCGCGAATATCGCCCGTCAGGAAGGACTCAAAATCCGGCACGGGCAAATCCGCACTAGTCGAATCCTTCGGGTCATGGCCACACATCGCGCCCAACATGATGGCGGCATCGCGCACATCCTTAGTCATCGGCCCCGCTTGATCGAGCGAAGAGGCAAAAGCGACAATCCCCCAACGCGAGCAGCGCCCATAGGTTGGCTTGATCCCTACTGTGCCTGTGAATGCTGCGGGTTGGCGGATTGACCCGCCTGTATCCGTGCCTGTGGCCCCAAGGCACAAATCCGCCGCCACTGCCGCCGCTGAACCGCCCGACGATCCGCCGGGCGTCAGGGCGGTCGCGTCATTGCCCCGCCGCCACGGATTGACCGCATTGCCGTAGCAGGACGTTTCATTGCTGGACCCCATGGCGAATTCGTCCATGTTCAGCTTGCCCAACATGACCGCACCCGCATCGCGCAATTGCGCGCTGACACTCGATTCGTATTCCGGCTTGAAGCCTTGCAGAATGCGGGATGCCGCTTGGCTTGGCACGCCTTCGGTGCAGAACAAATCCTTGATGCCCACGGGAATGCCGCACATCGCAGGGGCATCGCCGGCAGCGAGGCGCGTATCGGCAGCTTTCGCCCGCGCCAGAGCAATCTCGGGCGTCTTGTGCACAAAGGCGTTCAGCGCCCCGGCGGCGTCAATGGCCTCAAGACAGGCTTCCGTCAGCGCGACCGAGGTCACATCGCCCGCGCGCAAATGGGCGCGCGCCTGCGCGATGGTCAGTTTGTTCAGAGCGCTCATTCCACCACCTTCGGCACCGCAAAGAAGCCCTCGCGCGCATCCGGCGCGTTGGACAGGATTTTCGACTGTATGCCGCCATCCGTCACCCCATCCGCGCGCCGCTTCAGGCGCATGGGCGTGACCGAGGTCATCGGCTCTACACCGTCCACATCCACCTCGTTGAGTTGCTCCATGAAGGACAGCATATTGCTCAACTCGCGCGCAAGCGCAGGCAGATTCTGCTCGGGCACAGCAATACGCGCCAGATGCGCGACCTTGCGTGCTGTGGTCAGGTCGATTTCGGACATGCACAATCCCCTTTCGCCACACGAGGGCTTTGCTGCGGTTTAGCGGGATGGGGGGATGGGCGCAAGCGGGCGAGGATGGCGGACATAGACCCGGATCATCCATCCAAGCATGATCCCGTTCAGGATATGCCACAGAAAATGCGTGCCGATGCTGAAAGCAGGGCAGACCAGATCATCCGCCATGCGCGCGCTCAAGGACACGAGCAAAATGCCTGCCCCAACCAGCAAGCTCCGCCCCGTGACTGTCCTGCGCAGCCAAAGACCATAGGCCGCGATCAGAACTGCCACACTCAGATAGGCCGCATTGGCCCCAAGCCCCGGCACAACCAGCCCCAAAGCCCAGCCAAAGGCCACCGCATAGGGCACAAACAACAGGGTCACAAGCCCCGCCACCCAAGCCCGCGCCCCCAGATAATCACGTGTGGCCAAAAACAGATAGAGCAAGATGAACAACAGGATCGGCAGGACATCCGCAAGCCCCGCCCAGCGCGTGGCAAATGTGTGCCACAGAAACGAGCCAATGCCGATCAACGCCAAGATCACCGCCAAGGCCCGCGCAAGCGGCAAGCCCCGCGTCATCGGCCAGACAATACCTGCTGCGATCAGGAAAGCGGCATTCGTGACAGCATTCAAAGGCTCGGCCCAAAAGCCGAAATCGGTGCGCTCACAATAGGCGATGACTTGCTCTGTCCACATGCCTTAGGATCTTAGCGCCCCAAAAAAATCGCGCAACAGCCGCTCGCATTGCTGCGCGTCGATGCCATCGTAAATCTCGGGGATGTGATGGGTCTGCGGATGGGCGAAAACCCGCGCCCCCTGCCCTACCCCCCCAGACTTTGGGTCCGCCGCGCCATAGTAAAGCCGCCCAATCCGCGCATGTGAAATCGCCATGGCGCACATGGCGCAAGGCTCGAGCGTCACATACAAATCGCACCCCACCAACTTCTCCTGCCCCAAAACCGCACAGGCTGCGCGGATCGCCAAAATCTCGGCATGGGCCGTGGGGTCGCGCAATTCCCGCGTCCGGTTCCCCGCCTGAGCAATCACCGCCCCTGTCGGCCCCACCACGACTGCCCCCACAGGCACCTCGCCGCGCAAAGCGGCCGCGCGCGCCTCTGCCAGGGCAATTCCCATGAACGAGCGAAACTCAGCCATGCGCCTGCGGCTTTATCTTGCCCCAAATACTCTGGGGGAGGGGCCGCAAGGCCCCGGGGGCGAAGCCCCCAAAATGAATCCTGCGGGCGAAGCCCCCCGAAAACAGGGGCGTGCGGCGCAGCCGCGCAATTTGGTCAAACCAGCTCACGCCGCCCCCAGACCTGCATCACATCCGCGCCGACTGGCTGCACCTGCTCCAGCACAAAGCGCGGGGCTTCCGCCAAAGCGTCCAGCCCCAGTCCCCCTATCCCGGCCCGCCCCTCGGCCCCGATCACCGCACCGGCCTGAAACACCACGATCCGGTCCACCAGTTCTGCGCGCAGCAGGCTCGCCGCCAATTGCCCGCCGCCCTCGCACAAGACCCGCGTCAGGCCGCGCGCGCCCAAAGCCGCCAGCATTGCCTGCGGATCCAAGCCCTCCGGCCCGCTCGGACAAGGCACAAGCGCGACACCGCGCGCGGCCAGTGCGGCGTCCGGTGTGACACTTGCCGCATGGACCAACCACAAGGGCGCCTCCGGCAGGCCGGCAAAAAGCCGCGCGTCCGTCGCAATATCCAGCCTTGGCAGCGCAACAACCCGAACAGGCTGCCGCACCACGCCCATGTCGCGCACTTGCAAATCGGGGTCATCCGCACGCAACGTGCCTGCCCCCACTAGCACCGCATCATGACGGGCGCGCAAGGCATGGACCGCGCGCCGTGCATCCGGCCCTGTGATCCATCGGCTTTCGCCACTGGCCGTAGCGATCTTGCCATCGAGGGTCAGCCCGAGCTTCAGCGTCACCATAGGACGCCCGTTCAGCACGCGGTGCAAGAAGCCCTCATGCACCCGACGGGCTTCAGTACTGGCAATTCCCTCAACCACCTCGACCCCGGCTTCCCGCAAGATCGCATGGCCCCGGCCAGCAACGCGCGGGTCAGGATCAGTCAGCGCTGTGACCACGCGCGCAACCCCTGCCGTGATCACGGCCGCCGCACATGGCCCCGCCCGCCCCTGATGCGCGCAAGGTTCCAAGCTCACATACGCTGTGGCCCCGCGTGCATCGCATTGCGCAAGCGCCATCGCCTCGGCATGGGGTCGCCCACCCGGCTGCGTCCAGCCGCGCGCCAGAATGCGCCGGTCGCGCACAATCACACAGCCAACAGCCGGATTTGGCCAGACCTGCCCCAGCCCGCGTGCGCCAAGGGCAATTGCGTGGCGCATGTACCGCAGGTCAAGTTCCGCGCTCAAGGCTCAGTCGGCCTCTTTGGGATCGGGGCGCAACTCTGACACGAACTTGTCGAAATCATCGGCTTCCTGAAAATTCTTGTAGACCGAAGCGAAGCGCACATAGGCCACTGTGTCGATCCGGGCGAGGGTTTCCATGACAATCTCGCCAATCTGCTTGGAGGCGATATCTGTATCGCCCAAGGATTCAAGCCGTCGGACAATCCCCGAAATCATCTGATCAAGCCGCTCATGCTCGATCGGACGCTTTTGCATCGCAATCCGAACCGAGCGTTCCAGCTTTTCACGGTCAAACGCCTCGCGCCGACCGCTTGACTTGATCACGACCAGATCGCGCAATTGCACGCGCTCGTAGGTCGTAAACCGCCCGCCGCAAGCCGGACAAAACCGACGCCGCCGGATCGAGCCGTGATCTTCGGCCGGGCGCGAGTCTTTCACTTGGGTATCGGTATTGCCACAGAACGGACAGCGCATCGCCTCTCCCTCGGGACTGTTCTTGTCTTTTGCCCAAGGACTATAGGCAAACCCCGATGGCTTGGGTAGCACGAAAACGCGACCACCAGATACGCTCGCCCCGCCCTGTGGCTCGCAAGACTCACACGCGCGTTATCGCAGCACAATCACCCGTGTCTGATCCATACCTTCGGCCCGAACCATGTCGAACAACACGCGCGCATGGTCAGGATGCAGCCGCACGCACCCTGCGCTGGCTGGGCGTCCCAGTCGATTGATTTGGTCGGTGCCGTGGATGGCGTAATGGCCGGAATAAAATATCGCATAAGGCATGGGAGCACTGTTATAGCGCGATGATCGGTGATTGCGCGACAGGATTTGCGGCCGCCAGTCGCCTGTGGGCGTGATTTTGCCTGAGCGCGCAGTCGAAACAGGCCATTCATGCACCAGTTTGCCATGGTGATAAACATGCATGACTTGTTCACTGATGCTGACCCTTGCCACAACCCGGTCAGCCAAAGCAGGTGCGCCCCCAGCAAGAAATACCGCAGCACTTGTCAGCGCGAAAAAAAGCTGGCGCATAAATCCCCCTAATTCGTATCAATCAATCCATGGCAGCGGACATATTGAAATTGCATGGAAAAGGCAGTGTTGAGTCAAGAAAATTCGACATTTAGCCATCGTTTGGCCCCTTGCTTTGCCAAAGGGCTGATGGCAAGGGAAACACATGACACAGACAGACACAAAAATTGCATTGGTGACGGGGGCCTCGCGCGGACTGGGCGCAGCCTTGGCCGAGGAACTGGCGGCCCAAGGCTGGCATGTCGTGGCACTGGCGCGCACGATGGGCGGCCTAGAGGAACTCGACGACCGCATTCAGGCGCGCGGCGGCAAGGCAACCCTAGCCGCGATGGACATAACCCGCGACGATGCGATCCGGGCATTGTGCCTTGACATCCACAATCGCTGGGGCCGGGTCGATTTTTGGGCCCATACAGCGATCTACGCGCCGCCCCTGTCACCCGCGAACCACAACCCGTTGAAAGACTGGGATAAATGTGTGTCGATCAACATCCGCGCGACAGGCTTCCTGATCCCGATGGTTGCGCCCTTGCTCGCAGCGAGCCCCGACAAGGGCACGGCATTGTTCGTGGCTGATGCTGTGGCCGGTCAGAAATTCCACGCTGCATATGGTGCCTCGAAGGCTGCGCAAATGACCCTCGCCCGCGCTTGGGCGGCGGAATCCGGAAAGCTCGGCCCGCGCGTGCTGATTGAAACCGCAGCGCCTATGGCCACCGCGACGCGCGCGCGCTTCTATCCGGGCGAAGATCGCAGCAAGTTGACTGCCTGCTCGGCGGAAGCCGCGCGTCTGATCAGCTTGATCTGAGGGTCACATCGGCTCGCCGAAACGTTCGGCGACCAGAGTGCGCAACGCCTGAGCAAGCGCTTCTGCCTGCGCGCCACTGGTTTGCACACGGATCGACGTGCCTTTGGACGCGGCCAGCATCAGCAACCCCATGATCGAATCGCCCGGCACGGTCATGCCGTCCTTGCTGACTTCGGCGCTCGCGTCATGCGCTTCAACCACCTCCACAAATTTCGCGGAGGCGCGGGCGTGAAGCCCCTTTTCGTTGATGATCTGCAAGTCGAATTCCATGCAATCTGTCCCGAATCCACGGTCGCAGGCTACAGCCCTTGGCCGCCAATTTCCAATGAATTGATATATTTGCGCCCAGATTCCAGTGCCGCATCAGTTGCGGCCTGTAATGACAGATCGCGCGACTTGGCGAGCTTGATCAACATGGGCAGATTGGCCCCATAAAGGATGCGGCGGTTTGGGGCGGTGCAGGCAGGAAGCGACAGGTTCGATGGGCTTCCCCCGAACATGTCAGTCACGACCACAACCCCGTCGCCGGTATCGACCGCAACCGCAGCAGCAGTGATTTCCGCCTGCTTGGCCGAGCGGTCGTGATCATACTCGATAGATATGGCACGCATGCCTGTCTGACGACCAATCACATGCTCTATCGCAGCGAGATACTCTCGTGCCAATCCCCCATGTGCGACTATGACGATCCCGATCACACGCAGACCCTATCCAGCATCAGGGCATCTGGCAGACTTTGGGCCAGCTGCTCTCGCTCCCAGTGTCGTTTAGACACGCGCCACCGACCAGAGGCAAGAGCCCGTGTCAGTTTTTCTGCGGTTGCAACCGATCTGTGACGCGTGCCTGAGCAGCCAAACGCGACCGACAGATGCGCCTTCCCCTCTCGGATGCAGGACCGCAAAAGCCCTTCAACCAAAGCGCGTATTTGGTCGAAAAACAGCGCGAAAGCGGGGTCGTGTTCAACATATTCAGCAACATGTGCGTTGCGCCCGTCCAGTGGGCGCGGGTCGTCATCCCAATGCGGATTGCGCAAAAAGCGGCAATCGAACACTATATCCGCGCCTTCGGGTAGGCCCCTCTTGTAGGAAAACGACACAATTTGCACCGTCAGCGGCCGCGCGGGCGCGACTGGCCCAAAGCGACGGTGAATATCGGCGCGCAGATCATGCGGGCTCATCTCTGTCGTGTCGATCAAAATATCAGCGCGGGCGCGCAGGGACGCGAGCAGGTCGGTTTCAAACGCAATCCCGTCCCTTACAGGCGCATCGGGAAGGATAGCATGCCTGCGCCGCGTTTCAGAGAAGCGCCGGATCAGTGCGGCGCCCTGACAATCCAGGTAGAGCAGGTCGGTTTCCAGACCTGGCAAAGCGGCGCAATTATCGACCACCGCGCACATTGACTGAGCATTGAAATCGCGATTGCGGGCATCGATGGATACGGCCAGATGGCGCGAAAGCGGCTCAGTGACCAACCTTGGCAAAAGGGACGCGGGTATGTTGTCGATCGCTTCAAAGCCCAGATCTTCGAGCGCTTGGAGCACAGTTGTCCGTCCCGATCCTGCTGGACCGGTCACAAGAACAAGATGCGGTAGCGGGATCTGGGGCATGGCGGTCAGCAAGCAGGATCAGGCTGCAGTATATAATGGCGCAGGGCCGATGCAAAAGCGGGCGTATCGATTCTGTGAAAGAGGCGCAGCGCGCAGCCGCACACCTCGCGACGGCGTATAGGCGGCATCCTGTCAAGCTCGCGCGTGTCCATGTCAATGATCGCCTCGACAATGGCTTCCGGGATGGGATCCACGCGCAAAATGCCCAAATGGCGCATTTCGATCAAACCTTGAATCGTACCAGGCGCACGGGCCAAAACATGCGCGTCTTGGCGGAGCAATTCGGTCTGATCATCTGCAACAAGTCGTGCGCCCATTGCCATGAGCACGAGCGCCAATTCGGATTTGCCTGTCCCCGACTGCCCCGTGATGACTAAAGCGCGCCACCCGCGCGCCGTCTGAAAAGCCACTGTGCTTGCATGCAGCCTTTCGCGCTCCGCGATCACAGTGGCAGACCCACCACAAAACGCGCCCCCAAGGGAGGGCTGTCTGGGGCGGCGTCGGACAGGCGGATATTTTCAGCCCAGATCACCCCTTGATGCGCTTCCACAATCTGCTTTGAAATCGCCAGGCCAAGACCGGAATGATTGCCGAACTGCTTCACGGGGCGTTCCGAATAAAACCGCTTGAACACTTTTTGAAGCGCGTTGTCGGGAATGCCGGGGCCTGTATCTTCAACCACGATCAAGACCCGGTCCTTGCGCTTGCGCGCCCAAATGCGCACGGCGTCGCCCTGTTCGCAAAAAGACACAGCATTGGTAATCAGGTTCACGAAAACCTGCGCCAAACGGCTTTCCAGTCCCGTCAACAAGATTGGCTCCGATGGCAAGAGCTTGATGAACTCAACGCCTTTTTCGCGCGCCTCGGCGCCCAGATGCTCGCATAGATTGTCGAGCAATTTCACCAGATCGAATTCTTCTTCCTGCTCCTTGACCAGTTCCGCATCAAGCCGCGACGCGTTGGACGTGTCCGATACCAAGCGGTCGAGCCTGCGGACGTCGTGTTCGATCACATCAAGCAGGCGCTGGACCTGGTCGGGACGCTTGGCGACCCGGAGTGTCCCCACGGCGGACCGCAGAGAAGCGAGCGGGTTTTTGATTTCATGCGCCACATCAGCCGCGAATTGTTCATTGGCCTCTACCCGGTCATAAAGCGCACTAACCATGCCGCGCATCGCACGGGACAAATCCCCGATCTCGTCCGGTCGCCCGGTCAGATCAGGAATACGCACACGCCCGGTCGAGGTCTTGCGCCCATCCCGGCGCTTGCCCAATTCAGCCGCCATCGCCAAATCGGCCAGCGGATTGGCGATGGTCGAGGCGAGAACAAAGCTCAGCCCGATCGACACCACCAGCGCAATAAGAAAGAATTGCAAGACTTGCTCGCGGTCATGGCGCATCAACGCCGCCGTATCCTGCGCATCACGGCGCACCAGCACCGCGCCGTCGAAGGCTCCATTCAAGACAACCGGTGCGCTGGCTGCGATCCACATATCATCGCCGTTGCCGCGATGTGTATAGCCGGCACGTCTGCCCTGCCGATTCTCGCCGAACATCTGGACAAGGGTGCGCTCGAAATCCGGTGATGGGGTCTCGACCAGCTTCGCGCCCGTCGCATAGGTCATGACCTGCCAGATGCTTGACAGCAAGTTACTGATGGGGGTCGATCGCTCGGCAAGCGGATCAACCGGGGCAGATTGCGCTCCGCGGACGCGCCCTGCAACAGCACCATCCGAACCGATCATCACCAATTCGTAGCGCAGATCCATCGTCAGGCGTTGCGACAGCACATCCTTTGACCCCGAAACGCCCCCGGCCGCCGCCATGACGTCGGCCAGAATTTGCGCAGTCTGGCCCAGCATTTCTTCTTGTTGGCGCAGCAAACTGTCCCGGAACGGATTGGTGAACAACACGCTGGCCACCAGAATGACCAGCGCGACCAAGTTGAACAGAACGATCTTTCGCGCGAGCGGTGAACTGGAAATCGACAAAAACCCGCGCTTTTCGCGCGAGGCGCGAACCTCGGATTCGACTGCATCGCCCGGACCGACCCAGTCATCGCCCAGCACGACGTCAGTGCGCGAGGATGTGCCCTCAGTTTTCACGCAGTTACCCGCCTGTACCCAGAGCGCTGATCCGTTCTGGATCACGCTTCGTTGTATTTGTAGCCAATGCCATAGAGCGTTTCGATGGACGAGAATTCGTCATCAACGCTCCGCATCTTTTTGCGCAGGCGCTTGATATGGCTATCTATGGTCCGGTCATCGACATAGACCTGATCATCGTAAGCCACGTCCATCAATTGATCGCGCGATTTGACGACGCCGGGGCGCTGCGCCAGTGCCTGCAACAGCAGGAATTCCGTCACCGTCAGCGTGACATCCATGCCTTTCCACTTCACCGAATGACGTAAAGGATCCATTTCCAGATTACCGCGCGTAATGGTCTTGGCTTCTTCGCCCGCTTGCTCGCCTACTTCGATGGCTTGCTTGCGGCGCAGAAGTGCGCGGATGCGTTCTACCAATAGGCGCTGGGAGAAAGGTTTCTTGACATAATCATCCGCCCCCATCCGCAGACCGAGGACTTCATCGATTTCGTCGTCCTTGGACGTCAGGAAGATGATGGGCATCTGCGTCTTCTGACGCAGGCGCTGGAGCAATTCCATGCCATCCATGCGCGGCATTTTCATATCCAAGACTGCCATATCCGGCATCTTGCGGCTGAACGCATCCAGCGCGGCCTGACCATCGTTATAGGTTTCCACCTCAAAGCCCTCTGCCTCTAGGCAGATTGAAACCGAAGTCAAAATGTTGCGGTCATCATCGACCAAGGCGATCTTCGACATAGCCTGTCCTTTTGCTGCTCACTCTCGGCACAGTGCCTTATTTTTGCCACATATTCACCCAAACCCCCGGATCACGCAATAAAATACTTCCCGTGCACGCGCCGAGCCCAGCCGATTCGAAGCGAGCTGTGCGAATCGGCAACACCTTTGTCCAACAAGAGAATGAATTTTGCGCTAACTTTTGCTTGGTTGCGCTAACCCTTCGGCACATGCCTATCAATCGCCACACTCGCAATGGTATAGGGATGTGACGGCGCACAGAACCTGCGCCTCTGCCTTTTTTGACAGGCAGCCCTTATCCAAGAACCGTTTTTCACGGAGCACCGCCCATGACAGCACCCCGCGTCAACCCGTCATTCAAGCTCGAGGATCAAGGGATCGCGGGCGCGCGGGCCGTTCATTACAATCTGATCGAACCTGCACTGGTGGAAGCAGCCATCGTCCGGGGGGAGGTGCGTCTTGGCTTGGGCGGGGCTGTTCTGGCGAGCACGGGCACGCATACAGGCCGCTCCCCCAAGGACAAGTTCGTGGTGCGCACACCGTCCGTTGAAAACACGATCTGGTGGGAAAACAACGCCCCCATGACCCCGGAAGCCTTCGACCAGCTGCACGCCGATATGCTGGAGCATGTGAAGGGCCGCGAATTGTTCGTCCAGGATCTGTACGGTGGCGCGGATGCCGCTTATCGTCTGGACGTGCGGGTCGTCACGGAACTTGCATGGCATGGGCTGTTCATTCGCCACATGCTGCGCCGCCCCGATGCGTCGGAACTGGCTGGTTTCACACCCGAATTCACGATCATCAACTGCCCCAGTTTCAAGGCCGATCCCGCGCGGCATGGTTGCCGCAGCCAGACCGTGATCGCGCTGAATTTCGAGCGTAAGCTGATCTTGATCGCCAATACCGCCTATGCAGGCGAAAACAAGAAATCCGTCTTTACGCTGCTGAACTACCTGCTGCCCGCGAAGGGTGTGATGCCGATGCATTGCTCGGCCAACCACGCCCTCGACAATCCCGATGACTCGGCGGTGTTCTTCGGGCTGTCGGGCACAGGCAAGACCACGCTTTCGGCAGACCCGTCGCGCGTGCTGATTGGTGATGACGAGCATGGCTGGTCCGATACAGGCATCTTCAACTTTGAGGGTGGCTGTTACGCCAAGACCATCAATCTCGACCCGAAGGCAGAGCCAGAAATCTACGCCACGACCAGCCGCTTCGCGTCAGTGGTGGAAAACATGGTCTATGACCCTGATTCGCTGGAGCTGGATTTCGCCGATGACAGTCTGACCGCGAATACGCGCGTGGCCTATCCGCTGGAGGCGATTTCCAATGCCTCGGCCACGTCGCTGGGTGGTATTCCGAAGAATATCATCATGCTGACCTGCGATGCGTTCGGCGTGCTGCCGCCCATCGCGCGGCTAACGCCTGCACAGGCGATGTATCACTTCCTGTCGGGCTTCACGTCGAAAGTGGCGGGGACCGAGCAGGGTGTGACCGAACCGCAGCCCACATTCTCGACCTGTTTCGGTGCGCCCTTCATGCCGCGTCGGCCAGAAGTCTATGGCAAGCTTCTGCAGGAAAAGATCGCGCGTTTCGGGTCGGAATGCTGGCTGGTCAATACGGGCTGGACCGGGGGCGCTTATGGCACGGGTCGGCGGATGCCGATCAAGGCCACACGCGCGCTGTTGACGGCGGCTTTGGATGGCTCGCTCTCGACCGTCGAATTCCGCCGTGATCCGAATTTCGGCTTTGATGTTCCTGTGTCATTGCCGGGTGTGGATGCGACGCTTCTGAACCCTCGGATGACGTGGGCGGATGGCGCAGCTTACGACGCGCAGGCCAAGAAGCTGGTCAGCATGTTCGCCGAAAACTTCGCGCAATATGTGCCCTTCATTGATGATGAAGTTAAGGAAGCCGCTATCGGTTGATCTGGACCTTACGGAAACCCCGCACACGCGGGGTTTTTTCATGCCTGCCGCAGTCGCGCGAAGTTTTGTGCCTGCCGGTCGGTCCAGTAAACGTCGAGCGTGAAGCCGTCCTCGGTCTGCATTTCCGTATCAACCAAACCTTCGGCGAAAAGCCACGCCCGCGCGCGGCCTTCGCTGAAGCCCAACGTCACAGTCGCCGCGTGGCGCACATCGTCAAGCCGGGCAGAGAGGGCAGCGAAGAACGCGTCCAGCCCCTGCCCGGTGGCAGCGGAACCAAGCCAAACCCCCTCATCGCGGGTGGCACGATTGGCAAGCGCTTGTGCTTCGCTCTCGGGCAGCATGTCGGCCTTGTTCCAGAGTTCAAGCACGGGGGTATCCTGCCCAACACCCAGATCGTGCAAGATCTTGCGCACATCTTGCGCCTGTTCCTCGGTCTCCGGGTGGGCAATGTCGCGGACATGCACGATCAGATCAGCTTCCAGCACTTCTTCGAGCGTTGCGCGGAACGCTGCCACAAGCTGCGTGGGCAGGTCTGAAATAAAGCCCACAGTGTCCGACAAAATCACTTGCTTGCCACTGGGCAGGGTGACGGCCCGCATGGTGGGGTCGAGCGTGGCAAAGAGCATATCTTTGGCCAGAACCTGCGCGCCCGTCAGGCAGTTAAAGAGCGTCGATTTTCCCGCATTCGTGTAGCCCACCAAAGCCACAACCGGAAACGGCACCTTGCGCCGCGCGGCGCGGTGCAATTCCCGCGTCTTTACGACTTTCGACAATTGCCGCCGCAACCGCACCATCTGTTCGTCAATCGCGCGGCGGTCGGCCTCGATCTGCGTTTCACCGGGGCCACCGACAAAACCAAGGCCCCCGCGCTGGCGTTCAAGATGGGTCCAGGCCCGCACCAGCCGCGTGCGTTGATAAGAGAGCGCTGCAAGTTCCACCTGCAACACCCCCTCGCGCGTGCGCGCCCGATCCGCGAAGATTTCAAGGATCAGGCCCGTTCGGTCCAGAAGCTTGACCTTCCATGCCTTTTCCAGATTGCGCTGCTGGACAGGCGTCACCGGCCCGTCGATCAGGACAAGCTTGATCTCAGCCTCTGCCATATAGGCCGCAAGTTCCTCGACTTTGCCCGAGCCGAACAAATGTCCCGGCTGCGCCTTGGGCAGGCGGACGACCTGACCGCCAACAACCTCCAGCCCCGGCAGGGCGAGCGCAAGCGCCATGCCTTCGGCCAACGCCCCTTCAGGATCGCGTGCGGCTTTCGCACCCCGGATGTCGGGGTGCAAAACATAGGCACGAGTCACCTCGGCTGCGGTCGAATGCCCCTCTGTTAGATCAGAAATCAGGCTTCACCTTCATAAAGCGAAATGGGCTGACCCGGCATGATGGTTGAAATCGCGTGCTTATAGACCAATTGGCTCTGCCCGTCGCGGCGCAGGAGCACGCAAAAATTGTCAAACCAAGTAATAACCCCCTGAAGTTTGACCCCGTTGATCAAGAACACGGTCACGGGGACCTTGTTCTTGCGGACATGGTTCAAAAATGCATCTTGCAAGTTCTGTTTGTCGCTGGCCATGCGATTGCCTTTGTTTTCTGGGGCTTGTTGCTTTTCGCAGATCGCCTCGTCTCCCTGAGGGGGAAGTATGGAGCGGCAATTTCAAAACATCCAGTGCCGATATCAGCGAAATCAACTTTTTCGCTGGATTTCGGTGGGATATCAGCGGCGCGGCCAGAAAACCGAGAGCAGAAGCAGGAAATCCAGCCGTCCGACAATCATCGCGGCGGACAATACGCTCAGCTCCGCCCCGCCAAGTGCTGCATAGTCCGGCACGGCCATCGCCGCTGCCCCAGTTTGCGCCAATGGTCCTGTCGTGGTCAGCGCACCAAGCATCAGCCGCAGGGCAGATTCGAGCGTCTGTCCCAAGACTGTCAGAAGCGCGATCCCAAGCGTCAAGCTGAACAGAAAGATCATCACGAACAACCACGCGGCAAACGCCCCCTCGCGGCGAAGTGCGCGTTTGGCCGGGCCGTCACCTGCGACACTTGACGGATGCACCAGATGGCTCAGCTCGTGACGCACCTGCCAAAACAAGGCGTAAACCCGCATCAGCTTGATCCCGCCCGCTGTCGTGGCCACGCCGCCGCCAATGGCCACCATGCATAACAACATGACCCCCCCCTGCCCCAATGTCAGCCCGCCTCCGTCGGGCGCGACACCGCTGACATAGCCTGTTGTGGTCAGAAATGAGAGCGCCGTGAAAAACGCGGCCCAAAGTGCTGCGACCCCACCCCCCGGAACCAGGCTTGTTGCGAGCACAGCCACAATCGCAAGCACCGCGAGCGCCAAGGCCAGTTCCGTGCGCACCCATTGCGTGCGCTGTCCGCCCATTGGTCCAATCCAGATCACGCGCGTCAGCGCAGTAAACAGGACAAGCGCGATCATCACCTCGGCGGCAAAGCCGGGGCTGACCGCCTGCGCCCCCGGTGCATAGATACCAGATGTCGACAACGTTCCCATCGCCAGAATCAAGCCCCGCAAGGGTGGTAGCCCAGTGATCGACAACCCCACCCACAAAAGCACCGTTATCCCTGCATAGGTCGCCCCAACCATACGCAAGGCCGCACCCAGATCGCCATTGCTGCCCTCGCGCGCGCCTGCATCCAGAACGCGAAACGCGCCGTCGGGGGATGGTCCTGTAGCGCCCGTGGTCAACACTTCAAATCCACCCAGGTTCATCGGCGCAAGAATAGCCAGAGCATAGACCAGCACGAATGCTCCCCCCGCCCAAGCCACAACGGCCCGCCACAAATGGACCGAAAGCGGCGCGCTTTCGTCCAGAACAGAGGCGCCGGTTGTGGTGAAACTTGAAATCATCTCGAACCATGCGCGTGACAAGCTCAGGCCCGGAACGGCGTCGGTCAGGGGCACGGCCATGATCGGGGGGAGCATAAGATACGCGGCCGTCAGCACATAGAACGGGTGCGAAAACCGTTCTGCTCGCCCCTTACGCCCCCTACTGGCCAGATGGATCAGGCCCGCAAAACTTGCCAGCAGCACTGCGGAATACAAGAAGGCCCGCGCTGCCCTGTGTTCGCGCAACGAGAAACCGATAGCAGCGGGCAGGAGCATCGCCAAAGCCGTCAGCGCCACCATCACAACCAAAATGAACGTGCCGCGCGCGCGCATCGCTCAGAAAAACTCGACCGCGACCTGAAGCAATTCGTCGACCGCGGGAACATCGTCAGTCAGCGAAAAGATGACAACCAAGTCACCCTCGGCCAGCACGACAGATCCATGGGGTTTGAGGAACTCATCCTTGCGCAGAATTCCAATAAGCAGCGCCCCTTCGGGAAACTGCACATCGCGCACCGCCCGTCCTGTCAGCCGCGATGTGCCAAGAACCTGCGCTTCGATCACCTCGGCCTCTCGGTCGCCCACCATGTAGACCGAGCGCACGCGTCCATGCCGGACATGGCGCAGGATGGAACTGACCGTCAGCGCGCGGGGATTGATAAAGGCGTCAATCCCGATCTCATCGGCCAAGGCCACGAGCGAGGGGTCATTGACCAGCGCAATCACCATCCCCGCCCCTAGAGATTTCGCGCGCACAGCCCCCAGCATATTGGTCTTGTCGTCATCTGTCAGCAAGAGCACTGCGCCGGTGCGACTGACGCCGGCTTCCGTCAGCAGTTCCGCATCCAGACCGTCGCCACACAGCACGATCGAGCGCTCCAGCGCATCGGCAGCCAGCTCTGCGCGCGCGCGATTCTGTTCGATCAGCTTGACGCGCACCCGCTCGGGCGCACGTTCGAGCATCTGCGCGACAGACAAGCCCACATTGCCGCCGCCCACAACCAGAACGCGCTCTTGGCGCGTGTTCTTGCGGCCAAAGACTTCGAAACAGCGCTCTACATCGCGCGCATCGGTAAGCACATAGACTTGATCACCCACAAAGAGCTGATCCTCAGGCTCTGGCGCAAACAAGCGTTTGCCGCGGCGAATGCCCGCAACGATCACGCGCAAAGTCGGAAACAAGTCTGACAATTCCCGCAAGGAGGTGTCCAGAACGGCGCAATCCGGTCCAAGTGTCATGCCCAGAAACAGTGCCTTGCCGCCGAAATATTCGTGCACATCAAAGGCCGCCGGATAGGCCACGCGCTTCATTGCCGCCAGCGAGACTTCGCGCTCGGGGCTGATAATGACGTCTATGGGCATATGCTCGCGGCGGAACAGATCGGAATAGGCGCGCTCGAGATAAGACTGCGCCCGCAGCCGTGCGATTTTGCGCGTAACGCCAAAGACCGAGTGAGCAACTTGGCACGTGACCATGTTCACTTCGTCCGAATGGGTCGCTGCAATAACCATATCAGCATCGCGCGCGCCTGCGCGTTCCAGAATCGTCGGATGGCTTGCAAAACCCACGATTCCTTGCACATCGAGCGTATCGGTCGCGCGCTGCACGAGGGCAGGGTTGTTGTCCACGACAGTCACATCATTGCGCTCGCGCGCCAAGTGGCGAGCGATCTGCCAACCGACCTGCCCTGCCCCACAGACGATGATCTTCATGCGCGCTGCATCCCTTTCGGTCCCGGCCCCCTGCTTGTGCCAGTCCGCGCGCGCATAGGCAAGCCAGACATGCCCAGTTCCGATTCAGGGGAAACAGCGCTGCTTTATCTTGCTTCAAATACTCATGCGACAGTGGGTGCCAGAAACTGCCCTCAATCGGGAAGCCGCGCCGTGTTTACCCCCAGCGATTTCAACTTGCGGTGCAGCGCCGACCGCTCCATCCCCACAAAGTTCGCGGTCCGGCTGATATTGCCGCCAAAACGGTTGATCTGACTGAGCAAATATTCCCGCTCGAAAAGTTCCCGCGCCTCGCGCAGAGGCAGGGTTGTAAGCGCCCCTGACAAGGTCAGCGCGGCGGCTTCATCCGCCTCTGGTGTTGCCGCTTCCGATTGCAGGTCCCGCAAGCCAATCGGTCGCCCGGCCTCGCCGAGGATCAAGGCCCGCTCGATCACATTGCGCAATTGCCGGATATTGCCGGGCCAGCGCATTGTCTGCAAATGCGCCTGCGCCGCGTCATCAAGGCTGCGCTTGGGCAACCCTTGGGCGCGGTGCAGATGGTCGATGAAATAGGCGGCCAGAAGCGGAATATCCTCGCGCCGTTCTTCCAGCCCCGGCACACGCACAGGCACGACCGACAGACGGTCGAACAATTCCTGCCGGAAGCGCCCCGCCCGGATCAGCGCAGGCAGATCATGCGTCGTGGCCGACATCACGCGCAAATCCACGCGGACTTTGTCGATGCCGCCCACGCGGGTGAATTGCTGATCGACCAGCACGCGCAGGATTTTTGACTGGGTGCCTGCGGGCATATCGGCCACTTCGTCGAAAAACACGACCCCGCCATGGGCCTGTTCCAGCAAGCCCGGCTCGATCCCGCGCTCGGCGCTTTCGCGCCCGAACAGCACTTCCTCCATACGTTCCGGTTCAATCGCGGCGGAACTGACACAGACAAACGGCCCGCTCGCGCGCTCGGAGCGTTCATGCACATGGCGCGCGGCCGATTCCTTGCCGCAGCCCGCAGGCCCCGTGAACATGATCCGTGCGTTTGATTGCGTGACCTTTTCAAGGTTCGCCGTCAGGCTGCGAAACGCCGCACTATCCCCGATCATCTGCACCGGCGCGCTGTCGCGGCGGCGCAGTTCGGTGTTTTCACGCCGCAGCCGCGCCGCTTCCATGGCGCGGTTCACCACGACCATCAGCTTGTCGATGTTGAAGGGCTTTTCGATGAAGTCGTAAGCGCCCTGCTTGATCGCGGCCACGGCCAATTCGACATTCCCGTGCCCCGAGATGATGACAATCGGAATATCCGGGTTCGAGCGCTTGACCTTCATCAGGATCGCGATCCCGTCCATCTTGCTGTCCTTCAGCCAGATATCGAGGATCATCAGCGCGGGCGGATTGACGTTCACTTCGGCCATGGCCTGTTCGGAATTGGCCGCAAGGCGCGTGCTGTAGCCTTCGTCGCGCAAGATGTCCGAGATCAATTCGCGGATGTCGCGTTCATCATCGACGATCAGAATATCGCTCATGCCTCGGGTCCAGTATTTTCAGGGGAATGAGGGCTGCCCAGATGGGGCAATCGGATCACGGCCATCGCGCCGTGATGGGTGTCGGGCTCAAAAGCGGGCGCATCCACCAGCCGGAGCGTGCCGCCATGTTCTTCGATGATCTTGCGCACGATGGACAGGCCAAGCCCCGTGCCTTCGGCGCGCGTGGTGACATAGGGCTCGAACAGCCGCGCGCGGTCCTCGGGCAGGCCGATGCCATTATCGGCGATGGTGATCTGCAAATCCGGGCCAGTCGCATCAAAGCCCACGCGAATTTGGCCCCGCAGGTCCGCTGCTCCCGCCTCGCGTCGGGTCTGGATCGCCTCGCCTGCATTCTTGAGCAGGTTGGTGAAGGCCTGCGCCATCATCGTGTCATCGACCTCGACCATCACGGGCGCGTCAGGCAGGGTCAGCGCGAAGCCCACATCGGGCTGGCCGCTTTCCTGCAACAGCACGCAATCGCGCAGGATCATGCCCAGATCATGCGCGCGGCGGTCCGGTTCGGGCATGCGGGCGAATTTGGAAAACTCGTCCACGATGCGCCGCAAATCATTGGTCTGCCGCACGATGACCGAGGTCAACTGACCAAGGCTTTCGGCATCGTCACCCTGCAACCGGCGCGAAAACTTGCGCTCGATCCGCTCGGCGGAGAGTTGAATGGGCGTAAGCGGGTTCTTGATTTCATGCGCAATCCGCCGCGCCACATCGCCCCAAGCGGCCATGCGCTGCGCGCTGACCAGTTCGCTCACATCGTCGAAAGCCACCACATAGCCCTCTAACCCCCCATCGCTGCGCCGCCGCTCCGCCACGCGCACCAAGAGCGTTTCGAGTTTGCCCGAACGCGACAGCCGCACTTCGTCCTGCACCCGCCCCAAAGCCTGCGCGCCATTTTGCAACCGCGCAAGCAGCGGCGCGAATTCGGGGATCAGGTCCGCAAATTCCGCCCCGATGGCCGCGCCCGCGTCGATTTCCACAAGTGCCGCTCCGGCCTTGTTCAGAAATTCAACCCGGCCCTCTGCATCCAGCCCCATGACACCTGCCGTCACCGACCCAAGCACGGAATCGAACAGCCGTCGCCGCGCTTCAATCTGGCGGTTGTTTTCCAGAAGTGTCTCGCGCTGGCCCTTCAATTGCCGCGTCATCTGGTTGAACACGCGGCCCAGAAGCGCGATTTCGTCGTCGTCGCGCGCCACGGCCACTTGCACGTCCAGATCACCTGCCCCCACTTGCCCTGCCGCTTCAGCAAGTCGCCCCACAGGCCGGGCAAGCCGCTCGGCAAAGGACAGACCGACCCAGGTGGCGGCCAAGATCAGGATCAACGCGAAGCCTAGGTAAAGTGCTGCGAACTGGAACAGAAGCTGCCCGCGGTCCGCTTCAAGCTGTTGATAAAGCGCGATGGTTTCGCGGGTTTCATCAAGCAGGCTCAGAATATCGCCATCCACATCGCGCGAGACATAAAGGTAGCGGTCCGGCATCGCGCGCAATTGCACGAGCCCGCGAAATTCGTTGTTCTGCCAGTCGCGGATCACCACAACGCCATCGCGCGACGCGATCAGGTCGTCGCGGGCGGGGGGCGTGAAGTTGAACCGATAAGAGCGTTCCCCACGGGCGCGCAACTCCCCGTCCCCGTCAATGACAAATGCCACGCGCAGCCCGCGCTGCACAAGCGGCTGGGCTTCTGACAAAAGCTGACGCAACTCGCCTTCGTCCATGAATGGAAACAGCCGACTTGCCGTATCGAGGTAATCGGCCAAATCCTGCGTATCTATCCGCAGGTCGCGTTCCTGTTCAAATTGATATGCCTCCGCCGCCGCGAGGGACGCGCCCACCACACGCTGCACCCGGTCAGAAAACCATCCCTCTAGCCCCACATTGACCGTCAGCGCGGCGAAAACTGCAACTGTGACTGTGGGCACAAGCGCGATCACGGCAAACAGGCGCGACAGGCGCAAGTGCAGCTTGGACCCTGCCGATTCGGACCGCCGCGCCGCGATCAACTTGGCCACACGCGTGGCAACAAGCCCCGCGACCAGCAGCACATAGACCAAATCGGCAAGCAAGATCAAAAGCAGCCCGCGTTGGTCAAGCGCTTCGCTCAGGGGGCCAAGAGCCAACAGGGTCAGCAGAACCAGCGCCGGGCCAAGCAGCACCAGCGCCACCGTCATCGACGATGACATGCGCCTGTCCCAAAAACGCAGAAAGTTGCGCCGCTCCAGCTTGCTGGGTTGTGCCACCACGACCGCCCTGTGTTGTTATCCCGGCGCGTCAAACCGCAACATCCGGGGATTTTCAGTCACGATGCCACAGGCGCTGTGACATTTCCACAACAAATATCAGGAGAGTTTGCGACGGCGCGACACCTCGATATCCAATTCCGTAATCCGCTTGCGCAGCGTGTTGCGGTTGATGCCCAGCAAATCCGCGCAGCGCGCTTGGTTGCCGCCTGTGGCATCGAGCGCGATTTCGATGAGCGGCGTTTCGATTTCCCGCAAGATACGCGCGTGCAGTCCGGGCGGCGGCAGGTCCTGGCCGTGCAGATCGAAATACCGCCGCAAGTGCCGCGCGACCGAATCCGAGAGCGATTCGCCACTGAACTCACTCCCTACAGCCGCAACCGCAGGCTGGGATTTCAGCGCGGCCTCCATTTCCGCCCGCGTGATCACAGGCTCGGCCCCGGTCAGGGTCAGGCGGCGCAACGTGTTTTGCAATTGCCGCACATTACCCGGCCAGGAATAGGTCCGCACCAGATCGAGCGCCTCGGGCGACAGACGGCGCTGAATCGCGCCATCTTCGGCCGCTTGGCCAAGGAAATGCTGCGAGAGCGGTTCCAGATCGTCGATCCGCTCGCGCAACGCAGGCACGTTCATCGTGACCCCTCCAAGACGGTAATAAAGATCATCGCGCAGCTTGCCCTCGGCCAATGCTTTGGCCAGATTGGTCTGCGCCGTCGCCATGATTCGCGGCCCATCCGGCCCGGCCTGATCCAGCAGGCGGCCTGCACGCAATTGGGCTTCATCCCCGTAGCTGCCCAGATCGTCCAGCAATAGCGTGCCCCCGCGCACCCGCGAGAGCAGCGCTTGTGCGCTTTCAGCATTGCGCAAATCCTCGGCATTGGCGGTGATAAGTGGCTGATTGCGGCGGTCGGACAGATCGTGCAGCGTGCGCGCAATCAGCGACTTGCCGGTGCCAGACTCGCCCACGATCAGCACGGGCATAGAAGCATTGATGATCCGCGCGATCAGCCGATACAGGTCCTGCATGACCGGCGTGCGCCCCACCAAGGGCAGCCCGTCCAGTCCCACGATATCGCCGCGCGGTGCCGGGGCAGGTTTGGCAACCACTTCCGACGCCGAAATCAGGCGGCGGTTTTTCATCGCCGCCCCTGCCCGCTTCAGCAAATCTGGCAAATCGAAGGGCTTGGGCAAGTAATCATGCGCATCCACCTCATTGGCCTGAATGGCAGTCATGATCGTGTTTTGCGCCGATATCACGATCACGGGCAGGTCGGGACGTTCCTGCGCGATTTTCGGGATCATCTCGATCCCGTTGCCATCGGGCATCATGACATCGGTGATCACCAGATCACCGCGCCCCTCTTCGACCCAGCGCATCAGCGTGGTCAGGCTCGATGTGGCATGCACCTTGCAGCCCGCGCGCGTCAGCGCTTGCGTCAGCACTGTGCGGATGGTGCGGTCGTCATCAGCGACTAGAACGGTTCCGTCCATCAGGTTCCCCCCGAAGTTTGCAATTTGGATTTGGGCACACGCGGCAGCGAGATGCGAAAACAGGTCCGGCCCGGCGCACTTTCGGCACTGACCCAGCCATCATGGGCCGCGATGATCTTGGACACGAGCGCAAGGCCAAGACCCGTCCCATTCTCGCGCCCCGACACGAAGGGGTCGAAGATTTCATCGGCAATGTCGGGCGGGATGCCGGGGCCATCGTCGATCACCTCGACATGGATGGGCAGGGCCACATCCTCGCCACGGGCATTGCGCAGGCGCAGCGATTGCTCGAAATAAGTACGCAACCGGATCGTGCCACCCATGGGCTGCACTTGGGCCGCGTTCTTGAGCAGATTCAGGAACACTTGCAGCAATTGGTCAGGATCGGCCCAGACCGGCGGCAGCGAGGGGTCGTAATCCACCTGTATCCGCATATGCGCGGCAAAGCCCACTTCCGCCGAGCGCCGCGCGCGTTCGAGCACGTCATGGATATTTACGGGCCCGCAATCGGGCGGGCGCTGGTTGCCGAATTGCTCGACTTGGTTCAGCAGTTTCACGATCCGGTGGGTTTCCGCCACGATCAGATCGGTCAGTTCCCGGTCATCCGGGCCAAGGCCCATCGACAGAAGCTGCGCCGCGCCTGCGATCCCCGCCAGCGGGTTCTTGATTTCATGCGCGAGCATCTGCGACATGCCAATGGCCGAACGTGCAGATTGGCGGATGCCATCCACTTGGCCCAAGCGCCCGGCAATATCGCGCGGACTGATCAGCATCAGAACCAGATCAGGCCGCTCGACCAAAATCGCCAAGTGCAGGTTGCACAGAATCGGTGTCCGGTCCCCAATGGTCAGGTGAACGTCGTTGATGAAAACAGGCGCGCGATTGATCCGGCAGCGGGCCAGTGCCGGATCAAGGGCTGTGTCGATCTGCAAGATTTGGGCAAGCGGGCGTTCCAGCGCGGCCCTGCGCGAAAGGGACAGGAATTGCTCGGTTGCGGGGTTACAGTCGATGACGGTCTCAACCCGCTGCACGCAGCCCACCAGAAAGGCCGGAAGCGGCAAAGCGGACCAGATCGTGCCAGTTGTGGGCCCTGTCATGCGGCGGCGTCCATCGCAGGGGCCGGTTCCAGCAAATCGGGAAGAAGCACTAAGACCCGCGCAGGTTCTGTTGCGGTTAATACCGCACGGCGAGGGCCCTGGGCACCGCCTGCGGCCTCGGCATACCAGCCAAGGTGTTTGCGCGCGACTTTCATGCCTAACTCGATCCCGTAGAAGCCAAGCATCGCCTCATAATGCGCGGCCACCAGCGCGACCAGCGCCGCCCCCTTGGGGATCACAGGCGCAGGCCCAGCGCCCAGTTCATGGGCAATCTGCGCGAGCGCCCAAGGCCGCCCTTGCGCCCCGCGCCCCACCATCACGCCTGCCGCGCCAGAGGCTTTGAGGGCTGCCTGCGCAGCCTGCGCGTCGGTGATGTCACCATTGGCGATGACGGGGACACCTGCGGCTTGCACGACAGGGCGGATCGCCGCCCAATCGGCGGAACCGGTGTAGAACTGACACCGCGTTCGCCCATGGATCGTGACCATCTGCACCCCCGCTTGCGCCGCACGCGCCGCAAGCGTTGTGGAATTGTGGCACGCATCGTCCCATCCAAGCCGCGTTTTCAGCGTCACGGGCACTTTGACGGCCCCCACCACAGCCTCGATCAGCCGCAAGGCCAAGTCCAGATCGCGCAAAAGCGCCGAGCCCGACAGACCGCCCACGACTTTCTTGGCCGGGCACCCCATATTGATGTCGATGATTTGCGCGCCGCCGGCCTCGACGAGTTTGGCGGCCTCGGCCATCCAATAGGGGTCGCGGCCTGCAAGCTGAACGGAGGTGCGCGCCTCGCCCAAGCCCAATTCCGCCCGCGCCCGCGCCCGGACCGAGGGCTTGGCCTGCGCCATTTCCTGACTTGCCACCATTTCAGATACGACCAAGCCCGCGCCGAAACTTGCGACGACCCGGCGGAACGGCAAATCCGTGATCCCCGCCAAAGGGGCCAGAAACACGGCAGGCTCCAGCACAATGTCACCTTGCACGCTGGTCAGCGTGACAGGGGTAAGGGGCGAGGGCATGGGCGACTCCGGTCAGGTTCTGCAACTTGATATATAGGGGGATACACCCGAAGCACGCGCAGGTGCAAACCTGTCGCCCCAAATGTGACGCGCATTTGACCACATGCCTAAAATTTATGCGTTTTGGCCCCTTCTCCGGGCGGATTGTCAGCAAGGGCAATTTGGCCTAAGCAACACAGGAAACGGAGTTGATCATGCCCC
>JBKBLP010000003.1:0-145910 GCA_046296275.1 Roseinatronobacter sp. | reverse complement strand
TCCCCCTTCATCGTCAGGCAGGTCTGGATCGCCGCATCGCTGTAGTCGGGCTGTCGGCCGCGTTTGCCAGTCGGCGCGGCTGCCCAAGTCATGCTGGGGTCGAACCAGATCGTCAGCAAGCAACGGCGCTTCAGCACTTCAGTGTAGGCGGGCCAGTTCCTGGTCTTGTAGGCGGGGGGTGTAGGTTTGCTCATGCCGTTCAGCGACCACACTGGATTCACGAGATGAATCCCTCACAGGATTTGTGCAACAGAGCCTTCGCCCCCCCCTGCGGACCCAAGTGATATCGTATGCTACCGTCATGCTCTCCAACGGGCGACTATGACCCCACCTACGCTTGCGCCTGCCAAAATCCCGAGGCGGGTGGACCCCCAACAAACGATTAGGCTTGCTGTCGGGCGGTTGCGCTCTAGCCTTCCCGTATGCCCCAATGAGTGCCGTGTGAATGACCCTTGCTCTTGATCTTGAACACGTCACCAAGTCCTTTGCCGGGCCGGATGGTGATTTGCCTGTCTTGCGCGGGGTGTCGATGTTGCTTGGCGCGGCGGAAACGCTGGCTCTGACGGGCGAATCGGGCAGCGGCAAATCGACGCTTCTGCATATATGCGCGGGGCTTGACCCTGCGGGGGGCGGGCGCGTCTGTGTGGCGGGCGCGGACCTGTCTGCGCTGTCCGAAGCGGCCCTTGCACAGTTCCGGCGCGACCGTATCGGGCTTGTGTTTCAACAATTCAACCTTGTGCCGTCCCTGACTGTCGCGGCTAATCTGGCGCTGCAATCCCGTCTTGCTGGGCGGCATGATCCCGCGTTCCAGCGCGATCTGGCAGCGCGGTTGGGCCTGTCGGACCTGCTGACGCGCTACCCAGAACAATTGTCTGGTGGCCAACAGCAGCGCGTGGCCATTGGGCGAGCCTTGGCGGTGCGCCCTGCGCTGGTTCTGGCCGATGAGCCCACAGGCAATCTGGACGAGGCCACCGCCGATGGTGTTCTGGACCTGATGATGGAGCTTTGTGCGGCCAATGGCGCGGCTTTGATGGTCGTGACCCATTCCGCCCGGATCGCCGCGCGCATGGGCCGTGAGGTGCGTCTGCGCGCGGGCCGCGTTGAGGGCGTGCGATGATCGCCCCCGCTCTTGGCGCGCTTCTGTCCTATTGGCGGGCCAATCCTGTGCAGCTTTTGATGCTGGTTGCCGGGCTGGCGCTCGCTACGTCGCTGTGGTCCGGGGTTCAGGCGCTGAACGCGCAGGCGCGCAGCGCTTATGCGCAGGCCAGTGCGCTGTTGGGCGATGGAACAGCGGCGCGGGTGGAAGGGGCCAGTGGCTATCTGGATTTGGGCGCTTTCGCCACGGCACGGCGCGCAGGCTGGGCTGTGTCGCCGCTGGTCGAAGGGCGGCTGACCTTGAACGGCCAGCGCGTGACCGTGCTCGGCATCGACCCGCTCAGCGCCCCCGGACAGGCGGCGGCGGCCACAGGCGGCGTGGCAGAGCTTGGCCCGGTCCTGTCCGGACGCGCCTTCGCGCATCCGCAGAGTGTGGCCGAGATGGACGGGGCCTTGCCAGACCTGCAGGCCTCTGGTGCGGTGCCAGTGGGCAGCGTGCTGATGGACATTGCGCAGGCGCAAGCGCTTCTGAACATGCCTGACCGCATCACAGCGCTGACGATCGCGCAGACCCAGCGCGCGGGTCTGACCCCGCTTCCCGACTTGATCCCCGGCGCGCGGCTGGTCGCTGCAGCGGAGGGCACCGATCTGGCTGGGCTGACGGATAGCTTCCACCTGAACCTGACGGCTTTCGGGCTGCTGGCCTTCGCGGTGGGCTTGTTCATCGTGCATTCCACGATAGGGCTGGCCTTCGAGCAACGCCGCGCGATGCTGCGGACCCTGCGCGCGTTGGGGGTGCCGCTTCGGGTGCTGGTGGGGTTGCTGGCTGCTGAACTTGGTCTCTTGGCGCTTTTCGCGGGCTTGTTCGGGATCGCTTTGGGCTACGCGATGGCGGCAAGCCTGCTGCCCGATGTCGCGGCCACATTGCGCGGGCTCTATGGTGCGCCCGTCCCCGGATCGCTGGTGCTGGACCCGGCTTGGGTGCTCGCGGGGCTGGCCATGACCTTCGCCGGGACTGCCTTGGCCGGCGCGCAAGCGTTGGCGCAATTGGCGCGGATGCCGCTTCTGGCGACGGCGCGGCCACGCGCTTGGGCAATGGCATCGGGCAGCGCGATGCGGTCACAGGCGTGTTTCGGTGTGGCACTGGGGCTTGTGGCGTTGGCGCTGGCCAATTGGCCCATTGATCTGGGCCTGATCGGCGGCTTCGCGCTGTTGGCCTGTGCGCTGCTCGGCGCGGCGCTGGTCCTGCCCTTGGGCTTGGGCGTGCTCGTGGGGCTGGGCAGTCGTCTCGCCCGAGGCCCTGTCGCGCACTGGTTCTGGGCCGATACAGGCCAGAACTTGCCGCGCCTGTCGCTTGCGCTGATGGCGCTGATGCTAGCCTTGGCCGCGAATATCGGGGTGGGCACGATGGTCGCAAGCTTTCGCGCGACTTTTATCGGGTGGCTCGATCAACGGCTGGTGGCGGAAATCAACGTCACGCCGCGCGATGCTGCGCAGGCGCAGGAACTGGTGGTGTTCTTGACCCCGCGCGTGGAGGCCGTGCTGCCTTTGCAGCGTCAAGAGGCGCAAGTCGCGGGCCAGATGGCCGAAATCTTTGCCATGCGCGACCATGCCACGTTCCGCGACAATTGGCCCTTGCTGGCCGAGGCACCGCAAGTTTGGGACCGCCTTGCCGCAGGCGAGGGCGCGCTGATCAACGAGCAGATGCACCACCGCGCGGGGCTGGGTGTGGGCGATGCGCTGGCCGTGCCTGGCCTGCCCGGTTTGCTGGTGCTGGGTATCCATGCCGATTACGGCAATCCCCGGTCGCAAGTGATCGTGACCGAGGCAGTTTTTGCCGCCCGCTGGCCCGACACGCCTGTACGGCAGATGGCGCTGCGCACGGATGACCCGGACCGCGTGATTGCTGCGCTGCTGGACGAATTCGGCCTGTCGCGCGATCAGATTACGTTGCAGGCGCAGGCCAAGGCCCTTTCGCTACAGATTTTCGAACGGACATTTCTGATCACCGGGGCGCTGAATGTGCTGACGCTGTCGGTCGCGGCGCTTGCGCTGTTCGCAGCACTTGTCACGCTGTCGGGCATCCGGCTGGTGCAGCTTGCGCCGCTCTGGGCGCTGGGCCTGACACCACGCCATCTGGCGGGGTTGGAATTGGCCCGCGCGCTGGTTCTGGCCGCGCTTACCTTTGTGCTCGCGCTGCCTGTGGGGCTGATGCTGGCGCAAATCCTGTTGGCGGTCATCAATGTGCAGGCTTTTGGCTGGCGGCTGCCGATGCAGGTTTTCCCCGGCGATTGGCTGCGGCTTGGCCTGTGGGCGGGGGTGGCGATGCTTGCCGCCGCCTGTCTGCCGGCGTGGCGGCTGCTTGCGCGGGGTCCACGCGATTTGCTCAGGGTCTTTGCCAATGAACGCTAAGCTGGTTGCGCTTTTCCTCTGCCTTGCGACCCCCGCCCTGCCCCAAGGCTTCGCGGGTCTGGGGACCGAGGCCGAAGGCTTCGCCATCCCCCGCCCCGACCGCGCGCTGACCTTCCCGGTCGATCACGGCGCGCATCCCGAATACCGGATCGAATGGTGGTATCTGACCGCCACGCTGACCGGTGCGGATGGGCAGGATTACGGCGCGCAATGGACGCTGTTTCGCTCGGCTCTGGAACCCGAAACGCGGCCTGGATTTGCCGATCCGCAAATCTGGATGGGCCATGCGGGGCTGACGACCGCGACGCAGCATTTCAGTGCGGAACGCTTCGCGCGCGGGGGGGTGGGGCAGGCCGGGGCCGTTGCCGACCCCTTCGAGGCTTGGATCGACGACTGGTACATGACCAGCAAGGCGCGCGGGGGCGATGCGCTTGATGCGTTGCATGTGCACGCGCGGGGCGATGGCTTCGGCTATGACCTGCGCCTGACTGCGCAGGGGCCGCTCGTGTTGCAGGGGCAGGAGGGCTATTCGGTCAAGTCCTTCGACGGGCAGGCGAGTTACTACTACTCGCAGCCCTTCTACACGGTCGAAGGTGTGCTCGACCTGCCCGATGGCCCAATGCCTGTGACGGGTCAGGCATGGCTGGATCGCGAATGGTCCAGTCAGCCCCTGTCCAGCGATCAGAGCGGTTGGGATTGGGTGTCCCTGTCCTTTGACGATGGCCACCGGATGATGGGCTTCCAGTTGCGCGGGCGCGACGTGTTCACCGCCGGAACATGGATCACGCCCGATGGCCAAGCCACGCCCCTGCCCCCCGGCGCGGTCCAGTTCACGACCCTGGGGACGGCGCGCATGGCAGGGCGCGATGTGCCCGTGCGATGGCGGATCGACTGGGCGGAGGGGGGTGTCAGCATCACCACAGAACCGCTGAACCCGCAATCTTGGATGGACCTGACCGTTAGCTATTGGGAAGGGCCCTTGCGCTTTTCCGGCACCCATACCGGGCGCGGGTATCTGGAGATGACAGGCTATTGACGCCGCGTTGCGCGTGACAGGCAGGGGGCAGCGCGCTTAACTGCGCCCAGCCAAGGAGTTCTGCCCATGTCGCCCTATCCCCATCTGCTCTCGCCCCTGAAAGTCGGCTCTGTCACCCTGCCCAACCGGGTGATCATGGGGTCCATGCATACGGGGCTGGAAGAGCGCGGCGACTGGAACCGCGTGGCGGAATATTACACCGAACGCGCGCGCGGCGGTGTGGGGCTCATGGTGACCGGCGGCATGGCGCCCAACCGCGAAGGCGGCGTCTTTCCCGGCGCGGCGGGCTTGTTCAGCGCGCAGGACATTGCCAATCACCGCATGGTCACGGACCGCGTGCAGGATGCGGGCGGGCGGATCGCGATGCAGATCCTTCATGCGGGCCGCTATGCCTATGGCCCTGATTGCGTCGCGCCTTCGGCCATCAAATCCCCCATCAGCCCCTTCAAACCGCGCGCGCTGGACGAGGATGGGATCGAGAAGCAGATTGCCGACATCGTCACCGCCGCCACCCGCGCGCAGGAAGCCGGTTATGACGGGGTCGAGGTGATGGGGTCGGAAGGCTATTTCATCAACCAGTTCCTGTGTTCGACCACGAACCAGCGCACCGACCGTTGGGGGGGGGATTATGCCAACCGGATGCGCCTGCCCGTGGACATCGTGCGCCGCGTGCGCGCGGCTGTCGGGCCGGATTTCATCGTAATCTACCGCATCTCGCTGATTGATCTGGTCCCCGGCGGCCAGAGTTTCGACGAAGTGCTCCAGCTTGCCAAAGCCATCGAGGCCGCGGGCGCATCCATCCTCAACACCGGGATCGGCTGGCACGAAGCCCGCGTGCCCACCATCGCCACATCCGTCCCGCGCGCAGGCTGGGCTTGGGTCACGCGCAAGCTGATGGGGCATGTGTCCGTCCCTGTGGTCACGTCGAACCGGATCAACACGCCCGACGTGGCCGAGGAATTGCTCGCAGGTGGCGCGGCCGACATGGTGTCGATGGCGCGGCCTTTCCTCGCCGACCCGGATTTCATGGTCAAAGCCGCGCGGGGGCAGGCCGCGACCATCGCGCCCTGCATCGCCTGCAACCAAGCCTGTCTGGATCATACGTTTGAAGGAAAGATCAGCTCCTGTCTGGTCAACCCGCGCGCCTGCCATGAAACCGAGTTGCGCTACACACCCACTGACACCCCCAAGCGCGTGGCGGTCGTGGGCGCGGGGCCTGCGGGGCTGATGGCCGCTTTGGTGGCCGATCAGCGCGGGCACGCAGTGACGCTGTTTGACGCAGACACCCAGATCGGCGGGCAATTGAACATGGCCCGCGTCATCCCCGGCAAAGAGGAGTTTCACGGCCTTGTCGCGTGGTTCCAGACGATGCTGGACCGCTCGAACGTGACGCTGCACCTGAACACCCGCGCGGATGCCGACACTTTGGCGGATTTTGACCAAGTGATCCTTGCCACAGGCGTCACCCCCCGCGACCCGGCCATCCCCGGTCAGGATGCGCCCCATGTGCTGCGCTATTTCGATGTGCTGCGCGGGGGCGCGCAGGTGGGGCCGCGCGTGGTCGTGGTCGGGGCGGGCGGCATCGGCTTTGACGTGGCCGAATACCTGTCCCATGCAGGGGAAAGCGCGGCTTTGGACCTTGATCTGTGGAAGCGCGAATGGGGGGTCAGTGACCCGGCTCTGCATCCGGGCGGCCTGTCGCCCGACGGCCCGCAGCCCCATGCGCCCGCCCGCGCGATCACGCTTGTGCAGCGCAAGCCGGGCAAGCCGGGCAAGGGTCTGGGCAAGACGACCGGCTGGATTCACCGCGCCTCGCTCGCTGCGCGCGGGGTGCAAATGCTGGGGGGCATGGAATATCGGCGCATCACGCGAGAGGGGCTTGTTGTCGCCGAAGGGGGCGAAGAACGGCTGCTGCCTGCCGATACGGTGGTTTTGTGCACGGGGCAGGACCCGATGCGCGACCTGGCCGAGCCCTTGCAGGCCTTGGGCCTGCCTGTCCACATCATCGGGGGCGCCCATGCAGCGGACGAGTTGGACGCCAAGCGCGCGATAGACCAAGGGGCACGGGTGGCGGCTGCGTTGTGACGCGCGTGATCGTGCATGGACAAGTGCGGCACATTTGCTAGTTTGCCGTGTGTCACCTTGCCCAAGAGTTTTGCCATGGCCCTGCCCCTTGCCCCTTTGGCTGCTGCCGCTGTGAAATACGGCGCAGTTGCGCTTGCCGGTTACGCGCTTGCCCGCCAAATCCAGCCCGGTCGCGTCGCCCAGGCGGTCGAAGATGAAATGGACGCCTTGCCCGAAGGTGTCACCGCTTTCAAACCCCGCGACCGCGACCAAATGAACATTGCCGCGCGCCTGCGCCGCAGCTTTCGGCTGGGCGCGACTGGTCCGGGGATCGAACTTGATGCAAGCCTGCTTGCCCGACTAAGGATGCGCCGCCTATGAAGCCCTACACGCTTTATTTCAGCCCGCTTTCGCCCTTCGTGCGCAAGGTTCTGGTCGTAGCCTATGAAACGGGCTTAGCCGACCAGATCGAGATTGCGCCTGCCGCAGGCACACCGCTGGACCCCGGCACGATGCCCGTGGCGCATAATCCCTTGGGCAAAATCCCCACCCTGACGCGGCCCGATGGCGGGGCGCTCTATGACAGCCGGGTGATTTGCCAATACCTCAATGCGCGCTGCAACGGCGTGCTTTATCCCGAAGGCCCCCGCCAATGGGACGCGCTGACGCTGGAAGCGACTGCCGATGGGATCATGGATGCAGCGATTGCGATGGCCTATGAAGCTCGTCTGCGCCCCGAAGAGATGCGCGTGCAAAGCATAGTCGAAGGCCAATGGCAGAAAGCGGCCCGCGCGCTCGATGTGATCGAAAGCCGCTGGATAGCCTATATGGCAGGTCCCCTGTGCATTGGCCAGATCGCGCTAGGCTGTGCGCTTGCCTATGTCGATCTGCGTCACGGGGCGCGGGATTGGCGCGCGACTCGTCCCGCCCTGCGCGATTGGGAAGCCCGCTTCGCCGCGCGCCCCGCGATGGATGCAACAAAGCCAGTCGCCTGATACCGCAAACGGCATTCAAATGCATGCAGATGCAGAAAAATCGGTCAAACTGCGACACCTTTACGCTTTTTGAATGCTGGACGCATAGATGATTCCCAGCTAAATACCCGCTCTGAGAGGTTGCGCGTATCGTGGCCTGTCTATGCTATCCGCACTCCTCGTACCCATTGAATAGGGAGAATGCTCGTGTCTCATGCAGACGACAACGAAGGCACCCGCCGCGATTTCATCTATTACGCCGCCGCCGGTGCCGGGGCCGTGACCGTCGGCGCGGCCGTCTGGCCGCTTGTCAACCAGATGAACCCCTCTGCCGATGTTCAGGCTCTGTCCTCGATCTTTGTCGATGTGAGCGGTCTGGATGAAGGCGGTCAGTTGACTGTCAACTTCCTTGGCAAGCCGGTTTTCATTCGCCGCCGCACGTCAGAAGAAATTGAAGCCGCGCGCGACGTGGCGCTTTCGGACCTGACCATTGACCAAGACGCGCGCAACCCCAACAAGCCCGGGGCCGATGCGTCGGACGCGAACCGCACGCTCGACGAGGGCGGCGAATGGCTGGTCATGACCGGCGTATGCACCCATCTGGGCTGCGTGCCGCTGGGCAATGGCGCGGGCGATTTCGGCGGCTGGTTCTGCCCCTGCCACGGTTCGCACTATGACACGGCTGGTCGCATCCGTCGCGGTCCGGCCCCCGAAAACATGCATATTCCTGTCGCCAAGTTCATTGACGACACGACGATCCAACTCGGCTGAAGGAGCACGCGCTGATGTCCGGTATTCCGCACGATCACTACAAGCCGACGACTGGTGCCGAGAAGTGGATCCATCGTCGTCTGCCCATCGTCGGGCTGATCTATGACACGCTCATGATCCCGACGCCAAAAAACCTGAACTGGATGTGGATCTGGGGCATCGTGCTGATGTTCTGTCTGATCCTGCAAATCGTGACCGGGATCGTTCTGGTCATGCACTATACGCCCGATGCAAACCTCGCTTTCGCCTCGGTCGAGCATATCATGCGTAACGTGAACGGTGGGTTCATGCTGCGCTACCTGCACCAGAACGGCGCGATGCTGTTCTTTGCAGCCGTTTACATCCACATTTTCCGTGGCTTGTACTACGGCAGCTACAAATCGCCGCGCGAAATCACGTGGATCATCGGTATGTTGATCTACCTTGCGATGATGGCAACGGCGTTCATGGGCTATGTGCTGCCCTGGGGTCAGATGTCGTTCTGGGGTGCAACTGTGATCACCGGCCTGTTCGGTGCGATCCCCGGTGTGGGTGAAGCGCTGCAAACTTGGCTCCTGGGCGGACCGGCTGTCGGCAATGCGACGCTGACGCGATTCTTCTCCCTGCATTACCTGCTGCCCTTCGTGATTTTGGGTCTGTCGATCCTGCACATCTGGGCGTTCCACACCACCGGGAATAACAATCCCGCCGGTGTTGATGTGCGGCGTGCATCGAAAGAAGAAGCAGCGAAAGACACGCTGCCTTTCTGGCCCTATTTCGTGATGAAGGACCTGTTCGCGCTGGCCCTGATCCTTGCCGGTTTCTGGGCGCTCGTGGGCTTCATGCCCAACTTCCTGGGCCATGCGGACAACTACATCGAAGCAAACCCGCTGGTGACGCCCGCGCATATCGTCCCGGAATGGTACTTCCTGCCCTTCTACGCCATCCTGCGCGCCTTCACCGCAGATGTCTGGATCGTTATCGCTGTCGAATTCCTAACCTTTGGCATCATCGATGCGAAGTTCTTCGGGGTTCTGGCGATGTTCGGTGCGATTGCCGTGATGGCGCTTGTGCCGTGGCTTGATACATCGTCGGTGCGCTCTGGTCGCTACCGCCCGATGTTCAAGTGGTGGTTCTGGCTGCTCGTGGTCGACTTTTTCGTCCTGATGTGGGCGGGCGCCATGCCGGCAGAGGGGATCTACGGAACCATCTCGTTGATCGCGACGACCTATTGGTTCGCCTACTTCCTGGTCATTTTGCCAGTTCTGGGTGTGATCGAGAAGCCGCTGCCGCAACCCGCCACGATCGAGGAAGACTTCAAGGCCCGCCTGAAGAAACCCTCAAACGGCAATGGTCCGTCCCCCGAAGCGGTCCCGGCCGAATGATCCCGGAAAGCTGGAGAAAACACATGTTCAAGAAACTCGCCCTTTCCGTGATGACGGTTGCCATGCTGGCAGGGGCTCCGGCCCTTGCCGCAGGGGGCAAAGGAGAGGTTACAGACTTCGCCTTCTCGTTCGAAGGACCGTTTGGGGTCTATGACCGCAACCAGCTTCAGCGTGGCCTTCAGGTTTACACCGAGGTCTGCTCAAGCTGTCACGGCCTGCAATACGTCGCGTTCCGCACGCTGTCGGACCGCAACGGCCCGCAGCTACCCCCGGATCAAATGCGCGCTTTTGCCGAGCAGTTCGAGGTCTGGGATGCCAATCTACGCGACTTCCGGACAGCGGCTGGCACAGACCATTTCCCGGAATCGCAGTTCGAAGGCGCCCCTGACCTGAGCCTGATGGCCAAGGCACGCGTGGGCTTTTCTGGCCCCTATGGTCTGGGCCTGAACCAGTTGATGCGCGGCATTGGGGGACCGGAATATATCGCGTCCTTCCTGCTCGGCTTCACCGGCGAAGAGTCCTTCCAGGCGGGTAGCGTTTTCTACGAAAACAAAGCCTTTGGGGGATGGGTGTCGATGTCGCCGGTGTTGTTCGACGACATGGTGGATTATGCGGATGGCACACCTGCAACTAAAGAACAGTTAGCCAAGGACGTGGCCGCTTTCCTGATGTGGGCAGCAGAGCCTAAGCTGATGGAGCGCAAGCAAGCAGGTTTTGTGGGCGTGATCTTCCTGTCGGTTCTGGCGGCGTTGCTGTATCTTGCCAACAAGCAACTTTGGGCGCCCGTAAAGCGCGCGGCAAAGCAAGGCTGAACCGCTTTCTTTTTTGAAATAAAAGCGCGCCCGCAAGGGCGCGTTTTTTGTTTGTGAAAGTCTGAAAGCGCGCGCCAAGCCGAAGGCAATCAGCTTTCCGACACACCCACCAGCGCATTCGCAAATTCAACCGGATCAAAGGCTTGTAGATCGTCGATCTGTTCGCCCACGCCAATGGCATGGATCGGAAGCCCGAACTTGTCGGCCAAGGCAACAAGCACTCCCCCGCGCGCAGTGCCATCCAGCTTCGTCATCACAAGCCCAGACACATTCGCCATTTTCCGAAACACCTCGACCTGCGCGATGGCGTTCTGACCCGTCGTGGCATCAAGGACGAGTAGCGTGTTATGGGGGGCGCTTGGGTCA
This sequence comes from Roseinatronobacter sp., assembly GCA_046296275.1. GTDB lineage: Bacteria > Pseudomonadota > Alphaproteobacteria > Rhodobacterales > Rhodobacteraceae > Roseinatronobacter. The sequence goes on along the minus strand of JBKBLP010000003.1, from coordinate 135,016 downwards.
ATCTTGCGCAGGACGCGCAGGATTTTCGCAAGCTCTTCCATCAGGTCAGCACGATTTTGCAAACGCCCGGCTGTGTCGATCATCAACAAATCCACTCCTTCGGCCCGCGCGCGCACCAATGCGTCATGCGACAGGCTTGCAGGATCGGACCCTTCGGGCGCCGTCATCACAGGAACACCCGCGCGCGCGCCCCAGACCTGAAGCTGCTCGACCGCTGCCGCGCGAAAGGTATCGCCCGCGGCAATGATCACCGATTTCCCGGCTGCGCGAAACTGGCTTGCCAATTTCCCGATGGTTGTGGTCTTGCCCGCGCCATTCACGCCCACCACCAGCACGACTTGCGGGCGGTTAGGGTAGATCGGCAACGGGCGGGCGACCGGGTCAATAATGCGCGCGATTTCTGCTGCCAAGTGCCCTTTGATCTCGACCGCGCTGAGCTTGCGTCCATAATGGTCCTGCGCCAGATTGGCAGTTACCCGCGCGGCTGTTTCCACGCCCATATCTGCCTGAATCAAAACATCTTCCAGCGTTTCGAGCATGTCGTCATCGACCTCGCGACGCGGTGCCCCCTGCCCTAGCACACGCCCCAACAGCCCGCTGGTCGGCGCGGGTGCGCCCTCGCCTTCTGTCACAAGGGCCTCCAGCCCTTCGTCCAGCTTTGATGAGGACCGGAACAAACGTTCCTTCAATTTTTTGAAAAACGACATCGCACCCATCCGCGTATGATCACAGCACAGGTAAACCAGACTGCAACATTTTGAAAGCTGATTACGGGAAAGACGCGCTTGTGACTTGACCCGTCACGGGCCTTTGGGCAGACGGAACACATGGTCGCGAACACAGATGAAACACCTGATAAAGACATCTTGTTGCAACATGCCCATGATCATTCGGGCCGTCGGATTGCGTTTTTCGATCTGAAGGACCGGCGCTACTGGCTGAAACGTCCAGAGCGTTTGGGCTGGGTACGGCGCTTGCAAAAAGGTAACAGCCGGACTGCGTTCCGGCGTGAAATAGCGCTCTTGCGGGCTTTCGAACGGCGCGGCGCGCCGGTCGTTCCGATCCTCGCCGAAGAGCCGGACCTGATCGTTCTGCCGGATATGGGGCCTGCGCTGAATGTGCATGCAATGACCCAGCCGCTTGAAGCGTTCGTAGAAGTGCTTGAACAGGCTGCGCGTGCTTTGGCGGAACTGCACAGCAAAGGCATGACGCATGGCCGCCCGCGTCTGAAGGATATTTGCTGGAATGGCCGCGCGATCTGTTTTCTCGATCTGGAAGCAGGGGCGCGCACGACGTCCACACCCATGTCGCGCGCCGTCGATCTGCTGATCTTCACCCATTCCATCACTTACGAAAACGCCCGGCTGAACGAATATCTGCCTGCCATCCTGCGCGCTTATCACAATGTCGCTGGACCAGAAGCGCTCCAGCACGCTTGCACGCGGGTCCGGAAATGGCGCTGGTTTCGTCCGCTTTTTGCTTTCCCCGCAATGATCGACCGCCTGCGGGGAAAGAAGAAAAGCGAAGCTATCGCGGCGCTGAATGTTCTGGATAGTTTTCCGGGCATCGCCGTCGCCGTGACGAATTGACCCCCTTGGACAATTGACAGCGCGTGCTACCATCAAGCGTAGAATTACACGCTGTGCCATGTCTCCAAAAACTCTGCCTTTTGCGATTGTCAGCCTGTTCCCTGTCCCGCTTTTGGCGGCAGGTGCGATGCAGGGTGGCGGGGTCTTGCTGTTCGCGCTGCTTTACACCTCGTTTTTGGCTTTCGCCTTGGATGAATTGATTGTGCTTTCTTTGCACGATGCCCCCGCAGACGCAGAGTTTCCCGGCGCTGATCCGCTTTCCGTCGCGCTTGCCTTGAGCCACCTTGCACTGATGCCGCTCGGGGTCGCGGCTGTGGCGGGGGCGACAGGCCTGAGTGGATTGGAAAAGGTCGCCGCATTTTTTGCCTTTGGCCTCTACTTCGGACAAGTCAGCAATTCCAACGCGCATGAGCTGATCCACCGGGGCAATCGGCTTTTGTTTGGTCTGGGCAAGTGGGTCTATATCTCGATGCTTTATGGTCATCATACGACCGCGCATCGGCTGCTGCATCACGCGCATGTCGCAACCCCGCGCGATCCGAATTTTCCACCCAAGGGACGCAGTTTCTACACATACTTCCGGCGCGGCTGGGTGGGCAGTTTCACCAAGGGCTTCGCGATTGAACAAGAGCGTGCGTCGCGCACAGGCCGGATGAACCCTTATGTGGAATATGTGGGTGGGGCCGTAGCACTGTTGGGGCTTTCCTTTGCGGTGTTGGGCTTGCCGGGTCTGTTGGCCTATCTCGCGCTTGCCCTTTATGCCCAGTCCCAACTCGCGATGGTGGATTACCTGCAACATTATGGGCTTGCGCGCCGTCAGCGTCCCGATGGCAGCTATGCGCCTCAGACCTCGCGGCATAGCTGGAACAGCCCGCATTGGTTCACGTCGCTGATGATGGTGAATGCGTCGCGCCATTCGGACCATCACGCAAATCCCGGCCGCGTCTATCCGGCGCTTCGGCTGACAGATGACATGCCGCGCTTGCCGTATTCGTTACCGGCGATGGGTATCGTTGCGCTGATCCCGCCGCTATGGTTCAAGCTGATGGACAAGCGCGTGGACAAAGTGCTCGCGCAGATCGAGGCAGAGGCTCCATGAAATACGCTTTAATCGCTCTGGCTTTGTGCGCTCTGCCTGCCCAGGCGCAAACCCCCATGACGACCGAGGAATTCGACGCCTATGTGACAGGTCGGACCTTGACCTTTGGGCTCGACGGAATGGTTTACGGGATCGAGGAATTCCGCCCCGGACGCAGCACAACATGGTCGTTCATGGACGGGGAATGCCGCCGTGGGGTTTGGTTCCCGCGTGATGAGCAGATTTGCTTCCTCTATGAAGGCGACGCGCCGGGGGTCGAGCATTGCTGGATATTCTGGGAAGGTGACAATGGCCTGAACGCCCGCTTCATGGGCGAGGGGGCCGCGACCGAGCTTTACGAAGCGCTCAATTCCCCGCAACCTCTGGTCTGTCGTGGACCCGAGGTTGGGGTCTGACGCGACAGTCTCAGAACAAGCTGCCTTGATCCGCTGCCCCCTTGCGCGTTTTGGGCTGCGGGCCACGTAGCGGTTGGGCGGCGATGCGGCCATCAGCGAATTCAATGTCGAATGCGGTTGCCCGATCAGCCTGCGCGGCCTGTGTCAGGGGCTTGCCTGCCTGATCGCGCACGACAGCATAGCCGCGCTGCAACGTGGCTGGATACCCAAGCGAGGCATGAAGCCGCGCAATCGCACCCAACCGCGTCCCCTGCCGCTCGAAGACACGCTCAAGCGCACGCGATAGCCGCGCGTCGCGGTCCAGAACGCGCTCGGCCCCTTGGATCAGCCTTGTCTGGATCAACGCGGGCCGCAGCGCGCTGGCACTCGCGCGCAAAGCCTGTCCCTTCGCCTGTAGCCCCGCGCGCAAGGACCCCGGAAACCGCTCGGCCCACAGGTCGAACCGTTGCCGCGCAGGCGCGAGCAACGCGTCAGGCCGGGGCAGGGCACGGGCCAAGTCGCGCAGGCGTTGGGCGCGTTGGGTCACGGTATTGGCACTCGCGCGCGACAGCCGTGCATTCAGCGTGTCCAAATGCGCCGACAGGTCAGCGTGAACCGGCACCGCCATCTCTGCCGCCGCAGTGGGCGTGGGCGCGCGCTGGTCGGACGCATAGTCGATCAGCGTCGTGTCGGTTTCATGGCCTACGGCAGAGATGAGCGGAATCAGACTGGCCACCGCTGCGCGCACAACGATTTCTTCGTTAAAGCCCCACAAATCTTCGATTGACCCACCTCCGCGCGCCACGATCAGCACATCAGGGCGGGGGATAGGACCGCCTGCGGGCAGCGCATTGAAGCCTGCAATCGCGCGCGCGACTTCCGCCGCGCTGGTCTGTCCCTGCACCGCGACAGGCCAAACCAGCACATGCACACCGAAACGGTCACGCAAACGGTGCAGAATATCGCGGATCACTGCGCCCTGAGGCGAGGTCACGACCCCGATCACGCGCGGCAGATAGGGCAGCGGGCGCTTGCGGGCGGGATCAAACAGCCCGTCGGCGGCAAGCTGTTTCTTGCGTGCCTCTAGCATCGCCATCAGCGCGCCCGCGCCTGCGGGTTCCACTGATTCGACCTGCAACTGGTATTTCGATTGCGGCGCGAAGGTGGTCAGGCGGCCTGTAGCGATGACCTCCATCCCTTCTTCAGGGCGGATGCGCATCTTCTCGACCTGACCCTTCCAGCTTACGCTGGCAATGACTGCGCGATCATCCTTCAGGTCGAAATACATGTGACCTGTTCGCGCGACCATGACGCGCCCCACCTCGCCGCGCACGCGGATGCGCCCGAACTCGCCTTCCAGCACGCGCTTGACGGCGCCTGACACTTCGGACACGGAAAATTCCGGTGTGTTGCTTGGGGCTTGGTCGATCAGGTCCATGCTGTGCCTTGAACATAGTGCAGCCCGACCTTAGAACGCGCGCGCGACAGTGCCAAGAGAGGGCAGGCCATGAATATTCTGGTTTTGGGCAGTGGCGGGCGCGAACATGCGCTGGCTTGGGCGATCATGCAGAACCCCAAATGCGACCGTCTGATCTGTGCGCCGGGCAATGCCGGCATGGCCGCGATTGCCGAATGCGCGGATCTGGACATTCTGGACCGCAGCGCCGTCGTCAGCTTTTGCGAGGAAACGGCGATTGATCTGGTCGTGATCGGTCCCGAAGGCCCCTTGGCTGCGGGCGTTGCGGACCGTCTGCGGGAAGCGGGGCTGCTGGTGTTTGGGCCGTCGGCGGCTGCGGCGCGGCTGGAAGCGTCAAAGGCATTTACCAAGGAAATCTGCGCGGCGGTGGGGGCGCCAACGGCGCGCTATGGCCATTTCACGGATGCGCACGCAGCCCGCGCGCATGTTCTGGCCCATGGTGCGCCCATCGTGGTAAAGGCCGACGGCTTGGCGGCGGGCAAGGGCGTGATTGTCGCCATGACGCTGGACGAAGCTTTGGCCGCGGTGGATACCATGTTCGGGGGCGAATTTGGTGATGCAGGCGCCGAGGTCGTGATCGAAGAATTCATGGAGGGCGAAGAAGCGTCTTTCTTCGTTATGGTGGACGGTGAAATGGTCGTCCCCATCGGGACTGCGCAGGACCACAAGCGCGTGGGCGATGGCGATACAGGGCCGAATACGGGCGGGATGGGAGCCTATTCGCCTGCACCGGTCCTGACAGAAGAATTGCAAAAGCAAGCGCTTGAGCAGATCATCCGCCCCACAATGGCCGAGATGGCGCGGCGCGGGATGCCCTATCAAGGTGTCCTGTATGCTGGTCTGATGATCAAGGACAGACAAGCGCGGCTGGTCGAGTATAATTGCCGCTTTGGTGATCCTGAATGCCAAGTTCTGATGATGCGGCTGGGGGGGCAGGCGCTCGATCTGATTTTTGCCTGTGCGGAGGGGCGTTTGGCGCACGCGCGCCCGGTTTGGGCCGATGATCATGCGCTGACAGTGGTCATGGCTGCACAAGGGTATCCGGGTGCCCATGCGAAAGGCAGCGTGATTGGCGGGTTGGACGCCATCCGCGAGGATAGTTTCCACGCCATGTTCCACGCGGGCACCCATGCGGTGCAAGGTCAGCTCGTGGCCGCCGGCGGGCGTGTGTTGAATGTGACCGCCCGTGGCGCAACTTTGGCCGAGGCGCGCGACCGAGCCTATGCGATGGTGGATCAGGTCAACTGGCCCGAAGGGTTCTGCCGTCGCGACATTGGCTGGCGTGCGCTGGGCTGAGTCACCCCGCTGCGAGCAAGTCTGATAGCTCGCGCCCGATCAGGTCCAGACATTCTGGTGTCGAAAAGCGATGGTCCGCGCCCTTGACCAATGTCAGGCGCAAGTCCGGGCAAGTGGCATGGGCCATAAGGCGCAAGGGAACGTCGGTGGCGACTGCTTCGTCCTGATCCCCCTGCACCAGTCGCACTGGGAAGGGTAGCGACAGGGGGCTGCGCAGGACAAGCTGATCGCGGCCGTCCGCGAACAGGCGACGGGTCAGAATATAGGGCGTATCATCGTAAGAATTGGGCAATGAAATTCGCCCGGTTTGCAGAACCTGCGCCCGTTGTGAGTCGGTCAGTTGGGGCCACATACTGTCTTCGGTAAAGTCAGGCGCGGCGGCGATGCCAAGCAGACCGGCGACTCGCTCGGGGTGGTTTCGCGCCAGCAACAATGCGATCCAGCCGCCCATGGACGAACCGACCAGAACCTGTGGTCCTTGAGTCAACTGCGTCAAAACTGCGCCCGCGTCATTGGCCCAATCGCCGATACACCCATCTTCGAACGCGCCGATGCTCTCGCCATGGCCCGAATAGTCGAAACGCACGAAGGCATGTCCGTGCGCACGCGCCCAATTTTCAAGAAAGACAGCCTTTGTGCCCGTCATGTCGGATCGAAAACCACCCAGAAACATGATCCCAGGCGCGCGACCGGCGCTCGCGTGATAAGCTAACTGACGGCCGTTTTGCGTTGCGAGTATCTGTGTCATCGTCGTCCTGCTCTTGCCCCTGTTCTGGGCTCGTGCGTGCGTCTGCAATGGTCGCCACATGGTTGTGTGTGCCACAGGCAAGTTTTCGACCCTTCGACATGCACGAGGCCACCGCCTTGTCGCATAGCTCCTCTCAAAATCACAGAGCTTGCAAGATCAAGCCGCGCAATTGCGTGCGCAAGGAACTGTTCCGCTTGGATGGTGGAAAGCAGACCGCGAAGCCTTCGCGTCGGCTGCGCCAGAGCCCGTCGCGCTCAACCGCTTTCACGTGTCAGGCCCTAGTTTATTTTTTTCGCAGGTTTTCACGCTTAAAGCCATTCCCACTTTTGCGCAAAATGCTCTAGGCGGCAGGTCGCGCTTACTGCTCTGGCGGCTTACCCGGCGCTGATAGTGTTTGCACGGTCAACTTTTTGCGAGAACGGCCATGCCCCTGTAATATCGGGTCCTCGGAAGGATCTGAGGTTGCTTGTAGTCTCGGAATTCCAAGACGACCGCGGACACGTCATCGTCAAATTCCTCTCGTTCTGCCCATTGTGCCAAATCCCATTTCAAGGCGTCCAGAAACCGCGGGCCGTTCACATCCGTCAGAGCCTTGAGAATGGCTTCGAAGCCGCTGTTGCCAAGTTCCTCCTCCTTCGAATTGGTGCATTCAGTGATCCCGTCGGAATATAAGAGCAACCTGTCCCCTGGTTCGAGCCGCGTCTTGAAGCTGACGTAACTGGCATTTGGCACAAGACCCACAGGCAAGCCGCCATCCCCAAGGTAATCTACGCGGCCATCCCTGCGCTGGACGAGCGGATGCGGGTGCCCGGCCTGCACCAGTGTGACATGCCCAGAGGATAGATCGACATCTGCATAGCACAGGGTCAGGTAGGTGTCCGTGTCCAGTTCGCGCAACAGCAGATCATTTAACCGCATGGCCACCTGATCCGGGCTGTGGACCAGATCTTCGCCCAGTCGGGAGTCGCGGTTAAAGGCGATATTCTGCCCCTCTGCCCCTTCGGCAAATAGCGCACCGACCCGCGCGCACAGCATGGCCGCCGCGACGCCATGACCCGACACGTCGATGGAGTAAACCCCAAGCCGAGTCTCGCTGATCTGAAATGCTCCCACCAGATCGCCGCCCACATGGCCTGATGATTGCAACAGAAACGAAACCTGACAGCTTCCGAGATCCCGGTGGCGGTCTCTGATCAGGGAATGCTGAAGTTTCCTTGCCTGTTGCAAGTCACGATCAAGGGCGTCGTGGACCCGCTGCAACTCGCGCATTGTTTCGCGCAGATCGTCGTTTCGTGCCCTTAGCGCACGCTCCATCGACAAAAGCCGCTCACCTGCATTGATCCGTGCGCGTAATTCCAGTGCTGCGACTGGTTTGGACAGGAAATCGTCCGCGCCAACATCGAGCCCTTCGGCAACCGCTTCCTTGTCGTTTTTGGATGTCATCAATATGAAGTAGCTATACCGCTTTGACGCGCTCGCGCGCAAGTTGCGACAGAAATCGAGGCCCGACATTCCGGGCATCATCCAATCCGACAGAATCAAGTCAAAATGCGCGCGCTCGCACAACGCCAGCGCTTCTTCACCTGAGCCCGCTTCGGTTGTCTGATACCCCAGCACTTGCAGCTGTCGAGTGAAAACCATGCGCTGGGCGCGCGAATCGTCAACGATTAATGCGTTTTTCTGGCCAATGGGTAGAAACAGATCTGGGGTGGTGGGATGTAGCGTCACGATTCCATCCAAAATTAAATTTTACGCCCTAGTGTTCGCAGACGCGATTTAAGAAAAGATGAAGCGTCCCACGTAACAAGATGTTAGGCTTTTGGTATCATATTGAGTGCGAAAGATCGGGGGTCTGCACGTGATAGATTGGGAGCGAATGAAAGAACTGTATGACGAAATCGGCGAAGAATCCTTCGGTGATGTCGTTGACTTGTTTGTGGAAGAGGTGGCGGAAGGTGTCAGCAAGTTATCCGCCGCAGATTCGGCCCGGCAAAGGGTGCAGGCGTTTCACTTTTTGAAGGGTGCAGCGTTGAATCTTGGTCTGACAGAAATGGCGAATATCTGCGCAATTGGGGAACAGCGCGACGGCGCAGGCCAGGACACAAAGGACTTGGTCGCGCAGGTTACGGCGACCTTCCCCGTCCTGACGACAAGCCTTGTCCAGAATTGGCGCAAGCATATTGCGGCTTGAGCTTGTGCTTTAGATCACAAAATTCGCAACAACCTCGTCATCCGTGATGTCCGTGAATGCGAATCCAGCGGCGCTCATTCGGGAAAAAAGGTCTGTAAAATTGCTTGGGTCTGTTGTCTCTAGCCCCAGCAGAACCGACCCAAAATTGCGCGCCGTCTTTTTTAGGTACTCAAACCGGGCGATGTCGTCATCTGGCCCTAGAATGGACAAGAAATCACGAAGCGCGCCTGGGCGTTGCGGCAGACGCAAAAGCAGGTATTTCTTGGTGCCGGCATGGCGCATGGCGCGTTCCTTGACCTCGGGCAGGCGCTCGAAATCGAAATTCCCGCCCGAGGCGACGCACACGATGGTCTTGCCCTGAATTTGGTCGGCCAGCAGCGGCAGCACGTCGAGTGACAGCGCGCCTGCAGGTTCCAGCACGATCCCTTCGACATTCAGCATGTCCAGGATGGTGATGCAGATGCGGTTTTCGGGTGCGAGCAGAACATGTGTCGGGTCCACCCGCGACAGGATCGCGAAAGTCTGCGCGCCGATGCGCGCAACGGAGGCGCCATCCACAAAACTGTCCAGCCGGGGCAGAGTGACAGGTTCTTGCGCCGCCAGCGCCGCTGTCAAACTTGCGCCACCCACAGGTTCGACGTAACGCAACGCCAAATCCGGGGCGGCCAGTGCAAGATAACGGGTCATCCCCGCGCTCAGTCCGCCCCCGCCCACAGGCAGCACCACCATGTCCGGTGCTTTCCCAAGCTGGCCGAGCATTTCCACCGCGACACTGGCCTGTCCTTCGATCACATCCGCATCGTCGAACGGGGACAGGAAATACCCCCCCGTCTGCGCGCAAAAGGCTTGCGCGGCAGCGAGCGACTGATCGAAAATGTCGCCCGTCAGCTTGATTTCAATCTGCGCGCCACCAAAAGCGCGGGTTTTCATGATCTTTTGCTGTGGCGTCGTCACGGGCATGAAAATCGTGCCGCGCACGCCGAAATGGCGGCAGGCAAAGGCCACGCCTTGCGCGTGATTGCCGGCACTTGCGCAAACAAACTGCCGCTGGTCAGGGTCCACGGCGAGCCGCTTGCGCATCGCGTTGAACGCGCCCCTGATCTTGTAGCTGCGCACGGGGCTCAGATCCTCGCGCTTCAGCCAGATATCGGCCTGATAACGCTGCGAAAGGTAGTCATTGCGCAGAAGCGGGGTGGGTGGGAACAGGTCGCGCATGGCCTGCATGGCGGCCTGCGCTTGGGTCACAAAATCGCTCATGGCTGCTCCAAGGGGGCTAGGGCCGCGCGGATCGGGTCGGGCATCGGGGCGGATGCGCGGGTGGTGGGGTCAAAGAACACTTCCACCACCTCGTATGTTGCGTGCAGCGCGCCGCTTTCCGCATGGCGCATCTGCACATCCAGCGTCACGGATTTGCCCCCCAACCGCGTGACCCCGGCATCAATCACGATCAAATCCCCTGCTGTCAGTTCCCGCACAAAGCTGGTGGTCGCACGCGCGGTCACGCAATGCACGCCGAAGCGGTCCTGCATCTGGGCGTATCCGATCCCGAGCCTCGCCCAGACATGGTAAACCGCGTCATCGAAAAAGGGCGCGTAATGGCGCACATTCATGTGCCCGAAATGGTCCAAATGCCAAGGGTGGATGACGCCGCGCATGACCTCCAGCCGTTCTGCCATTCCTGCCCCCAAGCTTGCCTGTTTCGGCCATAGCACAGGCGCGGCACAGCCGAACACCCCCCGCGCGCCCTTGCTTGCGCGGGCATTAGCCACTAGACCATGGCCCGAACTGTCCCATCAGACCGGAGCCGCCCATGTCCGCGCCCAAACTCGCCCCGAAGAAAGTCGTGCTTGCCTATTCGGGGGGCCTTGATACCTCGATCATCCTGAAATGGCTGCAAACCGAATATGGCTGCGAAGTCGTGACCTTTACTGCCGATCTGGGGCAGGGCGAGGAACTGGAACCCGCGCGCCAAAAGGCGCTTCTGCTCGGTATCAAGCCCGAGAATATCCACATCGTCGATGTGCGCGAAGAATTCGTGCGCGATTTCGTGTTCCCGATGTTCCGTGCGAATGCGCTCTATGAAGGGCTGTATCTGCTCGGAACGTCCATCGCGCGCCCGCTGATTTCGCAGCATCTGGTGCGGATTGCGCATGAAACCGGCGCGGATGCCGTGGCGCATGGCGCGACAGGCAAGGGCAATGACCAAGTGCGGTTTGAATTGTCCTCCGCTGCCTTGGATCCCGCGATCAAAGTCATCGCGCCCTGGCGTATCTGGGACCTGACCAGCCGCACGAAGCTTCTGGAGTTTGCCGAAGCCAACCAGATCCCGATTGCCAAGGACAAGCGCGGCGAAGCGCCGTTCTCGGTCGATGCGAACCTGCTGCACACTTCGTCCGAGGGCCGTGTGCTGGAAAACCCGGCGGATGAATTCCCCGAATATGTCCTGCAGCGCGTAGTGCCGGTCGAACAGGCCCCTGATCAGGCGGAAATGGTGGAAATTACCTTCGAGCGTGGCGATGCAGTCGCGATCAATGGCGAGCGGCTCTCGCCCGCCACGATCCTTGCGCGGCTGAATGATCTGGGCGGCAAGCATGGTGTGGGCGTGCTCGATCTGGTGGAAAACCGCTTTGTCGGCATGAAATCGCGCGGTGTTTATGAAACGCCGGGTGGCACGATCCTGCTCGAAGCCCATCGCGGGATCGAGCAAATCACGCTCGACAGTGGTGCCGGGCATCTGAAGGATTCGATCATGCCGCGCTATGCAGAACTGATCTATAACGGCTTCTGGTTCAGCCCGGAACGTGAAGCGCTGCAAGCCCTGATCGACAAGACGCAAGAGCATGTCACTGGCACAGTGCGCGTGAAGCTTTACAAAGGCTCGGCGCGGACCGTCGCGCGCTGGTCCGAGCATTCGCTCTATTCCGAAGCGCATGTGACATTCGAAGAAGATGCGGGCGCTTACGACCAGAAGGACGCGGCGGGCTTCATCCAGCTCAACGCGCTGCGCCTGCGTCTGCTTGCCGCCCGCAACAAGCGAGTGAAGGGCTAACCCCTTTATCTTGCCCAAAATACTCCCGCCGGAGGCCAGCAGCACAGGCCACCGGCGCACCGTGTCAGAAGGGGGAATTCCATGCCGAAGCCTGTCGTTCTGTGCATTCTGGATGGCTGGGGCCTGAACCCCGCGCGCGAGGGCAATGCGGTGGCCCAAGCCCATACCCCCAGCTTCGACCGGCTGATGGCCGAATGCCCGCATGCCACGCTCATCACGCATGGCCCCGATGTCGGTCTGCCCACAGGGCAGATGGGTAATTCGGAAGTGGGGCATACCAATATCGGCGCGGGCCGCGTGGTCGCGATGGATCTGGGCCAGATAGATCTGGCGATCGAAGATGGCAGTTTCGCCGCCAACCCCGCCCTGCAAGCGTTCATCGCCAAGGTGAAAGCCGCACGCGGGACGGCGCATCTGATGGCCGTTGTCTCGGATGGCGGTGTGCATGGCCATATCGCGCATCTGAAAGCCGCTGTCAGCGCGATCACGTCAGCGGGTGTGCCCGTGGCCATTCATGCCATCACCGATGGGCGCGACGTGGCCCCGGATTCCGCCGGGCGCTTCATGGCCGATCTGATGGCGTTCTTGCCTGACGGGGCGCGCATCGCGACGGTCATTGGCCGCTTCTGGGCGATGGACCGCGACAATCGCTGGGACCGGGTCGAAAAAGCGTGGTCGGCCATTGTCCGGGGCGAAGGGGCGCAGGCGGTCGACGGGACCAAAGCTGTCGCGCAAGCGCTTGCACGCGGGGAAACCGATGAATTCATCGCCCCCACGATCATCGCGGGCTATGGTGGGGTCAAGCCGGGGGATGGGTTCTTCTGCCTGAACTTCCGCGCGGACCGGGCGCGCGAAATCCTTGCAGCGCTGGGTGCGCCGGCGTTCAGTGGCTTTGACCGGGGAGCTGTCCCAAACTGGTCCGCGCTTCTGGGCATGGTGGATTACTCGGACGCGCATAATGCGTTCATGACGACCGCCTATCCCAAGCGGCAAGTGGTCAACACCCTTGGCGCATGGGTCGCACAGCATGGTTTGCGCCAGTTCCGATTGGCCGAGACCGAAAAATACCCCCATGTCACCTTCTTCCTCAACGGCGGCCGCGAGACGGCGGAACCGGGCGAGGACCGCGCCATGCCTGCAAGCCCCAAAGTGGCGACCTATGACCTGCAGCCCGAAATGTCCGCCCCGGATGTGAGCGCGACGCTGGTTGCGGCGATTGGCGCGGGCTATGACCTGATCGTGGTGAATTTCGCTAATCCCGACATGGTGGGGCATACGGGCAGCCTGCCCGCTGCGATTGCGGCGGTTGAAGCCGTGGACTGCGCGCTGGGCGCGGCGCTTGCAGCGCTTGCGCCCACAGGTGGGGCGATGCTGGTTTGCGCTGATCATGGCAATTGCGAAATGATGATCGACCCGGTCACGGGCGGGCCGCACACGGCCCACACGCTCAACCCGGTTCCAGTCATCCTCACAGGTGGGCCTGAGGGCACAACGTTGCGCGATGGGCGACTGGCTGATGTGGCCCCCACGATCCTGCACCTGATGGGCCTGACGCCACCGCCCGAAATGACGGGCCAAAGCCTGATCGTGGCATGATCCGCGCGGCGGTTTTCGCGCTTTGTCTGACCTTTTCGCCCGCGCAGGCCGATCCGGTCACGCGCGCACTGGAAGCCGCAACCGAGCTTGAAGCCGCCACCCGCGCGATGCAGACCGCCACGGCAGCGCGCGATCAGATCGCTGCACTGACCCAGACCATTCAGGCGTATGAAGATGGTCTCGTCGCCATGCGCGATGGTCTGCGCGAGGCGCAATTGCGCGAGGCCACCCTGACCCGCAGCTTTGACGCGCAAAGCGGCGATGTGATGCGGCTTTTGTCTGTGCTTCTGGCCACCAGCAGTTTTGACCCCCAGCTTGGGCTGTTGCACCCGGATGGGGCGCTTGCCTCAGCCCGCGCCGGGATGCTCCTGGCCGAGGTTATGCCCCGCCTTGGCCGCGATGTGGAAAGCCTGCGCAATGACCTTGAAGACCTGCGCGCCCTGCGTCGGGCGCGTCAATTCGGGCTGCTTGCGCTGGAACAGGGTCTGCTAGTTGCGCAGGATGCGCGTGTGGCGCTGTCAGCGGCGATTTCTGCGCGGGGCCCGTTGCCCTCTCGGCTGGTCGATGACCCGCTGCGGTTGACAATGCTGGCCAATGACGCCGCGACCTTGCAGGAATTCGCCGCCGAACTGGAAGCCAATCCCCTGCCTGCGCGCGATGCGCCGGTCGGTGCGCTTATGGCCGCGTATGGCACGTTGCCCTTGCCGGTGCGCGGCACGCTGTTGCGCCGCTTCAACCAGCCTGACGCAGCCGGCGTGGTGCGGCCCGGTCTGATCCTCGCCACTGCCCCGCAAGCGCTGGTCGCGGCCCCTTGGTCGGGGACTGTGCGCTATGCTGGCAGTCTGCGCGGTCAGGGGCAGGTTGTGGTGCTGGAACCCGCAGAGGACATGCTGATGATCTTCGCAGGTCTGGGCGAGGTGCTGGTGCAAACAGGAGAAATCCTCCCTGCGCTGACACCTTTGGGCCTGATGCCTGCGGCAAATGTGGTCAATGCCGCGAGTGGGCAACGCAGCGAAACACTCTATTTTGAAATCCGGCAGGCGGGGAACCCCATTGACCCCGAGCCGTGGTTGGCATTGACTGCGCCTTGAACGCGCGGACACAGACAGGAAGCGATAATGAAACGATATGTTATGGCAGGCATCGGCGGGGTCATGGGCGGCGTGCTGCTGGCCACGCAAATCGCAGGCCCGCTCTTGGCCCAAGAGCGCAGCAATTCCTCGACGGTCTATGAACAGCTTGATCTGTTTGGTGACGTGTTTGAACGCATCCGCAGCCAGTATGTCGATGATGTTGAAACTGGCAAGCTGATCGAAGCGGCGATCAATGGAATGCTGACCTCGCTCGATCCGCATTCGGGCTTCCTGCCGCCCGACGATTTCGATGACATGCGTACCCAGACGCGCGGTTCCTTCGGGGGCTTGGGCATCGAGGTCACGCAAGAGGATGGCTTCATCAAAGTCGTGACGCCGATGGACGGCACCCCCGCCGATAAAGCCGGGGTCGAGCCGGGTGATATCATCACCCATGTCGATGGCGAGCCGATGGTGGGACTGTCGCTGTCGCAAGCCGTGGACATGATGCGCGGGCCAGTCGGATCCGAGATCATCGTGACAATTATACGCCAAGGCGTATCGGAACCCTTTGACCTGTCGATCATCCGCGACACGATCCGGCTGCAAGCCGTGCGCGTGCGGACCGAAGGCAACACTGTCATCCTGCGCGTGACGACCTTCAACGAGCAGACTTTCCCCAACCTGCGCGATGGACTGCAAAAGGCTGTCACGGAGCTTGGCGGGATGGAAAAGCTCGGCGGTGTCGTTTTGGACCTGCGCAACAATCCCGGTGGATTGCTGACACAGGCAATCCGGGTGTCAGATGCGTTTCTTGAACGCGGCGAAATCGTGTCCACCCGGGGCCGTCAGGCAGGTGCGGGCGAGCGGTTCAATGCACAAGCCGGGGACTTGATCGAGGGCAAGCCGATGGTGGTGCTGATCAATGGTGGCTCGGCTTCTGCGTCCGAGATTGTGGCGGGGGCGTTGCAGGATCATCGCCGCGCGATTGTCGTGGGCACCCGCAGCTTTGGCAAAGGGTCTGTCCAAACGGTTATTCCGCTGCGGGGCGATGGGGCGATCCGGCTGACGACCTCGCGCTATTACACGCCTTCGGGTCGGTCCATTCAAGCTTTGGGCGTGTCGCCGGACATCATCGTGGAACAACCGCGCCGCGCGCCGGTCGCGTCCGAAGAAACGGTCACCCCCGCGCCCCGGTCCGAGGCCGATCTGCGCGGGCGGCTGGAAAACCGCGATGTGTCCGATGACGAGCGCCGCTTGATCGAAGAAGAGCGCCGTATCGCCGAAGAAGTCGCCAAGCTGCGGCAAGAGGATTACCAACTTGCCTATGCGCTGGATATTCTGCGCGGGCTGTCGGCGTTGAACGGGCGCTAGACTATGACGCCCGCGCAGATTGCAGCATTGCCCTACAGGCCCTGCGTGGGGATCATGTTGATCAATGCGCAGGGCCTGATCTTCGCGGCCCAGCGTATTGATAGCCCAGTGGCGGCGTGGCAGATGCCGCAGGGGGGCATTGATGACGGGGAAAACCCCGGTCTGGCAGCCCTGCGTGAATTACAGGAAGAAATCAGCGTGCCCCCCGATCTGGTCGCGCCTTTGGCTGAAAGCCGCGACTGGGTGGCCTATGATCTGCCGCCTGCGATGGTGCCCAATATTTGGAAGGGCCGCTACCGTGGTCAGAAACAGCGCTGGTTCCTGATGCGCTATCTTGGGCAGGACGATCAAATCCGGCTGGACACTGAGCACCCCGAGTTTTCCGAATGGCGCTGGATCGACGCGGATACGCTGCTGGCCGAAATCGTGCCCTTCAAGCGCGACACTTACGCGCAAGTGATCGCTGAATTCCGCGATTGGCTGGCGTGATTATTCGCGGGGACGCGACAGGCTGAACACCTCGGTCACGCTGGCGTAATCGCGGTATCCACACCGCGCGAGCGGGTTGAAGCGCAAGATGTCAAAGCGCCCCTGAACCACGCAATCGGGGCGCAGGTGGACGCCCACGACCTCGCCAAACACAACGAAGTTGGCCGCGCCTGAAAGTTGGACGATCTGCGTCATCCGGCATTCCAGCGCGGCAGGGGCCCGCGCCACGCGGGAAGCGGCGATCATCTGGCAGGGTGCGCGCTCGATGCCGGCATGGGTGAATTCATCCACCTCCCGCCCCCAGGGACCAGAAGTCGCGTTCATCGCATCGCGCGCAGCCGTTTCAACGATATTGACACAAAACACCCCTGTTTCGCGGATATTGGCGACTGAATCCTTGGTGCCGTCGCGGTCGGGTTTCGCGCTGGTGGACGCAAACATCACCTGCGGCGGCGTGTAGGCCACAGCGTTGAAGAAGGAGTAGGGCGCCAGATTGTCCTGCCCATCTGCGCCGCGCGTGGAAATCCAGCCAATCGGGCGGGGGGTGACAATGGCGTTGAACGGATCATGGGGCAGACTGTGGCCCGCTTTGGGTTCGTAGAACATTTGGGCCTTTCACAGCATTTGCATCGCTTTGCCCCCCATGCTAGGCCGCGCGCGGGCCACAGTCCAGCAGCGGGGACGGATGCAGCTTTATCAGGAAACCCCGTCGGATTGGTGGGATGTCGAAGCCCTCTATGACCTGTGTTTCGCACCTGGGCGCGAGGCTTTGTCATCCTACCGCCTGCGCGACAATGTGGCCCCGGTGGCTGATCTGTGCCTGCTTTTGCGCGACGAGTCCGGCGTGGCGGCGGCAATCCGGTATTGGCCTGTGCGCGTGGGCGGAGAGCCGGTGCTGCTTTTGGGGCCGATTGCCGTGCACCCCACCCATCAGGGCGAGGGGCTTGGCGGTTGGCTGATGCGCGAAAGTTTGGCGCGCGCGGGCGATCTGGGCTGGGGGCGTGTGCTTCTGGTGGGGGATGAACCCTATTACCGCCGCTTCGGCTTTGCCCGCATTGACGGGGTCAACATGCCACCCCCAACGAACCCTGCGCGGATTTTGGCGCTGGAACTGGAGCCGGGCGCGTGGGCGGGCGTGCGTGGGGATGTGACGAAAGCCCCCTAAAGCGCTGCCCCGATCAGCACGCCCAACCCAGTCAGCGCCGCCCCCACCAGCACCCAGACCACAGGCGGTGTCGCAGCCTTGACAGGCACGGGCTTCGCCGGATGGGCCTGCGCGATCAAGGCTTCCTCCACCAGACGGGGCAGGCGGGGGCCGAAGCGGGTCAGGATGCGCGCCGTTTGTACCAGATCGCGCGCCACGGCCTGCGGGCCGATATGGGTCTTGATGTAGTCTTCGACCACGGGTTTGGCCACGTGCCACATATTGATCTCGGGGTTCAGGGACCTGGCCACCCCTTCGACAACGACCATCGTGCGTTGCAAGAGGATCAACTCGGTCCGTGTCTCCATGCCAAAGCGCTCGGTCACATCGAACAGATAGGCAAGCAGTTTCGCCATCGAGATATGGCGCGCGTCCATCCCAAAGATCGGCTCCCCCACCGACCGCAGCGCGCGGGCGAATTCGTCGATGTCGCGGTCGGGGGGCACATAGCCTGCCTCAAAATGCACTTCCGCCACGCGGCGGTAATCCTTGCGGATGAAGCCGAACAGAATCTCGGCATAGGCGCGGCGGGTATAGGCGTCGATTCGCCCCATGATCCCGAAATCGAGCGCGACAATCGTGCCATCGGCGCGCACTTTCAGATTGCCCTGATGCATGTCGCCATGGAAAAACCCGTCGCGCAGGGCGTGACGCAGGAACAGGGTCAGCACCCGGATGCCAAGCTCGCGCCGGTCCAAGCCCAAAGCATCGAGCGCCGCATTGTCGCCCATAGGCTCCCCTTCGGCCCAGCCCAAGGTCATGATCCGGCGCGAGGAATGCGCCCAGACGGGCTGGGGCACGGCAAAACCGTCATCGTGTTCGGTATTTGCCGCGAATTCCGCAGCCGATGCCGCTTCCAGCCGCAGATCAAGTTCACCTTCGACCACGGAATGAAAATGCGTGATCACATCGACAGGCCGCAGGCGGCGGGTCTTGGGCAGCAGCCATTCGATGACTTGGGCTGCGAAATAGAAGGCGTCAATATCGGTGCGGAACGCCCGTTCGACACCAGGGCGCAGCACCTTGATGGCCACTTTCGCGCCCGTGCTTGCCAGCCGCGCGCTATGCACCTGCGCGATGGAGGCCGCAGCGACAGGCTCGGACACTTCGGAAAAGACCGCCTCGACCGGGGCGTCCAATTCCTCGGCCATCACTTGCAGTGCCACCGCCTTTGGGAAGGGGGGCAGCTTGTCTTGCAGGTAGCGCAATTCGCTTGCCAGTTCATGGCCAACGACATCGGGCCGCGTGGCAAGCGTCTGGCCAAACTTGATATAGGCCGGGCCAAGCGCGGTCAGCGCGCGGGTGAGCGGCGGCAGCGTTTCATCCCCTCGCAGCCCCAGCCACTTGAACGGCCAGCCCAGCACGCGCGCCGCCACGCGCAGGCGCGGGGGCGCG
Organism: Roseinatronobacter sp.; assembly: GCA_046296275.1. Classification (GTDB taxonomy): domain Bacteria; phylum Pseudomonadota; class Alphaproteobacteria; order Rhodobacterales; family Rhodobacteraceae; genus Roseinatronobacter. Next base: position 116,062 of record JBKBLP010000003.1, on the reverse strand, counting down.
TTCAGCGCTTCCAGCACGACCTGCATGGCACCCGTGCGCTCGAATGTGGCGCCCGTGCGGACCAGCCGCCAAATGTTATGAGGTCCGCGCATGGATCAGATTTTCCAACCCGAATGGAGCGCGGCAATGCCCATCGACAGGTTGCGGTATTTGACCTGCTCGAAGCCTGCGGCTCGGATCATGCCCGCGAATGTGTCCTGATCGGGGAATTTGCGGATCGATTCGACCAGATATTGATAGCTGTCGCGGTCCCCTGCCACGACTTGCCCCATGACCGGGATCACGTTGAAGGAATACAGGTCATAGAGCTTCTGCATCATCGGCACGGGGATCTGGCTGAATTCCAGCACCATCAGCCGCCCACCGGGACGCAGCACGCGAAACGCTTCTGCCAAAGCATCGGGAATGCGGGTCACGTTGCGGATGCCGAAGCTGATCGTATAAACGTCAAAGCTGTTGTCAGGGAAGGGCAGCGCCATCGCATCGCCCACAACCCAGGTCAGCGCGTCGGACAGGCTTTCGGCCTCGGCCCGTTTCTGCCCCTCGATCAGCATCGACTCTGTCATATCAAGCACTGTGGCTTGCGCCCCCGCGCCTGCCCGCGCCAGATAGCGAAACGCCACATCCCCCGTGCCACCCGCCACATCCAGAAGCTGTGTGCGCGGGCGCGGCGCGAGCCAATCCATCATCGCGTCTTTCCAGATGCGGTGAATGCCCACCGACATCAGGTCATTCATCACATCGTATTTGGACGCGACATTGGTAAACACGCCATGCACAAGGCCTGCCTTCTGATCCTCGGGCACGATCTGGTAGCCGAAATGCGTGGTGCGATCCTCTTGCGTCATGCGCCCTTGTCCCCGTGCGTGCCTGCGATATGCTTGGTGCTCTTATAGTCGGACGGGGCCGCGATACAATGCGACCCTGCGCGCATCACCGGGGGAAACGTGCCCGAACTGCCTGAAGTCGAGACTGTCCGCCGCGGCCTGCTGCCCGCGATGGAAGGCGCGCGCATCGTGCGCGCCGATATCCGCCGCCCCGATCTGCGCTGGCCTTTCCCGCCGGATATGGGCGCGCGGCTGACAGGGGCGCGCGTGGTCGCGCTGCGCAGGCGGTCCAAGTATATCCTCGCCGATCTGGATACAAGCGAAACTCTGCTTGTGCATCTGGGCATGTCGGGGCGGATGGTCATATCGGGGCTGCAAGCCGCGCATGTGCCGGGCGTGTTTCACCATGACCATCCGGCACTTGCGATGCACGACCATGTGATCTTCGACATGGACAACGGCGCGCGCATCACCTTCAACGATCCGCGCCGTTTTGGGGCCATGGATTTGTGGCCGACGGCCGATCTTGAAAACCACAAGCTGCTGGCGTCGCTTGGTCCGGAACCCATGGGCAATGACCTGAACGCGCCGTACTTGCGCGCAGCATTTGCCGACAAGCGCAGCCCGGTGAAGGCAGCACTTCTGGACCAGCGCAATCTGTCGGGCTTGGGCAATATCTATGTCTGCGAAGCGCTGCACAGCGCGGGCATCAGCCCGAAACGTGCCGCTGGTCGCATCAGTGCTGCCCGAATCGAGAAGCTGGTGGCAGCGATTCGCGAAACACTCGCGCGGGCAATCGACGCAGGCGGCTCATCCCTGCGCGATTACCGCCAAGCCGATGGGTCACTGGGCTATTTCCAGCACAGCTTCCGCGTCTATGACCGCGAAGGCATGGCCTGCCCAACCCCCGAATGCAGCGGCACAATCCAGAGAATCGTGCAATCCGGGCGCTCCACCTACCATTGCCCCTCCTGCCAGAGATGACTTGAACCCCCGGCCCAAGCTGATATGCCACTAGCCCAGACGCAACAACAAGGTGCCACTCATGGCCTATGAAACGCTGATCGTGGACATTGAAAACCATGTCGCACTGATCCGGCTCAATCGCCCCGATGCGCTGAACGCGATCAACACCAAAATGCTGGGGGAACTGGCCCACGCTCTGGCCGCCGCCGACAAGAACGACACAGTGCGCTGCATCGTGCTGACAGGCTCGGAAAAGGCGTTTGCCGCAGGGGCAGATATCCGCGAAATGTCTGACAAAACCTTTGTCGAGGTTTTTGGCGATGACCTGTTTACGCCCGAATCTGATGCCATCCTGCGCATCCGCAAGCCCATCATCGCGGCCGTGTCGGGCTATGCGCTGGGCGGGGGCTGTGAACTGGCGATGATGTGCGATTTCATCATTGCCGCCGACACCGCGAAATTCGGCCAGCCCGAAATCAATCTGGGCGTGGTCGCGGGCTTGGGCGGGACCCAGCGTCTGACGCGCTTCGTGGGCAAATCGAAAGCCATGGACATGAACTTGACTGGCCGCTTCATGGATGCCGAAGAAGCCGAGCGCTGCGGGCTGGTCAGCCGCGTGGTGCCTGCCAAGAAGCTTCTGGAAGAAGCGATGGGCGCTGCGACCAAGATCGCGGAAAAGTCGCAGATCACCGTCAAGGTCGTGAAGGAAGCTGTCAATCGCAGCTATGAGACGACGTTGCGCGAAGGTCTGCTGTTTGAACGCCGCGTGTTCCACATGCTGTTCAACACTGCCGATCAGAAAGAGGGCATGTCCGCCTTCCTTGAAAAGCGGCAGCCCCAATTCCGCGACGAATGAAAAGGCTTGTCTTTTCGGGCGCACTGGCGTAGTGCGCCCAACACATGCGTGTGGGCCCGCTTAAGGCGTGAAATGTCATCGGTCAGCAGACCGATGCGGGGACATATGCGAACCATTTGACCCCGCTCTGAAGGATCCGACCCATGGCAAATACGCCCCAGTCCAAAAAACGCGCCCGCCAAGCCGAGCGCCGCACTGACGTCAACAAAGCCCGCCGCTCGCGGATTCGCACCTTCCTGCGCAAGGTCGAAGAGGCGATCGCATCCGGCGATCAAACCAAAGCGGCAGAGGCCCTGCGCGAAGCACAGCCAGAATTGGCGCGCGGTGTGACCAAGGGTGTGCTGCACAAGAACACAGTCGCGCGCAAGATGTCGCGCCTATCGTCCCGCGTGAAAGGGCTTGGCGCGTAAGCGTCTCAAATCTTGGGAAAAACCCTGTTTGGGGATGAAAAGGCGCGTTTTTCGCGCCTTTTTTGCGTTTTTTTGACGATTGTGCCCGAAAAATGACAGAAAGCGATTCTTTGTGACAGCCCGTGCTGTCAAGCGAGATGTTGTGTTGCGCCGCCTCTCGAACGGTTGCTATGCAGTGGTCATGCAAAGAATCTGTCCTGGGGGGGACAGGGTTTGGGGATAGCGGCGACGCCGTGAAAGACCAACCTGACAATGGCTGAGCGTGCTCCTGTCTGGCAGGGGTCAAACACTTGCGTCCCTCTGAAGAGCGTCAGACCAGCAGCACGCCCGATGGGCCTAGGCTATATGGTTTCGATCACACGCGCTGTAATCGGCGCGGGGCAGTTGTGCGTTTGGATCGGGGGATCACTGTTGGGTGAAGGGGAAGTTTCAGGCATGATCGCTGCGTCATGGTCAAAAGTATCGGCAGAGTTGCGCTTGGAAATCGGGGCGCATAACCACAAAAGCTGGATCGAGCCTTTGCAGGTCCGCGATGTGGCGGACAATGTGGTGCATTTTCTGGCCCCCTCGCGCTTTGTGGGTGACTGGGTGAAGCGCAATTATCACGACCTGATCGTGAAGCACTTGGCGAGCGTGTCCAATGATGTGTCGCGCCTCGAATTCCATGTGCGCGTGGATGCTGCCCCTTCGGTTGCGGCGCCCGCCATTGTGGACAGCGCCAAGCCAGTCCCGCGCGACGCCAACCTGCAAGGCGCGCCGCTAGAAGGAAAGCTGAACTTCGACAATTTTGTCGTCGGCAAGCCAAATGAACTGGCCTTTGCCGCTGCCCGCCGTGTGGCCGAAGGCGCGGCTGTGACCTTCAACCCGTTGTTCCTGTATGGCGGCGTGGGGTTGGGCAAGACCCATCTGATGCAGGCGATTGCCTGGGAATTGCGCGAAAGCCGCCCGGATCTGCACGTGCTTTACCTGTCCGCCGAACAATTCATGTATCGCTTCGTGCAAGCCCTGCGCGACAGGCAAATCATGGATTTCAAGAACCTGTTCCGCTCGGTCGATGTGCTGATGGTCGATGACGTGCAATTCATCGCCGGCAAGGACAGCACGCAGGAAGAATTCTTCCACACGTTCAATGCGCTGGTGGATCAGAACAAGCAGATCGTCATTTCCGCCGACCGCGCGCCCGGCGAGATCAAGGCGCTGGAAGAGCGCATTTGCTCGCGGATGCAATGGGGGCTGGTGGTGGATTTGCACCCCACCGATTACGAATTGCGCTTGGGCATCCTGCACAAGAAAGCCGCGCTATTCGCGCAGACTTATGGCCCGGTGCAGATCGGCGATGGGGTGCTGGAATTCCTCGCCCACAAGATCACGACCAATGCGCGCGTGCTTGAAGGGGCTTTGCAGCGGCTCTTTGCGTTCTCGAACCTGATCGGGCACGAAATCAGCATGGATATGGTGCAGGATTGTCTGTCGGATATTCTGCGCACCTCGGACCGGCGGGTGAGTGTTGAAGAAATCCAGCGTAAGGTGGCCGAGCATTTCAATGTGCGTCTGTCCGACATGCTGGGCCCGAAGCGCACGCGCGCCGTCGCGCGCCCGCGTCAGATTGCGATGTATCTGGCCAAGGAATTGACCTCGCGCTCCTTACCGGAAATCGGGCGGCGCTTTGGCGGGCGCGATCACACCACGATCCTGCACGGTGTCCGCAAGGTTGAGGAATTGCGCGTGTCCGACCGCCAGATGTCCGAAGATATCGACCTGCTGCGCCGCTTGCTGCAAAGCTGAAACCCCCTTGCCGCGCCTGCAAAATTCGCTAGGCTGACAGCCCCGGCGCGACGTATAGGCCGGACCAAAAAACAGGGATCAGGGGTATGAAGATCAGCATCGAGCGCGCCGCACTTCTGAAGGCCGTATCGCAAGCGCAATCGGTTGTGGAACGGCGCAACACGATCCCGATCCTTGCCAACGTGCTGATCGAAGCTGAAGGCGCGCAAGTCAGTTTCCGCGCGACCGATCTGGATCTAGAAGTGGTGGACCGCGCGCCCGCGATGGTCGAACGCGCAGGCGCCACGACCGTTTCGGCGGTGCTGCTGCACGAAATCGCGCGCAAACTGCCCGACGGCGCTCTGGTGGACCTGACGCTCGATGCGCGTACGGGTCGGCTGCAAGTGGCAGCGGGGCGCTCGACCTTCTCGCTCGCCACGCTGGCGCGCGAAGATTTCCCTGTGATGGCGTCCAGCGAATATACCTGCAACTTCACTGCCCCTGCGCGCGATTTGCGGCGGCTGTTCGACAAGGCGAAATTCGCCATCTCGACAGAAGAAACGCGCTATTACCTGAACGGCGTCTACATGCACGTGACCGAGTCGGAAGCGGGCCGCGTGCTGCGGTGTGTGGCGACCGATGGGCACCGTTTGGCGCGCATCGACGCGCCCCTGCCTGCCGGGGCCGAGGGGATGCCGGGTGTGATTGTGCCACGCAAGACGGTGGGCGAATTGCGCAAGCTCTTGGAAGTGGACGACATGCAGATCGCCGTGTCCGTGTCGGAAACCAAGGTGCGCTTTGCCACGCCCGACATTTCGCTGACGTCAAAAGTCATCGACGGCACCTTCCCCGATTATAGCCGGGTCATCCCGCTGCAAAACACCAAGCGGCTTGAAGTGGATGCAACGGAATTTGCCAAAGCCGTGGACAGGGTCGCGACAGTGTCGTCCGAACGCTCGCGCGCGGTGAAACTGGCGCTGGAAGATGACCGTCTGATCCTGTCGGTCAACGCCCCCGATTCGGGCGCGGCGGAAGAGGAATTGATCGTGGCCTATAGCGACGAGCGGTTGGAAATCGGCTTTAACGCCAAATATCTGCTGGAAATCGCAAGCCAGGTGGACCGCGAAAATGCCGTGTTTCTGTTCAATTCTTCGGGCGATCCGACGTTGATGCGCGAAGGCAACGACGCGAGCGCGGTTTATGTCGTGATGCCGATGCGGGTGTGATCTGGCCCGCTCCGGGGCTGGCCCATGCTGCATCTTTCTACTCTGACCCTGTCGCATTTCCGCTCGCATCTGCGCACGCGGCTTGCCTTTGACGGGCGGCCTGTAGTGTTGCAGGGGGCCAATGGGGCGGGCAAGACGAATGTGCTGGAGGCTGTGTCGCTGTTTTCCCCCGGTCGTGGTCTGCGCCGCGCGGGGGCTGAGGAGCTGTCGCGCCGCCCCGAGTGCGTGGGTTGGAAGCTGCGCGCCACGCTCTCGACCCTCACCGAGCTTGAAACCTATGCCGAACCGGGCCAGACGCGGCAGGTCGTGATTGATGGCAAACCCGCGCCACAGATCGCGCTTGCCCGCTACATGGCCGTGCTGTGGCTGACGCCCGTGATGGACCGTCTCTGGCTGGAAGGGGCGGAAGGGCGCAGGCGCACGCTGGACCGGCTCGCGCTGTCCTTCGCACCTGACCATGCCGCTTTGGCCTTGGCCTATGACAAGGCGATGCGCGACCGCAACCGCCTGCTGCGGGACGGGGTGCAGGATATCCGCTGGTTTGGCGCGCTCGAAGCGCAAATGGCGCAAGCGGGTGTGCAGATCACCGCGAACCGCTTGCACGCGCTGGACCAGATTGCGGCCCATGCTGATCCAGACAGCCCCTTTCCGATGGCGGACCTGTCACTTGACTGCGATGCCCCCCGCGACCCCGAGACATTGGCCGAGGCACTGGCCGCCCACCGCCCCCGCGACATGGCCGCTGGCCGCAGCTTGATCGGCCCGCACCGCGCGGACCTGCGCGCCCTCTGGACCGCCAAGGGGATGGAGGCCGCGCAATGTTCAACCGGCGAGCAGAAGGCGTTCCTGATCTCGCTCATCCTTGCCAATGCGCGCGCGCTTGCGGCGCTGCACGGCACGCCCCCGATCCTTTTGCTGGATGAGGTCGCAGCCCATCTTGACGCCGCTCGCCGCGCGGCGCTTTATGACGCGATCTGCGGGCTGGGCGCGCAGGCTTTCCTAACGGGCACAGGGCCGGAATTGTTCACCGACTTTGGCCCAAGGGCGCAGCACTATCTTGTCACCGATGCGGGCGCGGGTTCGCAGATTACGGAAACCACGCCATGACCCTGCCGCTGCAACGCGTGACGCTGATAACACTGGGCGTGGTCGACTTGCCCCGCGCGCGGGCGTTTTATGCGGCCTTGGGCTGGATCCCGGCGCAGACGGCCGAAGGCGCGGTTTTCTATCAGCTTCAGGGACAGGGGTTATGCCCGTTTGGGTTGGATGATCCGGCGCAGGATCAAGGGCGCGCGGGGGCCTCGCTTGGCACGGGGGCTGTGACGCTGGCGCAGAATTTCCACAGCCCCGCCGATGTGGATGCGGCCTTCGCCCAAGCCATCGCTGCCGGGGCTACGCCCCTGCAACTGCCCGAGCCAGTGTTTTGGGGCGGGTATCGTGGCTATTACGCCGATCCCGACGGGCATGTTTGGGAAGTGGCGCATAATCCCTTCTGGTCATTGGGGCCGGAGAGGCACCTGACAATCCCGGATGCATCGTGACCATCACCTTCTCGCAACTCGCGCTTTATGCAGGCGCAATCGTCATCCTGTTCCTGACCCCCGGCCCGGTCTGGGTCGCGCTGATGGCGCGGGCTTTGGGGGGCGGCTTTGCCTCTGCCGCGCCATTGGCTGTTGGCGTGGCGCTGGGGGATATGTTCTGGCCCTTGGCCGCGATTTTCGGGCTGTCATGGTTGTTGACGATCTATGCCGATCTGCTCGACCTGATGCGCTGGGTGGCAGTGGGGATGTTCCTGTTCATGGGTATCCAGCTTTACCGAAATGCAGAGCGTCAGATTTCCAGCGATAGCCGCCTGATGCGCCCCGGCGCGGGCGCGGGGTTTCTGGCGGGGATCACGGTGATCTTGGCCAATCCCAAGGCGATTCTGTTCTATATGGGCGTGCTGCCGGGGTTCTTTGACCTGACGCGGGTCACGGTGCCTGATATTGTGGCGATCCTGAGCGTCTCTGCCCTTATCCCCATGATGGGCAACCTGGGGCTGGCGTTGCTGATTGACCGGGTGCGGGTGTTGCTGAAGTCGGGCAAGGCGATTGCCCGGATGAACCGGACAGCAGGGGTGCTGTTGGTGATCGTGGGGGTTGTGATCGGGTTTGGCTAGATCATGATGATGTTTGATCGAAACATCATCATGATCTAGGTCTTTTTTTATCGCGCGATTATTGAGGAAAACCGGTTCCCACTTTTCCTCATCGCGCTCTAGCGCCCGCGCAGCAGCCGCTCCACGTCTGCCCGTTGCGCCTGCCCTGCCAAACGCGCGCGATAGACGATCTGACTTTCGGCCACGCGCATGATGTAGTTGCGGGTCTCGGCAAAAGGCACAGATTCGACCCACGCTACGATATCCACCGCCGGATCACGCGGATCGCCCAAGCTTTGGATCCACTGACGCGGGCGGCCCGGTCCGGCATTGTAACCTGCGGCGACCAAGGCAAGGGACGGCCCAAATTCGTCGCGCAATTCCGCCAAATACGCAGCCCCGAGCCGCGCGTTCAAACCCGCATCGCGCGTAAGCAGGCTTGCTTCAAATGGCACACCCAGCTTGCGGGCCATCATCTGCCCCGTGCCGGGCAGCACCTGCATCAGCCCGCGCGCATCGGCGGAACTGACCACAGCGGGGTCAAACTCGCTCTCGCGCCGGGCGATGGCCTTGACCAGATCAATCGGCACATCGAAGCGCGCTTGGGCAAGGTCGGTGACAGGGAAATAGGCGTCGGGCAGCAGGATTTCCGCCTGCACAGCGATCTTGGCCACATTCAGCGCCCAATTCGGTTCGTTGATCGCCAGAAACAGATCGCCCAGCGCGCCGAATTCATCCTCGGTCGTTAGTTTGCGCGACAGCGACAGGACGAAACGGCGCGCATCGAGCCACCGCCCGGCATCGCGCAGGGCCAGCGCGGCCGCGAGCAGGTCCGACTGTGCAAGCGATGTGGTGCGCCAATCGGGATAGCGGCGCGGAGTGCCGAAGGAATGATCGAGCGCCAGACCGAGTCTGTCTGCGGCCAATTGCCCGTAATAGCTGGTCTGGTGCTCGGCCGCGAATTCATAGGCCACTTGGGCCGAAATGGCATCGCCCATGGCTTCATGCGCGCGCCCTTCCCAATAGCCGGCGCGGCCCAAACTGATCGGACTGGACACCCGCACACGCAGATTGCGGAAATGTTGGAGCGCGCGCTCGGGTTGGTTCAGATGCGAAAGCGCGATAAAACCTGCAAGGAATTCAAGGTCCACGAATTGCGCCCCATCTTCCAGCCCATGTGGGGTCGCCAGATCATAGGCGCGCTGATAAGCGCCTTCGCCCCGCGCTTGGCGGACAAGGAAGATGCGGCGCTGCGCCCAAGCCTCTGGCTGACCTAGCCCTTCGGTTGCGCGCGATTGCGACAGGATCAAATCGCCTGCGCCCGCGTGATTGCCCGCTCGCATCCGAAACTCAAATCGGTCGCGCATCAGACCGGGATCAGCGGCCAAAGCGGCGGGAACTGCCGCCACGCGCGCATCCACCCCAGCGGCGCGGGTTTGCAGAGCGATCCGGGCCATGGCTACCGCGCGCGGGCCAACAGGCAGGCGGTCCAGATGGCGCAGGGCCGCCGTCGTTTCCCCTGCCCAAAGCAGCATATTCACCCGCGCCTGATCCAGATCACGCAGTTGCGCACCGAAAGCCGCGTCCAGCCGCGCCTCTGCCTGCGCTGAGAGCGGCGTTTCGCGCCAGAGCGTGCGGGCCTGCTGCAAAGCAGCGTCGGTTTGCCCAAGCGCCAAGCGCGCGTTCAGAAGCGCGATCTGCCCCTCTTCTGTCAGGGGGGTGCGGTTGGCGAAGAACGCCGTGACCTCCGCGGTGCTTACACTTGCCAAGGCCGCTTCGGCGTGGCGCTGGATGGGGTTGGTCAGGGGCCAGTCCGGGTGCGCGTCCAGAAAATTGGCCTGCGCGGCAAAGCCCCCTTCGCCCGCGCGCAAGGCCGTCCAGAGCACCAGACGTTCAGCCACTGGCCCCGCCTGCGCAGCCAGTCTGCGCGCCTGCGCCCAATCGGCACGCTCGGCTGCGGTCAGCGCTTGGCCCAGCAGCCCTGCCTCGCGCGCAGGTGGGGGCGTGGTCTGCGCCGAAGCAAGACTGACCCCCAGCACAAGTGCCGCAATCCAAGCCCGGATCAGTGCCTGTCCCATTTTGCTTTTCACCTTGAAACTGCGTTGCATTGGTTCTAACCGCCTGTGCCATGTCCACAACACACAATCGCGCAACATCTGCCGCGCGGGGAGGCCAGCCATGCGTATCTCGGGGTCCATTCCAGCACTTGTGACACCGTTCAAGCACGGCAAACTGGACATCGACACGCTGCACGCGCTGGTCGAGTGGCAGATCGCCGAGGGGTCCAGCGGGTTGGTGCCTGTGGGCACAACGGGTGAAAGCCCCACCCTGTCCCATGCCGAACATGAGCTGGTGATAGAGGAAACCGTGCGCGCAGCCGCCGGTCGCGTGCCGGTCATTGCAGGTGCCGGGTCCAACAACACGATTGAGGCGATTGGCTTCCTGAAACATGCCCAAAAGGTCGGCGCGGATGCCGCGCTGGTCGTGACGCCCTATTACAACAAGCCCACGCAAGACGGGCTGATTGCGCATTATACGGCGCTGCACGATGCGTGCGACCTGCCCATCATCATCTACAACATTCCGGGCCGGTCGGTCGTCGATATGACCCCCGAAACCATGGGGCGCTTGGCGGAACTGCCGCGCATCGTGGGGGTGAAGGATGCGACGGGCAAGCTGGAGCGTGTGAGCCTGCAACGTATGGAATGCGGGCCGGATTTCATCCAATTGTCAGGCGAGGATGCAACCGCGCCGGGCTTCAATGCCCAAGGCGGCGTGGGCTGCATTTCCGTGACGGCCAATGTCGCCCCCCGTCTGTGTGCCGAGTTTCAGGCAGCGAGCCTGTCAGGCGATCACAAGCGCGCGCTGGAACTGCATGACAAGCTGATGCCGCTGCATGTGGCGATCTTCTTGGAACCGGGGCTTGTGGGCGCGAAATACGGTCTGTCGCGGTTGGGGCGGTGTTCGGATGAAGTGCGCCTGCCGCTTCTGGGCCTGACGGATGCCACCAAGGCGCGCATGGATGCCGCCATGCGCCATGCGGGCATCCTGAACTAAATCCGCGCGATGTAATCGGCCAGCGCGGGGCGGAAGCTTTCCGCCCCTGCGGCTTGCGCGTCCTGCATCACCGCGCGCACGTCGCGCAGATCGGCGCGGCGCAAGAGTGACTTGACCGGCCCGATGGAAGCCGGGCGCATGGAGAGTGACCGGAACCCGATCGTTGCCAAGGCCAGCGCTTCAATCGGGCGGCCCGCATCCTCGCCGCAATAGGACAGATCGGTGCCATGTGCAGCGCAGCGCACAACGATCATTTGCAGGAATGTCATGAAACTGGCGCTCAGCGTGTCATAGCGGCGGCGGACCAATTCATTCTCGCGGTCGGCAGCGAAGAAGAACTGCTTCAGGTCATTGCCGCCGACCGAGATAAAATCGGCCAGTTGAAAGAAACTGTCCGGCGCATAGGCCAGCGACGGCGTTTCCAGCATTGCCCCCACTTCCAACCGCTCGGGCAGGACATGGCCCAGACGGCGCTCGCGCTCCACTTCCCGCAGCAGCGTGTCGCGGGCGCGGATGAATTCGGAGGCTTCCGCCACAAGCGGGAACATCACGCTCAGCGGGCGGCCATTCGTGGCACGCAACAGCGCTTGCACTTGCATGCGCAGCACGCCGGGCTTGTCCAGCCCCACCCGCAAAGCACGCCAACCCATCGCGGGGTTCGGCTCATCCGGGCGCTTCATATAGGGCATGACCTTGTCCGACCCGATATCGAGGGTGCGGAAATAGACCTGTTTGCCTTTGGCCGCGTCCAGAACGCGCGCGTAATTGGCCACAAGTTCCGAGCGCGTCGGCATCTTGTCGCGGATCAGGAATTGCAGCTCGGTGCGGAACAGCCCCACGGCTTCGGCCCCAGAACTGGGCAAAGATGGCAGATCGGCCATCAGCCCCGCATTCATCTTGAGCGACACCCGTGTGCCACATTGTGCCGTTGCGGGTTTGTCGCGCAGGACCGCGTAGCGTTCCTGTTCCTTGGCCTGCATCGCCATCTTGTCACGAAACGCGCTGGTCACACTGTCATCCGGGCGCAAATGCACGGCGGCATCGGTGCCATCGACCAGAATGTGATCGCCGTTCAGCGCTTCGGTCGTGATGCGCGGCACGTTGATGACCAGTGGAATCGCCAAGGCCCGGGCGACGATGGTCGCGTGCGAGCCAACCGCCCCTTCCTCCAGCACGATCCCGCGCAATTTGCGGCCATATTCCAAGAGTTCACCGGGGCCAATGTTGCGCGCGACCAGAATCGGATCGGTGGGCATTTCGGCCCCGGTCTGCGCGCCTTGCCCCGTCAGGATGCGCAGCAGGCGGTTCGACAGGTCGTCCAGATCGTGCAGGCGGTCGCGCAGATAGGCATCGGGCACCGTTTCCAGCCGCGCGCGGGCGCTTGACTGTTCTTTTTCCACCGCCGCTTCAGCAGAAAGACCCAGACGAATGTCTTCTTCCATCCGCTTCAGCCAGCCGCGCGAATGCGCGAACATCCGATAGGTTTGCAGAACTTCGAGTTGCTCTTTGTCCCGACTGCCCGCCGCTTCCAGCATGTCATCGACGGATACGCGCAATTGATCGACGGCGCGCGCCATCCGCGCGAGTTCGGCCTTGCTGTCGTCATTCACCAGATTGGTGATCACCACGCGCGGCTCGTGCAGCCAGACATGGCCTTCGGCCTCGCCCTCTTGCGCGGTTACGCCATGCAGAAGCGTCGCGTTCTTGTGGGGGGTAGTGGCCCCCACGCCCACGAAAGCGCCGAGCTCGGCCATTTCGGCAAGCAACATGGCGACGACTTCAAGCCCATAAATCTCGTCTTCCGAATAGAGCCTGGCATCGCGCGATTGCACGACCAGCACGCCCAAGCGTTCGCCAAGTCGCTGGATCGGCACGCCAAGGAACGAGGTATAGACCTCTTCCCCTGTCTCGGGCATGAAGCGGAAACCGGGTTCGGCGGGGGCATTGGCCGTGTTCACAGGTCGCGCTGTGCGCGCAACCTTGCCCACCAGCCCCTCGCCCAGCCGCAGCCGGGTCTTGTGAACCGATTCCGGCTTCAGCCCCTCGGTTGCGCATAATTCCATCGTATCCGCATCGCGCAGCAAATAGACAGAGCACACGTCGGTCCGCATGGACTGCGCGATGATCGTTGTTATCCGGTCCAGCCGCTCTTGCCCCGGACCGGATTGTGCCATCGCATCGCGCAGGCTGCGCAACAAAATACGACTGTCGGTCTGCGTTCTCTGGGGCATGGCCCCTCCGGTCATGGGGGACGGGCGACTTTAGCCCGCTTTGTCTAAGTCAAAGGCATCATGCAAAGCCTGCACGGCCAGTTCCATATATTTTCTGTCGATCAGGACAGAAATCTTGATCTCGGAGGTGGAAATGACCTTGATGTTCACGCCCTCGGCGGCAAGCGCCTTGAACATGCGCGCGGCCACACCGGCATGGCTGCGCATCCCGATGCCCACGACCGACACTTTGGCCGCATCCGTATCCACTTCAAGTTTGTCATAGGCGATAGCGCCCGCGTCGCGCGCATCTTCCAGCGCCTTGCGCGCGCGCAGAACCTGATCGACCGGGCAAGAAAAGGTCATGTCGGTGACGGGCTTTTCATGGCCCTGATAATCTTTCTCCGAGATGTTCTGCACGATCATGTCCACATTCACCCCCGCTTCGGCCAAGGGGCCAAAGATGGCGGCGGCGATGCCGGGGCGGTCTTCGACCGTGACAAGGGTCAGCTTGGCTTCTTCGCGGCTGTAGGCCACGCCGGATACGACTTTCGATTCCATGATCTCATCCTCGTCACAGACCAGAGTTCCTGATGTTTCGTCAGTATCATCGAATGATGACAACACGCGCAGCCGCACCTTGTAGCGCATGGCCAGTTCGACAGACCGCGTTTGCAACACTTTCGCGCCCAAGGATGCCAGCTCCAGCATTTCTTCATAGCTGATCTTGGTTAGCTTGCGGGCTTTCTTGGTGATGCGCGGGTCAGTGGTATAGACGCCGTCCACATCGGTATAGATGTCGCAGCGCTCTGCGCCAAAGGCCGCAGCGAAGGCTACAGCCGTCGTGTCCGACCCGCCCCGGCCAAGGGTCGTGATCCGCCCCTCGGCGCTGACGCCTTGAAAGCCTGCGACAACCGCGACCTTGAACCCTTCGGCAAATTTGGCGTCGATATTGGCGCGCGGAATATCCAAGAACCGCGCTGACCCATGCTGGCTGGTGGTTTGAATAGGCACTTGCCAGCCCTGCCAGGACCGCGCGGGGATGTCCATTTCCTGCAAGCGCAGCGCCATCAGTCCAGCCGTCACATTCTCGCCCGAGCTGACCACGGCATCATATTCGCGCGCGTCATAGAGCGCCGAGGTCTCATTCACCCAGCCTACAAGCTCGTTGGTCTTTCCCGACATGGCCGAGACGATGACGATCACCTCATAACCACGATCTACTTCGGCTTTTACTTTTTCGGCGGCGTTGCGGATGCGAGCAAGGTCCGCGACCGATGTGCCGCCGAATTTCATGACAAGAATGGGCATTGGTCCCCCGCGCGCGTGCTCAATCGCGCGGTTCTTACTTGGCTGCCGCCTGCCATGCAAGAGCGGGCTTGTAGGCGCCCAGATGGTGCCGCGCGCGCAGATGGCCCACGCGGGCGGTGATTTCGGGGCGCAGCTTCCCCTCGCGCGGGGGATCGGTGAGCGTTGTGGTCCATCTTTCGGGCCGGGGCAGACCGCGTTGTCGGTTCCATGACAGACCGCGCAGCACAGCCTGCGCGGGTTCCGGCAGTGGCCCATCCCAATCCAGCCCATTCAGCGCGCCCCAGATGCGCGTCCAAAGCCGCCCTACGGACCACGGATTATAGCCCCCCCCCCCCAGCACGATCAGGCGCGGCGACAGCGGCCGGATTGCGTGCAACGCTTCGATATAGGCAGTGTTCGACAGGGACAGGCGCGAGAGGGGGTCGTCCTCTAGTCTGTCGGCCCCGCATTGCAGGACGATGGCATCTGGTTGATATTGCTCCAGCAGCGGCACCAGCAAGCGGTGCAGGATATGGCGATCTTCGGTGTCGTTCAGCCCGCGCGGGACAGGCAGGTTGACCGCGCGGCCCTTGCCTTGATCATCCAGTGCCCCGGTAAACGGCCAGCGCTTCTCTTCGTGGACCGAAATCAGCAGCATATCTTCGGCCCCCGACAGCCCTGCTTGCACCCCGTCGCAATGATGCGCGTCCAGATCGACATACGCCATGCGGCTGCACCCAAGCGCGCGCAGCCGCAGCAGGCACAGAACCGGGTCGTTCAGGTAACAAAACCCGTTCGCGCGGTCGGCCATTGCGTGATGCGTGCCGCCGCCCGGAACGTGCACGAGCCCGCCTTGGGCGACCAGTTCCGCGGCCAGCATCACCCCCCCCGCCCCAGTCGCGGGACGGCGGAACATTTCGGGGAAAACCGGGTTTGCAGTGGTGCCAAGACAGAAGCGGGCGCGCGTCTGGTCGTCAACCGCCTGCCTTGCCTCGGCGGTGGCAAGCGCGTCCAGATAGGCCGGGTCGTGCCAAGTGGTCAAAGCATCAGGCTTGGCGCGGGGCGAGGTGCGGTATTGCGTCTGTGGCAACCACCCCAAGGCGCGCGTCAGGTCCATGACAGTGGACACACGCGCAATATGCAGCGGGTGGGCGGCGCCGTAGCTGGAGCCGCGATAGACTTCGGACCCGATGAAAACGGGTGTCACGGAAGCTGCGACCGAATCGCGCTGGTGATTGCGCGCGCGGTTGGCCGCGTGCCTGACCCCCAGAAGCCCAGCAATTGCCCCTCTGCCCCAATCAGCGCCTTGTTGAAATTCCATGCCGGCACATGGCCATGTGTTTCGGCCAACCAGCGGTAAAACGGGTGCGCATCAGGCCCGCGCAAGGGCGTGATCTGCGTGATGGGGAAGGTCAGCCCTGTCTGGACCCGGCAGAAATCGGCCACCTCATCGTTGCTGGACAATTCTTGCCGAAACTCGTCCGAAGGGACCGCCAACACGACCAACCCGCGCGGCCCGAAATCGTCGTAAAGGCGTTGCATGTCGGCATATTGGGGTGTGAACCCGCAGAGAGAGGCCGTGTTGACCACCAGAACCGGCCTGCCGCGAAACTCGGCCAAGTCGATCGGGCTGCCATCGAGGCCCTTGAACATGAACGCGGTGGCTTGGGTCGAGGTTACAATCAGGGCAAACACCGCAAAAATCAGCTTGCACATGGCTCCCTCCGCTGGTCTTGAAGTGCAGGTATCGCAAAACATCCGGGCGGCAAGGTGCAGATGCTTGAATTCGCCGAGAGTCTTGTTACCTCTGGGCTGCAAGATCGGGGGGCTGATGATCAGGTTCGCACTGAAATGCGCGCAAGGTCACGCGTTTGAAAGCTGGTTCAAGTCCAACGGGGCTTTCGACGCCTTGTCTGGGCAAGGGCTGATCACGTGCCCGGATTGTGGCGCGAGCGACGTGACCAAGGCGCTGATGGCCCCCTCTGTTTCCGTGCAGACGAAAGCGCCCTTACCACCAGCCAAAGACGATCTTGAAAGGCGCATTGCGACCCTAAAGGCGGAAGTTGAGGCAAATTCGGATTATGTTGGCACCGACTTTGTCACACAGGCCCGTGCGATGTATCTCGGCGATATGCCGGATCGTCCGATCCACGGCGAAGCCGCACCTGCAGAGGCAAAGGCCCTAATCGACGATGGTGTGCCGATTGTGCCTCTGCCCTTCGTCCCAAGCCGCAAAGCGAACTGACGCGTCAATACGACCCAGAGTAAGCCGAGCGCGCAGGCAAAGGAACCGCTGCCTCTGCGTCGGCTACACGGCGGCGTTGACTGCGGATCAGTTGCGCAACCCGGTACATCGCGACCCCGCGCATCACCAGATTGACCGGAATGATCGCCCAGAGCGCGACGCCCCAGACCAGTGACAAGGGGGTTTCCAGCGTCAGGGGTTGTACAAGTAAGCTGGACATGTGGAACAGCACCGGCAGCGAGAAGGGCAGGATGATCCCGAGCAGGATATTCACCTGACCTTCGCGTTCGAGGCGATGGACAACATCATTGCCCTTGGTTGGATCGAAATTCGGCAAGTTCACCCAGACGTTCAAAACAAGATGCCGCGCGGGCCAATACCGAAAATATATCGCGGCAAGAAAGCCGGACAGACCCAACAGCGCGATCAGAAAGGCAACGGATGCGGTCGCTTGCACGTTTTGCAAATGTTCCGCCGGCAATCCCTGCGGAAGAGAGGCGACCAACAGACGAACGGGGCTTATGGTGACGTCGAACAAGCCGCCAATCCAACGCGCAATCCCAGGGATTTCGTTCGCGACGCCCGACACCCCGCGCTGGATCAGCGTCAGCGCGAAAATGATGACCGCCATGAGCAGGAAACGCCCACGATTATAGGGCTTTGCGTCGCGGAATTCGATCAGCCCGGGATAGCGGGCCGTGTATTCCACCCCAACAACAATACCCGCGATCAGGGCAAGGAGCGTGACAGCTTGCGCCACATCTTGCGTGATGCCAGGTAGCAACAGGGCAGGCACCAGAATGAGCAGGGCCACAAAGAACCCGCGCAGCAAACCTTGCGCTGCTTGCGACATGGACGACATCGTGCTCAGCCTCGATTTGCGGGGTGCAACCTTGGCTGCACCCACCTTATTTGCCTGCGCCCCTGCACCCAGAACCGCCTGCCTTACTTTTGCCACAAAATTGCCCATTTTCCGCCACCCTAGCAACACCCATGTTCATAATGCCGGGGCGGTGTGGCAATTTCTCGGTGCAAGTGTCGCGACTTTGCATCAAATTTGAGGAAAAAAAACGGCACCGCCTGTGGTGCCGCTTTGTTTTTGCGAAAAAACTCTGCGAAATCAGAAGTCAGACCCAAGGCCGTGTCTGCGATTGACGCGATTCAAAACTATCAATTGAAGATACTTTCTCCAAGGTCAGGCCGATATCGTCCAAACCGTTCAGCAGGCAATGCTTCTTGAACGGGTCCACGTCAAAGGAAAACGTCGTGCCGTCCGTTGCCGTGACAGTCTGCGCGGCCAGATCAACGCTGATTCGGGCATTTTCGCCTTTGCGGGCATCTTCCATCAAAATATCGACTTGTTCTTGCGGTAGCGCGATTGGCAGAATGCCGTTTTTGAAGCAGTTATTGTAGAAGATGTCCGCAAAACTGGTGGAGATCACGCAACGGATCCCAAAATCCAACAGCGCCCAAGGCGCATGCTCACGTGACGACCCGCAGCCGAAATTGTCCCCAGCCACAAGGATTTGTGCCTTGCGATAGGCAGGCTGGTTCAGCACGAAATCTGCAATCTCTGCGCCGTCCTGCGTGTAACGCATTTCGTCGAACAGGTTCTTGCCAAGCCCAGATCGCTGGATAGTCTTCAAGAATTGTTTGGGGATGATCATATCGGTGTCGATGTTGACCAGCGGCATGGGGGCCGCGACGCCGGAAAGAGTAGTGAATTTGTCCATGTGATTATCCTAAGCTCAGAGATGGGGGAGTGTTTGGTGCGGCCAGAGCCGAAGTATTGATAAATCGACCCCGGAAGGATCCTCCTGCGCGATGTTGACGCCCATCGACTATGCGCTTCTTAAGGCTTGCATGCTTTTGCGCTGGCATCTGAAAATCGGTGATCCTGGCTTTTGGAGCTGGTTCACGGTCGGCTGTTACATCGGCTGCGCGGTTCTTGCTTTGTGGGTCGTGATCAAGCAACGTGGCGGATCGGCCCGAGCACAGGTGCTCTGGACACTGATTTTTTGCGCGATGACGTTTCTTGCGTTGAACAAGCAGCTTGACGTGCAGTCGCTGTTGACTGCCGCCGGTCGCTGCCTGTCGAAACAACAGGAATGGTACGATGATCGACGCAGCTTTCAACGTAGTCTGGTCATCGGTATCGTGGTCGTGTGCGTTATGGTGATAACCTGCGGTGCCTTTTGGTTGCGACGTGACTTGAAACGCAATGGTTTGGCCCTGTGCGGGCTTATCTTCGTCGGAAGCTACGGCGCGAGCAGGGCAGCGCGTTTTCACCATTTCGACCCGCTCATCACTGTGCGCGTCAATGATGTTGTGTTTAACGTCATCTTCGAGTTGACAGGTTTCGTCATGGTTTCGCTCAACGCTCTGATTTTGGTGCTGAGCAAAGGCTCACGTCGTTGGTAACGCGACGCAAGCCCTTGAGCAGTGTGTTCAAACAGCCTCTTGCATCAACGCACGCACATCTGTCAGCCGACCCGTAATCGCTGCGGCGGCGGCCATGGCAGGTGACATCAAATGTGTGCGGCCACCGCGGCCTTGGCGGCCTTCGAAATTGCGGTTGGAGGTCGCGGCGCAGCGCTCGCCCGGCGCGAGTTGGTCGGGGTTCATGGCCAAGCACATCGAGCAGCCCGCAAGCCGCCATTCAAAGCCCGCATCGAGGAAGATTTGCGCAAGCCCCTCTTCCTCGGCCTGCGCCCGCACTAGGCCCGAGCCCGGCACGACCATCGCGCGTTTGACTTTGATCTTGTTGCCTTTCAGGATGGCGGCGGCGGCGCGCAGATCCTCGATCCGGCCATTGGTGCAGGAACCGATGAAAACTGTGTCGATCTCGATATCGGTCAGCTTCTGGCCCGCTTGAAGGCCCATATAGTCGAGCGACCGGCGGGCAGCGTCCACCTTGCCGCCCGTGAAGCTGTCAGGGCTGGGCACTGACGCGGTGATCGGCAGCACATCTTCGGGGCTGGTGCCCCAAGTGACGACGGGCGCGATGTCTTCGCCGCGCAGCGTTACGACCTTGTCCCAATGCGCGTCGTCGTCCGAGTGCAGCGTTTTCCACCAAGCGAGTGCTGCTTCCCATTGCGCGCCTTTTGGCGCATGGGGGCGGCCCTGCACATAGGCGAAGGTTTTTTCGTCCGGCGCGATCAGGCCCGCGCGCGCGCCGCCTTCGATCGCCATGTTGCAGACGGTCATCCGCCCTTCCATCGACAATTCGCGGATGGCTTGGCCGCAATATTCGATCACATAGCCTGTCCCGCCAGCGGTGCCTGTGGCGCCGATCACCGACAGTGTGATGTCCTTGGCGGTCACGCCGGGGCGCAAGGACCCGGTGATTTCCACCTTCATGTTCTTCGATTTCTTCTGAATCAGCGTTTGCGTCGCCAGAACATGCTCCACTTCCGATGTGCCGATGCCATGGGCCAGCGCGCCAAACGCGCCGTGTGTCGCAGTGTGGCTGTCACCGCAGACAACTGTCATGCCCGGCAGCGTCCAACCCTGTTCGGGGCCAACGATATGCACAATGCCTTGGCGGATGTCGGACACTGGATAGTAATGCACACCGAATTCACGCGCGTTGCGGTCCAAGGCTTCGACCTGAATGCGGGATTCTTCGTTGTCGATCCCTTTCGCGCGGTCCAGAGTGGTGGGCACGTTGTGGTCTGGAACGGCAATCGTCTTTTCCGGCGCGCGGACCTTGCGGCCTGTCATGCGCAGCCCTTCAAAGGCTTGCGGGCTGGTGACTTCGTGGACCAGATGGCGATCAATATAAAGCAGGCAGGTGCCGTCGGCATCTTCGTGCACGACATGGGCATCCCAGATTTTGTCATAGAGGGTTTTGGCGGTCATGGCGGAACTCTCTCTCGCGGGTCGTTCGGAAAACAGGGGGACAGGCGCGTGACAGGGGTCAGCGCAGTCGGGCCAGAACCGAATGGTTCTGCGCATTGAAACGCTGCGGCAGGCGCGCGTGATCGGCCAGATCGAATACCGGGGTCATACGTCTTTCCTTACGCGCGAATGGGACACAAGGCAACATCCTGCGCATTTTCCGGGGATCAAGCTGAGCTTGCTTGCAAGCAAGATTGAGAATAGGCGCCTGCGATGCTATGTTATCCCCATCAAGTGTCATCTGGAGGACCCTTTCCTGTCACTCACCGAGCTTTCCGCGATTGCGGCCCGCCCTGCCCGTCCTGAACCTGCGCCGATTTCGGCCCAAGCGCTTCTGGATTTGGTTCTGTCCTCGCTCGACGATGACAAGGCAGAGGATATCGTCACTATCGACCTGCGTGGAAAGTCGTCCATGGCCGATCACATGGTCGTGGCCTCTGGCCGCTCGACCCGGCAAGTGGCGGCGATTGCGCAAAAGCTGATGGACCGGTTGAAGGAAACCTTCCGCCTGTCCGCGCGGGTCGAAGGCAAAGAGGTCGGCGATTGGGTGCTGATCGACACGGGCGATGTGGTTGTGCATATCTTCCGACCTGAAGTCCGCGACTTCTATCAGCTTGAAAAGATGTGGCAGGATATCGACGCGCCGCGCCCCATGGTGTAAATGCGCCTGCATATCGTGGCGATGGGCCGTGTCCGGGCGGGGCCAGAGCGCGCGCTGATTGATGACTATGTGCAGCGCGCAGATCGGACCGGGCGCGCGCTATCGCTGGGGCCCGTTCAGGAACACGAATTGGATGACCGCAAGGCCACGACGATGGCCGAGCAGGGGCGCGCTTTGCTGCGGGCGATCCCGGTTGGCGCGCAAGTGGTGGCGATGGATGAACGCGGAACGCTTCTGTCGTCGCGCGCCTTTGCCCAGATGCTCGAGCAGGTGCGCGATGGGGGCGCGGGTGATCTGGCCTTTGTCATTGGCGGGGCAGATGGGCTGGACCCATCCGTGCGCGACCGGGCTGACAGGCTTTTATCGTTTGGCCCAATGGTTTGGCCGCATATGCTGGCGCGCGTTATGCTGGCCGAGCAGCTTTACCGCGCGACCAGCATCTTGGCGGGGGCGCCCTATCACCGGGATTAAGCGCTTGCCCCGATCATCTCGGATTGGCGCACGATGACTTCGGCCTGCTTGATCGAGGCAATGTCAACCAGACGCCCTTTGTAGACGGTCGCGCCTTCGCCGCGGGCTTTGGCGGCTTCCATCGCGGCCAAAATTTCGCGCGCCTCTGTTACCGCTGCGTCTGACGGGGTGAACACCTCGTTGGCTAGGGCCACTTGCTTGGGGTGGATCGCCCATTTGCCGACCATGCCAAGCGTGGCCGAGCGGCGCGCTTGCGCGCGGAAGCCGTCATCGTCGCTGAAATCGCCGAAGGGGCCATCGACGGGCAGAATGCCATTGCTGCGGCAGGCCGCGACGATGGCCGATTGCGCCCAATGCCAGGGGTCAGACCAATATTGCGCGCCTTGGTGCAGCATGTAGTAATTGGCCTGCGTGCCGCCGATGCCAGTGGTCTGCATCCCCATGGACGCCGCGAAATCGGCCGCCCCCAGCGACATGGCCTGCAAGCGGGGCGAGCCTTTGGCGATCTCCGCGACATTGGTGATGCCTGCGGCGGATTCGATGATGGCCTCGAAGCCCACACGCTTCTTGCGGCCCTTCGCAGCCTCGATCGCGGTCACCAGCGCGTCCACGGCATACAGATCCGCCGCGCAGCCCACTTTCGGGATCATGATCAGGTCCAGCCGCTCGGACCCCTGTTCCAGCAGGTCCACGACGTCGCGATACCACCAGGGCGAATCCAGCCCATTGATCCGCACCGACAGCGTCTTGCGCCCCCAGTCGATGTCGTGGGTGGCGGCAATCACATTGACCCGCGCGCTGTCCTTGTCGGAGGGCGCAACCGAATCCTCCAGATCCAGATTGATCACGTCGGCCGCCGATGCCGCCATCTTTTCGAACAGGGCCGTGCGCGACCCCGGCCCGAACAATTGGCAGCGGTTGGGGCGGGCAACAGGGGCAGGTTGGAGACGAAAGCTCATGGTGCGGGCCTTTCTGGTCAGGAAATTCTGATTTTCTGCACTGCGGCGATATATTGTTGCGCGAAGGTCGGCAAGCCCTGATTGCTGCACCTGCAAAGGCGCTGCCTGCTGACTCGGGCCTTACCAGATCGAAAATGTCGGGATGATCGCCAGATCATGCAGATATTCCAGAAACTCTGCCAGCGGGATCAGCAGCAGAAAAACCAAGGCATCCCGCAGGTTCGACCGCAGCGTCGCCACGCGAACCGTGATTTCCGAGTCGGATCTGAAATTCGCGAAGCGGGGCCAGAAGCGCGGGACTCTTGCGGCATAGGCTGCGTAGGCCGGGCCGAAGGCAGCATGGAGATAGGCCTCTTCGCGCTGGGCCGTGGCGTTCACGACCATCAGATGCAGCCCGGCCATGATCGCCGTCAGCACGACACTGCCCAGCATCAGGCCAAACCCGACCAAACCCAGGGTGGAAAACAGATAGAGCGGATGCCGACACAGCGAATACGGGCCATCTTGCATGACCTGGGCATTCTTGCGACCGCCGATATACAGGATAGCCCATAACCGGCCCAGAACACCGGCGACAACAAGCGCCATGCCGACCACTTCAAGCGTTTCGCACAGCCATTCAGGGTCGCGCCATGCCGTTTCTGCAAACACCGTCAGCGGCAAGACAATCCCAAAGGCAAGCCGCAGCACGCCAATACGCAAGCGCTGATTGAACGGGACAACAAGGGGTGTGCTCATGGTCTGACTTTTTCCAGTTCGCCTGTATCAGGCTATAAGCACGCGCACGCGCAGGACAAGATCGCCGCGCCGCGTTGTTGGGTTATCGGCAAGAACTGGCCGAGGCGTGCATTCTTAACTTGCACAGGTCTTGCGCAGAACCTGTCGAAGATTTCGACATTGGCGCAGAATTCTTCGAAAAACCTCAGATATGGCGCAAAGATTCAAAGCATTTTGCCAAATTCTCGTGCCACACTCTGCGGGTCCACCTAATTTGCAGGATACCCGCCATGATCGCTTCCCCCTATCTGCTGTTTCTGGGCGATGCGCCCGACGCGTTGGCCGCCAAGGTGGCCCAAGGCATCCGCGACTGGCGGCCCGATGCGGCTGTGGGCCAGTTCCGCATGGAGGGGTGCCGCGCCGACATGAAGCTGCCCGACATGACATTGGCCGAGGCGAAGGCGGCAGGAGCCAAGACGCTGGTGATCGGCGTGGCGAATCGGGGCGGCGTGATCTCGCCCGCGTGGAAGAAGGTGCTCGTGGCGGCGTTGGAGGAAGGGTTCGATCTGGCATCGGGCCTGCACAACCTGCTGCGGGACGAGCCAGACCTGCGGGCCGTGGCCGAGGCCTGCGGGTGCAAGCTGCATGATGTGCGCGTGCCCTCGGTCGAGTATCCGATTGCCAATGGTGTGAAGCGGAGCGGTAAGCGCTGCTTGGCGATTGGCACGGATTGCTCAGTGGGCAAGATGTATACGGCTTTGTGCATGGAGCGTGAAATGGTCGCGCGCGGCATGAAGGCCACGTTCCGTGCGACCGGGCAGACGGGGATCTTGATCACCGGGGGCGGGGTGCCGCTGGATGCGGTGATCGCGGATTTCATGGCGGGGTCGATTGAATATCTGACGCCGGATAATGACCCGGATCACTGGGATTTGATCGAAGGGCAGGGGTCGCTGTTCCATGTCAGCTATTCGGGCGTGACGCTGGCGCTGGTCCATGGGGGGCAACCGGATGCTCTGATCCTGTGCCATGAACCCACGCGCACGCATATGCGCGGTTTGCCCGGCTATACGCTACCGTCACTGGAAGCTGTGCGAGACATGGGGTTGGCGCTGGCGCATGTGGCCAATCCCGCCTGTCAGGTCGTCGGTGTGTCGATCAACACGAAGGACATGGCCGAGGATGTGGCCTTGGCCTATCTGGCCGAGGTCGAGGCGCGCATGGGTCTGCCTGCGACGGACCCATTCCGTTTTGGGGCTGCGAAGTTGGTGGACGCGCTGGCCGCGATCTGATCTGGTCCGCTTGTGGAAAACGCCGGGGTTCCACCCCGGACCCCGGAGTATTTTCAGCAAGATAAAGGGGCGGTCATGCAGGTTTTTGACGAGCGCTTTGCGCTGGCCGAGGTGTTTACAATTGCGCGCGGTTCGCGGACCCATGCAGATGTGCTGCGGGTGGTGGTCGAGCGCGGGGGTGTGACGGGGCAGGGAGAATGCGTGCCCTATGCGCGGTATGGGGAAAGCCTTGCCTCCGTGCGCGCGCAGATCGAAGGGCTGGGGGCGGTCAGCCGCGCGGACCTGCTGGGCCTGTTGCCGGCGGGGGCGGCGCGCAATGCCGTCGATTGCGCGTTGTGGGATTTGGGAGCGAAGCGCGCGGGCAAGCGGGTTTGGGAATTGGCGGGGCTGGCAGCACCACGACCGATGCTAACCGCGTTTACCCTGTCGCTTGATACGCCTGCCAATATGGAAGCCGCGGCGCGCCGCCATGCCCACCGCCCGCTTCTGAAGATCAAGCTCGGCACGCCCGACGACATGCCCCGGCTGGAAGCCGTGCGGCGCGGTGCGCCGGATGCCACGATCATTGTGGACGCGAATGAGGGCTGGACGGCAGAGGTCTATTCGGACCTCGCCCCCCATCTGCTGCGCTTGGGCGTGAGCATGGTTGAACAGCCCCTGCCTGCGGGGGCCGATGACATGCTGGCCGAAATAGCGCGGCCCCTTCCCGTCTGCGCCGATGAAAGCTGCCATGACCGGGCGAGCCTGCCTAAGTTGCGCGGCAAGTATGACATGGTGAATATCAAACTGGACAAGACAGGGGGTCTGACCGAGGCGCTTGCCTTGCGCGATGCCGCCCGCGCGGAGGGGTATCGCGTGATGGTGGGGTGCATGGTCGGCACGTCGCTGGCCATGGCACCTGCGGTTCTGGTGGCGCAGGGCGCGGAGGTCGTTGATCTGGACGGCCCCCTGCTGCTGGCGCAGGACCGCGAACCGCCCCTGCATTACGATCACGACGGCGTGCATCCCCCCTTGCCTGCGCTTTGGGGCTGACACATCTTTCCCACGCCGCGCGCATGCGGTATTCAGCCCAAAATCCCACAGGAGGAGACCCCATGCCCAGATACCGCTCGCGCACGACAACCCACGGCCGCAACATGGCAGGCGCGCGGGCGCTGTGGCGGGCCACGGGCATGAAGGATAGCGATTTCGGCAAGCCCATCATCGCCATCGTCAACAGCTTCACCCAATTCGTGCCCGGCCATGCCCATTTGAAGGATTTGGGCCAGCTGGTCGCGCGCGAAGTGGAAAAGGCAGGCGGTGTGGCCAAAGAGTTCAGCACGATCGCGGTCGATGACGGCATCGCCATGGGCCATGACGGGATGCTCTATTCGCTGCCCTCGCGCGAGGTGATCGCGGATGCGGTCGAATACATGGTCAACGCGCATTGTGCCGATGCGATGGTGTGTATCTCCAACTGTGACAAGATCACACCCGGCATGTTGATGGCGGCGATGCGGCTGAATATTCCGGCCGTGTTTGTGTCGGGCGGGCCGATGGAAGCGGGCAAGGTCGAGATTGACGGGGTTATCAAGGCGCTCGATCTGGTCGATGCGATGGTGGTCGCGGCGGACGAGAAGTATTCGGACGCGCAGGTCAAGCAGTATGAGGAAGAAGCCTGCCCCACTTGTGGCTCTTGCTCGGGCATGTTCACCGCAAACTCGATGAACTGCCTGACGGAAGCGCTGGGGCTGTCGCTGCCGGGCAATGGCTCGACTTTGGCGACCCATGCTTACCGCAAGAAACTGTTCCTGCGCGCGGGCCATCTGATCGTAGATCTGGCCAAGCGCTATTACGAGCAGGATGATGAAAGCGTGTTGCCGCGTAACATCGCGTCCTTCAAGGCGTTTGAAAACGCCATGTCGCTGGACATTGCGATGGGCGGGTCCACGAACACTGTGCTGCACTTGCTGGCCGCTGCCTATGAAGGCGGGATTGATTTCACGATGGCGGACATTGACCGCCTGTCGCGCCGCGTGCCGTGTTTGTGCAAGGTTGCGCCTGCCAAGTCCGATGTGCATATGGAAGATGTCCATCGCGCGGGTGGGATCATGTCGATCCTTGGGGAACTGGACCGCGCGGGGCTGTTGCACCGCGATCTGCCCACGGTGCACAGCCCCACGATGGGGATGGCGCTGGATATGTGGGACATTAGCCGCACCACGGACCCCGAAGTGCATGATTTCTATGCCGCAGCCCCCGGTGGCGTGCGCACGACCGAGGCGTTTAGCCAATCCAAGCGCTACAATGCGCTGGATCTGGACCGCGAAAAGGGCGTGATCCGCGCGAAACCCCATGCGTTTTCGCAAGACGGCGGGCTTGCCGTGCTGTTCGGCAATCTGGCTGAGCAGGGTTGCATCGTAAAAACGGCTGGGGTGGACGACTCGATTCTGAAATTCAGCGGGCCTGCGCATGTCTTTGAAAGCCAAGATGATGCGGTCAGTGGCATTCTGACAGGCAAGGTCGTCGCGGGCGAGGTCGTGGTGATCCGCTATGAAGGGCCGCGCGGTGGGCCGGGGATGCAGGAAATGCTCTATCCGACCAGCTACCTGAAATCCAAAGGGCTGGGCGCGGCTTGCGCGCTGGTGACGGATGGCCGCTTCTCGGGCGGGACCTCGGGCCTGTCCATCGGCCACGTTTCCCCCGAAGCCGAAGAGGGCGGGCTGATCGGGCTGGTGCAGCAGGGCGATCTGATTGAAATCGACATCCCGAACCGCACGATCCATCTGGCCGTGGATGACGCAACCCTCGCTGCGCGCCGCGCCGCGCAGGACGCGAAGGGCTGGAAACCTGCGAAACCTCGGTCACGCAAAGTCTCGACCGCGTTGCGCGCCTATGCCCAACTGACAACCTCGGCGGCCATGGGGGCTGTCCGCAAATTGCCCGAAGGATGGTAATGTGACACGCATCGTTTATGTGAACGGCGACTACTTGCCAGAAACGGAAGCCAAGATCAGCATCTTTGATCGTGGCTTCCTGATGGCCGATGGCGTCTACGAGGTGACGACTGTCATCGACGGCAAGCTGATCGACTTTGACGGCCATTTCGTGCGGCTGTGTCGTTCGCTGTCCGAATTGGGGATCGAAAACCCGATGGACCGTGAGGAATGGCTTGCTGTGCACCGCGAATTGGTGGCGCAAAACGCAGTTGAGCAGGGAATGGTCTATCTGCAAGTGACGCGCGGGGCACCGGGGGACCGGGATTTCATGTTCCCTGACCCGGAAACCACGAAGCCGACCGTCGTTCTATTCACGCAAAGCAACCCTGCGCTGGTCGATAGCCCGAAAGCCAAAAAAGGCATCCGCGTCATCACCATCGAAGACCAGCGCTGGGCGCGGCGGGATATTAAGACGGTGCAATTGCTTTACCCCAGCATGGGCAAGATGATGGCCGTGCGCGCGGGCTGTGACGATGCGTGGATGGTGCAGGACGGCACAGTGACCGAAGGCACATCCAACAACGCCTATATCATCAAAGGCGGGCGGATCATCACCCGCGCGCTGTCCAACGACATCCTGCACGGCATAACCCGCGCGGCGGTGCTGCGGTTCGCACGGGAAGCCCAGATGACGGTCGAAGAGCGCAACTTCACTGTGGACGAGGCGAAAGAGGCTGATGAAGCCTTCATCACCTCGGCCAGCACGTTTGTCATGCCTGTAGTAGAGATTGATGGCGCGACGCTTGGTGCGGGCAAGCCCGGCCCCTTGGCGCTGCGCTTGCGGGAAATCTATATCGACGAAAGCCGTAAGGCCGCGTTGTAAGAGAAAAGGGGCGGTATCAACCGCCCCTTTTTTCGTTACCTGTACTTTCCCATGTTCGGCATCCCCTGCTGAACAAATTTTCCGGCTGGCATGTCGTTGATCTCCGCTAACGTCAGATCAGTCATGCGCACCATTTCTTCGCCTTATTGCAACAGAACAACGTCATTGCCCCGCTGTTCCAGTGTGACATCGCGCGGCGCCGGGTTTTCAGTGCCGTAGTCAATTTATTGTTCCGCAATTGCGACGCGATATTCAAAGCTGTCAGAGCGCGGGTCAAAGCCAGAGATAACAGTCGGCCAGAAGTCAGCAGGGGAATAGCCCGTAATCTCTATCCGGTTCGCACCATCGGTCAGAGTAATCCTATCGCCTCGCATCGCGCTGATCTGATCATCGCCCGGCCCGTCAGTTATCGTGTTGAAACCGGGGGCATCCGCAAGAGTGATCGACGTGCCATCTGGGGCAGTTACCCCCACAAATCCGTTATTTTGGGACATGATGACATTCGGCCCCGTGCCCCCGATGATCGTGTCATTGCCGTTTGCCGTCATCAGGTAGTTAATGCCACTGCCCCCTTGCAACAGGGCATTTCCACCCAACGAGGAAAGATAATTGGTCCCGCCCCCGCCAATCAGCGTATTATGGCCCCCCTCAGAGATCGCCTGCTGCGTGCCGTTTGCCGCCGACGCGTCATGGGTGTTTTCGTCGTCCCCCAGAATTACAGACCGAAGCCCCGAGAAGATCGGCGCAAGCATGTTGTTTTCTGGGCTTGTGATAAGCAACGCTGCAGACGCATCCATAGTCAGGTTCAAGTCGAGCGTGTTCAGTCGCAAGTCTAGGTCATCGAAGCCGCTGTAAACGGGGAAATAGTGATCCCCTGAATACTCCGCAAACATGAAAAACCTGACGCTGTCGCCCAATGTCATAACCTGCGACAGGCCCGGGGCAATCAATGTGCCGGGCAAATCACGGGGTCCGTACGAGGTTCGTCCCCCTCTTTTGGCGGGGGTGCTCAAGTGCGCCAAAGGTGTAATCGGCGCCCCGATCACCTACAAGAATGCACCCGACTGAACTTCTGCGGGCGATATTCCGTCCCGGTGCCGCTTTACAGACGCACACCAAATTCCGGGAAACCCACCAGTGTATCATTGCCGCCGCGGCCGAAATATTCGGCGTTTTCATCGCGGGGCAAAATCAGATTGTCGTCGTCATTACCCAGTCCGGTGCGAACGATCCGTTCCAGCTCGTCTTCCTCGGGGGGCAGTTCCGGCGCAGGTGATGAAGGGCTTGTGTCGTCAGTATTTTCTTCGTCCAACTCGTCCTCAGTATCTGATGAGTCAGGACTAGACGAATTCCCCATGAAAGCAAAAGCGGCACCAGGGCCAAGAAAGCAACAAATACGCCACACAAATGCACCCATGAATACAACCCTGCGCTCTCGGACTCGGTACTCAAATCTTTGTCAATTATTCTGAAGGGCCAGCCCAGAAGTGTTCTCAAAAACAAAGGCCCCGGAAACTCCGGGGCCTTCAGGATTGAAGAGCAGAAATTTATTCTTCGGTCTTTTCCGCGACGATTTCCTGACCTGTCACTTGGTCCACCATCTTCATCGCAAGACGCACCTTGCCGCGCTCGTCTAAGCCCAGAAGCTTGACCTTCACTTCTTGGCCTTCTTTCAGCACATCGGACGGGTGGTTCAGGCGGCGGTTTTCGATCTGGGACACATGGACCAGACCATCGCGCTTGCCGAAGAAGTTCACGAAGGCCCCGAAATCGACCAGTTTCACGACCTTGCCCGTGTAGATCTGCCCGATTTCAGGCTCGGCCACGATGGACCAGATCATGTCATAGGCTTTCTTGATCGCGGCCTGATCGTTCGACGCAATCTTGATCGTGCCGTCGTCGTTGATATCGACTTTCGCGCCGCTGGTTTCCACGATCTCGCGGATGACCTTGCCGCCCGAGCCGATCACTTCGCGGATCTTGTCGGTGGGAATGTTCATCGTTTCGATCTTGGGCGCATATTGGCTGAACGCGTTGGCGCTGGTCAGCGCTTTCGACATTTCGCCCAGAATATGCAT
This sequence comes from Roseinatronobacter sp., assembly GCA_046296275.1. Taxonomy (GTDB): domain Bacteria; phylum Pseudomonadota; class Alphaproteobacteria; order Rhodobacterales; family Rhodobacteraceae; genus Roseinatronobacter. The sequence goes on along the minus strand of JBKBLP010000003.1, from coordinate 85,195 downwards.
CCGGCCGTCCTTAGCCTGGGCAAGCGCTTGTTCCATGATCTCGAACGTGATGCCCGCGACCTTGATATCCATCTGGAGCGATGTGATCCCGTCGGCGGTCCCGGCCACTTTGAAATCCATGTCGCCCAGATGGTCTTCGTCGCCAAGGATGTCGGTCAGGACTGCGAAACGCCCGCCTTCTTCCAGGATCAGGCCCATTGCAACGCCGGCCACGGGGGCTTTCAGCGGCACGCCCGCATCCATCATCGATAGTGACCCGCCGCAAACCGTGGCCATGGACGACGACCCGTTCGATTCCGTGATCTCGGACACTATGCGGATCGTGTAGGGGAAGTCTGTGGGCGCCGGCAGCACCGCTTGCAGCGCGCGCCATGCGAGTTTGCCGTGCCCGATTTCACGACGACCGGGCGGGCCCATGCGCCCAGCCTCGCCCACCGAATAGGGGGGGAAGTTGTAGTGCAGCAGGAAGTTTTCCTTGGTGGTCCCGGTCAGCGAGTCGATGAACTGCTCGTCATCGCCGGTGCCAAGCGTGGTTACGCACAGCGACTGGGTTTCCCCGCGGGTGAACAGAGCCGAGCCATGCGTGCGCGGCAGGACGCTCGTTTCGCAGATGATCGGGCGCACGGTGGTCATGTTGCGACCATCGACACGTGGCTGACCATCGACAACAGCGCCGCGCAGGATCGACGCTTCCAGCTTCTTGATCGCAGAGCCGAGGTTTTCATCGGCCAGTTGTTCTGCGGTCAGGCCCGCCTTGATCGCATCGCGCGCGACACCAATCGCGGAAACACGCTCTTGCTTGTCACGCAGGGCAAAAGCCGCGCGCATCTGTTCTTCGCCCGCAGCTTTGACGGCTGCGTAAAGGTCCGAGTAATCCGGCGGGGTGAAATCCATCGGCTCTTTCGCGCATTCCTCGGCGAAGTCCACGATCAGGTCGATCACCGGCTGATAGCTTTCATGTGCGAATTTCACTGCGCCCAGCATTTCGGCTTCGGTCAGCTCATAGGCTTCCGATTCCACCATCATCACGGCGTCACGGGTGCCCGCCACAACCAGATCAAGCCGCTGTTCGGCGTTCTGGCGCAGCTTTTCCATGTCAGCGCATTCGGGGTTCAGCACATATTGGCCATTCACGAAGCCCACGCGTGCTGCGCCAATCGGCCCCATGAAAGGCACGCCCGAAATGGTCAGCGCGGCAGAAGCCGCGATCAGCGCAACGATATCGGGTTCATTGACCAGATCATGCGACAGCACTGTGCAGACCACGAGCACTTCATTCTTGAAGCCATCGACGAAAAGCGGGCGGATCGGGCGGTCGATCAGACGCGAGGTCAGCGTTTCTTTTTCCGACGGACGCGCTTCGCGCTTGAAAAAGCCGCCCGGCACTTTGCCTGCAGCATAAGTGCGTTCTTGGTAATTCACAGTCAGGGGGAAGAAGTCCTGCCCCGGCTTGGCAGTTTTGCTGAACGTTACGTTGGCCATGACGGTCGTTTCGCCCAAAGTGGCGATGACCGAACCGTCGGCCTGACGGGCAATCTTGCCCGTTTCCAGTGTCAGGGTTTCCTGTCCCCACTGGATGGATTTTCTGGTAATATCGAACATATCTCGCGGTTCCTCTGGAGTGGGTCCAGCCCTCTGGCCCCTCCGATCCTATGGCGGCCCCATTGCCGCCGACCCCAAATCCTTCGCATCACGCCGGGGTCGGTGCGTCACGTCTCAGATGTGCAAGCGCATACAGCAAAAGCAGAAGTTAGGAAAGGGTGGCGAAGGGAGCGCACTCAATCAGCTCGGCCTATGACAAGTATAAATATTTTTAACTTCTTCTTATGTGTCGGGGATGATACCAGAAGCGCATGAACGGCGTCCTGATTCCGGGGCGGCCTGGAGTTTCACAGAAGGGAGCTTTTCGATGGACGGAAACGATACCCCCAAATCCGGCAAATGCCCGGTCATGCACGGTGGCAACACCTCTGGCGGCAGTCATGCGATCATGGATTGGTGGCCGAAGGCGCTGAACCTGGACATCCTGCACCAGCACGACAGCAAGGTGAACCCGCTCAAGGGCTTCAACTATCGCGAGGAAGTCAAGAAACTGGATTTCGATGCACTCAAGCGCGACATGCACGCGCTGATGACGGACAGCCAGGACTGGTGGCCTGCGGATTGGGGTCATTACGGTGGTCTGATGATCCGCATGTCGTGGCATGCGGCGGGCACCTACCGCGTGCAGGATGGTCGCGGGGGCGCAGGCACGGGCAACCACCGTTTCGCGCCGCTCAATAGCTGGCCAGACAACGCCAATCTGGACAAAGCGCGCCGCCTGCTGTGGCCCATCAAGAAGAAATACGGCAACCAAGTGTCTTGGGCCGACTTGATGGTTCTGGCGGGCACGATTGCTTATGAAAACACGGGTCTGAAAACCTATGGCTTCTCGTTTGGGCGCGAAGACATTTGGCACCCCGAGAAGGATGTGTATTGGGGGTCTGAATCCGAGTGGCTCGCGCCGTCGGAAAACCGCTATGCCGATCTGAAAGACCCGTCCACGCTGGAAAACCCGCTCGCGGCAGTCCATATGGGCCTGATCTACGTCAACCCCGAAGGGGTGAACGGTCAGCCCGATCCGCTGGCAACGGCTTTGCATGTGCGTGAAACCTTCGCGCGGATGGCGATGAATGACGAAGAAACCGTCGCATTGACCGCAGGTGGTCACACTGTTGGCAAAGCCCATGGCAATGGCCGCGCCGAAAACCTTTCGGCAAGCCCAGAAGGCGCGGAAATCTGGGAACAGGGTCTGGGCTGGAACAACCACAAGACGCGCGGTGTGGGCCGGGATACGGTCACGTCGGGTATCGAAGGGGCGTGGACCACGAACCCTGTCGCTTGGGACAATGGCTATTTTGACATGCTGCTGGGCTATGAGTGGGAGCTGACGAAATCCCCAGCCGGCGCGTGGCAATGGGTGCCTGTCAACATCGCGCCCGAGCACATGGTGCCGGATGTCGAGGACCCGTCGATCAAGACCATGCCCATCATGACCGATGCCGACATGGCGATGAAGATGGACCCGATCTATCGCGAAATCTCGGAGCGGTTTCACAAGGATCCGGAATATTTCTCGGAAACCTTCGCGCGGGCTTGGTTCAAGCTGACCCACCGCGATATGGGCCCGCGCGTGCGCTACATTGGGCCGGATGTGCCGAATGAGGATCTGATCTGGCAAGATCCGATCCCGGCTGGCTCTACCGCTTACGACGTCGCGGCTGTGAAGGCCAAGATCGCGGCTGCTGGCTTGCCCGTGGCCGATCTGGTCGCAACCGCATGGGACAGCGCGCGGACCTTCCGCGGGTCTGACCTGCGCGGTGGTGCGAATGGTGCCCGCATCCGTCTGGCCCCGCAAAAGGATTGGGAAGGCAACGAGCCTGCCCGCCTCGCGCGTGTCCTGTCGGTGCTGGAACCCATCGCGGCGGAAAGCGGCGCGAGTGTCGCCGATGTGATCGTGCTGGCGGGCAATGTGGGTGTCGAGCAAGCCGCGAAAGCCGCTGGTTTCGACATCGACGTGCCCTTCGCCCCCGGTCGTGGCGATGCCACGGACGCGCACACCGATGCCGACAGCTTCAAGTGGCTGGAGCCCGTCGCCGACGGTTTCCGCAACTGGATGAAGAAGGACTACACGGTATCCGCCGAAGAACTGCTTCTGGACCGCGCACAGCTTCTGGGCCTGACCGGGCCGGAAATGACGGTTCTGGTGGGCGGCATGCGGGCCATGGGCACCAACTATGGCGGCACGGGCCATGGCGTGTTTACCGACACGCCGGGCGCGCTGACGAATGATTTCTTCGTCAACCTGACCGACATGAACTGGAAATGGGTGCCCAAGGGCATGAACCTGTATCACATCACCGACCGCAAGACGGGCGATGTGAAATGGACGGCCACACGCGCCGATCTGGTGTTCGGCTCGAACTCGATCCTGCGCGCCTATGCAGAGGTCTATGCCCAAGACGACAACCGCGCGAAATTCGTGCAGGACTTCGTCGCGGCCTGGACCAAGGTGATGAACGCAGACCGTTTCGACCTGGCCTGATCGTTATCGCTTTCACGAAGTCAGCCAGCGCCCTTCCGGGGGCGCTGGTTTTTTATTGAACTTGTGCAAGTTAACGCTAGGGCAATGGTGGAATCGACTTTGACAAGGGCAAACTTCTCTCTCAATATGACCTTCAGGTGACGCGCTGCACGGCAAGGCGTTGTAGACACAAGGTATCGTTTCCCGACCCTGCCACAGCGATCAACGAAACCGACAACCAAAGAAACGTCGTCAACGGGAGAAGACTTATGCTTCATCAACCTTTTGGGCGGCACCTGACGCAGGTGCTGTCAGTATCCGCTCTGGCCTTGGCCATGGCGAGCGCCGGTGTCAGCGCTGAAACGCTGCGCTGGGCGCGCGTGGGCGACAGCTTGACGCTCGACCCGCACAGCCAGAACGAAGGGCCGACCCATACGCTTGCGCATCACATCTATGAAACGCTGGTGGACCGCGCGCTCGATGGCTCGCTCCAGCCGCGCTTGGCGACCGAGTGGGGCATCAGCCCGGACGACGACTCGGTTTGGGTGTTCAAGATCCGTCAAGGTGTCAAATTCCATGACGGCACCGACATGACCGCCGAAGACGTCGTGTTCTCGCTCGACCGCGCGCGCACGCCGCCCTCGGGCATGGCCGCCCTGCACGCCGCTGTGCAGGAAGTAACCGCAGTTGACGCGGAAACCGTGCATATCCGCTTGTCCGGTCCAGCGCCGCTTTATGTGCAGAACCTGACCAACACCTTCATCATGTCGAAGGCTTGGGCCGAAGCCAATAACGTGACTGTGGCCCCCAACTATGCCGCCGGCGAAGAAGCCTATTCAATCCGCAACGCGAACGGCACTGGGCCCTACATGCTCGTCGAGCGTGACCCCGAAGTGCGCACTGTCCTGCGTGCCTTCGATGACCACTGGCATCAGGGCGGCGCAGTGACGGAGATTATCTATACGCCGATTTCCGAAGCCGCGACCCGCGTTGCAGCGCTTTTGTCGGGCGAAGTGGATGTGGTGCAGGACGTCCCTGTTCAGGACATCGCGCGTCTGGAACAGACACCGGGCATCAAAGTCGTGCGCGGGCCGGAAAACCGCAACATCTTCTTCAGCTACGACATGACTTCGGACACGCTGCGCTCGTCGAACGCGGCTGACAACCCCTTCGCCAAGCCGGAAGTGCGCGAAGCCATGGCGCTGGTCCTTGACCGCAACGCCATCCAGCAAGTCGTGATGCGTGGGGAATCGCAGCCTTCGGCCGCCCCCCTGCCGCCCTTTGTGAATGGCTGGACGGAAGAAATGAACGCTTTCGGTGCCCCCGATTTGGCCCGCGCTGGCGAGTTGATGGCGGCGGCTGGCTATCCTAACGGCTTTACCGTGCAGCTTGACTGCCCGAACGACCGCTATCTGAACGACGAAGCGATCTGTCAGGCACTGGTGGGGATGCTTGCGCGGATCAACATTCAGGTGAACCTGAATGCACAGACCCGCTCGCTGCACTTCCCGCTGATCGAGAAGTGGGAAACCGATTTCTACATGCTGGGCTGGGGTGTTCCGACCTTTGACAGCCAGTATGTGTTCGATTTCCTCGTGCATACCCGCGAAGGCAGCTATGGCTCGTTCAACGGCTCGCGCTATTCCAACCCGGAACTGGATGCGAAGATTGAATCGCTCGCAACCATGACCGATCTGGATGCCCGCAACGCAGTGATCGCGGAAATCTGGGACACAGTGATGGACGAGCGTATCTTCCTGAACGTGCACAACCAGGTTCTGGCCTATGCGATGCGCGACGGGATCAATCTGGACGTTCACCCGGAAAACCAGCCGCGCATGACGACTGTCACTTTCGACTAAGCGGCGCTTGACGCTGCGGCCCGTGCGGGATACCCCGCGCGGGCCTTTCTGTTTGGGGCAGCGTTGCTGACCCTTTTCCCGTGATCCGAGGACCGGCATGATCGCGTTCATCCTGCGCCGCATCGCGCAATCCATCCTTGTGATGCTGACCGTGGCGTTGGTGTCGTTTTCGCTGTTCCGCTTCGTGGGCGATCCCATCGCGTCGATGGTGGGGCAGGAAACCACGCTCGCCGAGCGTGAAGAACTGCGTCAGGCGCTGGGCCTGAATGATCCGTTCCTTGTGCAATTCTGGAATTTCCTGGGCCGTGCTGTGACAGGCGACTTCGGGATTTCCTATCGCCTGCAACAGCCTGTGATGGAGCTGATCCTTTCCCGGATGCCCGCGACACTGGAACTGGCGCTTGTGTCGGGGATTCTTGCCTTCACCTTCGGGGTGGGCTTTGGCGTCTATACGGCGCTGAACCGCAAGGGCTGGCTGTCATCGGTGATCCTGTCAACATCGTTGATCGGCGTGTCGCTGCCCACCTTCCTGATCGGTGTGCTGCTGATCTGGATTTTCGCAGTCGAACTGCAATGGCTGCCCAGTTTCGGGCGCGGCGAGGTGGTCAATCTGGGCTGGTGGCGCACGGGGCTGCTGACCGAAAGCGGGCGAGCATCGCTTGTGCTGCCCGCGATCACTTTGGGCTTGTATCAGATGACGCTGATCATGCGCCTTGTGCGGGCCGAGATGCTGGAAGTCTTGCGCACAGATTACATCAAATTCGCCCGCGCCCGCGGCCTGTCCAATCGCGCTGTGCATTTCGGCCACGCGCTGAAGAATACGCTCGTTCCCGTGATCACGATCACGGGCCTACAGCTTGGGTCCATCATCGCGTTTTCGATCATTACCGAAACAGTGTTCCAATGGCCCGGTGTGGGCGCGCTGTTCATCAACTCGGTCCAGTTTGTCGATGTGCCTGTAATGGCGGCCTATCTGATGCTGATCGCGCTCGTGTTTGTCGTCATCAACCTGATCGTTGATCTGCTTTACTATGTCGTGGACCCGCGCCTGCGTGTGGACCGCGCGACTGCGAGACATTAAGCCATGAACATTCTTGCCCGCGCTTGGGACAGCGACATCGCCTATAACTTTCGCCACTCGCCTGTGGCGGTGGTTGCGGCCTTTGTGGCGCTGCTGATCATCTCGGCCGCGATTTGCGCTCCGCTGCTTGCACCGCAGAACCCCTATAATCCGGCGCAACTGAACCTGATGAACGGGTTCACCCCGCCCATGACCCCGAACCCCTTCACGGGCGAGGAATTCTTTCTTGGCACCGATAACCAAGGCCGCGATATCCTGTCCACGATCCTTTATGGCGCAAGGATTTCGCTGTTCGTGGGCTTTTCGGCAGTCGTGTTTGCGATGGTTCTGGGGATCAGTGTGGGCCTGCTTGCCGCATGGCGCGGCGGCTGGGTCGATAGCTTGCTGATGCGCATTGCGGATGTGCAACTGTCCTTCCCGTCGATTCTGATTGCGCTGCTGATTTTCGGCATCGCGCGCGGTTTCATCCCGCCTGCTTACCGCGAAACGATGGCGATCTGGGTGCTGATTGTGGCAATCGGCCTGTCAGATTGGGTGCAATTCGCGCGCGTGGTGCGCGGGGCGGCGATGGTGGAAAAGTCCAAGGAATATATCCAAGCCGCCCGCGTCATTGGCGTGCATCCCGTGCGGATTGTGGCGACCCATATCCTGCCCAATGTGATGGGTCCTGTGCTCGTGATCGCCACGATCGGGCTTGCGCTGGCGATCATCGCAGAGGCCACGTTGTCCTTCCTTGGCGTCGGGGTACCGCCCACGCAACCCTCGCTCGGGACGCTGATCCGCATAGGGCAAGGCTTCCTGTTCTCGGGGGAGTGGTGGATCATCCTGTTCCCGTCGATCACGCTGCTGGCGCTGGCTTTGTCCGTCAACCTGCTGGGCGACTGGCTGCGCGACGCATTGAACCCGAGGCTGAAATGACCGCCCCCCTGCTTTCCGTTCGCGATCTGGTCGTGCAATTCCCCAACCGGCGCGGCACGCTGACGGCGTTGGATCGTGTCAGCTTCGACATCATGCCGGGCGAGGTGCTGGGCATGGTGGGCGAGTCCGGGGCGGGCAAGTCGCTGACCGGGGCCGCGATCATCGGGCTGCTTGAACCACCGGGCCGCATTGCCGGGGGCGAAATCCGGCTGCGGGGCGAGCGGATCGACAACCTGCCGCCAGAGGCGATGCGCAAGATACGGGGCAAGCGGATCGGCATGGTGTTTCAGGACCCGCTGACCAGCCTGAACCCGCTCTACAGCATCGCGCGGCAGTTGACGGAAACCATCCGCACCCATGCCGATGTGACAGAAGCCGAGGCGCGGGCGCGCGCCCTAGCCCTTCTGGACCGCGTGGGCATTCCGGCGGCCGCGCGGCGGATCGACGATTATCCGCACCATTTCTCTGGCGGGATGCGGCAGCGCGTGGTGATCGCGCTCGCGCTCTGTGCCGAGCCGGAATTGGTGATTGCCGATGAACCCACGACGGCGTTGGATGTATCAGTCCAGTCGCAGATCATTGACCTGATCAAGGAAACCTGCGCCGAGCGGCAAGCGGCCGTCATGCTGATCACGCATGACATGGGTGTGATTGCCGAAACGGCGGACCGGGTGGCCGTGCTCTATGCGGGCCGAGTGGCGGAAATCGGGCCTGTGCGGCAGGTGATTACCGAACCAGCCCACCCCTATACCAAAGGGCTGATGGGGTCGATCCCTACACTGACGCAAGAAAACGCGCGGCTTGTGCAAATCCCCGGCGCGATGCCGCGCTTGAATGCCATTCCTGCGGGATGCGCGTTTAATCCGCGTTGTAACGCGGCTTTTGACCGCTGCCGCGCTGACCGGCCCATGCCGCTTGAACTGGGCGGGGGGCAGCGGGTCGCCTGCTGGCTTTATGACACGGAGCGCGCCCATGGCTGAACCCCTTGTCCGCGTTGAAAATCTATGGCGGCGCTTTGATGTGTCAAAGCCTTGGCTGAACCGCGTGCTGGAACGTGAGGAGCGGCAATTCCTGACCGCTGTGGCCGATGTATCCTTCGACATCGCCAAGGGCGAGACTTTTGCGCTTGTGGGCGAATCGGGGTCTGGCAAATCCACCATCGCCAAGATGATGGTTGGGCTGGTGGGTGCGTCTGACGGGCGCATTCTGTTTGACGGGCAGGATATGACCCAGATGGCTGCGGGGGACCTGCGCGCGCTGCGCCGCCGCTTCCAAATGATCTTTCAAGACCCGTTTGCCAGTCTGAACCCGCGCTGGCGGGTCGGCGATATCATCGCGGAACCCATGCGCACCTTTGGTCTGGCAACCGGGGCAGAGGCTGCGCGCGAAGTGGGCCGCTTGCTCGACATTGTGGGCCTGTCGTCCAAGGATATGGGCAAATTCCCGCATGAGTTTTCCGGTGGGCAGCGCCAGCGCATCGCCATTGCCCGCGCGCTGTCGTCCAAGCCCGAATTCATCGTCTGCGATGAACCCACCAGCGCTTTGGACGTGTCTGTGCAGGCGCAAATCCTGAACCTGATGAAGGATTTGCAGGATGAACTTGGCCTGACCTATATGTTCATCAGCCATGATTTGTCCGTTGTGCGGCATATGGCGAACCGGATCGGCGTGCTCTATCTGGGGTGTCTGGTCGAGGTGGCAGAAGCGAAACAGGTCTTTCACCAGCCCCAGCACCCCTATACACGGATGTTGCTTGACGCGGTGCCTGATCTGGCCCTGTCCGGGCGCAGGCGGCAACCTGTGGCAGGCGAAATCCCGAACCCGATCTCGCCGCCGCCCGGCTGCGCGTTTCATCCGCGCTGCGCGAAGGCGCAGGATATCTGCAAACAAACTGCGCCCGCCGCGCGTCCCAGTCCAATTGGAAGCGCGGCCTGTCATTTCGTGGGCTAAAGTGCCCCACGATCAAGCTGAGGCACATAGCCGTGCAGCGTCTGGCCGCGGCGCGGCAATGCGACAGAGGTTCTCCTCAATTTATGGCGACCACATCTCCGTCAAATTTGAGCTCTGCGCCCACCTCAACCCAATCGCCGGGCCGTGGGCCGGGTCGTGCTGGAGTCACGCTTTCGGCATGACCGATGCGCGGCGGGCTTCGCCCTTGATTCCGCGCCGCAAATTTGTAGCGGCTTAACCTGTTCGATAGGCACTCCAAAGTAGCGCCTGGGTCGGCGGTCACAGTTAAGCGGCGGCCAAGCCCGGAACAGGCGGGGTGATCGGCACAAGGCCCACATCAGCCAGTGTCAGGCCCTGCGCGTTCTGGACCTGCGCCACCAACTGGTCATTCAGCCAGATTTGCGCGGTTTCCGGCGCATCGGCATCAAAGCGGATGTCGAGCAGCGGATCGGGCACGCGCGCGGGGTCGAAATGGAGCAGGATTTGATCCTCGCCCTGCACATAGTCGACGATCGTAGCTGCGCGGCCCTGCAACCAATCGCCCAGACCGAAGGTATCCGTACCCGCGCCGCCATGCAGATAATCGTCGCCGCCTGCGATCATCAGGTCGTCGCCGTCACCCCCATTCAGGAAATTCTGCCCGCTAACATCTGTGCCCGAAGGGTCAAAAGCCACGCCGATCAGCGTATCGTTCCCGTCCCCGCCCAGCAGCACGTTATCCCCTGTCCCGGCGATCAGCAGGTCATCGCCCGTGCACCCTTCCAGACTGTCATCGCCCGCGCCGCCCTGCATCGAATCGCAGCCTTCACCGCCGATCATGTGGACGGGCGCAGACCCTGCGATCAACCAGTCGTCCCCCCCATGCCCGGCTAAAAGCCCGGCCCATGATCCGCCCGACAGCGTATCATCTAGCGCGCCACCATTCAGCGACTCATCGGGTCCGGCCAATTCCCGCACGACAGGCTGGGCGGCAGGCGCTTCGGGATAAAGGTCGGAACTGTGGATGCGGGTTTCGGCAAGCTCGTGGTCTGGCGTTTCCGTCGCTACCGGGGCAGACTGGGGCATGTTCGCCGCAGGTTGGGGCGCGAGGACAGGCGCAGGCACCATGGTGTCAAGCAGGTTGCCCGCGGATAAATCCGGCTCTGTGCGAAGGTCCAACGCTGAATCGTCCGAATCTTCGTCCGGGGTGCGATCATCATCGTTGTTTTGCGCGCGGGCAGAGAGCAGCGTATCGGACGCTGCCCCCGCAGCCAAAGCCCCAAAAAGTGCTAGAAGCATCCACATAGCGTTACTCGAAAACCAGCCTGATAACTCGTTCTAAGTATCACGTTCTGCGTTAATTCGCTCCAAAGAATGCAGCCCCTCGCTGTCTTTTTCCAATAATGGTTAACGGCCTGCTGAAGCTTGGCCCCGCGCAAGGGGCTTCCCTTTGGTGCGGCAAGCGTGTATGCGACCGCGCGTGACGATGCAAATTGACACATTTCATGGCCCTGCTGGACGACATCCCGGCTTGTGCTGCACACCTTCAAGACAGGAGACACCGATGTCGATTACCGCCGAAGACAAAGACCGCCTTATCAAGGAATTCGCGCGCGCTGCGGGCGATACTGGCTCGCCCGAAGTGCAAGTCGCGGTGCTGAGCAAGCGTATCAGCAACCTGACGGAGCATTTCAAATCACACGCGAAGGACAACCATTCGCGCCGTGGTCTGCTGAAGCTGGTGGCAACGCGCCGCAAGCTGCTGGACTATGTGAAGTCCAAGGACGAAGCGCGCTACCGCGATCTGATCGGCAAGCTGGGCATCCGTCGCTAAGCTCGTCTGATCCCGTTGAAACGCCCGCCTGTTGGCGGGCGTTTTGCGTTACAGCACCTTGTCTGCGATCATATCCCCGATTGGCAGTGCCGAGGTCGCAGCGGGCGAGGGGGCGTTGCAGACATGCAGCATCCGCTCTGTCGGCGCGAACAGGAAGTCATGCACCATCGTCCCGTCCCGCAGCACGGCCTGCGCGCGGATGCCTGCGGGCATGGGGGTCAGGTCGTCCAGCCGCAGGTCAGGGCAATACATCTGACAGGCGGCCAGATAGCGGCGCTTGAACAGGCTGTTGCCCAGTTCCGTCAGGCCGGGGCCTATGTTGCGCGCCAATGCCCGCCAGAAGCCGGGGAAGCCCGCCATGTCGGCCATGTCGCGCAGGTTGACCGCGCCCTTGGCGTAACCCTCGCGCGCAAGGCCCAGCATGGCATTCGGGCCCATACTGATCGAGCCGTCAATCATGGGGGTCAGATGCACGCCCAGAAAGGGCAGGTCCGGGTCGGGCACCGGATAGATCATGGCATCCACCAGCTCTGCACGCTTGTGGGCAAGGCGATAATATTCCCCACGAAACGGCACGATTCGATGTGCGATCTGCACCCCCGCCATGCGCGCGATGCGGTCCGATTGCAGCCCCGCGCAGGCGATCAGACGGTCTGCGCAAAGGGTTTCGGAGCCTGTGTCGATCTCGACCGCGTTGCCGGTTTCTCGGATGGCCTGCGGGCTGGTGGACAGCCGCACCTCGCCGCCCAGTCGGGTGATCTGTGCGGCTAGGGCCTGTAGGATCGCCCCATAGCTGACAATCGCCGCCGCAGGTACGAACAGCGCTTCCAGCCCCGTGACATGCGGCTCGCGTTCGGCAATCGCGGCGGCGCTCAGGTGCTCCACAGTGATCCCGTTCACGCCCGCGCGGTCGCGCAAAGCGCGCAGGCGGGGCAGATCAGCGGGGCAGGTGGCCACGATCAGCTTGCCACGCGGTTCAAACGGGATGCCGTGGTCGTGGCAGAAGTCTTTGGTGCGCTGCGCGCCTTCGCGGCACAGCTTCGCTTTCAGCGATCCCGGCGCGTAGTAAATGCCCGAATGAATGACGCCACTGTTGCGGCCTGTCTGGTGCTGGCCGAGGGCCGCTTCCTTTTCCAGGACGATGACGGATGCACCGGGGCGGCGGGTAAGGATCGCGTGGGCCGTGGCCAAGCCCACGATCCCGCCTCCGATGATGCAGACATCCGCCCGCATAGATCAGCCCGCGCGGGCGGGGATGTTGTGCAAAAGCGGCATCAGGGCTGCCATATCCGGGCCATGCGCCTGGCCCGTCACGGCCTTGCGCAACGGCATGAACAGGCCCTTGCCCTTGCGGCCTGTGGCGTCCTTGACCGCCGCCGTCCAGTCGGCCCAAGCGGTCGGGCCATAAGGCGGGGGCGGCAGAAGCGGCATGGCTTGCGCGATGAAATCGGCATCTTCCGCGTCGATCACAGGCGCTGCACCATCGCGGCAGAGTGCCCACCAATCGGCCAGATCGGCCATCTTGCAGATATTGTCGCGCATGACCGCCCAGAACTGGGGCGCGATGGCCTCGGGCACACCGAGGGCGGCCAGATCGGCTGCAACGGCCTGATAGGGGCGGGCTTGCAGATCGGCGCGGGTCAGGGGCCAGAGATCCTCGGCATCGAATTTCGTGGGGGGTGCGCCGAATTGTGACAGGTCGAACCCGTCCGCGATTTCGTCCAGCGACAGGCGCAATTCAACAGGCTGGCTGGAGCCAAGCCGCGCCATCAGCGACAGAAGCGCGTTGGGCGTGACCCCCGCCGCGCGCAGATCGCGCAAGGACAGGGTGCCCAGGCGCTTCGACAAAGCCTCCCCGCCCGGTCCGGTCAGAAGCGAATGGTGGGCAAAGTTGGGCGGGGTGCCGCCAAGGGCGCGGATGATCTGGATTTGTGTTGCTGTATTCGTCACATGGTCCGCGCCGCGCACGATATGGGTCACGCCCATGTCGATGTCATCGACGGATGACGCAAACGTATACAGCACTTGCCCATCCGCGCGGATCAGCACAGGGTCACTGACCGATGCCGCGTCAATGCTGATCGGCCCCAGAATGCCGTCCGTCCACTCGATCCGGCTTTGGTCTAACTGGAAGCGCCAATAGCCCTCGCGCCCCTCGGCCCGCATCTTCGCGCGGCCTGCGTCATCCAAGGCCAGCGAGGCGCGGTCATAGACCGGCGGGCGGCCCATGTTCAGAAGCTTCTTGCGCTTCAGGTCCAGCTCTGTGGGCGTCTCGAAGCATTCGTAGAAATGCCCCGCCGCGCGCAACTGGTCGGCGGCTTCGCCGTAGCGCCCCAGCCGCTTCGATTGCTGCTCGACCCGGTCCCAATGCAGGCCGAGCCAGTCCAAATCTTGAAAAATCCCGTCGATATAGGCTTGCTTGGACCGTTCCTGATCCGTGTCATCCAGCCGCAAAATGAACTGCCCGCCACTCTTGCGGGCGATCAGGTAATTGAACAAAGCCGTGCGCAGGTTGCCGATATGCAGATAACCCGTGGGCGAAGGCGCGAAGCGCGTGACAGTGGCGGACATGGAACACCTTTGGTTTAGGGCTTTGGGTTTTTCACAAGCCTTGCCCTATGGCAAGGGCTGTGCTTTAGCAGCGCCGTGAAAGGGGTGCTCATGTCCGCTGATATCTTGGATTGGTCCGACACTTTGCCCCCCGATCTGGCCGTGATCGAAGGGTTTGCGCGCGCGACCATCGCCGCTTTGCCTGACCCGTTCCGCGAGATTGCTTTGGGCTTGGGCGTGAACGTCATGGACTTCGCCCCCGATGACCTACTGGCCGAGATGGAGATGGACGATCCGTTCGAGTTGACGGGCCTGTATACTGGCCTGCCACTGACGGAAAAATCCGTGGCCGATCAGCCCGATACTGTCGATGCGATCTGGCTGTTCCGGCGCCCGATTCTGGACGAATGGGTGGGGCGCGGCGATGTGGCTTTGGGCGATCTGGTCGTGCATGTGACCTTGCACGAACTCGCCCACCATTTCGGCTGGTCCGATGACGACATCGCCGCTGTCGCGCCGTGGCAGGACTGACATGCGCGCCCGGTTCTGGGAAACTGTGGCCCTCGACCAGATGACCGCCCCGGAATGGGAGGCGCTGTGCGATGGCTGCGGCAAGTGCTGCCTGAACAAGCTGGAAGATGAAGATACCGGCGAATTGCTGTTCACGCGCATAGCCTGCCGGATGCTGGACGATGCCACCTGCCGCTGCTCGGATTACCCCAACCGAAAGCGCCATGTGCCCGAATGCGTGGTGCTGACGCCCGCGACCCTGCCCGACATTGCTTATTGGATGCCCGAAACCTGCGCCTATCGGCTGCTCTATGACGGTGAAACTCTGCCCGATTGGCACCCGCTGGTGACAGGCGACCCAGAGTCAACGCACAAAGCCGGGCGGTCGATTCGCGGGCGCACGATCTCGGAATCTCGCGTGCCGCTCGTGGATTGGGAAGATTACCCGCTGGCCGACTGAACCTTGCAACCGCTGCCTCGCTTGCCCATATCCATGGGCAACAAGATTGGGGGAAAACGCATGGTTGGGTACACCAAGACAGCCGTCCTGATGGCCGCGATGACGGCGCTGTTCATGGCCGTGGGCTATGGTTTGGGCGGCGGCGGCGGGGTCGTGGTCGCGCTAGTCGTGGCAGGCGCGATGAACGCTTATGCCTACTGGAATTCTGACAAAGCCGTATTGCGGATGCACAACGCGCAGGAATGCAATTCGCAGGTCCACCCGGGCTTGCAGCGCATGGTGCATGAATTGGCGGATGGGGCCGGAATGCCGCGCCCTCGGGTTTATGTGATCAACGAGGACCAGCCCAACGCCTTCGCCACAGGCCGCAACCCTGAAAACGCAGCGGTGGCGGCGACTACAGGCTTGCTGCGGCGCATGTCGCGCGAAGAAGTGGCCGCCGTGATGGCGCATGAGCTTGCGCATATCAAGAATTACGACACGCTGATCATGACGATCACGGCAACCTTCGCAGGCGCTGTATCGATGCTTGCGAATTTCGCCATGATCTTTGGGCGGGGACGTAATCAAAACCCGATTGCGATGATTCTGGTGATGATCCTTGCGCCGATGGCGGCGGCGGTGGTGCAGATGGCGATTTCGCGTTCGCGCGAATATGAAGCCGACCGCGTGGGGGCCGAGATTTGCGGCAATCCGCTGTGGCTCGCGTCCGCTTTGGAGAAGATCCAAGGCTTTGCGTCCCGCATCGACTATGAACGCGTAGAGCAGAACCCGCAAACTGCGCATATGTTTATCGTCAACCCGCTGCATATGTACAAGCGCGACAAGCTGTTTTCGACCCATCCGAACACCGAAAACCGCATCGCGGCTTTGGTGAAGCTTGCGCAGGATATGGGGGTGCGCAGTGGCGCACGCTCGGCCACGCGCGGTAATCCTTGGGGATAAACGAAAACGGGGGCCAAGCGGCCCCCGTTTCAAGTCCAGCAATCTGAATGCCTATTGGCCCCAGACATAGACAGCGGCGAACAGGAACAGCCAGACTACATCGACGAAGTGCCAATACCAGGCTGCGGCTTCAAACCCGATATGGCGTTCTGCGGTGAAATGGCCCGCATAGGTCCGCATCAGGCAGATCGCGAGGAAGATTGTCCCGATGATCACATGGAAGCCGTGGAAGCCCGTCGCCATGAAGAAATTCGCGCCATAGATGTTTCCGGCAAAGCCGAAATGCGCGTGGGTGTATTCATAGGCTTGCAGGAAGGTGAAGATCACCCCCAACCCTACCGCAATCCACAGGCCCAGCTTGATTTCGTCGCGGCGATTGCCATGCACCAACGCATGGTGCGCCCAGGTCGCGGCACAGCCCGACAGAAGCAGGATCAGCGTGTTGATGAGCGGCAGGTGCCAGGGGTCAAACGTCTCGATCCCCGCGGGCGGGAAGGTGCCGTCCACGATGGGACTGATCCCGTCGGGATGCATCGGGTAGAGCGCGTGCTTGAAGAAGCTCCAGAACCATGCCGCGAAGAACATCACTTCGGACATGATGAACAGGATGAAGCCATAGCGCAGGCCGATGCTGACGACGGGTGTATGATCGCCCGCATGGCTTTCGACGATGACGTCCTTCCACCATTCGAACATGACATAGAGCACCCCGGCCAGCCCCATCAGGAACAGCCAGGGTCCGTTGCCGTGCATCCACATGACGGCCCCGAACAGCATCAGGAAGCCCGACACAGCACCGACAAAGGGCCAGATCGACGGGGGCAGGACGTGGTAATCGTGGTTCTTTTCGTGGGCCATTCGGGTTCCCTCGGGTTAGGCGCGTTCTATGCGCGCTTCAGTTGGTCGCAGGTTGCTCCGGCGCGACATAATCGGCCGGAATGTCGGTCGCGTGGAACGTGTAGCCCAGCGTGATCGTGTGCAGGTGGCGCGCGTCACGATCTTGTAGGATGGCAGGGTCCACGAAATAGGTCACAGGCATCAGGACGCGCTCGCCCGGTTGCAGCACTTGCAGCTCGAAGCAGAAGCAGTCGATCTTTGTGAAATAGCGCCCTGCATCATAGGGCGTGACGTTGTAGCTGGCCGTCCCCGCGATGGGATACTCTGTCGGGTTATAGGCCTCATAGAAGGTCAGCCCAACTTCGCCGATCCGAATGTCGGTCACGCGGTCCACAGGCTTGAACTGCCAAGGAAAATCCCGCGCGACAGACGCATCAAAGCGGATGCGCATTGTCTGGTCAAGCACTTGACCTGTTGGCGCTTCGGCGCGGTTCGTGGTGCCGCCATAGCCCGTGACCCGGCAGAACAGATCGTAAAGCGGCACAGCCGCCCAGCCCAAAGCGCCCATGAACAGCACGACACCCACAGTCTGCGTGGCTGTGCGCTGAATGCCTGTCATGCGTGCCCAAAGCCCGGTCATCTTTGCTGAAACCTGACATGATCGGGGTCAAGCGTCGGGCGGTAGCTGTGGTCAAACGCCTGAATTTGTGCCCCGCTTGACACTTTCGCGATGGTCAGCCCAAAAACCAGCATACCAAAGGCCACCAGAACCAACGCAACCCCCAGGTTGCGCCCCGCGCGGCGTTTGTGCAGGTCGTGATCGCGTGTGATCGCCATCAGAATACTCCCGTGATGGATTGAGCCAAGGCAGCATAGGCCGCATTGGATTTCAGCGCGACCTCGACCAGCAGCATGGCGAAATGCGCGGCTAGGTAAAGGAGCGAGAATTTAAAGAACCGCTTTTCAGTGGCGTAGCCATCTGATTCGGCCTTCGCTTCGGTCCGGCGCCAGATGGCATAGGCCCCTTGCAGGAAGATCGCGTTCAGTACGAGAGCCACAGCCAGATAGGCTGGACCGCCCACACTGGTCACACCCATCACCAGCGCGAAGGGCACGAGCGCAATCGTGTAAACCAGAATATGCGCGCGCGTGGCTGGGCGGCCATGCGTCACGGTCAGCATGGGAACTTTGGCCTTGTGATAGTCCGATTTCGTGAACAACGCGAGCGCCCAAAAATGCGGCGGTGTCCACATGAAGATCAACATGAACATCAGGCAGGCTTCAACGCTGATCGACCCTGTGACCGCCACCCAGCCGATCATGGGCGGGAAGGCACCTGCAGCGCCGCCGATGACGATATTCTGTGGCGTCGAGCGCTTCAGCCACATCGAATAAATCACGACGTAGAAGAAAATGGTGAAGCCAAGCAGGGCTCCCGCCAGCGCATTCGTGGCAAGCCAGAGCATGATGACCGAGATACCCGACAGCGCCACGCCAAGCGCCAGCGCTTCGTCGCCTGTCACCCGGCCAGCGGGAATGGGGCGCGTGGCCGTGCGCTTCATCACGCGGTCGATATCGGCATCCCACCACATGTTCAGTGCGCCCGATGCGCCACCGCCCAAGGCGATGAAGATGATCGCCGCCAACGCCTCGACCCAGTGCAGGGTGCCGGGGGCGACCAATAGGCCCACAAGGGCTGTGAACACCACAAGCGACATGACCCGCGGCTTGAGCAGCGCGACATAGTCACCAAAGCTCGCATCGCCCTGTCCAGCGTCGGCATAGGGGATATCGGCGCGGATATCGCTCATGTCAGGTCCTGTCAGATGGGAAACAAGCGGGCCATGCAGGCCCGCGATCGATCATTTCGCTGCAACGCGGATATTCGTCGCCGGGTGTTGCGTTTCGGTAAACTGCGCGCCTTGGCGTTCAAGCCATGCGAGGTATTCTTCCTCGCTCACGACCTTGACCGTGATCGGCATGTAAGCGTGGCTGATCCCGCAGAGTTCAGAGCACTGACCGAAATAAACGCCTTCGGCTTCGGCATTGAACCAAAGCTGCGCCAGGCGACCGGGCACGGCGTCTTGCTTCACGCCAAAGGCCGGGATGGTCCAGGAATGGATCACGTCCGCAGCCGTGATCTGCAGCACGACGTTCTTGCCAATGGGCACGACCATCGCCGTATCGGTGGCCAGAAGATACAGGTCATCGGTGTAGCCGTGATCCGCCAATTCCTCGCGCGCGAGCATGAATTGCGAGAATTCGACGCCGTGATCGACATATTCATAGCCCCAATACCACTGATAGCCCGTGACTTTGATCGTCACATCGGCTTCCGGCATGACCTGCTGGTGGCGCAGGGCGGGGAAGGTGAACACGGCAATCCCGAGCAGAATCACAGCGGGGACTACAGTCCAGGCGATCTCGATCGGGGTATTGTGAGTGAATTTCGCAGGTTCAGGATTGGCGCGCTTGTTGTGGAAAAAGATCACATAGGCCAGAAGCCCAGTCACAAAGATCGTGATCGGCGTGATGATCCACAACAGCAGGCTGTCCAGAAACACCACTTCGCGCATCAAAGCTGTGGAAGCAGGTTGCAGGGCGATCCCATCGGGGCGCGGCGCGCCGATGACAGGCAGTTGCGGCAGAAGCGCGTCAGCGTGCGCGTGTAGAGCTGCGACCATAGGCAGACCGAAGGACGCCACAGGCAGAAGGGCTTTGGAAAGTCGCATGTTGTGTTCCCGTTTTCAGATGCCGGCTTTTTGCCGCTTGCCGCGACCGGACCGAAATTTCGGTATGCCACGGAATATCGTTGAGCTTCGCATTCGTAAAACCATATTGTCGCATGTAGAACAAGCAAAACTCGTGGGCTGGCTGGTCTTTTGTTGATCTGGATCAAGGACAGGGTACGTTTGGGCGCCGCGGCGCAGCAAGGAACAGGAAATGAACGCATCAGACTTTCGACCCTTCAACTCGATTCTGGATCTGGACGAGGCGTTGGCGCTGCTGCGCGCCACCACCGACGGTGCCGATGATGGCGAGTTGTTTCTGGAACGCCGTGCTTCCGAGCAGTTGTTGCTCGATGACCGGCGGGTGAAGTCGGCCAGTTTTAATGCGTCCGAAGGTTTCGGGCTGCGTGCCGTGCGCGGCGAGGTGACGGGCTATGCCCATTCCACGCACCTGACGATGGACGCCTTGCGCCGCGCGTCGCAGACCGCGCGGCTCGCGGTGGGGGATGGCGGGGGCGTGATGGCCGATGCGCCCATGCCCACGAACCGGCGGCTTTACACAGATGCCGATCCGATTGCGGATGTGGCCTTTGCCACGAAACTCGATCTGCTGCGGGAAGTGGATGACTACCTGCGCGGCTTGGACAAGCGCGTGGTGCAAGTGTCGGTGTCGTTGGCCGCGTCCCACCAGCAAGTCGAAATCCTGCGCCCCGAAGGCACGCGCCTGCGCGACGTGCGGCCCATGGCGCGCTTCAACCTGTCCGTGATCGTGGAACAGGATGGGCGGCGCGAATCTGGCAGTGCGGGCGGCGGCGGGCGCACGGGGCTGGATAGCCTCATGGACCCCGCCACTTGGCAGCCGATGGCGCGAGAGGCGTTGCGCATCGCCATCGTCAACCTGTCCGCCGAACCTGCGCCTGCCGGGGTCATGGATGTGGTGCTTGGCCCCGGTTGGCCCGGTATTCTGCTGCACGAAGCCATTGGGCATGGGCTGGAGGGGGATTTCAACCGCAAGCAGACCTCGGCCTTCGCGGGGCTTCTGGGCCAGCGGATTGCCGCGCCCGGCGTGACCGTGCTTGATGATGGCACGATCCCAGACCGGCGCGGCTCCATCAGCATTGACGACGAAGGCACGCCATCGGCGCGCAATGTCCTGATCGAGGACGGGATCCTCGTGGGCTACATGCAGGACCGCCAGAATGCGCGCCTGATGGGCGTGGCCCCCACGGGCAACGGGCGGCGCGAAAGCTATGCCCATGCGCCGATGCCGCGCATGACCAACACCTATATGCAGGGCGGCACAGTGGACCCCGCCGATATTCTGGCCGATCTGAAGGACGGAATTTATGCTGTGGGCTTCGGCGGTGGGCAGGTGGATATCACCAACGGCAAATTCGTGTTCAGTTGCACCGAAGCCTATCGCGTCAAGGATGGCAAAGTGGGCGTACCGATCAAGGGGGCCACGCTGATCGGCGACGGGGCTACGGCGCTCACGAAAATCCGCGCTGTGGGCAACGACCTGGCACTTGATCCGGGCATGGGCACTTGCGGAAAGGCCGGGCAATGGGTGCCTGTGGGCGTAGGTCAGCCGACGCTGTTGATTGGCGGGCTGACTGTCGGCGGGGCCGGGGGCTGAGACATGGGCACGCCCGCGCCGGATGTCTTGCTTGATGCCCGGCGCGGTCGCCGGCGGTATCGGGTTGTGCTTCTGACCGGATGCTCTGGAACGCTCGCACTTGTCCCAGTTATGGCGGAAATACTTGGCGACGACCACACCGTTGGCGCTCTGGCCTTGGCTGTTGGGCTTGGGCTGATGCTGTGGGGGATATTGTTCTATGGCGCGCGCTACATCGTCAGTCTGCGCGAATGTCCCGAAGGCATTGAAATCCGCACGCTGACGCTTTTCGGGGAACGCGCGCGCCTTTACGCGCGACGCGATTTACGACTTGGCGCGCGTCAATGCGCCTTGGCTGACATTGTATATGGCAGAGCAACACGTGGCGCATGTCATAGACTTGCAAGCTGCGCTGGTCCGCGAAGCGCGCCTGCGCAGCCTGCTGGCCGAGGGGCAAAAGAAAAATCGCGCGAAGCAGTGATTTTTCTGTTGGGACCGTGAATCTTTACGGGTCTTTAACCAGTTCGGGACATTCTGAGAAAAGAATGAGACGAGGCGCAGGATGGCGAAAGACATGTTTTCTTCTCACCCACCCTTCACCCCACCCAAGTCGGAAGAGGACAGGCTGAACTGGCTTCGTCTCATTCGCTCGCCCCGTGTTGGGCCCACGACGTTTCGGCGGTTGATGGCCGAGCATGGCAGCGCGTTCGCAGCGCTGGAAGCTTTGCCAAAGGTCGCGCAAGCCGCAGGTGTGACAGATTACGCGGTGTGTTCGCTGGACCGCGCGCACACCGAACTGGACCTTGCCCGCGCCAAAGGGGCGCGCATGTTGTGTCTGGGCACCGACGCTTATCCCGCCACGCTTGCCTCCCTGTCCGATGCGCCCCCAATCCTGTGGTGCATGGGCCAGCGCGGCCCGATCCTGAAACCGATCGTGGCGCTGGTGGGCGCGCGCAATGCTTCCAGCATCGGCACGCGCATGGCGCGCATTCTGGCCGAAGGGCTGGGGCAGGCGGGCTATACGACTGTCTCGGGCCTCGCGCGCGGGATTGATACGGCGGTGCATCAGGCCAGTCTGAAAACGGGCACGATTGCGGTAATGGGCGGTGGCGTGGATGTCATCTATCCCACAGAAAACGCCGTTCTTGCCGCAGCGATTGCGGATCAGGGGCTACGGGTTTCCGAACAGCCCATGGGCCTTTACCCCCAAGCGCGCCATTTCCCGCCCCGCAATCGGATCATCGCGGGCCTTGCGCTGGCTGTGGTCGTCGTGGAAGCAGCCGAGAAATCCGGCAGCCTGATCACCGCCCGTGACGCAACCGATCTGGGGCGCGAGGTGCTCGCGGTGCCCGGCCATCCTGTCGATGGGCGCGCAGGCGGCTGTAACCTGCTGATCCGCGACGGGGCGACACTGGTGCGCTGTGTCGATGATGTGCTCGAAGTGCTGACCCGTCTGCAAGATGCGCGCCCCGCCCCGGCGCAGCCTGTAGCTGTCCAAGCCCGACCCGATATGCAGGCTGATGCGCTCGATGTGCAGATCTTGGCCAAGCTTGGGCCAACGCCCATGCCCGAAGATCAACTGATCCGCGACTTGCGGCTGCCCGCCTCGCAAATCTCGCCCGCGCTGGTTACGCTGGAACTGATGGGCGCGGTGCAGCGCCATCCGGGTGGCATGGTCAGCCGTGTCGTGATCTGACGCCGTGCAAAAGCCTCTTGCGCCCTGTGCCAACAGCGACTAGGTAACGCACGGGGGCGATTAGCTCAGCGGTAGAGCGCTTCGTTCACATCGAAGATGTCAGCGGTTCAAATCCGTTATCGCCCACCATTTCCTTTCCCAGCAGGTCGCTCTGTTTTCGGCTTTTCAAAGCGGGGCAGTTTCGTTAGCCCTGCACCGCGAAACCCCGAAAGGCACGATAGTGACCGACAATCTGCGCGGCGCGCTTTTCATCACTTTGGCCATGTTTGGCTTCGCCATCGAGGACATGTTCATCAAGATCATGGCCGATGCGATCCCGGTGGGTCAAATCCTGCTGATGCTGGGCCTTGGCGGGGCGGTGGTGTTCGGCACCAAGGCGCACCGCGCGGGCGGGCAAATCCTGTCGCCCGCGCTGCTCACCCGCCCGGTGATGGTGCGCAATTTGTGCGAATTGGTGGGCACGATCGGCTTTGTCCTTAGCTTCGTGCTGGCAAGCCTTGCGACGGCCTCGGCCATTCTGCAAGCAACGCCGCTTGTCGTCACGCTCGGCGCTGTGCTGTTTCTGGGCGAAAAAGTCGGTTGGCGGCGTTGGTCTGCGATTGCCGTGGGCTTTGCCGGCGTCATGCTGATCGTGCGACCGGGCACAGCGGGGTTCGAACCCGCATCGCTTTTCGCCATCATCGGTGTTTTGGGCTTGGCCGGGCGCGATGTCTCCACCCGGCTTGTGCCGCGCAATATCAGCAGCGCGCAAATTTCGACCTGGGCCTTTGCGATGCTCGTGCCGGCGGGGCTGTTCCTGATGGCCGCGATGCGCACCCCTTTGATCCTGCCCGACGCAATGACTTCGATAATTTACGTGCTGACTTTGGGGATTGGCGTCTTGTCTTATTCTGCGCTGGTGGCCGCAATGCGCGTGGGCGATTTGTCCTTTGTTACACCGTTTCGCTACACGCGGATCGTGTTTGCGCTGGTCGTCGGGCTGGTCATTTTCGGCGAACAAGTCGACGCGATCATGCTGCTTGGGGCCACGATGGTCGTGGGCGCAGGCCTGTTCACATGGTGGCGCGAGGCACGCCTGCGCGCGCGGGGCTAACCCCACTGGCCAGAGCGGGTCCGGCGCGGTATAGACTGCGGCAAAGTGTCAGAACAGGACGGGACCATGACCACGATCATTGATATTGTCGGCCGCGAGATTTTGGACAGCCGGGGCAACCCGACAGTAGAAGTCGATGTCGTGCTCGAAGATGGCACGATGGGCCGCGCGGCGGTCCCGTCGGGGGCTTCGACCGGCGCACACGAGGCGGTCGAAAAGCGCGATGGCGACAAGTCCCGCTATATGGGCAAAGGCGTTTTGCAGGCAGTTGCAGCGGTCAATGGAGAACTGGCCGAGGCCTTGGTGGGTTTTGACGCTACCGAGCAAGTTGCGATTGACCATGCGATGATCGACTTGGACGGGACAGCCAACAAGGGCCGTCTGGGCGCGAATGCCATCCTTGGCGTGTCGATGGCCATCGCCAAGGCCGCCGCAGACGCCACGGGCCAGCCGCTCTACCGCTATGTGGGTGGCACCTCGGCCCGCCTGCTGCCGGTGCCGATGATGAATATCATCAATGGCGGCGAACATGCCGACAATCCCATCGACATTCAGGAATTCATGATCATGCCGGTCAGCGCGGGCAATATCCGCGACGCCGTGCGCATGGGGTCGGAAGTGTTCCATACGCTCAAGAAAGAGCTTTCGGCGGCGGGTCTGTCCACGGGCATCGGCGACGAGGGCGGCTTTGCGCCGAACCTGTCTTCTGCCCGCGATGCGCTGGATTTCATCCTGAAATCCATTGAAAAAGCAGGTTACCGGCCCGGCGAGGACATCTACCTCGCCCTCGACTGCGCCGCGACCGAATATTTCAAAGGCGGCAAGTATGAAATGGTAGGCGAGGGCAAGTCCCTGACCCCGGCCGAGAATGTCGATTTTCTGGCCGGTCTGGTCGCCGATTATCCGATCATCAGCATCGAAGATGGCTGCTCGGAAGATGACTGGGATGGCTGGAAGCTGTTGACGGACAAGCTGGGCGGCAAGGTGCAACTGGTGGGCGACGATCTGTTCGTCACCAACCCTGCGCGTCTGGCCGAAGGCATCGCCAAAGGGTGCGGCAATGCGCTCTTGGTGAAGGTCAACCAAATCGGCACGCTGACCGAAACACTGGCGGCGGTTGATATGGCACATCGCGCGCGGATGAATTGCGTGATGTCGCACCGCTCGGGCGAGACAGAGGATGCGACGATTGCCGATCTGGCCGTGGCCACGAATTGCGGTCAGATCAAGACCGGTTCGCTTGCGCGCTCGGACCGGCTGGCGAAGTACAACCAGTTGATCCGTATCGAGGAAATGCTGGGCGAGACAGCAATTTATGCCGGACGCTCGATCCTGCGCTGATCGGGCTCACAAGAAAAATGGCCCGCAACGCTACGGGCCGTTTTTTATTCCGCCGCCCGCAAAGGCAGGGGAGCTGCGGGCGGAAGCTCAGGCATCTCGGCGGGGGGTGACGCCACGGGTTCTGGCGCATCCCAGATCAATTCCGCCCCTTTGATCCCGGCCAATTGCCGTTCCAGTGCCCGATCCTGCCGCAGCCGCGACCCGCGCGCCGACAACAGCCGCCGCAGGCCCAGCGCGCCGCGATAGGCGCCTTTCTCAATCCAGACGCGCAGCGCCAGAAGCGCGGGGGTCAGCAAAAGCGTCAGGATCGTGGCCACGCCAAGCCCGAACACAACGGCGGTCGCAAGCTGCTTCCACCACAAAGCCGTCGGGCTGTCGATGGAATAGCCGCCATTCACGAAATCGACCGACAGACCCAGCATCATCGGCGTCAGACCGGCCATCGTCGTAATCGTGGTCATCAGAACGGGGCGCAGCCGCGCCTCGACCGTGCGGATGATCGCTTCGATCCGCGGCATGATCCGCGCATAGCCCTGATATGTGTCGATCAGCACGATGTTGTTGTTCACCACGATCCCGGCCAGAGCCACGATCCCTGTCCCGGTCATGATGACCGAGAAGGTCTGGTCCA
This sequence comes from Roseinatronobacter sp., assembly GCA_046296275.1. Lineage (GTDB taxonomy): Bacteria > Pseudomonadota > Alphaproteobacteria > Rhodobacterales > Rhodobacteraceae > Roseinatronobacter. The sequence continues at coordinate 59,101 of JBKBLP010000003.1, read as the reverse complement.
TCACGATCATCCCGATCAGCACGCCTGCACTGGACAGAACCACAGCGAGCAGCACCAGCACCGAATTATAGAAGCTGTTGAACTGCGTGAGCAAGATCACGAACATCAGGCCGAGCGCGGCGCTGAAGGCAACCGTTAGGAATTGTTGCGATTCTTGCTGGTCCTGCTGCTCGCCCGTCCATTCCCAATCCACCCCGGCAGGCAGCGGTTGCGCACTGGTCAGCCATGCCGTCAGCACGTCGATGCGCTCGGTCGCGGTAATCGGGATCAAGGTCCAGGCATTCGCGGCGACCTCTGCCAAGGTGGCTTCAGCACGGGCGAAAGCCTCGCTGCCGGGGGCATTTTCGCGCAAAACTGTCTGCGCGCGGGGCACCACGCGGACCGTAACGCCCGCGCCGTCCACGATTCGCACCAGATCGGGGCGCACATCGGCTTTCACGTCGAAATAGCGGCGCTGGTTCATGCGGTCGATCTGTCCCACCCGCGCCACAGGTTGCGTGGTGATGAAGTTCGACAAAGGCACCAGCCCGAATTGCGTCTGCACCCGCAGCGTTTCGAGGGTTGAGAGCAGCCTGTCCCCTTCGGGCAGGCGCACGCGGATGTCGATCTCGTCGTCGGACGTATCGACGCGCATCTGGTCCAACACCAGCCCGCGCGTGACAAGCTGGACCATGCCGCCAATCGTGGCGACATCTGCCCCAAAGCGGCCTGCCATCTCGGTATCGACATCAATCTGCCAGTCAATGCCGGGAATGGGGCGTGAATCCTCCAGGTCAAACAGACCCGGCTCGCTGCGCATCTGGGTCAGCACAGTCTCGACTGCCGCGCTGAGCACATCGAAATCCGTGCCAGTCAGGCGCAAGTGCACTGGTTTGCTTGCGGCGGGGCCGCCTGATTGCATCAGAAATTCAGTAATGATGCCGGGTATCAGGGCCAGATCAGCCGCGAGTTGGTCCAGAATGACTTGTCCGCGCATCTCGGGATCACCTGCCCGCACACGCCAGTCGTCCAGCTCGAACTGAATTTGCCCGATCGCATCGCGCGGGGCCTGTCCGCCGCCGGTATTGGTGTTCAGCCCCCCTTGCCCGGCGAAGGCAAAGATATTCTGTATGCCGGGCTGCGCCATCGTCACGGCTTCGACCTGCCGCAACAGCGCGTCTTTTTCGGTCAGCGACAGGTTGCCGCGCGCGCGCACATAAATGATCCCGCGCTCGGGCTCGGTCTGCACGAAGAATTCCACACCGCGATTGTTCTGGCCGTAATACTGGAATGTCGCGCCGACAAAGACCATGACGGCCACGATGGTCAGGACCGGCATGACCGGGTTACCCACGATCAGCTTCATCAACCAACCTGCGGGTGAATATTTGCGCTTGGCGTCGATCTTGCGGGGTTTGGGCAGCGGTTTGACCGCGCCAAGGCTCAAGGCCAGGCCAAAGCCGCCCAAAGCCAACAGCAGCACACCGGGCAGGATTTGGACGAAGGATTGCGCGCCGGTCGTGCCGCCCAGCAGATAGCCGGGATTGAGCACTTTCATCACGCCCAGAAACGCAAGCCCCCCCGCCGCGCCGACAAGTGTCACGCGTAATGCAAGCGGCCAAGCCCGCAGCGCCCCACTCGTGCGTTCAATCCAGTGCGACAGTTGCGCACTCAGTCCCCCGACAACGGGCAGGAAGATCAGCGCGACAACCAGCGATGCGGCCAGCACGAAGATCAGCGTGACAGGCAGCATTCCCATGAATTCACCCGCCACACCGGGCCAGAACAACATGGGCAGGAAGGCGCAAAGCGTGGTCGCCGTAGACGAAATCACAGGCCAGAACATGTGCTGCGCAGCACGGACATATGCTTTCATCGGCGCGTCGCCTGCCGCCAAACGCTTGTCGGCATATTCCGTCACCACGACCGCACCATCCACCAGCAGACCCACGGCGAGGATCAGGCCGAACATCACGATATTGGACACCGCCACGCCCATCACTCCCAGAAGGATGAAGCACAGCAGGAACGAGGCCGGGATCGCAAAACCCACAAGCAGCGCCGACCGTGTGCCCAGCGCGCCAAGAACGACGATCATCACCAGCGCAATCGCGGTCAGCACCGAGCCTTCGAGCTGTGCAACCATGTCCCCCACCTCGCCCGACGTGTCGAGCGCGGTCGTCACATGCACGGCGGCCTGCAAATCGGCGGGCCAAGAGGCGCGTTCCGCGTCGATGGCCGCGCGCACCTGTGCCGCCGTGTCGATGGCGTTGAAGCCCTTGCGCTTGACCACCTGAATGGCAAGGTTGGTTTCGCCGTTGAAGCGCGCCGTCCCGGTGCGGTCGGCAAATGTCAGGCGAATTTCGGCCAGATCGCCCAAGGTCACAACCGAATCGCCATTCACCTTGACGGGCAGGCGGTAGATGTCCTGCACATCCTTGAAGCTGGACGGAACTTTGACTGCGAAAGCGCCTGCCTCGGTTTCCACTTCGCCAGCGGCGACAAGGCGGTTGTTCTGGGTCACGACGCGGATCAATTCGCCTGCGGTGACGTTATAGGCTTCCAGCTTCAGCGGGTCGATCAGCACCTCGACCATCTCATCGCGCTCGCCTGCGATGTCGGCTTTCAGAACCGATCCAAGCCCCTCGATCCGGTCTTGCAGGCTGCGCGTGGTCTGCGTCAGCACGCGCTCTGACACATCACCCGACACGGCCACGATCATGATCGGGAATTCCGAGAAGTTGATCTCGTTGATCGAATACTTCTCGAAACCCGCCGGGAATTGCGATTCCGCGCGGCTCATGGCGTCGCGGACATCGGCCAAAGTCGCAGTCTTGTCCCAGCCGAATTCGAATTCCAGCACGACGCCCGCATAGCCATCAGCCGAAAACGCGCTCAGTTTCTTGAGGTTATCCAGATCCGCCAGTTCCGCTTCCATCGGGCGGACCAGCATGGTTTCGCCATCGACGGCCGAAATGCCGGGGAAGGGGACCGAGATGAAAACCGCCGGAACTTCGATATCCGGCTCGCCCTCTTTGGGCAGGCTGAAATAGGCCATTGCGCCCGCGCCCAGCGTCATCACCACAAGGGCAAGGATCATGCGGGCGCGCGTTGCAGCCCAGCTTACAAGTCCGATCATTCTGCGGCCCCTATATCCTCGCGCAGCGTAACGGCCACGCGCGCCCCGTCGCGGGTGAATTCCTGTCCGACGATGATCGCCGTCACCTGCTCAGGCAGGCCGCCCAACCACATGCCGTTGGGCGTGTCGCGTAGAATGGTGACAGGAGCGAAACTGACAATGCCTGCGTCATCCACAAGTTTCAGCCCGATCTGGCCCCGGTCGTTCAGGGTCAGTGCAGAAGCGGGCAGCAAGTGACCAGTCTGGCCCTGCGCCGCGATCAGGATATCGGCGCTTTGCCCGGCGCGGATGGACAGGTCGGGATTTGGCACTGTTACATCCACGCGGAACGTGCGGGTTTGCGGGTCGGCGGCGCGCGCGATGAAGCTGACCTGGCCCAAGACCTCTCGCCCAGATGCCAGCCGCGCGCCGGCGGCGCTGCCCACGTCCAGCAAATCGACCTGCAATTCCGTGGCGAAACCCACCAGCCGCACTTCGTCCATCTGGATCAGCGTTGCGCACAGCCCACCCGGTTGCAGCAGGCTGCCCAATTCAGCGGTGTCGCTTTCGAGGATACCATCAAACGGCGCGTGCATGACCAGCCGGGCCAATTCCTCAACCGCGCGCTCGACCCCGGCCTGTGCCCCTTGCAGTGCCGCGCGCGCAGTAGTCAGGCGCTGTTCACTCGCAAAGCCACCTTCGGACAAGCCCGTAGCCGTGCGATAGGCGATTTCGGCTTCGGCCAGTCGCGCGCGGGCTTCGTCAAGCGCTGCCTTGCGCACACCGGGGGCGAGTTCGCAGACGGGATCGCCTGCCTTCACACGGCTGCCCCGGCGCAAGGGTTCGGAAATCACCAGCCCCGAGGTTTCGGCGCGAATGTCGACATGCCGCGCCGCTTCGGTCCGCCCCCGCAGCACAATACTATTATCCACCGGTTGCGCCGTGGACACAGTCGCGAGAACCCGCACCATGGGGCTTTCCGGTGTGCTTTCGTCAGCAGGCGTGCTTTCTGCGGCGACAACACCCGCAAAGCCCAAGAGCGCAGAGCGCTCCATGACAGCAAGGTAAATCGCAGCTGTCACCAAAAGGGCGGTGAAAAGGGGAAGCAAGCGCATGACAGGACTTTCCGGGAGTTGAGCTATGACAATATACGGTAAACTGACCAGTTCAGATTACTCTTTCACACAAGAAATCACAAGCAATGTTTATGGCGTTAACATTTCGGGCGGCTTTCCGATTGCCAAACGCCCATTTATGTCGCGGGGCTTGGCAATCCAGCCGTTTTCAGGATAAGACAGGATGACTTAACGGAGTGTGCACGTGTCCAACCCAGACAGTTTCATCAACGAAGTGACCGAGGAGTTACGGCGCGACCAAGCACTGTCGCTCATCCGCCGCTATGGCTGGATCGTGGTTCTGGCGGTTGTGCTTATCGTGGGTGGGGCGGCGTGGAACGAATGGCGCAAGGCATCTGCCCGCGCCTCGGCACAGGCCTTTGGTGATGCAGTCCTGGCGGCGCTCGACCGTGACACACCGGCCGCTCGTTTGGCCGCTTTGGAAACCATTCCGGCTTCGGGCGCGCAGGGTGGGCTTTTGAACCTGATGCGGGCAGGCCAATTGTTTGAAAGCAACCGCGACGCCGCACTTGCGGCTTTGTTGGCTGCATCAAACGATGCAGCCCTGCCGGAAAGCTACCGCCAGCTTGCGGCGCTCAAGCACGTGATCGCCGCTGGCAGCGATTTGCCCGCAGCCGAGCGGCGCGATACTCTCGACCGTCTGGCCCAGCCCGGTCAGCCCTTTCGCCCGCTCGCGCTGGAACAGATTGCGCTGTTGCATCTGGAAGCGGGCGAAACCAGCGACGCGCTGGCTGTGCTGACCGATCTTCAGCAACAGGCCGATGTGTCCGACGGGTTGCGTCGGCGCATCGCGCAGTTGACGCTTGCTCTTGGTGCGGGGCAAGGTGCAAATTGATGCAAGCTGCAGGTGCCGCGCGGGCAATTCCACCCTCGGGCCAAAGTGATAGGAGCACGCGGTGAAACTCTGGACCTGTGCGAGCCTTGTTTTGGTTGTCGGTTTTCTGGCGGCCTGTCAGCGCCCCTTCATTCTGGAAGGAGAGCGCTTCCCGTTGCGTGCCGCGTTTTCGGAAAGCGCGGCTGACGCGCCCACCAATCGCGCGCAGCCGATTTCCCTGCCCGCACCTGTGGCCAATGCCGAATGGACGCACCGACTGGGAAGCGCCAATACGCGCCTGACCCATCCGGCTTTCAATGGCGCGATGCAGCAGCTTTGGTCCGTGCCCATCGGGCAGGGCGAAACGCGCCGCGTGCGGATCACAGCGGAACCTGTGGCCGCAAACGGGCTGATCTACACGCTCGACGCGTTGGCCCGCGTGACCGCTGTAACCCCTGACGGGGCCGTGGCCTGGAGCGTCGATCTGACGCCCGCAGGCACGCGCAACCCGGAACTGGTGTCGGGTGGGGGGCTGACGGTGGCGGGCGGGCGGCTTTATGTGTCGTCCGCTCATGGCTTTGTCCACGCGCTCGATCTGCGCACAGGGGCGACGATCTGGGCCAAACGGTTTGATGCGCCTGTGACGGCCCCGGTGACAGTGGCAGGCGAGCGCGTCTTTGTGGTCGACGCCCATAGCGGCGCCTGGGCTTTGGAGGCCGCGACGGGCAAGACCGATTGGGCCGTTGCGGGAACCCCTTCCCCCGCCGCGATGGTGGGTGGGGCTGCGCCTGCGCTGGTGGGTGATCTGGTGGTGTTCCCGACCTCGGCAGGCGAATTGATCGCGGTCAACCGCACGACAGGTCAGACAAACTGGAAAGCGATTGTCGCGGGAACGCGGATTGGTGTCGCCTATGCCAGTGTCACCGATGTGACGGGCGATCCCGTTGTGCAGGGCGATACGATCTATGTGGGCAACCAGTCAGGCCGCGTGATGGCGCTGAGCCGTCTTGATGGTCGCCCGATCTGGACTGCGATGGAAGCCGCTTATGGCCCGGTCTGGCCTGTGGGCGGGTCGGTTTTCCTGCTGTCTGACCGCAACCGCCTGATCCGGCTGAATGCGTCGGACGGATCGTTGATCTGGTCACAGCCCTTGCCGCTTTACACTGAAATTCGCGAGCGCCGCCGCGCGCAGATTTTCCCGCATTATGGCCCGGTTCTGGCGGGTGGGCGGTTGATTGTCGGCTCGGGGGACGGCGTGCTGCGCAGTTTTGATCCGGTCTCGGGCGCGATGACGGGGGAAGTGCCGCTGCGCTCGGGTGCGGCTGTCGCCCCGATTGTCGTGGGCGGGCGGCTTTATGTGGTCACACGTGACGGGCAGTTGGTGGCATTCCGCTGATCTGCTGGTCCAGTCTCTTTCTCGATGGCCCCCGCGCGGGGCCATCGCCATTTGTCGGAGGAAGCAGATGAGCTTCACACTCGCCATCGTCGGGCGGCCCAATGTGGGTAAATCGACGTTGTTCAACCGCCTTGTGGGCAAGCGTTTGGCGCTGGTCGATGACACGCCCGGTGTCACGCGCGACCTGCGCGAAGGCGATGCGCGCTTGGGCGATCTGCGCTTTACGGTGATTGACACAGCGGGCCTCGAAGATGTGACCGATGACAGCCTGCAAGGCCGGATGCGGCGGCTGACCGAGCGCGCGGTGGACATGGCCGATATCTGCCTGTTCGTGGTCGATGCCCGCGCGGGCATCACGCCCACCGATCAGGTTTTCGCGGAAATCCTGCGCAGGCGGGCGGATCGTGTGATCCTGGCCGCGAACAAGGCCGAAGGGCGCGCAGGCGATGCAGGCGTGATCGACGCCTATGGCTTGGGCTTGGGCGAGCCGCTGCGGCTATCGGCCGAACACGGCGAGGGGATGGATGAACTCTACCACATCCTGCGCCCCTTCGCCGAGGAATTCGAGGAACAGGCCGAAGCGGATGCGCCCGAAGTGGACCTCGATCTGCCCGAAGAGTTGGGCGAAGATGACGACACCCCCAGCTTCGCCCCCACTGCCCTACGCCCCTTGCAAGTGGCCGTGATCGGGCGGCCCAATGCGGGCAAGTCCACGCTGATCAACAAGATCATCGGTGAAGATCGCCTTCTGACCGGGCCGGAAGCCGGGATCACGCGCGATTCGATTTCGCTGAGGACGGACTGGATGGGCACGCCCGTGCGGATTTTCGACACGGCCGGGCTGCGCAAAAAGGCCAAGGTCACCGAAAAGCTGGAAAAGCTATCCGTGGCCGATGGGCTGCGCGCCGTGCGGTTCGCCGAAGTCGTGGTGGTGCTGCTGGACGCGGCCATCCCCTTTGAAACGCAGGATCTGCGGATCGCGGATTTCGCCGAAACCGAAGGGCGCGCGGTCGTGATCGCGGTCAACAAATGGGACCTTGAGGACGAAAAGCAGGACAAGCTGAAAGTCTTGCGCGAATCGTTCGAGAAGCTGCTGCCCCAGTTGCGCGGCGCGCCGCTGGTCACAGTTTCCGCCAAGACGGGCAAGGGGCTGGACCGCTTGCATGCCGCGATCATCCGCGCGCATCAGGTCTGGAACCGGCGTATCCCCACCGCGCGGCTGAACCAGTGGCTCGGTGCCATGATCGAAAGCCACCCGCCCCCCGCGCCCGGCGGGCGGCGGATCAAGTTGCGCTACATGACGCAAGCCAAGACGCGGCCACCGGGCTTCGTGGTCAAATGCTCGAACCCGGACGATTTGCCGGCCTCCTATTCGCGCTATCTGATCAATGGCTTGCGCGATCACTTCGACATGCCGGGAACACCGATCCGCATTTTCATGCGATCGCAGGCGGATCAGAACCCGTTCAAGGACCGCAAGAAACCGGGCCGCTCCAAGCTGCGCAAGCATATCGAGGGGCGCAAGACGGATTAAGCCCTTGGTTTCAAGCGGCCATCCGCCAGCGCGCCGAACGCCATCGTAGCCCTCAGCGCCCATTTGCGCGGCAGGTAAACTTGCGGGGGCGCGCGTCGGACAAGGGCGGGGCGCGTATCACCCCCGCCGATTAGCGCTTGCGCCGCGCGCCGACCGCCCTCGCTTGCCGCGGCAACGCCGTTGCCATGCCAACCCATCGCGAGCCACAGACCGGACACCCCCGGCACAGGCCCGATGAACGGTGCGCCGCTGGTGGTCAGGCAGACCAACCCGTTCCACGCGAACTCGGTCTGCGCCTGCGCGAAGGCGGGGAAGATCATATCGAACTCGGCCCGCGACCGGCGCCCGAAGGCCGTGACCGAGGGTGCCGCAAAAGACAGCCCACCCCGTGCGCCGAACAGAAAGCGGCGGTCGGGCAGCAGGCGGAAATAATGCAGCATGAAGCGCGCGTCATAGGCCATGAGCGTGCGCGTCCATCCTTGCGCCACGATTTCGGCATCCGACAGCGGCCGCGTGACAAGGATATTGGAAATCGCAGGCACCAAACGGCGGGCAAGCCATGGCACGAGGCGTTCATCCGTATAGCCATTCGTGGCCACCAGCACGCGGGCCGCGCGGATCGTGCCGTGCGGTGTCGTGGCCTGCCAACCATCGCCGACCGCCTGAAGCGCTGTCACCTGCGTCTGCCCACAGACTGTGACCCCTGCACCCAAAGCCGCCCGCGCAAGACCCGTGACATAGGCCAAAGGGTGCAGCCCGAAGCCATCGGCCACATAGCGCCCTGCGCGATAGACCGCCGTGGCAAGCCCCCGCGCGGCGAGGGCTTCCGCGTCCCACACATCGCCCGTCAGCCGCGCCTGCGCGCGGGGGCTGTCGGTCAGCAGCAATTCGCCTTGCTCTGAGGCCTGCGCGTCGATCCTGTAGCGGTCCAGATTATTCCGCACCCGCTCAATCGCTGCGGCTTCATAGTCCTGCCACGCGCGAAGCCCCGCTTGCCCCACATGCCGCGCGATTGCTGTATTGGACAGCTTTGTGCCGCCCAGACAGCAAAACCCGCCATTGCGACCCGACGCGCCCCAACCCGGCTGCGCGGCATCCACCACGATCACGCGCGCGGCGAACCGCTCGACCAGTTCCAGAGCGGCATTCAGCCCGGCAAAGCCAGCGCCGATCACCAGCACATCGGCCTGCGCCGACCCGCTCAGCGGCGGGCAAACGACGGGCGGACATGTCGCGTGCCAATAGCTTTCGGGGGTCAGTGTGGTATCATATCCGGCGGGTTCATACATGGCTCTTGCGGTCTCTGTGGCGGCACGTCATGGCTAGCCCAACACCAGACAAAGGCAAAGGTTCAACATGGCCCTCGAAGATGCAGCCCGTGAAGTGGACACGGCCTATACGCGCAAATTGCCGCGCGGGCTTTCGTTTGAAAATGCGTTTGGGGGCGCAACGTCCTTCCTGCGGCGCAGCTACTCCAAGGACCTGACAGGCGTGGAATTGGCCGTGACCGGGGTCAGCTTTGATCAATCCACCACGAATCGTTCTGGCACCCGGTTCGGCCCGCGTGCCATGCGCGAAGCAAGCACGCTGCAAACCTATGACCCGCCCTATGGTTGGGGCTTTGACCCGCTGACCGAGCACGCGATCATCGATTACGGCGATCTGGCCTATGATTACGGGCGGCTGTGGGAATTTCCCGCCGCACTTCACGCCCATATCGCGGGGATTCTGGCCGCAGGCGCGGGGTCATTGGTGCTGGGGGGCGATCACTACATCACGCTGCCCATCCTGCGCGCCTATGCCGAACGGTTTGGCCCGATGCGCGTGATCCAGTTCGACGCCCATTCCGACCTGTGGCCCGATGACGACCCGGAACGGCTCGATCACGGGACGTTCATGTACAAGGCGGTCAAGCAAGGACTGGTCGATCCGCACCATTGCGTGCAGGTGGGCATCCGCACGGAATGCGCGGATTATCTGGGCGTGAACGTGATCGACGCCTTTGCCGTCCACGAAGATGGCCCCAAGGCCACTGCCGCGCGCATCCGCGACATTGTGGGCGATGGGCCGGCCTATCTGACGTTTGATATCGACGCGCTCGACCCCGGTTTTGCACCGGGCACAGGCACGCCGGTCTGGAACGGGCTGACACCCAACCAGATCGCGGTCATCATGCGGGGCCTGTCAGGGATCAACCTCAAAGGCGGCGACGTGGTCGAGGTGAACCCGGCCTATGACGCGACCGGCGCCACGGCCATCATGGGCGCGCATTTGGGCATGGAGATCATCTGCCTGTTTTGCAAGGCATTGCAGGGGGCCAAGGCATGATCAAGCTCGCGCTGATTGTTGCTCTGGTTCTGGGGGGCGCGCTGATGGCCTATATCCGGCTGGCCCCCAGCGACCCGGCCCGTTGGCACGAAGACCCGCGTCTGGTCGCGCGGCCTGCGACGCCCAATTTCTACCTGTTGCGGATGGTGGGGGGCGACGCGCTGCCGCCGTTTTTCGCGGAAAAGCCCGCCGATCTGGCGGCGCGGGTGCGCGATGTGGCGCTGGCCGATGGCGCGCAGATTCTGGCGGGGTCGGTGGCGTCGGGCCATATAACCTTTGTCAGCCGCACACGGCTGATGGGCTATCCTGACTATACATCCGTGTTGGTGGAACCGGCCGAGGATGGCGCGGTGCTGCTGATCTTCGCCCGCGCCCGCTTCGGTCATTCCGACTTGGGCGTCAATCAGGCCCGCGTGCAGCGCTGGCTTGCGGCCTTGGGTCAGTCCGCAGGCTGAAGCGTGCAGCACCCGGTCAGAAGAGGGGTGGCGGGGCCTTCCATCAGCGCGATGGACAGCGCATAACGCCTGTCGCTCATCCCGTCCGAGCATTCCCCTTGGGCAACATAAGCCACGCCCGGACCGTCTGGGCCAGACAGCCGAATCATCCGGCGCTGATCGTCGGGGATGCCGCTGTCCTGTGCAATTTCGACGGTCAGGGTGGTGTCGCCGGTATCCATCTGCGACAGGGTCACGCCCCCGGCTTCGTAGCTAAGCGACCAGAAAGGTTCTGTGCCGAAACAGCGCATCCCAACTTTCATGTTGTAGTTGTCAATCGGGCGGCCCTGCGCTTCCAGAAACCGCATCGACACCCACCCAGCCTGCTCGCCCGTATTCACGCGCCCCCAGCGGCGGGTGGCGGTGCGGTCGGTGACTTCGATCACGGCACCGGGCGCAAGCGTGCCGATGACCGGGGCCGAGGGCGAGGGCGTTTCGCGCACGTTCAGCGCATCGCCTGCTTCAACCCCGGTCACGGCATAAAGCCGGGGCTCATCGGCGCCCTGTGCAGCGGTTGCAATCAAGGCCAAGACAAGGGGCAGATACTTCATACGGTCCTCCGGCCCTGTGCGGGCAAATGGTCAAGGGGCAGCACTGTCGTAGATTTTATCTCTTCCATCGACAGAAGGGCGGTCACATTGTGGATACTGACTTCGGCAATCAACGCCTGATAGAAGCGGTCATAAGCGCGGGCATTGGGCACGCGGACTTTCAGGATATAGTCGATATCGCCCGCAAGGCGGTGCGCCTCCAGCACTTCCTGGCGGGCCTGAACGGCGCGCAAGAAACGGGCTTGCCAGTCCTGTTCATGCGCGGATGTGCGGATCAGCACGAAAAAACACGCTTCCAGCCCAAGCTGTTCGGGGTCCAGAATCGCTGTCTGCCCTGTGATCACACCTGCGCTGCGCAATTTTCGGATTCGGTTCCAGACCGGCGTCTTGCTCGATCCCACCTTGCGCGCGATGTCATCAAGCGATTGTTCGGCATCTTGTTGCAATTCATGCAGAATGCGCAGATCGAGCAAGTCCAATGTCACGGGGCACTCCATTTTCGGAAAATCGGAACATTTTTCCGCTTTTCTGTTCTGTGATTATCACCTAAGGGACAAACTTCCAAGGACACAGATTTGGGCCGCGTTGTGCGCTTGTGCTTGATCTGGATCATTGTGTAAGTTTTTGCTGACACCTACCTGTGGTGCGGCCCCATGAAAGACAGGCAAGATGGATCAGACGACGACTGCCCCCAAGGCCACACCGACGCTGCCCGATGCGCAGACTGTGACCTCTGTCACGCATTACACGGATAGGCTGTTTGCGTTTCGCTGTACGCGGCCCCAGTCGCTGCGTTTTCGGTCAGGCGAATTCGTGATGATCGGGCTGATGGGCGACAATGGGCGGCCGCTTTTGCGCGCCTATTCCATCGCCTCGCCCGCTTGGGACGAGGAACTGGAGTTCTACTCGATCAAGGTGCCCGATGGCCCGCTGACGTCGCGCCTGCAGCATATCCAGCCGGGCGAGCAGATCATTCTGCGCCCCAAACCTGTGGGCACGCTGGTTCTGGATGCGCTTCTGCCGGGCAAACGGTTGTGGATGTTGGCCACAGGGACGGGGATTGCGCCGTTTGCAAGTCTGCTACGCGAGCCGGAAACCTGGGAGAAATACGAGCAAGTCATCGTCATGCATACCTGCCGCGAGGTGGCTGAACTGACCTATGGCCGCAACCTGATCGAGGCGCTGCCCGATGATCCGCTGATCGGGGAATTGGTGGGCGACAAGTTGCTTTACTACCCCGCCACCACGCGCGAGCCGAGCGCCAATATGGGGCGCGTGACCGACAATCTGGCATCGGGCAAAGTGTTTGCCGACCTTGGCATCCCGCCCCTGGACCCCGCCCATGACCGCGCGATGGTCTGCGGGTCACTCGCGTTCAATCTGGATATCAAGAAAATCCTTGAAGCCGCAGGATTGACCGAGGGCGCCAACAGCGCCCCCGCCGAATATGTCGTGGAAAAGGCGTTCGTGGATTAAAGCTTTTCGGTATTTCGTTGAAACACCGAAAACCCTTATGTCCTTGTTTTGTCTCAATTTCAGCTAATGCGCAGGCGCTAGTGCTGAAATTGCTTTAAAGCCCCTTCGCCCGGTAACTCGCCGCCACACGCTCGATTGCCACGATAAAGGCCGCCGTGCGCAAGTCGCCCACTTCCGGCCTGCGCGCAAGCAGGGCGGAAATCGACTGATAGGCATTGCGCATCGTGTCATCCAGGCCCGAGCGCACCAGCGCAAGCTCATCCGCCCCTTGCAGGAAGCGGCGTTTGAAATCGGGCGAGAGTTCCCAGCCCAGACCTTTGTCGGCAGACAACCGCTCCAATTCTTCAACCAGCAGCATGGAATGGGCTTCTTCGCTGCGCCGTTGCATCCGGCCAAAGCGGATATGGGACAGGTTCTTGACCCATTCGAAATAGCTGACCGTTACGCCGCCTGCATTGGCGTAAAGATCGGGAATGATCACCACACCCCGGTCGCGTAGCACCGCATCCGCGCCCGCCGTGATCGGACCATTCGCGGCTTCGATGATCAAGGGCGCGCGGATCGTGCCCACATTGCCCAGATGGATCACCCCTTCCAGCGCGGCCGGGATCAGGATGTCGCATTCCGCCCCCAGCACGCTTGCGCCATCGGCCACATACTCCGCGCCCGGAAACCCCTTCACCCCGCCATGCTCCTTGATCCAGTCGCGCACCGCGTCCGCATCAAGCCCCGCGTCGTTCAGGATTGCGCCGTCGCGTTCAATGATGGCGATGATCTGCGCGTCATCTTCTTCGCGCAGGAATTTGGCCGCATGATAGCCCACATTGCCAAGGCCCTGCACAACAACGCGCCTGCCTGCCAGCTTGCCTGTCAGCCCCGTGCGCGCCACATCCGCAGGGTGGCGGAAGAATTCGCGCAGCGCATATTGCACCCCGCGCCCTGTCGCTTCGACCCGGCCCATGATCCCGCCGGAATTGAGCGGCTTGCCCGTCACGCAGGCGCGCGCGTTGATGTCGGTCGTGTTCATCCGCGCATATTGGTCGGCAATCCACGCCATTTCGCGCTCGCCCGTGCCCATATCGGGGGCGGGCACGTTCTGTGCGGGGTGGATCAGGTCGCGCTTGGCCAGTTCATAGGCGAAGCGGCGGGTGATCTGTTCGAGCTCATGCTCTTCATATTTGCGCGGGTCGATGCACAGGCCGCCTTTGGACCCCCCAAACGGCGTTTCCACCAGCGCGCATTTGTAGGTCATCAGCGCCGCCAATGCCTCGACTTCGTTCTGGTGCACTTCAGGGGCGTAGCGGATACCACCCTTCACAGGCTCCATATGCTCGGAATGCACGGCGCGGTAGCCCACGAAGGTTTCGATCTTGCCCCGAAGCCGCACACCGAAGCGCACGGTATAGGTCGAGTTACAAATCTGGATTTTCTCGGCCAATCCGGGCGACAGGTCCAGAAAACTGGCCGCGCGCTGGAACATCATGTCCACGTTTTCCCGGAAGCCGGGTTCGGTTGCCATCAAAGTCATGTTGAGTTCCCTGTCCTATCCCGCCGTGCTGCGGCGATGTGTAGCATTGCCATTGTAATAGCAGGTTAACGGCAGGTCGTCTTGTAAAAGCGGATGCGTGTTTGCGCAAAAATCAGGCAGTTTGGAAACTTTACTCAAGCCCCCACGGCCTTCGTGACCATGGCGCAATACATCGCCTCGACCTCGGCCAGCGACAGGCGACCGCCTTCGCGATACCATGTATTGACCCCTGTCAGCATCGCAATCAGCGCATAGGCCGCCAGTTTGGGGTCAGGCAGGTGCATCTGCCCTGCCGCGATCCCAGCTTGCAGGATTGTGGCGAGCCGCTCTTCATAGGCGCGGCGCATTGCCTCGATCCGGGCGAAATTCGCGGGTTCCAGCGCGCGCAGTTCCATGTAAGCGATGAACACAGCATCCACCCGCGCGGCATGGAAGCGGATATGGAAGCGGGTGAATTGCTCCAAAGCGGCCAGCGGATCGGGGCAGATGGGCAGCGCGTCATGGGCGGCCAGCAATTCGGTCAGATGCACTTCCATCAGATCGACCAGAAGCGCTTGCTTGTCGGGCGTGTAGCGATAGAGCGCGCCGGCCTGCATCCCCACTTCGGCGGCAATCCGGCGCATGGTCACGGCTGCATAGCCATAGCGGGCAAACAGGCGCTGGGCCGCCGCGCGCACGCGCGGGCCTGTCACTTCGCCAGAGGAATTCTTTGTCCGTGCCATGCCCTTGGTTTCGCCCGCCCGTCGTTTAAGTGCAAGATGCTTGCGCCGACGCGCGCTTTGGCGCTATCTGTGGGCGTACCCGTTGGACCTTTGCCGATGCCCGCTTTGCGCCTATATCGTCTTGCTTTGCCTTTGGTCCTGACCAGTGCCTTGGGCGCGTGCCTGGCTGGGCCGGACCTGCCCAAGCGAGAGGCAGCGACAGGCCAGACCCCATCCCTTCTGCCGATTGCCGAAGTGCAGCGCATGGCTGCGGGCGGGTCGGATATTGACGCGATCACCGCGCAGAGCTTGGCGCGGGCGAATGCGCTGCGGGCGCGGGCCGCGCAGTTGCGCGGGCCAGTCATCGCGCCGGGCGTGCGCCAAAGCCTGCTTGCGTCAGTGGTGCCTAATCAGGGTTGACAGGACTTGTTGCTGCTCGGGTGCGAGCGTCGCAATCGGCACCACGACTGTGTGGATCGAGAACACGACCGCCCCGGTTTGCGGCAGCTTGAGCAGACATTGCTTTTCGGTGCGCAGGTAGCGCCCGTCGCGCTGGCTGAGCAGGGTGACGAATTCCTCGCGCGGATGATAAAGCTTTGGGTCATCGTGACGCAGCAGGTTCGCGCGCCAAAGTGGCTGTTCGGGGCGGATGAGGTCGAACATGCGCTGCACGCGGGCGGCCATCGCAGGGTCATAGGCGGCCACAGGCGCATGGATGCGCAGAAGCGCCTTGCCGAGTTTCTGCCGCAGGAACCAACCTGACGGGAAGCACAGGACCGCCGCCGTCAGAATGTGCTCGTCCGCACCTTCGGGTTTTTGCAGGATGCAGAAATCCTCTTGCAGCAGGTGGCCAAGGGTCCAGAGCGGGCGCGCGGGGTCAAGTGCCACGGTCACACCATCGGGGCGGGTCGCCGTGTCCTGTCCCATTGTGAAGCCAAGCGCGGCCAAGCGCGGCAGAACCATGTCATAAAGCTCGCTTGTGGCCGCTTCGGCCTGTGGCAGGACTGCCAGCACATCGGCTTGGCGCTCGGCCAGAAGCCGCGCGCGCTCGGTCATCTGGGCGCTATAGGCATCTGTCACGAGCAGCCAATCGGCGGGGTCAAGCGGCATCACGCCGGGCAGCTTGCGCCCTGCGGACTGCATCCACGGCGCAAAGGGCAAGGTCGCGTTCAGGATCGCCATGCCTAGGGCAAAGGCCGCAGCTCAGCCTTGAAGCGGGCCATATTGGCGCGGTAGCCCGCAGCGGACAGCAAAAGCCGCGCCTGCGCGTCGGCGTCGAGCATCCGCACGACCTTGCCCGGTGCGCCCATGACCAGCGCGCCGTCGGGAATGACCTTGCCCTCTGTCACCAGCGCGCCCGCGCCGATCAGACAGCCCCGGCCAATCTGCGCGCTGTTCAGGATCGTGGCCCCCATCCCGATCAGCGATCCATCCCCGATGGTGCAGCCATGCAGCATCGCCTTGTGGCCGATCGTGCAGTTTTCCCCGATGGTCAGCGGATAGCCCATATCGGTATGCAGAACGCAGTTTTCCTGAATGTTGCTACCCGCACCGATCACCAGTGGTTCATTGTCGCCGCGCAGGGTGCAGCCGAACCAGACCGAGACCCCCTCGGCCAGCACCACTTTGCCGATCACATGCGCACCGGGGGCGACCCAGTAATCGCCGTTTTCGGGCACCTGTGGCTGATGCGGGCCAAGCGCATAAAGCATCACGCCGCCCCCATCTTGCGCAGCCGGGCAATCAGGCTCGACGTGTCCCAGCGCCCGCCGCCCATATTCTGCACATCCTTGTAGAATTGATCGACCAGCGCGGTCATGGGCAAAGGCGCGCCAATTTCATCGGCTGTGGCGAGGCAAATGGCCAAGTCCTTGCGCATCCAGTCCACCGCGAAGCCCAGATTGAACTTTCCGTCCAGCATTGTCGTGTGCCGATTGACCATCTGCCATGATCCGGCTGCGCCCTGACTGATCACCTCGACCACCTGACGGCCATCCATCCCGGCTTTTTCGCCGAAATGCAGCGCCTCTGACAGCCCTTGTAGCAGGCCTGCGATGCAAATCTGGTTCATCATCTTGGCGATCTGGCCCGCGCCGCTGTCGCCCATCAGTCGCGAAATGCGCGCGTAAGCCGCCATCACAGGCTCGGCGCGGTCGTAATCTGCTTGCGCGCCACCGCACATGATCGAAAGCACACCGTTTTCCGCCCCCGCCTGCCCGCCCGAGACGGGCGCATCGACAAAGCCCAAGCCCAAGGCACTCGCCGCGGCGGCCATCTCGCGCGTCACCTGCGCTGAAACGGTCGTGTGATCGACAAACACCGTCCCCGGTGCCATGCCGCCAAAGGCCCCGTCCGGGCCCGTGCATACCAGCCGCAGATCATCGTCATTGCCGACACAGGCCATCACGAAATCGGCACCTTGAGCGGCCTCGCGCGGGGTGGCGGCAAAGCTGTGGCCATGGGCCGCGACCCAGGCTTCGGCCTTTGCCGTCGTGCGATTATAGACTGTTACGCTGTGGCCCTTGGCTGCCAGATGGCGCGCCATCGGCCCCCCCATAACCCCCAGACCCAGAAATGCGACTTTGGCCATTGGCCCCTCCGGTTCATTCTTGTGATTGCGCTTGCGCGGGACAGACAATAGGTAACAGGTCGCATCCCCCCGTCAACCAAGCGTGTGGTGTTCATGGTAACGCTGTTCCGATGGCTCGTGATCCTTGCCTTGGCCCTGTTGGGCTTGGGGGCGCTTGTGTTTGTCACGCTCTATTTCTTTCTGTCGCGCTCGCTGCCCGACTATAATGAAGACTTCACCCTGCCCGGCCTGACTGCCGAGGTCGAGATCGTGCGCAACACCCATAACGTGCCGCATATCTTCGGGTCCACGGACCCGGATGTGTTTTATGGGCTGGGCTTTGCCCATGCGCAGGACCGGCTGTGGCAGATGCAGATGCTGCGCCGCACGGCACAAGGGCGACTGTCGGAAATGTTCGGGCGGCGCACGCTGCGCATTGATGAATTGATGCGCAGGCTCGATATCTACACACTCGCGCGCGAGTCTGTGGCCGCCCAAGACACCGACACTCAAGCCGCGTTGCAGGCCTATGCCGATGGCGTGAACGCGTGGCTGACGCTGACAGCAGAACGCGCGCGGGGCAGGGGCGCGCCCGAGTTTTTCCTGTTCAACGCCGAAACCCCGCTCTGGCAGCCCGCAGATTCGCTCGCGATCCTGAAGGTTCTGTCGGTCCAGTTGAACAGCCAGATTTCCCGCGAAGTTTTGCGCGCGCGCATGTCGCTGGTGCTGGACGATGCGCGTCTGCGCGACATCCTGCCGGATGCGCCGGGCGCGGGCATGATGGCCTTGCCAGATTTCGCAGCGCTCTTTCCGGGCGTGCAGCCCGACACGCGCGTGGCCCAAGCGCGTGATCCGCTCTCGCCTGTGCAGCCTTTCCCGTTTGGCGGGGCCTCCAACAGTTTTGCTGCGGCCCCTAATCGTGCGGCGGGGGGCGGGTCACTTTTGGCCAATGACCCGCATCTGGAACTGACAGCCCCTGCGATCATGTATCTGGCGCGGTTGGAGCTGACCACGGGCGGCGTGATCGGGGCCACGATCCCCGGTATCCCTGCCATCCTGTCAGGCCGGTCAGAGGCGTTGGGCTGGGGCGTCACCTCGGCCTATCTGGATGACAGCGACATTTTCATCGAAGAACTCGATCACGACAACGCGCTGCGCTACCGCACGCCCGATGGCTGGGCCGAATTTGACAGCCGTGGCTCCATCATCCGCATCAAGGACGAAGACCCTGTCACGCTGACCCTGCGCTGGTCGCAAAATGGCCCGGTCCTGTCCGGGGGCCTGTATGATTTGGGCACGATCACCCCGCCGGGTCATGTGGCGGCTTTGTCTTGGACAGCGCTTTCCGGGGCAGATACGACCATGACCGCGGCACTCCGCCTGATGCGCGCGCAAACCATCGATGCCGCTTTGGAGGCAGGCGAACTGTTCGTGGCACCCGCCCAGAACCTGATGCTGGCCACGCGCGACCGAATCGCGCTGCAAACCGTTGGCCACATGCCCCGGCGCGATGCCGCCCACCAGACACAGGGGCGGATGCCGTCAGCCGGATGGATGGCCGAGAATCGGTGGCTGGGCCTGCTGCCCTATGCCGCCAATCCCCGCTTCATGGACCCCGAAAGCGGTATTCTGGGCAATACCAACAACAAATTGCTCGACCGCCCCTTCCCGATGCATGTCAGCCACGACTGGGGCGATACCCAGCGCATCACGCGGTTTCAAAACCTGATGCAGGCGCGGCGCGTGCATACCGCCGACAGTTTCACGGAAGCCCAGCTTGATGCCGTCAGCCCCGATGCGCGGCTATTGCTGCCGCTGATCGCCGCCGATCTATGGTTCTCGGGCGAGGCCGCACCCGCAGGCACCCGCGCCCATCTGCGTCAACGCGCGCTGAGCTTGCTCGCAGACTGGAACGGCGAGATGAATGAACACCTGCCAGAGCCGCTGATCTATTCCGCTTGGATGCGCGCCTTGCAGGCCCGGCTGATCCGCGACGAATTGGGGCCGCTTGCCGACCTGTTCACCCATGTCGAGCCCGTGTTTCTGGAACGCGTGTTCCGCAATACCGACGGGGCGGGCGCGTGGTGCAATGTCGTGCAATCCTCGGTCACGGAA
Organism: Roseinatronobacter sp.; assembly: GCA_046296275.1. GTDB lineage: Bacteria > Pseudomonadota > Alphaproteobacteria > Rhodobacterales > Rhodobacteraceae > Roseinatronobacter. Next base: position 39,362 of record JBKBLP010000003.1, on the reverse strand, counting down.
ACCTGCACCGAAGTGGCGATCCTCGCGCTTGATGAAGCGCTGCTGCGGCTGACCGAGCGCTATGGCGAGGCAGTTGAAAGCTGGCGTTGGGGCGATGCGCATATGGCCACGCACAGGCACGCAGTGTTGGGTGATGTGGCGATGCTGCGCCATTTCGTGAATATCCGCCAATCCACCTCGGGCGGGGATCATACGTTGATGCGCGCGCAGACAGCCGGGCGCGACCCGGACCCCTTCGCCCATGTCCATGGCGCTGTCTATCGCGGGGTCTATGATTTCGCCGACCCGGAAGCGTCTGTGTTCATTCTGTCCACAGGTCAATCCGGCCACCCTTTATCACGTCATTACGACGATCTGGGCGATCTTTGGCGGCGTGGCGAGTACATCCCGATGACGCTGGACCCCAATCTGGCGCGCGGCGGGGCGGTCGGGGTCACGCGGCTGACGCCACGGGCGGAGTGATGTGCGTTGCAGCCGGGACACAATCCACTGTCGGTCCGAATCGTGACCCCGCGTCAGATATGACAACGATGTGTAAACCTGCTTGAGATATGCCGAGAGCTGATAAATTCAGCTTGTCGGGATCAGGGAGGAGAATTCCGTGCGTTATACCTTGACAGCAGGCCTGTTGGCCCTTGCCGCCACCCCCGCTTTTGCGGGCGGGATCGAGCGGTCGAACCAGTCGATGAACATCCTGTTCCAGCAGGGGCGCTATCTGGAAGTGGGCGCGACCTATGGCGCGCCGAAAGTGTCGGGCAATGTGGTCATCCCGCCCGCGCCGGGCGCGACTGGCAATATCTCGAAATCCTTCTTCACCGGGTCGGTGTCCTACAAGGCTGACATCAACGAACAATTGTCCTATGCGGTCATCGTGGACCAGCCCTTTGGGGCGGATGTGCTGTATCCTGTGGGCACCACGCTGGGCCGTTCTTCGGGCAAGATCAGCAATACCACGCTGACCGCTGTGGCGCGCTACAAGTTCGGCAATGGCTTCAGCGCTTATGCGGGTTTGCGCTCGTCTTGGACCAGCGGCAAAGTGTTCCTTTCGATCGTTCCGCCTGCTGGCTACAACATGGTTGCGGCCAATGATCAGGCTTTTGGCTATTTGCTCGGCGTCGCCTATGAGCGTCCCGAAATCGCCATGCGCGTAGCGCTGACCTATTCGAGCAAGATCAAGCACACCTTCAACCACACTGTGAATGGTGGCCTTGCGGGCACGTTCAGCACCAACATTCCGCAGTCCGTCAATCTGGAATTCCAGACGGGTGTGGCCGAAGGCACGCTGGTTTTCGGCTCTATCCGCTGGGTGGATTGGACCGACTTCAACATCAGCCCCGCGGGCGTGCCTAACTTGGTGGCCTACCAGAAAGACTCTGTCACTTATACTTTGGGCGTGGGGCGTCGCTTCAATGAGAACTGGTCCGGCTCGGTGTCGATCTCGCATGATACGGGCAACGGCAACCCCACCAGCAATCTGGGCCCCATCGGCAAGCGCAACTCGATCGGCGTGGGTGTGTCTTATACCAAAGATGCGATGACCATTAGCGGTGGTGTGCAATATACCCGCCTTGGCAGCGCGCGCACGACGCTGGGCAGCACCTTTGGCAGCAATTCGGCCATCGGTGCCGGGGTGCGTGTGGGCTTCCGCTTCTAAACCTTCGACAATCCACCGAAAGGCCCCACGCACAGCCGTGGGGCCTTTTGTTTTGGCCCCATTGACCCGCCCGGCCCCACTGGCTAGGCAAAGGCAACGCTGCCCGGAGTCCCAAATGCTCTATCCCGACGCACAAAGCTGGCGAAATGCGCCTTGCAAGCGCCTGATGCTCTTTGGCATGTCAGGGCTTGGGAAAACCCACCTGTCCAACATGCTGCGCGCGCAGGGGGATTGGTTTCACTACTCGGTCGATTACCGTATCGGCACGCGCTACATGGGCGAGCTGATTGCCGATAATTTCAAGCTGGAAGCGATGAAAGTGCCGCTTCTGCGCGAATTGCTGCTCAGCGATTCGGTCTACATCACCAGCAACATCACCTTCGACAATCTGGCCCCGCTTTCCACTTATCTGGGAAAGCCGGGCGATCCGGCGAAAGGTGGCCTGCCTTTCGATGAATACCTGACCCGCCAAGACCAGCACCGCAGCGCCGAGATTGCCGCCATGCGCGACACGGCCCATTTCATCGCCCGCGCTGATGCTCTTTATGGGTATCAGAACTTTGTCTGCGACACGAGCGGCTCGATTTGCGAAGTCGTCAACCCCTATGATCCCGACGATTCGCTGATGAATGACCTCGCGGCCCATGTCCTGCCCGTCTGGATCAAGGGGTCTGACGCGCATACCGCCGAGCTGATCCGCCGCTTTGATCGCGCGCCCAAGCCCATGTATTACCAGCGCGATTTCCTGACAGCCGCTTGGGCCGACTACTTGGCCGAGACTGGCCACGCCCCCGACCGCGTGGATCCGGACGCTTTCGTGCGCTGGACTTATGCGCGGGCGCTCTCGCACCGCGCGCCGCGCTATGCCGCGATGGCCAATACTTGGGGCGTGACCGTCACGGCAGAGGAGGTTGCAGAACTCCGCACCAGCGCCCATCTGACAGACCTGATCGCCCGGAAATTGCCCGAGTAACCCATGCCGATTACACTGCCCGCCACGCTGCCCGCCTATGACGTCCTTTCGCGCGAGGGGGTGATGGTCATGTCGGACACGGCAGCGGCACGGCAGGATATTCGCCCCTTGCGCATCGGGCTTTTGAACCTGATGCCCAAGAAAATTCAGACCGAAACCCAGTTTGCCCGCCTGATCGGGGCCACACCCCTGCAAATCGAGTTGTCGCTGATCCGCATGTCGGAACATGAAACCAAGAACACGGCGGCCGAGCATATGGCGGAATTCTACCGCCCGTTCCAGGATGTGAAGGCCGAGAAATTCGACGGGCTGATCATCACCGGCGCGCCGATTGAACATTTGCCCTATGATGCCGTGACCTATTGGGACGAATTGACCGAGGTGTTTGACTGGACCCAGACCAACGTCCACTCCACCTTCGGGGTGTGCTGGGGGGGCATGGCGATGCTATGGCATTTCCACCGCGTGCCCAAGCACATTCTGGACGCGAAGGCCTTCGGCTGTTTCCGGCACCGCAACCTTGCGCCGGCCTCGCCCTATCTGCGGGGGTTTTCGGATGATGTGCTGATCCCGGTCAGCCGCTGGACCGAATTGCGCCAAGCAGAAGTCAATTCCGTGCCGGGCCTGCAAACCCTGATCGGCTCGCCTGAGGTTGGCCCCTGCCTGATCGAGGACCCGGCGCACCGCGCGCTGATGATCCTGAACCATTTTGAATATGACAGCCTGACGCTGAAAGAAGAATACGACCGCGACGTGTTGGCCGGGAAGCCTGTTAACGTGCCTTGTAATTATTATCCCGATAATGACCCGTCGAAAATGCCGCTGAACAGGTGGCGAAGTCATGCACATCTTCTATATGGTAACTGGATCAACCAGATTTATCAGACAACTCCGTATGACCTTGCGCAAATCGGCCAGACGTCTTGCTAGTGTGGCCGTTCTTGCGGCCATGGTTGCGGCTTGTACGAAAGCAGAATCCGTTGTGACCCGTCCCGAAGGCCAGTTTGTCGCCATCGATGGTGGCAACATACATGCTGTTGTTCAAGGACGTGGCCCTGACTTGGTCCTGGTCCACGGCGCGAATGGGAATTCCCGCGACTTCACATTGGGGTTGGTCGCCCGCTTGGCGCAGGATTACCGCGTTATCGCGCTCGACCGTCCCGGTTTTGGGTTTTCCGATGCCTTTGGCGCACCTGAAAGCCCGCTGGATCAGGCCGAGATTCTGCGCAAGGCCGCAGATGCGCTCGGTGTCCGCCGTCCTATCGTGCTGGGCCATTCCTATGGCGGGGCTGTCGCTCTGGCTTGGGCTTTACAAGAAAAGCAGACCGCAGCGCTGGTGCTGCTCGCACCGGCCTCGCACCCTTGGCCGGGGGATTTGGGACTATTGTATCGGCTTGCCGATACGCGCATCGGGCAATCTGTGATCCTGCCACTTTTCGCGCGCCTTGCGCCGCGTGCAGGTATAGACCGGGCTGTCCGTGGCGTTTTTGCGCCTGATCCGGTGCCCGAGGGCTATCTGGACCATCTGGGTGTTGACCTGACCTTGCGCACCAGCCAGTTTTTGCTGAATGCACGACAAATCAATAGCTTGCTGGGTTATGTTACGGGCATGGTGCCCGATTACCCACGCTTGACCCTGCCCATCGAAGTGTTGCACGGAACGGCGGATGTGACAGTTGGTCTGTCCATTCATTCGGAACGGTTGAAAGCCGAAATCCCCTCGGCCCGGCTGACGGTTCTGGATGGCGTAGGGCATATGCCGCACCATTCCCGCCCGGCAGAGGTTATTCAGGCCATAGACCGCGCCGCCCACCGCGCGGGGCTGCGTTAAGCCATTTTGTGCAGCATGGTGGTGCCCAGTACCATGTCATGCAGCCCCTGACGTTGCGGTGTCAGCAAGATCGTGACCATTGACGCGATTTGCAGCGGGAACATGGTCCACAGGGCCGTGTGCGCAACGCTATACAAAAACGCCGTCATCGGTTCCGGCCGCGCGCCACTTAAGTGCCGCCACTTGATCGCCATCACCATCATGCCCAAAGTCGCCCCATAGCGGGACAGCATGAATGTGCGATATCCGATACTGACCGCGCCATAAAGCAGCGGCAAAATGAAAATCGTCAGCAGTGCAGTCAGAACGAGCGCCAGAATTGTCAGGCCAAAAGTGATGACAAAATCAATCGCCCAAGCCGCGGAACGCTTCCACGGGATATCGGCGTAGAATTCAGGCTGTATCGCCGGGTCAGGCAGGCTCATTCGGTGAAATCCGCAACAAGGGCTTGGGCTGCGGATATAAGCACGCGGGGCGCGATCTGAAAGACATGGCGCGGGGTTCCTGCGGCAGCAAAGACTGTGCCGAAGTCGAGCAAACGCGGATCAGCCCAGACGGGGCAGGGGGTCAGATGGCCAATCGGGGCCACGCCGCCAATGGCAAAGCCCGTCGCTGCGCGGACCTGTTCGGGCGTGGCGCGGTCCAAGGGCTCGCCCGCGACGGCTGCGGCCTTGCTCGGGCTGATGCGATTGCCGCCTGCGGTCAGGAACAAAAGCACGCGGCCAGTCTCTTGCCCGTGGAAGATAAGCGATTTCACGATCTGGTCCAGCGCACAGCCACAGGCTTGCGCCGCTTCTTCCGCCGTGCGCGATGGTCCCGGTTCAAAAATCGTGTTTCGCAGGCCCGCGCACGCCAAGGCGTCGGCCACGCGGGCGATAGATTTGCTCATGAGGTTTAATCGAGCGTATCCAGAACCTCGCCCAAAGTGCCGATCAACTGGTCGATATGGGCTTTTTCAATGATCAAGGGCGGCGACATGGCGATGATATCGCCGGTCGTGCGGATCAGGATGCCCTTGTCATAGGCTTTCAGGAACGCGTTGAACGCGCGCTTCGTCGGTGCCCCGTCAATAGGTTGCAATTCCACCGCGCCAATCAGGCCCAGATTGCGCACGTCGATCACATGCGGCTTGCCGCGCAGCGAATGCACGGCCTCTTGCCAATAGGGGGCAAGGTCTGCGGCGCGCTCGAACAACCCATCCTCGCGGTAGGTTTCCAGCGTTGCCAGCCCGGCGGCAGAGGCAATCGGGTTCCCGGAATAGGTATAGCCATGGAACAATTCGATCATGTTCTCTGGCCCGGTCATGAACGCGTCGTGTATTTCCGACGTGGTCAGCACAGCGCCCATCGGGATCACGCCATTCGTCAGCCCTTTGGCGCAAGTGATCATGTCGGGCATCACATCAAAGGCTTGCGCGCCAAAGGGCGCACCCAGACGGCCAAAGCCTGTGATCACTTCATCGAAGATCAACAGGATACCGTGTTTCTTGGTGATCGCGCGCAAGCGTTGCAGGTAATCCTTGGGCGGGATCAGAACGCCCGTGGACCCGGCCACAGGTTCGACAATCACGGCTGCAATCGTGTCGGGGCCATGCAGCGCTACGATGCGCTCCAGATCATCGGCCAAATGCGCGCCATGCTCGGGCTGACCCTTCACAAAGCGGTTTTCGGGAATATGGGTGTGGGGCAAGTGATCTACGCCCGCCAGCATCGCGCCGAAATGGCGACGGTTGTTCACAATTCCGCCGACCGAGATGCCACCGAAATTCACCCCATGATACCCCCGCTCGCGTCCGATCAGACGCGTGCGGCTGGCATTACCTGTGGCACGCTGATAGGCGATGGCGATTTTCAGTGCGGTTTCAACGCTTTCCGACCCGGAATTGGTGTAGAACACATGGTCCATGCCCGCAGGCGCGATATCCACCAAGCGGTTGGCTAATTCAAAGGCTTTCGGGTGGCCCATCTGGAAGGCGGGCGCATAATCCAGCTCTGCCGCTTGCTTCTGGATCGCTTCGACAATGCGCGGGCTTTTATGGCCAGCATTGCAGCACCACAGCCCGGCTGTGCCGTCCAGAATCTGGCGACCATCGGCAGTGGTGTAGTGCATCCCTTCCGCCGCAACGAGCATCCGAGGCGATTGCTTGAACTGACGGTTGGCCGTGAACGGCATCCAGAACGCGCGCAGATCATTGGGGGTGGGACGGTCGAGGGCCATAGCATTGCTCCGGGCAGATTTGATCAAAACAGGCTACCAGATTCAATTCCCGAGGCAAGGGGCCGCGCAAAGCAAACGGCCAGTATCTGGGATACTGGCCGCCGCGTGTCATCTAGGCTGTCCGCGCTATCCGCCCAGAATGTAACTGGGGAACCAAAGCACAATCGCTGGGAACGCAACGCACAGTATCAGACCGAAAACCTGCAAGGACACGAACGGGACGATACCCATGTAGATGTCCTGAATCCGCACCTCGGGTGGGGCCACGCCTTTCATGTAGAACAGCGCAAAGCCAAATGGCGGGGTTAGGAAACTGGTCTGCAAGTTGACCGCCACCAGGATTAGGAACCAGATGATGATCGGGTTGCCCACGCCCGGCCAGACGCCGATATGATCGCCGAAATCGAGAAGGCCCACGATCGGCGCGAAGATAGGCAGAACGATCAGCGTGATCTCGATCCAGTCGAAGAAGAAGCCGAGCAGGAAGATCATTGCCATCAGCACGAACAGGATGGACCATGGGCCTGCACTGGTGGCGTTGATGAAATCAATGATCAGATGCTCGCCGCCGATCCCCTTGAACACGAAAGCAAAGGCTGTCGCGCCAACGAAGATGCCGAACAACATCGCGACGGTCAGCGCGGAGGAACGGCAGACATCGACGAAGTTTGTCCATGACAATTGGCGGTTAAAGGCTGCCAACAGGATCGACCCAAACGCCCCCACGCCTGCCGCTTCCGTCGGGGTCGCGAACCCAAGGAAGATCGAGCCCAGCACGCAGATGATCAGGAAGATCGGTGGCAGGAAACTGCGCACGACCATGATCCAGAACTCTGTCCGTGTGCTCGGGCCAATGTCATCTGCCATGGGCGGGGCAAGATGCGGTTTGAAACGGCAGAGCACCAGAATGTAAACGAAGTAGAGCGCAGCCAGCAGCAGACCCGGCATCAGGGCCGCGATGAACACTGTGCCGACTGGCACCGACAGCAGGTCCGACATGATCACAAGCATGATCGAAGGTGGGATCAGAATGCCGAGCGTGCCGGATGAAGCGATAGTCCCGGTAGACAGCGGAATGCTGTAGCCTGCTTTCATCATCACAGGCAGCGCCATGAGCGTGATCATCACGACCGAAGCGCCGATGATGCCTGTTGTCGCTGCCATGATCGTGCCCATCAGCGTCACTGACAGCGCGAGGCCCCCCGGCACTCGCCGCAGCATGACTTGCAGCGCAAAGAGCAGATCACGCGCAGCGCCTGACTTCTCGAGCATCGTGCCCATGAAGGTGAACATCGGGATGGCCACCAGCACAAGGCTTTCCATCGTGCCGCCATAGATGCGCAGCGGGATCAGGGTCAGTTGATCCAGCCGGAAAGTGCCGAGCATATCGCCCAGCACCGCAAACAAAAGCGCGATGCCGCCAAGGATGAAGGCAACGGGGTAGCCTGTAAAAAGCAGCGCGGCGAGCACCACAAACATCAGGATTGGCAGATATTCCGCGATAAATTCCATATTTTTGTCTTTCCTTTATCGCTTAGGCTTTGCTTGCATCGGCGGGCAGATCATCGTCCGACGGGGCCGGGTTCTGGTGGCTATGGGCATAGTAGTTTGCTTGACGCTGCAAACTGGCCGGGCCGAACAGATAGACAATACACCTCATCGCCACAGCCAGCCCCGCAAGCGCAATCAGCGCGAAGCCAAGCGGCAACATGCTCTTGATGATGAAGCGGTTGGGCAGGCCCGTCAGCGCCGCCGAGCTTTCGCCAATGTCAAAGGAGCGGGTTGCATTCTCGATCCCGTATTTCATCACGACATAGCAATAGGGAACCATGAACAGAAGCGATCCTGCCAATTCAACCCACACCCGTGTGCGTGGCCGCATCTTGTCGCGCACCAGCTCAATCCGCACATGCGTATCTTTGATATAGGCATAGCCCAACACCAAAAGGAACAAAGCGGCATGCAAGTGCCACTCCATTTCCTGTACGCGTGTCGAACTGAAGAACTTGTACCAGTCCGACCGGGTGAAGGATGGATCATAGCCAAGGTACTGACGCTGCAACACATCATAGATGATTGCGGCAATCATGCCTGAAAACAGGACAACCGCGCCTGTCATGCCGATCACTGTCAGCCCTTTGCCGATCTCGTTGCTGGCATCGAGCAAATTCTGGTGCGTGCTCATGCGCCCCCGGATCATGCCATAAGCGACAGTTGCGATGATCAGAACAGTAATCCCGGTCATCAGATAGCTCGCATAGGGCGAGAATTTTTCGTAATAATCCAACAGCGCTTGCGCGTCTTCATTCCCCCGATTGGCCAGACGTCGCAGGGCATTGGTTTCGCGCGCGGTGATCGCGAAGGGTTCTGCGAACATGATCGCGAACCAGCCCAACAAACCTGCGGAGGAAAATATCGCAGGGTGCCCCCGCAACAGCGCTGACAGCACCAACCCCGCCAGGATCAAACCAAGCAGTGGTAACATCCAGGACGAGCTCGATGGCTGCATCACGATAAGAACGCTCGATGCAAGCGAAAGTGTCGCCGCGACGCTGCCCAAGGTTTCACGCAAGACCATTTCTGTCTCCGTCCGCTTTGCGCGGGATATTGCAATGACTGGAAAAGGCTGCGCGATCCAAGGACCGCGCAGCCCAGATCTTGTCCGAAGCGCTTACTTCAGATAGCCCAGATTGCCCCATACCGCGTAGTTGGCGCGGAAAGTGGAGTAGCTTTCATAGACGCGCGCGAAATCTGCATCTTTCGCAGCTTCTTCTTCTACGACCTGCATCCACGCTGCTTCCAGCGCTTCAAGCAATTCAGGCGACAGGGTGTTGATGTTCACACCCTTTTCCTGAAGCTCTTGCAGCGCGCTGAACTGGAGCGCTTCGCCTTCGGCCAGACCATAGGTGATGTTGGCGTCGCAGACAGTTTCGATCTTGAACTGGGTCGACTCGTCGAGCGATTCCCACAGGTCGAGGTTGATCATCAGATCAAACAACGTCGATTGCTGGTGCCAGCCGGGGAAGTAGTATTCCTTGGCCACCTGATAGAAGCCAAGCGACAGGTCGATAGCGGGCATCGAGAATTCGGTCGCGTCGATGGCGCCCAGTTCCAGCGCCGGGAAAATGTCCCCGCCGGCCAGAAGCTGCGTGGACACGCCCATCTTTTCCATGACCTTCGCGCCCAGACCGAAGAAGCGCATCTTGATGCCTTGCAGGTCTTCGGGCTTGGTAATCGGGCTGCGGAACCAGCCAGCGGCTTCGGGCGCGATGATGGCGCAGTGCAGCGACTTGATGTTGTGGGGCTCGTAAAGCTCGTCCATCAGCTCTTTGCCGCCACCAAACTTGACCCAAGCCAGATATTCGGGGGCCTGCGGACCAAACGGCACAGCGGCCAGAAGCTGAAGTGCGGGCACGCGGCCTGCCCAGTAGCCGGGGGTCGACCAACCAGCTTCCACAGCGCCGGTGCCGACCGCGTCGAACACTTCCAGCGCGGGGACAATACCACCGGGGTTCTGGAACGTCATCTGGATCTGGCCATCGGTGATCTTCGTGACTTGATCAGCAATCCGAATCCCCAGTGTGCCAAGCTGCGTCAGCGTGCCGGGATAGGTGGATTGCAGGTTCCAGCTTTGCTGTGCGCTTGCTGTGCCGGCCACAAGGGCTGCGCATACGGCGGTGGTGGTCAGAAGTGATTTCATTGTCTTCCTCCGGTCTGTTGGACTTTTTGTGTTCGGGCGCCTTAGGCGCTTTTGCCAAGAGCATCGAAAACTGCGGCGTCGGTGCGTCACCGAGTCGCATGGCTGTCCTCTCCTCTCCCTGACCTCAGTGGTAAAATGACTTTACCAATTCTGGCAAGCAAAATCCCACTGGTAGCGCAATTTTCTTTCAGAAAGCGGGGAACCCCCTTTCTGTCTCTCTCCCAGCGAATTGACGCGCGTGCCGGGACGCGGCATGGATAGCCCATGTCATTTGGTCTGATCACACGCGCGCCTCTCCCCTTCGATCCTGCCGCCGGGGCAGAAATGGCTGCGCGCCTTTGCGATCTGCCCGACGATCTGCGCGGGCTTTGCGCCGGCACAGCCGGATGCAGCCCCTATCTGCGGACATTGATGGAGCGCGAACAGGATTGGCTTCTCACGGCCCTGATGGATGCGCCCGAACATGCCGTGCAAGCAGAACTGGCCGGGCTTTCCGCACTAGCCCTGCCTGACCTTTCCGATCGCCTGCGCCGTGCCAAACGGCGCGTGGCGCTGCTTGCCGCTTTGGCCGATCTGGGCGGGGTGTGGGGTCTGGATCAGGTCACAGGCGCGCTGACCGATCTGGCCGACACTGCGACCCATACCGCGCTTGAGGCGCTTGTGGTCGAAGAAATCCGGCGCGGCAAACTGCCAGGAATGGGGCGGGAGGATGCCGCAACCGGGGCAGGCATGGTCGTGCTGGCCATGGGCAAGATGGGCGCGCGCGAACTGAATTATTCTTCGGATATCGACCTGATCTGCCTGTTTGACGAAACCCGCTTCGCGCCCGATGACTACCACGACGCGCGCGCGGCCTTCATCCGGGTCACGCGCAAGCTGTGCGGGCTTTTGTCGGACCTGACAGCGGGCGGCTATGTGTTCCGCACCGATTTGCGCCTGCGCCCCGATCCGTCGGTGACGCCGGTTTGCCTGTCGATGGACGCGGCAGAGCGCTATTATGAAAGCGTGGGCCGGACGTGGGAACGCGCGGCCTATATCAAAGCGCGGCCCTGCGCGGGCGATCTGGACGCGGGCGCACGTTTTCTGCGCACGCTGACCCCCTTTGTCTGGCGCAAGCATCTGGATTTTGCCGCGATTCAGGATGCCCATGACATGCGCCTGCGGATCAAGGCGCATAAGGGCTTGGGCGGCGCGTTGGTGCTAGAAGGGCACGATATCAAGCTGGGACAAGGGGGGATTCGGGAAATCGAGTTCTTCACTCAGACCCGTCAACTGATCGCAGGCGGGCGCGACCCCGAATTGCGCAGCCCACGAACAGTCGAAGGGTTGCACGCGCTTGCGGCGAAGGGGTGGATTCCGCAGGACCTGGCCGAAAGCTTGGCCGCGCATTACACCGAACACCGCGAAATCGAGCATCGCTTGCAGATGGTGCAGGACGCGCAGACGCAGAAACTGCCCACCTCGGCCGATGGTTTCGACCGGCTCGCGCGGTTTTGCGGGCAGGCGGATACGGGGGCGTTTCGCGCGCGGCTTTTGGGGCGGCTGCGGGACGTGGCGGCGCGCACGGAATCGTTCTTCGCCCCCGATGCCCGCGCCACCGCAGAGCCAGACCTGTCCGAACAGGCGCAGAACCTTGTCGACGGTTGGCGCAGCTATGCCGCTTTGCGCTCGGAACGCGCGAAACAGATTTTCAAGCGGGTGCGGCCTGTCCTGCTATCGCGGCTGTATGAGGCCGCTGACCCCGAAGCGGCCCTTGTCCAGTTCGACCGCTTCCTGGGTGGTCTGCCTGCGGGCGTGCAGCTTTTCAGCCTGTTCGAGGCCAATCCCCAATTGATCGACCTGATCGTGGATATTTGCGCGACAGCCCCCCGTCTGGCTGCTTATCTGTCGCGCAACGCAGCCGTGTTCGATGCGGTCATCGGCGGCGGTTTCTTCAGCCCTTGGCCGGAAACACATGTGCTGCAACAGGATCTGGCCGACCGTCTGGGCGCGCTTGGTGACTACGAACGCCAGCTTGACGCCGCCCGCATCTGGGCGCGCGAATGGCATTTCCGCATTGGCGTGCATCATCTGCGCGGCCTGATCGATGCATTTGAAGCCAGCCAGCACTATGCCGCTTTGGCCGAAGCCTGCCTTGGCGCACTTTGGCCTGTGGTCGTGGCCGAATTCGCGCGCAAGCACGGCACCCCGCCGGGGACAGGGGCGAGCGTGCTGGGCATGGGCTCGCTCGGGGCGTCCCGGCTTAATGCGGGGTCCGATCTGGACCTGATCGTGATCTATGACGCACCGGGCGATGAAATGTCGGATGGCCCCCGCCCGCTCGATGCCCGAACGTATTACGCGCGGCTGACGAAAGCCTTTCTGACCGCCATCAGCGCGCCTACTGCCGAAGGGCGGCTTTACGAGGTGGATATGCGCCTGCGTCCCTCTGGCCGCCAAGGGCCGGTGGCGACCAGTTTGGCCGCATTCATGGACTACCAACGCACCGAGGCCTGGACATGGGAACACCTTGCCCTGACTCGCGCGCGGCGTGTGGCTGGGTCGGTGGCGCTGGGCGATGAATTGGAGGCGTTCCGCCGGACCCTTTTGGCCGAGAAAGCAGACGGCGCGACTGTCGCCGCAGATCTCGCCCAGATGCGCGCGCGACTGGCCGAAGCCAAACCCGCCCACTCGCTCTGGGACACGAAATCCGGGCCGGGGCGGTTGATGGATATCGAACTTGCAGCTCAGTATTGTGCCCTACGCGCCGCCCACTCCGCGCGCCGCGTGGAAGCGCAACTGCGCGCAGGCGCGCGCGCGGGTGTGATCAGTGCCGCACAGGAAGCGGACCTGTTGCGCGCCTATCGTCTGTTCTGGCGGATGCAGGCAACCGGGCGACTGCTTGCCGATCGCATATCCGATCTTGGCGAGCTTGGCGTTGCGGGCCAGCGGTTTATGTTGGCACAGGCAGAGGCCAGAAGCACAGATGATCTGTCCGAAAAACTGACCACGGCCGTTACGCGCACCAAAGCAATCTTGGACACGCTTTTCGCAGAAGGGGACGGGTCAGCATGACCGAAACGGCGCAAGAACTCGATGCGACGGGGTTGCTTTGCCCCCTGCCCGTGCTGAAAGCGCGCAAGCGGCTTATGGGATTGGGCGCGGGCGAGGTGTTGCGCGTACTTGCCACCGATCCAGCGGCGGTGGTGGATATTCCGCATTTCTGCGCCGAAAATGGGCATGAACTGCTGTCTGTTCTCGATCAGGGCAGCGCGATGGTCTATCTGATCCGCAAGGGGGCGGGTTAATATAAAGAACCCAGAATTGCCCGCGCCGCGCAATCGCGGGATTCGTCCGACAGGTCGGGCAAGGTGATTTCCTCTGCGTCAAACCCCTTGGCCGCATGGGCATAGGCGGGGTCATAGTGATCCGCGATCAGACTTTCGGCCAATGGCAGAAAGGCCCCGCTCGCGGCCAGAGCCTGCCAGTCCTCGATCCGCTTGCGCGGATGCAGCTTGCGCAGTTTGTCGAGCGTGGCCGATAGAAGCGCAGCATCGCTCAGAAATGCGCCATAGGTCGCAACCGACCATGCCGCGCGGGCGGCAACTGGGGCGACCAGCCGCACCCGCATTGCCCCCACCATCGCAGCCCACAGCGCAGGCGGCAGGCGTAGTTTGCCGATGCGGTTGGCTTCGGCCTCGATCAGGACAGGACGGGCGGGGTCGAGCCGGGCCATGGCATGGCCAAGGCGGGACTCAAACAGCTTCTGGCTGGGTTGCGCGCCCGATCCGCCGAAAACGGACCCGCGATGGCCCGCCAATGCCTCTAGGTCGAGCACTTGCCCACCAAGAGCCGCGACACGCTGCAAGATATCTGTCTTGGCCGAGCCTGTCCCGCCATCAAGCAAAACCACCCGCGACGGAAACGCGCTGTCATAAAGCGCCGCAGTCACCAGCCGTCGATAAGCCTTGTAGCCCCCGTCGAGCACCTGCACCCGCCAGCCGATCTGCGACAGGATCAGCGCGAAGGATCCTGACCTTTGCCCACCGCGCCAGCAATAGACCAGCGGCTGCCACCCACCGGACTTGTCAGCCAACGGCCCTTGCAAATGCCGCGCGGCGTTTTGCGCGACCAGCGCTGCGCCCAACTTGCGGGCCTGAAAATGGCTGATTTGCTTGTAAATGGTGCCCACCTGCGCACGCTCGGCATCATCAAGCACAGGCAGATTTATTGCGCCGGGCAGATGGTCCTGCGCGAATTCGGCGGGTGCCCGCACGTCGATGATCGTGTCGGCCGTCAGCGTCAGCAGGTCAGACAGGGCGGCAAGGGTCAAGCGCATGATCTGCGCTTGGATCATTGCCGCGCCATCAGGTCAAGCGCGATTGCGCGCAGACTATGGGTCCGGCCCCCGGTTAAGCACCTTTGCGATTTCATTGCGTAGAAGGGCCATGCGGATGGGTTTGGTCGCATAGCCCTGCATCCCCATTTCAAGGCAACGCTCACGCTCGCCGGGCATGGCATTGGCCGTTAGCGCGATCACCGGGATATTCGCCCAAGGCGCACCAGAGGCACGGATCGCGCGCACAGTTTCGGGGCCATCCATGTCGGGCATTTGCATGTCAAGCAAAACACCGTTGCACCGATGTTCTGCCAGCAATGCCAGCGCTTGCGCGCCCCCGTCGGCAGGGATGCAGCGCACACCCAGAGGGGCCAGCATGGCAGCCGCCACCCGGCGATTGGCGGCACTGTCATCGACAATGAGCAAGATCAGCCCGTCAAGAGAGAGGGCAGATGCTTCCGCCTGTTCAGGCACCGCCAATTGGGTATCACTTGCCACGCGCGTGGCGCGGAAGCGCAGGACGAAGCGAGATCCCTCGCCGGGTTGAGAGGTGACTGTCAAATCCCCGCCCATCTTGCGCGCAAGCCTGCGCGAAATCGACAAGCCAAGCCCTGTTCCGCCATAATCTTGTGCCGTCTGGGTACTGGCTTGTGCAAAGGGGGTAAAGAGTTTTGCCAGCCCTTCGGACGAGATACCGATGCCCGTATCCGTCACACTGAGTGATATCTCGATCCCCTCGGGCCCGTGATCAAGGCAACTTGCTGCCACTGTAACTTTTCCCTTGCGGGTGAACTTGACAGCATTGGACACCAGATTTCCCAAACATTGCCGCACCCGCAATTGATCAAAAACCGCCATTTCGGGCAGGTCACCCGAAGCGGTGAAGTCCAGGCTCGTGCCGTTTTCAGCCGCCCGTGCTGCAAATAAAGCTACGGTATCGGCGACAGTCTGCGCCAAGGGATGCGGTGCAAAATTCAGCGAAAGCTTGCCCGCTTCGATCCGTGCCAGATCGAGCACATCATCAATCAGCGCCATCAGCATATCACCGGAATCCCGGATCAGGCGGACATGCTCGCGCTGTTGGTCGGACAGGGGCGTTGTTTCCAGCACTTGCGCCATGCCAAGCACCCCGTTCATCGGTGTCCGAATCTCGTGGCTGATATTGGCCAAAAACTCTGACTTTGCCCGACTGGCCAAAGTGGCGCCGACAAGCGCCTGTTCCAGTTCCTTCTTGATTGAATGGACCCGTCGCACCAACGCATCGCCAAACAGGACGCCCGGAATGCCGATTGCCATCGGCACGATTGTCGCGATCAAAGCCACCAAGAGTGTCAACTCTTTGGAAATCTCTAGGCCAATTATCGGGGCCACCACTTGCAGCAAAAGTAATGACAACGACATGCTGCCAATGACGATGACAATGATCAATGCCAGGTTGACGCGAAAAGAATCTGCCTCCGCCGTGCGCTCCAGCAGGCGGTCAAACCACGTCCGCACGCGCGCTTGGCCTTCTGGCCGCGCCGCAGCGCTTGTATTTCTGACAATGTCGTCTTTCACGCGTTTGTACACACACCTTTTCCTTGGCCTGTGCCGAAAGGCTGACCTTGCGATCTTCGGGCGCTATCCTGCACCGTAATAGTTAAGTCCGAATTGAGCCGAGGCATTTTTCTTATGCGTGGCGTCTGTGATGTCACAAGTTGCGCGCGCGACCAATAGGTTTTGCTGATTATGAACGCAGCGTTGAACCAGTTTGAATGCCTCACGCATAGTTTAGGCTTGCCATTGCCAGTGCGGTACATTGTCATCGCACCAATAAAAAACCTGCGAGGGGACGATGCCCACCAATCTGTTGCGCCTTCAGGGAATGACCAAAGCCTATCCGGGCGTGCTGGCCAATGATGATGTCAGTTTCGACATCGGCGAGGGTCAGGTCCATGCGCTTCTGGGCGAAAATGGCGCGGGCAAGTCCACTTTGGTCAAGATGATCTACGGGCTGGTGAAGCCTGATCGCGGCCAGATGACCCTGCGCGGGCAGCCTTTTGCACCCACCAAACCTTCGGATGCGCGGCGGGGTGGGGTGGCAATGGTGTTTCAGCATTTCAGCCTGTTTGATGCGCTCGATGTGGCGGAAAACGTGGCTTTGGGCATGGACACCCCCCCGCCGCTGCGCACGCTTGCCGCCCGTATCCGCGATGTGTCCGAAGAATATGGCCTGCCGCTTGATCCTGCGCGCTTTGTGGGCGATCTGTCGGCGGGGGAACGGCAGCGGGTCGAAATCATCCGCTGCCTGTTGCAAGACCCCAAGCTTCTGATCATGGATGAACCGACCTCGGTTCTGACCCCGCAAGAGGTAGAGATTTTGTTCCGCACCTTGCGGCAATTGTCCTCCGAGGGGACCTCGATCCTGTATATCAGTCACAAGCTGGAAGAAATCCGCGCGCTCTGCGACGAAGCCACGATCCTGCGCGGGGGGCGTAAAGTGGCGACCTGCGATCCCCGCGAACGCTCCGCGCGGGAACTGGCGGAGTTGATGGTGGGTCAGGTTCTGACTCCGCCCGAGCGCCCCGCCCGCCCCTTTGGCGAGGTGGTTCTGTCTGTGCGCGACCTGTCGCTTGCACCCAGTTCGCAATTCGGCACAGCCTTGCGCAACATCACGTTCGATCTGCGCGCAGGCGAGGTTCTGGGTATCGCCGGTGTTGCTGGCAACGGGCAGGACGAGTTGCTGCTGATGCTGTCGGGCGAAGCGCCCGCGCCCGCAGAGGCTGTTGTCCTGAAAGGCGAACCCATCGGCGCTTTGGGCCCGAATGCGCGGCGCCTGCGCGGGTTGGTGGCTGCCCCCGAAGAACGGCTGGGCCACGCCGCCGCCCCCGACATGAGCCTGACGGAAAACGCGCTTCTGTCGGGACGGGATCGCAAGGGCTTGACCAAGCGTGGCTTTGTGGACTGGGCGGGAACAGAAACGTTCGCGCGGCAGATCATCAAGCGCTTCGACGTGCGCACACCGGGGCCGCATGTGCTTGCGCGCGCGCTGTCGGGGGGGAATTTGCAGAAATTCGTGATTGGAAGGGAAATCGAGTTGAAGCCCGATGTGATCGTCGTCAACCAACCCACTTGGGGCGTGGATGCGGCAGCGGCCGCCACGATCCGCCAAGCGTTGCTGGACCTCGCCACAGCAGGGGCGGCGGTGTTGGTGATTTCACAGGATCTGGACGAATTGCTGGAAATCTCGGACAGTTTTGCGGCATTGAACGAAGGGCGCATGACCCCGGTGCGGCCTGCGCGCGGCTTGAGCGTGGATGAAATCGGGCTGATGATGGGCGGCGCGCATGGAATGCACGTAGCCCATGAGGGGGCAGTATGATCCGGCTGGAAAAGCGCAAGGAACCGTCAAGGGTCGCGCAATATCTGAACCCTTTCCTCGCGGTCGTCCTGACGATGATTGCGGGCGGGATGATGTTCGCAGCCCTTGGCAAAGACCCTTTTGCAGCGATCCGACTGATTTTCTGGGATCCCATCTTCTCGGAAACCTTCGGCAGCTATTCGCGCCCGCAACTTCTGATCAAATCCGCGCCCTTGATCCTGATTGCCGTGGGGCTGGCCATCGGCTTTCGCGCGGGTGTTTGGAATATCGGGGCGGAAGGGCAATACATCATCGGTGCCTTGAGCGGGGCGGCGGTGGGGCTGGCATTCTTCCCCGCGCCGGGCTGGTACATCTTCCCGCTTATGGTTCTTGCAGGCGCAATGGGCGGGTTCCTGTGGGCGATGATCCCAGCGCTTTTGAAAACAAGGTTCAACACCAATGAAATCCTTGTCTCGTTGCTGCTGGTCTATGTGGCCGAAAGAATCCTTGCGGCCATGGCGTTGGGATTGCTGCGCAACCCGTCAGTCGCAGGCTTTCCCGGTTCGCGCGACCTGCGCAAGTACGAGGCCGCGCATAATGCCGACCTGATCGCGGGCACGGGCATTCACTGGGGCGTGGTGGCCGCGATGATTGCCGTCATCTTCGCCTATGTGATGATGACGCGGCATATCTTGGGCTATCAGGTTCAGCTTGCGGGTCAGGCCCCCCGCGCCGCGCGCTTTGCAGGTGTGCAGCCTGCGCGGCTGGTGGTGATCTGTCTGGGCTTTTCTGGTGTATTGGCAGGTCTTGCCGGACTGTTCGAGGTTTCCGGCCCCGCAGGCCAAGTGCGCATCGAATTTGGCGCAGGCTATGGATTCACGGCGATCATCGTGGCGTTTCTGGGCCGTTTGAATCCTGTGGGCATTGTGTTCGCTGGGCTGCTGCTGGGCTTGACCTATATCGGCGGCGAACTCAGCCAGATGATGCTGCAAATCCCCGGTTCCGCGATCAAGGTGTTTCAGGGGATGCTGCTGTTTTTCTTGCTCGCGCTGGATTTCCAGACCAATTACCGCCTGCGTTGGGCAAATGCGAAGGTGCGCGCATGATTTTGGGCTCGATTAATCCTGCGGTGCTGATGGCCGCTTTGATGGTGGCGGCAACGCCGATCCTGCTGGCCGCAATTGGCGAATTGGTGGCGGAAAAGGCAGGCGTGCTGAACCTCGGGGTCGAGGGCATGATGATCATGGGCGCCTGTTGTGGCTTTATCATCGCTGTGCAATCGGGCAGCCCGACTTTGGGCTTTCTGGGGGCGGCTCTCGCGGGTGCGCTGCTTGCGTTCCTGTTTGCCGTGCTTACGCAATATCTGATGGCCAATCAGGTGGCGACCGGGCTGGCGCTTACCTTGTTCGGACTGGGCCTCGCGGCGCTCTTGGGGCAACGCTATGTGGGCATCACGCCGCCGCGCACGCCCAAGCTGGACCTTGGCCCGCTCTCGGACATCCCCTTTCTGGGCCGCGCGCTGTTTACCCATGACATCATGGTGTATCTAAGCGTCGCGCTGGTCGCGGGGGTCTGGTATTTCCTGACGCGCACGCGGGCGGGCATGATCCTGCGGGCCGTGGGCGAAAACCACGACGCGGCCCATGCGCTGGGCTACAAAGTGCAGCGCATCCGCGTTCTGGCGCTGGTCTTTGGTGGGGCCTGCGCGGGTATGGGCGGAGCGTATCTGTCGCTCATCCGCGTGCCGCAATGGACCGAAGGCATGACCGCAGGTGCAGGCTGGATCGCGCTGGCACTGGTGGTGTTCGCAAGCTGGCGGCCATGGCGCGCACTTTTAGGTGCCTATTTGTTTGGCGGGGTTGTCGTGCTGCAACTGAATTTGCAGGCGGCAGGCGTGAAGATACCCGTCGAATACTTGTCAATGTCGCCCTACCTGATAACGACCTTGGTGCTTGTCATCATGTCCTCGGGCAAAGGGCGGGCGCGTCTGGATGCGCCCGGCTCGTTGAACCGGCCCTTTACTGCCTCGGGGTAAGGGGCAGCATTATCTGAACAGGGGGAAAGAATGGAACTGAAGAAACTTCTCGCGCTAAGTGCCTTGGGCCTTGGCCTTGCACTTCCGGCTTTGGCCGACACGACCAAGGTCGGCTTTGTCTATATTGGCCCGGTGGGTGATCATGGCTGGACCTACACGCATGATCAGGGTCGCTTGGCCATCGAAGCCGAGTTCGGCACAGCGGTTGAGACGACCTTTGTCGAGGGCGTGAATTACGGCCCGGACGCCGAGCGCGTTATGACCCAGATGGCGCTGTCGGGCGTCGATCTGATCTTCGCGACCTCTTTCGGCTATGGGCCAGAGGTGAATACGGTCGCAGGCCAATTCCCGAATGTGAAATTCGAGCACGCCACTGGCTACATGCAGGAACACCCGAATGTCGGTCTGTATAATGCGCGTTTCTACGAAGGCCGCGCTGTCATTGGCCATATCGCCGGCAAGATGACGCAAAGCAACAAGGTGGGCTATATCGCGTCCTTCCCAATCCCCGAAGTGATCATGGGCATCAACTCGGCCTATCTGCACGCCAAGAAGGTCAACCCCGATGTCGAATTCAGCGTGGTCTGGGTTTACAGCTGGTATGATCCGGCCCAGGAAGCTGCGGCCGCCGAAGCCCTGATCGAGCAGGGTGCCGACATCATCATGCAGCACACGGATTCGACTGCCCCTCTGACCATCGCGCAGGATGCAGGCATCATGGCGTTTGGGCAGGCATCTGACATGTCGGCCTTTGCCCCCGCCGCCCACCTGACCGGGATCATGGACGTCTGGGCCCCCTATTACATCGACCGCGTGCGCGCGGTGCAAGAGGGAACCTGGGAAGCGGGCAATATCTGGCACGGGATCGTGGATGGCATGGTGGGCTTTGCGCCCTTCAATGACAAAGTCCCCGCCGAGCTACGCGCAGAGGCGGAAGGCATGATCGCTGCGATCTCTGCAGGCGAATATCATCCCTTCACTGGCCCCATCAACAAGCAGGACGGCACGCCCTGGCTGGCTGATGGTGAAGTCGCGGACGACGTTGCCCTGCTCACGATGGATTTCTACGTCGAAGGCATCACCGCAGAAATCCCGCGCTGATTCTTGCAGAGATACAAAGTAACCCCCGGTCCGATGGGCCGGGGGTTTTTCATGCGGTGGGGGTGTAGCCCTCGAACGTGATATTGGCGGCCACTGCGCGCACTTGTCGCTCTTGATCAGCATTGCGGATGGTCCAGCACAGGATCGTAAGCCCTTGGTCGCGCAAGTCCTGCACGCGGGGGCGGTCCAGATCGGCCCAATCATGCGAGATAAATGACGCCCCGACCTTTGCTACATCAGGGATAGTTTTCAGATCTTGCAGCCGCGCTTGCGGCACGCCGTCCCAATCGTCGGGCGCGAAGTCGCATGTCACCAACCCGCGCGGCACTTGGGGCGCAAGCCGCGCCATATGGGCCATGCTTCCGGGGTTGAAGGACATCACCGCGACGGGGCCAGAATAGCCCGCCAGTTCGCGCGCAACCGCCGCTTCCAGACTGCCCGATAATGCCCCAAGCGTCAGGCTTTGATCCTTGATCTCGATCAGCAGTGGCACGCGGCCTGCGACGCGGGTAAGAACCTCGGACAAGCGCGGGATGTGATCTGTCGTGCCACCGAGCGTCAGCTTGCCCAGAGCCTCTGCCGTCTGGGCTCGCACAGGCCCTTCGGCCACCGTCAGGCGCTCCAAAGTGTCGTCATGGAACACCATTGCCACGCCATCGGCGCTTTCCTGAATGTCGATCTCGATCCCGTAGTCTCCCGCGATAGCGGCATCAATCGCGGACAGGCTGTTTTCCACCAAGCCCCCCCCATGCAGCCCGCGATGGGCGATGGGGCGGGTCAGGAACGGCTCGGGCAGGTCAGGCAATCTCGAACACCCCTTCAACCTCGACTGCCACACTCAGCGGCAGCGAGGGTGCGCCAACAGCCGCCCGCGCATGGCGACCGGCATCGCCGAATACGGCCACCATCAGGTCAGACGCGCCATTGACCACTTTGGGCTGATCGGTGAAATCGGGCGTGCAATTGACAAAGCCTGTCAGCTTGACCACGCGCTTCACACGCGACAGATCGCCCCCACAGGCTGCACGCAATTGCGCGATCAGCGCAAGCCCACACGCCCGCGCCGCTGCAGCACCCTGCTCGATGCTCAGGTCAGCGCCCAGCTTGCCACAAATCAGTCCATCCGGGCCCGCGCTGATCTGGCCCGAGATGAACACAAGCGCGCCCGTCTGGACAAACGGCACATAATTGGCCGCAGGTGCAGGCGCGTTGGGCAGGGTCAGGCCAAGGGCCGCGATTTTGGCGTCGATTGTGTCGGTCATCGTATCCTCCGGGGATTAGATGTGCAGTATGACGCGGGCGTGGGGCAGGGGAAAGCCCTAAACCCCGAGCAATTGCCCAGCGCGCAAGCCAGTCATGCGCGCAGGCACAATCGCGCCCACAGGCTGATCGGTATCAAAGACCACTTCGGCAAATTGCGCCGTCCGCCCCATGCGCGGGCTTTCCATCAAGACATCATGCGCGTGCCCGATTTGCGCAGTCAGATGCGCGTGTGCTGCCTGCTGGCCTGCATCGCGCAGGCGCGCCGCGCGGTCCTTGATGGCCGTGCCGCCCACTTGCGGCATCCGCGCGGCGGGCGTGCCCTTGCGCGGGGAATAAGGAAAGACATGCAGCCATGTCAGCCCGCAATCCGCGACCAGCTTCAGCGAGTTTTCAAACATCGCTTCCGTCTCGGTCGGGAAGCCCGCGATAATATCGGCACCAAACACCATATCGGGGCGCAGGCGGCGGGCATACTCGCAGAACCGGATTGCGTCGTCGCGCAGGTGACGGCGTTTCATGCGTTTCAGGATCAGGTCATCGCCCGCCTGCAAGGACAGGTGCAGATGCGGCATCAGGCGGGGTTCGGTGGCAATGGCCTCCATCAGCGCGTCATCTGCTTCAATGGAATCGATGGACGAAATCCGCAGCCGCGCCAAATCCGGCACCAGCCGCAAAATCCGCCGCACCAGATCGCCCAGACGCGGTTCTCCGGGCAAATCCGCGCCCCAGCTTGTCAGGTCCACGCCGGTCAGGACAACCTCCAGATAGCCCTGACCCACCAGCCGCTTGATCTGATCCACCACCACGCCCGCCGGGACCGAGCGTGAATTGCCGCGGCCAAAAGGAATGATGCAGAACGTGCAGCGATGGTCGCAGCCGTTCTGGACCTGAACATACGCGCGCGCGCGGGTGCCGAACCCGTCGATCAGGTGGCTCGCCGTTTCGCGCACGGACATGATGTCATCGACCTGCACGCGCTCTGTGGTGCCGATCAGGTCGGGCGCCATGCTGGCCCAAGTATCGAGCTGCATCTTTTCGGTATTGCCGATCACGCGCGTGACTTCGGGCATGGCGGCAAACGTCTCGGGTTCCGTCTGCGCGGCACAGCCTGTCACGATGATCGGCGCGTCGGGGTGTTCGCGGCGCAGGCGGCGGATTTCCTGACGGGCTTTGCGCACGGCTTCGGCCGTCACTGCGCAGGTATTGACCACGACGGCCCCCTGCACGCCCGCCTGTTCGGCCAAAGCCTTCATCGCTTCGGTTTCATAGGCATTCAAGCGGCAGCCAAGTGTGGTGAAGATGGGCGCGGTCATTGGGCTTGGGCCAAAAACTCAGGTGAGAGCACGCCGTCAAACACATGCGCGACAGGGCCGGACAGCCACACCCCATCGTCGCGCCAATCCACCAGAAGCGTGCCGCCATCGGCGCTGATCGTGACCTGCCGCCCGGCCAGCCCGCGCAGATGGGCCGCGACTGCCGTCGCACAAGCCCCTGACCCACAGGCCAAAGTTATCCCCGTCCCCCGCTCCCACACGCGCAGGCGCAGATGGTCGGGCGCGAGAAGGGACGCGAATTCGACATTCGTGCCTTCGGGGAAGAGCGGGTCGCGTTCAAAAATCGGCCCATGCTCGGCCACAGGCGCGCTTTCGGCATCCAGCGGGAACAGCACGCAATGCGGATTGCCTATCCCCACCGCGACCGGAGCGCCGGGCAGGGGCAGGTTCATCATGTCCACATCGCGCGCAAGCGGCACAGAGCGCCACTCCAGAAGTGGCGCGCCCATATTCACCCAAATCGCGCCCGCGCGGTTCTCGGCCAGCAGCACACCGCGCGCGGTGCGGATCGCGAGCCGGTCCAGCCCCCGCGCGGCCATCACTACTTGCGCCACACAGCGTGTCGCATTCCCGCAAGCACCTGCTCGCGAGCCATCGGCATTCCAGAAATCGAGATCGATGTCGGCAGCGTCTGACGCCCGAATCTCTGCCAATTGATCAAATCCCACCCCGCGATGACGGTCGCCAATCGCTGCCGCAAGCGCAGTCGTCATCACCCCGCCCGGACGAGCAGTCGAATCGATGATCACAAAATCATTCCCTGCCCCGTGCATTTTGGCAAAAGGCAGGCTGTGCGCAGCTTGGTCCATGGCGTGCAATATAAAAGCGGGCGTGTGCTCTGACCAGTGAGGAATCCACATGTGCGGGGGAATCGTCACAGATGGGGCAAATTGGCGCTTGACCCCGGCGCGCATGGCAACTAGGAAGCCCGCGAGTGTGGGCCCGTAGCTCAGTCGGTAGAGCAACTGACTTTTAATCAGTGGGTCACAGGTTCGAATCCTGTCGGGCTCACCACCTTGCAAAGAAGCGCTTGTAAATCAGTCGCTGGCGGGGCTGTCTATAACTGGCTTCTGCGGTCACACAACGTTCTGGCCCCGTTTTGTTCCGATCACATGGCGGCTGCGTTCCGGTTGTTCCACTTAGATCAGGATGATGTTTGATGGAAACATCATCCTGATCTGTCTTTTTGCTGGTCGCGTGATGAGGAAAACTGGGATCCACTTTTCTTCATCACGCTCAAATACGCGATTTCGGTCGGCGATTGGTGCCGGGTCCGAGCCCCGATTTGTAAGGGATTCGCGCCCGCCTTGGTCAGTGCCACGGCGCGGGGTTTTCGCAGGACATAGGCGCAACGGTCAAAGCCCGCGCCCTTGTCGTTTATCTGGGTGATCGCGCTGTGGGCCTTTATTCAAGAAGTCACGCATGATGATGTAACCTTCGTCTTGAATATCTGGGCAGGTCACGACCAATACGCCATGGCGCGGCGCGCAGGTTTTGACGAGGTGGAAATTCCCCCAGAGCTTGCCGCACGCCGGCCACAGGACCAGAGGAAAGCACGGGCAGATTGGCGCGGGCATGATTACCGCGCAAGGTTTTGGGTGGCTTAGAGGGTGTGACGCCCGGCCTTGCCCGAAACAGCGCCTGCGCGCTTGGCCAGAACTGGCCGCGCAGGGTCCGGCGCTTCGAGTTCGGTCAGGATCGGGCAGTCGGGCCGGTCATTGCCGTGACAGCATGCAGCAAGGGTTTCGAGGGTCGATGCCATATCCTCCAACTCGCGGATTTTCGCGCGCAGGTCTGCCACATGGGCCATGGCCAGCCGCTTGACATCGGCACTCTGGCGCGCGCGGTCGGCCCAAAGGCCCAGCAAGTCGCCGATGCCGTCCACCGTAAAGCCCAGATCGCGCGCGCGGCGGATGAAGCGCAGTTTGTGGATATCCTGCTCGGAATAGACACGGTAGCCCGAGAGTGTCCGCGCGGCAGGCGGGATCAGGCCGATATCCTCATAATAGCGGATCATCTTTGTCGAAACGCCCGTGGCGCGGGCTGCGTCGCCGATATTCATTCTGTTCCCCCTTCCTTGACAGGGCGCCACTGCCGCAAGCGCAGTGCATTGCCCAGCACAAAGACCGACGACAGCGCCATCGCCCCCGCAGCGAAGATGGGCGACAGAAGCACACCGAAGGCCGGCCACAAAGCCCCCGCCGCAACTGGGATCAGCGCGGTGTTATAGGCGAAAGCCCAGAACAGGTTTTGTCGGATATTGCCCATCGTGGCCTTTGACAGCGCAATCGCGCTTGGCACATTCTGGAGCGTGCCAGATATGAGCACGACATCCGCGGCTTCAATCGCGACATCGGTCCCGGTGCCAATGGCGATCCCCACATCTGCATTCGCGAGCGCAGGGGCGTCGTTGATGCCGTCGCC
Source organism: Roseinatronobacter sp. (assembly GCA_046296275.1). Lineage (GTDB taxonomy): Bacteria > Pseudomonadota > Alphaproteobacteria > Rhodobacterales > Rhodobacteraceae > Roseinatronobacter. The sequence continues at coordinate 13,172 of JBKBLP010000003.1, read as the reverse complement.
CACGAAGGCCAGCACCCCATGCGCCGCTTGCAAGTCGCACAGGGCGCGCACTTTGCCGTCGGGCAAAACTTCGGCCACCACTGTGTCTATCCCGAGCTTGGCCGCGATGGCTTGCGCTGTGCGGGCGTTGTCGCCTGTGATCATGGCCACGCGCAGCCCCATATCGTGCAGCGCGCAGATGGCCTGCGGGGTCGTGGTCTTGATCGGGTCTGCCACGGCGATGATCGCGGCCAGTTTGCCGTCAATCGCGGCATAGAGCGGCGTTTTGCCATCGGCGGCCAAACGCTGCGCTTTATCCGCGAAAGGGGCCACATCCAGACCCAGCCGCGCCATGTAGCGGTCGGCGCCGATCTGCACGCGCGCATCGCCTGCGACAGCGCTGACCCCGAAGCCTGTTAGCCCCGCGAAGCCCGTCACAGCGGGCAGGGTCAGCCCGTCGGCCTGTGCTGCCTGAACAATCGCGCGGGCGATGGGGTGTTCGGATTTCGCTTCGACTGCCGCGACCAGCGGCAGAACCTGCGCCCGCGTGAACCCCGGCGCAAGGTCAAGATCGGTCAGGCGCGGTTTGCCCTCGGTCAGGGTGCCGGTCTTGTCAAAAGCCACGATCTGCACATCGGACAGCTTTTGCAGCGCTTCGCCCTTGCGAAACAGAACACCCATTTCCGCCCCGCGCCCTGTCCCCACCATGATCGAGGTGGGCGTGGCCAGCCCCATCGCACAGGGGCAAGCGATGATCAGCACAGCCACCGCATTGACCAGCGCAAAGGTCAGAGCGGGGCTTGGGCCGAAGGTCAGCCAAAGCCCGAAGGTCACCAGCGAAACTGTCATCACGGCGGGGACAAACCAAAGTGTCACCCGGTCCACCAGCGCCTGAATCGGCAACTTGCCCCCTTGCGCGGCTTCGACCATGCGGATGATCTGCGCGAGCATTGTGTCGGAACCAACCGCTTCCGCCCTAAAGCTCAGCGCGCCGGTCTGGTTGATCGTACCGCCCACCAGCTTTGCGCCTACAGTCTTGGCCACCGGCACAGGCTCGCCTGTGATCATCGACTCGTCCACCCAGCTTTCGCCCTCGGTCACGATTCCGTCCACAGGCACACGCGCGCCGGGGCGCAGGTCGATCACATCGCCCGCGCGCACCTCATCGATGGGCAGTTCCACACTTTGCCCATCGCGGTGGACAAAAGCTGTGGGGGCCTGCAACCCGACCAGCCGCTGAATGGCCTGCGAGGTGCGACCCTTCGCCCGTGCCTCCAGCATCCGGCCAATCAGGATCAGGGTGACGATGACGGCGGCGGCTTCATAGTAGACGTGGACAGTGCCGGGGGGCAGCACTCCGGGCGCGAAGGTCGCGACCAGCGAAAACGCATAGGCCGCAAGCGTGCCCACGGCTACAAGGCTGTTCATATCCGGCGCACCGCGCAGCAGCGCAGGCAAGCCGTGGGCATAGAAGTGCATCCCCGGAAAGGCCAGAACCAATGTGGTCAGCGCGAACTGGATCAGCCAATTCGCCTGTTGCCCGATGGTGCCAAGGATCAGATGGTGCAAAGCCGGGATCATATGCGACCCCATTTCCAGCACGAAAACCGGCAGCGTCAGCGCGCCTGCCAGAAGGGCTGCGCGGTGCAGGTCGCGGGCCTCTGTCTCGCGCCGGGCGGTGGTGTCGTCGTTGGTGTGGTATTCGCGCGCGTCATAGCCTGCGTGGTCGATGGCCGCGATCAGGTCCGCCAGATCAGCCCGGCCTGTGACAGTCGCACGCTCGGTGGCAAGGTTCACGCTGACCCCCGTCACCCCCGGCAGCGCGGACAAAGCGCGCTCGACGCGCCCCACGCAAGAGGCGCAGGTCATCCCCTCGACCGCGAGTGTGGTGCTCGTGTCGGGCACATCGAAGCCCACGCTTTCGACAGCGGCGATCAGCCGGTCGCGCGCAACGGGGCTTGCAAGCTGGATTTCGGCGCGTTCCGTTGTCAGATTGACACTGGCCTGCGCCACACCCGGCACGGCAAGCAAAGCGCGCTCCACCCGCCCCACGCAAGAGGCGCAAGTCATCCCGTCGATCCGCAGGGTCTGGGGGGAGAGCGTGGTGTCTGTCACAGCCTTGGCTTTCGCAATGGTGTTGCAAGTCTAGATGGGCCTTCCAACGATGGGAAGGTCAAGGCCTGTCTGAATTTTCGCAGATTGCGCCAATGACCCTTGACCTTCCAACGGTGGCAAACCCTATCTCGGGGTCAGTGCTATCAATCACAAAGGTTTACCCATGCAGTTCCACATCGAAAACATGACCTGCGGGGGATGCGTGCGCGGAGTCACGCGCGCCATCCAGAGCGTGGACCCCAAAGCCGTGATTGACGCAGACCCGCCCACGCGCAAGGTCGTGGTGCAGTCATCCCAACCCGGAAGCGCGTTCCTCCCCGCCTTGGAAGCGGCGGGCTTTGCCGCGACGGTCAAATAGGAGAACCCAGATGAAGAAACTCTCTTTCGCCTTCGTGATTGCGGCTGTGATCGGTGCGGGTGGTCTGACTTGGGCGCAATCCCAGATGGGGCATGGCGGACATGCCGGGCACGGGGCCATGGACCACAGCGCGCATGGCGCAACCAGCGATAACCCGGCTGTTGCGGCCTTCATGGCCGCCAATGACCGGATGCATACGGATATGGCCATCGCATTCAGCGGCGATGCCGATGTCGATTTCGTGCGCGGCATGATCCCCCACCACCAAGGCGCGATTGATATGGCGCGCGTGGTGCTGGAGCATGGCGCGGACCTTGACATCCGCGCACTGGCCGAAGAAATCATCGGCGCGCAGGAAGGCGAGATTGCGATGATGCGCGCGTGGCTTGCCGCGCGCGGGCTAAACTAAGACTTGCACGCCCGGCCATCCAAGGCCGGGCGCTTTGCTGCGTAGCCTGTTACCCTGCGCCACGCGTTTTGATCCCCCCGAAAACTCTGGCCCCAAACTGCGCGTGTGGGCGCATCACTCCTGTTGGCTCGTGGTTATGGTATCGATACCAATAGCCAGACAGGCGAGAGGAGAGCGCCCATGTTGTCAGCCGCACGGCTATTCTGACGAAGCATTGACGCGGTCATGGCCGTGTTGCTGGCCGCGATGATTGCGCTTGTGTTCACGAATGTCGTGCTGCGCTACGGCTTTTCGTCGGGCTTTCGCCATTCCGTCGAATTGGCGCGGTTGTGGTTCGTCTGGGTTGTCATGCTAGGCGCGGCTGTGGCTTTGCGCCGGGGCGAGCACTTGGCGCTGTCCGAGTTTTCCGAAACCTCGTTTCCACGTGCCGTGCCGATATTGCGCCGCCTGTGCTGGCTGATTGTCTTGGTCGCGGTCGGCATGATCTTTGTGGGCACATGGCGGCAAACCATGAGCAACTGGAACAATATCTCGCAGCTGACGGGCTTGCCCTCGGCGCTGTTTTATCTCGCAGGGGTGGTTTCGGTCGTGCTGATGAGGGTGATCGGGATCATCCGGCTGATTGAACCGATGGGCGTCAGCCGCTTGCTTGACACGGATCGGGACCAGCTATGACACTTGCTCTGTTCCTTGTCGTCCTGTTCGCGGGCATCCTGGTCGGCCTGCCCGGCGCGTTTCCGCTGCTTCTGTCCGCGATGGCGCTGATGCTGCAAATGGGGCTGTTCCGCGCCGATATCGTGGGGCAGGCGCTGATCAATGGTGTGGACAATTTCCCGCTGCTCGCCATCCCCTTCTTCCTTATCGCGGGCGAGGTCATTTCGCGCGGCGGCCTGTCGAAGCGGATCTTGCAACTGGCCACGACCAGGGTCGGCCATCGCAAGGGCAGTTTGGGCTATGTGGCGATCCTGACCGCGATCCTGCTTGCGGGTCTGTCGGGGTCCGTTGTGGCCGATGCGGCGGCTTTGGTGTCGATCCTGTATCCGATGATGAAGCGGGCAGGCTGTCCGCAGAGGCGCAGTCTGGGGTTGCTCGCGTCGGGGGGGATCATCGCGCCAATCATTCCGCCATCACTGCCCCTGATCCTGCTGAGGGTTGCGGGCAACATCTCGATTGCCAAAGTGTTCATGACAGGGGTTTTTCCGGGGCTGCTGATGGGCCTGACGTTGATGGTCGTGTGGTCATTCCTGATCCGGGGCGAGGAGTTGGAGACGCTGCCGAAAGCCAGCGCATCCGAGCGCTGGGCCGCGATCAAGGAAGGGATCTGGGCGCTGATGCTGCCTGTGATCATCATCGGCGGCATTCGCACAGGCGTTTTCACGCCCACAGAAGCCCCCGTGGTCGCGGCGGTCCATGCGATCGTGATCTACAGGGAACTGAGCCTGCGCGACCTGTATCACCCGCTTGTCGCAGCGGTGCGCACGACGGCGATGGTGATTTTTTCCTTGTAGGCTGCGTGATGAGTGCCGCGTGGCTGATCACAGTCGCACAAGTGCCGCAACAATTGGCCCGGCTGCTTGGCCCGCTGGTCGAAAACCCGCGCTTGCTGATGCTGTGCATCATGATCCTTGTGCTCGCGGTGGGCATGGTCATGGACCTTGCGCCCATTGTGCTGATCCTTGTGCCGCTGCTGATGCCGGTCGTGAAACTGGCCGGGATCGACCCAGTGTATTTCGGGCTGATGTTCATTCTGAACTGTTCCATCGGGTTGCTGACACCGCCTGTGGGCACAGTGCTGAACGTGGTCTGCGGGGTGGGGAAAGTCCCGCTGAGCCAAGCCGTGCGCGGAACTGCGCTGTTCCTGCTGGCCTATGTGGGCCTGATGGGGCTGTTCATCGCGTTTCCAGAAATCATCATCATCCCCGCCCGGATTCTAGGCGGATAATTCAAGAGGGAGGAACTACCATGAAACATCTCAAGAGCGTCGGTCTGGCCGCAGCCTTTGCTGTCGCAGGTCTAGCGGCACAGGCCCAAACCTTGCGCTTTGCGCATCCCGTGCCGGAATTGGACGTGCAGCACTCGATGGCGAGGTTGGGGCAGGCAGTTCGGCGCGGTTCACACAGCACGGCCTGACCATGCTGGGCTATCCCGAAAACGGCTACCGCCGGATGAGCAACAATCGCGGCCCGATCCGCACCCCTGCCGATATGGTGGGCATCAACATGCGCACCAACAATTCGCGCGCGCTCAACGACATGTTCGCAGCCCTTGGCGCGAACCCGGTCCAGTTGCCCGTCGCAGAGCTTTACACTGCACTTGAAACCGGGGTTGTCGATGCGCAGGATCACCCGGTCGGCGTGGTTTTGTCATTCAAATTCAGTGAAGTGCAGAAATACCTGACCCTGACGCGCCACGCTTATTCGGCGCTGGCTTTGGCGATGCACTCGGCCTCGCTTGAGCGTTTGAGCGCGGAAAATCAGACGATCGTGCGCGAAGTAGCGGCCGAGGCTGTCGCGATGCAGCGCAAATTGGCGGCGGACGGGGAAACCAGCATGGTTAATGAGCAGGTAGCTTTGGGTATGGAGTTGAACACCGATGTGGACACAGCAGCGTTTCAGGCTGTGACTTCGGTCCGGGATGCATTCATCGCGGCCAATGGCGATGCCGATGTCAAGGCCATCATGGCGATGCAGCAATAAGGTTTGCGGACATGCGCAAGTTGCGGGCGGGGACAACCCCGCCCGTTTTCAGTTACAGCCGCTCGTAGATGATATGGTGATGCGCGCCATCATACATGTGGCGCACGGAAGCCAAGGCCTCCATCGCGGCAAGGCAGCGGTCAGAGGCAAGCGCTTCGTCGATATGCGCGCGGCTTGGATAGTCGATTTCCTGCACCAGAAACACGTCCTGCAACGGGCCTTCGACAGCGCGGGGCCAAGGTAGCCGCACGGCTTGGGCGTGCAGCATGTTTTGCCACGCGGGCAACAGGCGAGTGCGGACGGCGGCGTAGAATTCCTCCTCCATCCCCGGTTTGATCTGGCCGCGAAAAATGGCGCTGCGGGTGAACATGGAAACCTCTGGGATGCTTGTGGGATGTGTGTGATAACGATATCATAAAATACGGATGATCGCCCCAAAAGGTTAATGCAGAAAAGAAAATTCCGATGTTCGTGCGCTGCGCGTTTTTTAAGGGGCATCGGAAGCCGGGGTTGCAGGTCGCTTTCGATGCCCATATCAAGGAACATCCGGAGCATCTGTGGGCGGCCTTCCCCCATGCCTTGGACGCGCGGCTGTTGCGCGAAGTGGAAAGCGACCGTCCCGACACGCATTTCGCGCTGGTCATCATGCTGACCTTCTCCTCGCGCGAAGCGATTGCCGAAGCGCTGGCATCGGATATGCGCTATGCGAGCCGCGAGGCGTCAAAACCGCTGTTCGAGATGTTCGAGGGCCATGTGTTTCACACAGTCTTTGCCGCCCAAACCCTGCCCCTGCCCGAGGGCGAGTTGATTGCGCGTCCCGTGGGCTGATCTGTCAGACGGACGATTCCCGCACCAGAAGCTGCGGCACGATGCGGTGGCAGACGGGGGCCATGTCGGGGTTTTCTTCAAGTTGGCCCAGCAATTCCGCCACAACAGCCCCGATCCGTGCAGGCGAGGGGTCAATCGTGGTGATGGACGGGACAGAAATCGCGCCCACTTCGTAATTGCCAAAACCCGCGAGCGAAATCTGCCCCGGCACCGACACCCCGCGCCGCTGGCAGGCGGTTAACGCGCCAAATGCCGACAGGTCCGACACGCAGATCACGGCCTGTGTATCGGGCCGCGTGTCGAGCAAGTGGTGCATCGCATCTGCCCCCTCGCGCTTCGAAATCGGGGGCGTGCCTGCCGCGATCAGACGTGATCCGTCCAGCCCATGCGCGCGCATTGCCGCCACAAAGCCCGCGCGCCGGTCCGTGCCGCGCGTGTCGCGCTCCGCATCGCCACCGATGAACGCGATCCGCGTCAGGCCCTTGGCCACGAAATGATCGACCAGCGCGTGAATGGCGGCTGCGTTGGAAAAGCCCACGACATGGCCGATGGGGTTGTCAGGCAGGTCCCAAGTCTCGATCACCGGGACGCCCGCATTTTCCAGCCGCGCGCGGGTGCGGTCCGTATGCCGCCCGCCTGTCACGACAATCGCGCGCGGTTTGCGGCGCAGCAATTGCTCGATCAGGCGTTCCTCTTCATGGATGTCGTAATTCGTATAGCCCAGAAGCACCGTCAGCCCCTGCGCCTTCAGCCCTTCGACCATCGCGCCCACTGTATCGGCGAAATTGGCATTGGCGATGGACGGGATCGTGACGGCCACAAAGTCGCTGCGCTGCGAGCGCAGGCTGGACGCGGTGCTGTCGAACACATAGCCCAAGGCATCGGCTGCCAAGAGGATGCGCGCGCGCGTTTCCGGCTGCACCAAGCCATTTGCCTTGAACGCGCGGCTGACAGTCATGGGCGACACCCCCGCTTCGCGGGCGACATCGCTCATGGTCGGGGGGCGGCGGTCCTTTGGCATGGGAAAGAGCTAAATCCCCGTTCTGAAAAAATCCAGCCTCTCACCGGGCTGCGCGCCCTGCACCGCGAAAATACCCCATCACGGCGGCCTGATCCATGTCGCCCAAGCCTGCCGCAGTCAGCATCCGATGGATCTCGGCGCAAAGCGCGGTCATGGGCAGCGAGCTATGGCTCAGCCGCGCCACATCGAGCGCGCCGTTCAGGTCCGTGACCATGGTATCAATCCGGCCAGTAGGGCGGTAGTCGCGCGCCGCAAAGCGGGGCATGTATTCTTGCAACAGCGCCGAGTCGGCCCGCCCGCCGCGCAGGGCATCGGGAATGCGGGTGGCATCCACGCCTGCGGCTTAGGCGAGCGCAGTGGCTTCGGCCACTGCCAGAAAGCCAAGCCCGCACAGAACCTGATTGATCAGCTTGGTGGTCTGCCCCGCGCCCGCAGGCCCCATATGGGTCTGGTTTGCGGCGACTTGGGCAAGCAGGGCTTGGGCGCGGGCGCCTGCGCGGCATAGCCCCCCTGCATCAGGGTCAAGGCGCCCGCGGCCACTTTGGGGATACCGCCTGAAAGCGGGCTGTCCACCCAGCCCAAGCCCGTTGCTGCGGCCCGTTCGGCGAAAGCCCGCATGGCCACCGGGTCGATCGAGGACATGTCGATCACCGGCGCGCCCGTCTCTGCGCCCTCGGCCACGCCGCCCGGCCCGAACACCGCGCTCGACGATCTGGGGGAATTGAGGCTGAGGATCGTAGCCTCGGCCCCCTTGGCGGCTTCTGCGGTGCTGGCCGCAGCCTCTGCCCCTTCCGCCACCAGAACGGCGACCTTCGCAAGGTCAAGGTCAAAGACCCGCAGCTTGGTCCCCGTCTGCAACAGACGCAGACCAATCGCCCCGCCCATCGCGCCTGCGCCGATCAATGCCAATTGCGCCATATTCTGTCCCTCTTACAGGCAGGCCGTTATGCCGCCATCCACGTAAAGTGTGTGGCCATTGACGAAACGCGCTCCATCTGATGCCAAGAACAGACAAGCGCCTTGCAACTCCTGCACCTGGCCCCAGCGGCGGGCGGGTGTGCGGTTGGTAAGCCATGCATTGAAGGTTTCATCGGCAACCAAAGCCGCATTCAAAGGCGTGTCGACATAGCCCGGCGCAATCGCATTGCAGTTCAGCCCGAGGGGTGCCCAATTAGTGGCCATGCCTTTGGTCAGGTTCGACACAGCCCCCTTGGTCGCGGTCTAGGGCGCGATGCCGGGCCGGGCGAGGGCCGTCTGCACAGACGCGATGTTGATGATCTTGCCGCGCCCGCGCGTGATCATGTGGCGCGCGACCGCTTGGCCCACATGAAACACACCGGCGATGTTGGTTTGCAAAAGTTTCTCGAACATCTTGGGCGGGAAATCTTGCAAAGGCGTGCGGTGCTGCATTCCAGCATTGTTCACCATTATATCAATCGGCCCCACATCGCGCTCGAACGCATCCACCGCCGCACGGACGCCGTGATGATCGGTCACGTCAAAGGCCAACGTCCGCGCGCCCGGAATTTCTGCGGCGGCGGCGGCGAGCTTGTCCGCATCGCGGCCATTGAGCACGACCTCTGCCCCCGCATCAGCCAGACCACGCGCAAGCGACAGCCCGATCCCTTGGCTGGACCCGGTGATCAGCGCGCGCTGCCCGGTCAGGTCAAAAAGTGGATTTGCCATACTTGCCCCCTCGATGATTTTTCTGGACCCTGGGTTCGTCTCCTGATTTATGTTAACGATACCAAAAACTGTCAACACCCGATCACCAGAACGGCGAAGTTATGTCAAAGCCAGACCTTTTGCAGATGGGCGCGTTGCCCGAATGGGATGCGGTGCCGCTGGCCCAATCCTACACGACCCATCGCCCGTATGAAGCGCAGGACAAGGCCGCGTTTCTGGCCGAAGTCGGCCCGCGCATTCGCGGCATCTCCACACGCGGCGATCTTGGGGCGCGGACAGACATTCTGGCTTCCTGTCCAGCGCTCGAGGTCATCTCGATCTATGGGGTTGGCTTTGATGCAGTTGATCTGGACACCTGCCGCGCGCGCGGCATCAAGGTTGCCAATACCCCCGATGTGCTGACCGATGATTGTGCCGACTTGGCGCTGGGCATGTGGCTGGCGCTATCGCGCGGGATTGTGGCGGCGGAACGCCATGCGCGCTCGGGCGCTTGGAAGTCCGGGGGCTTTCCGCTGACGCACAAGGCCAGTGGCAAGCGCGCCGGTATCCTGGGCGCGGGCGGATCGGGCAGGCCGTGGGGCGGCGATTGGCAGGGTTCGTTATGCAGATCAGATTGCCTTTAGCGCCCGCTCCCCGCGCGCTGATCTGCCCTGGCAGTTCATCGCCGATGCGCACGCCTTGTCGGAATGGTCGGATGTGCTGTTCGTGACCTTGGCCGCCACCGCCGAGACGCGGCATATCGTGAATGCCGATGTTCTGGCAGGGCTGGGGCAGAGGGGCTTTTGATCAACATTTCCCGTGCGCAGAATATCGACGAAGAGGCGCTTCTGGTCGCCCTTTCGTCAGGCACCCTGCGCGGCGCGGCTTTGGATGTGTTTGAAGGCAAACCAAACCTTGATCCGCGCTTTACCACGCTGGGCAACGCGCTCTTGCAGCCGCACCATGCCAGCGGCACGTTTGAAACCCGCCGCGCGATCTGCGGCTGGAACCTGTCGCATCTGACTCTTTGGGCGCGGGCCAAGTGCGGCTGCGACCGGCCATTGCCGGGATTTGTGGCTCGGACCTGCATCATTTCAACCACGGCGGATTTGAGGCGATCCGTCTGCGCGAACCAATGGTGCTGGGGCATGAAGTGTCCGCGCATGTGGTGGAGGTCGGCGCAGGCGTCACCGGCTTGGCCCCCGGCCAATTGGTCGCGGTCAGCCCAAGCCGCCCCTGTGGCACCTGCCGTTAATGCCGCGAAGGGCTGCGCAACCAGTGCCTGAACATGCGCTTCTACGGCTCTGCCATGCCGTTTCCCCATATTGAGGGCGCGTCCCGCGAAGAATTGGTGGCGGAAGCCGCGCAATGCGTGGACGCCACGGGCCTGACCGCCGGGCAGGCGGCGATGGCTGAACCGCTTGCCGTGACGCTGCACGCCACGGGCCGCGCGGGGCCGATGATGGGCAAGCGCGTGCTGGTCACAGGTTGCGGGCCGATTGGGGTTCTGTCGATCCTGTGCGCCCGGCGCGCGGGCGCAGCCGAGATTGTGGCCACGGACCTGTCAGATTTCACGCTCACGCTTGCTCAGACATGCGGCGCGGACCAGGTGATCAACATAGCCCAGACGCCCGATGCGCTGACCGCATACGCCGCCGATAAAGGGCATTTCGATGTGCTTTATGAATGCACCGGCGCGGTGCAGGCGCTAAGTGCAGACATTGCCGCTTTGCGCCCGCGCGGAGTGATCCTGCAACTGGGCTTGGGCGACGACATGGCGCTGCCGATCATGGCGATCACGGCCAAGGAGCTTGATCTGCGCGGATCGTTCCGCTTCCATGACGAATTCGCCGTGGGGGTCGAGATGATGCGCAAGGGCTTCATCGACGTTAGCCCATTGATCACCCACACCCTGCCCCTGCCCCGCGCGCAGAAGGCGTTTCACCTTGCCTCGGATCGGGAGCAGGCCATGAAGGTGCAGAGCGACTTTGCAGGTGTTTGGAATGTGTCACGCAAAAGTGGGAACCGGTTTTGCGCGGCCTTCACTGCGTCACCCCGGCGCGACAGGCGCAGGAATCGCTCTCATTTGTCCGACGACACCATGATCGTGGCCGTCGAATTGCCTTTTTCCCGATCCTCTGCCTGACGGCCTTCGGCGACGAAGATGATGTGCTCGGCCCCATGGGTCACAAGATCGCCCATCCGCTCGATATTCTTGGCGATGAACACGTAATGCAGGCAGGGTGTGATGTTGCGGGGGTCTTCCATCATGTGCGTGATGAATTCCCGGAATAGGGCATTGGTCATGTCGTCAATCTCGATATCGCGGGCGATGATATCGCGGGCGAGCGCGACATCTTCCTGTGCGAAGGCATCGAGCATGTCTTTCAGCATCTGGCCCACCAGACGGGACTGACGACGCAGCGCCCCTGCGGCCCCGTCGATCATGGGCGCCTGTATCAGAACCGGCACGCGGCGAGCCATGTTCTTGGCGTAATCGCCCAAGCGTTCCAGATCGCCCACAATCTTCATCACCGCAACAGCCGCGCGCAGGTCCGTGGCTTGGGGCTGGCGCAGGGCGAGCAGGCGGACCACCTGCGCGTTCACATCCTGCTCGGCGGCGTCGATGGCCTTGTCGTTCTGCACGACTTCGGCGGCCAGATCTTCGTCGCGGGTTTCCAGCGCGCGCGCCGCCTGCAGGATCGCGGCTTCGACAAGCCCGCCCATTGTCAGCACGGCCAGACGGATCGCTTCCAAATCCCGATCAAAGGCAGAGATCAAATGGGCTTTCATGGCACTCCCTTTCCGCAGTCTTATCCGCGGCACTCCCGCGATTGGCGCAAGGTATTGGTGCACGCAACCATGCGCGGGGTAAAGACGGTTTATGCGCTTTGCCGACATTAGCGCCTGTTGATGAACAGGATGTGAAAGCAGGCGGCGTGTTGCAAAAGTTTCTGCGCGGTCGTGCAGTTGCCACTGGTCCTCCGGCATGGCTTTGGGTTTAACAGGGGCAAGCCTGCTGCCATGTCCCAACCGCAAGGAACCACGATGTTCGATCTTCTGCGCAAACCCACCGCCCTGCATGGCAAGGTGCATGATATTACCCCAGAAACTGCCGGGTGGGGCTATGTGGGCTTTGCCGTGCATGTCCTGCGCGCGGGAGAGACGGTTGGGGACGTGACCGGCACGCGCGAGGTGATCCTTGTCATGGTAGAAGGCAAAGCCGCCATGCAGGCCGCTGGGCAGGATTGGGGCGTGTTGGGCGAGCGGATGCGCGTGTTTGAACGCACGGCACCCCATTGCCTGTATATCCCGCCGGGGCGGGACTGGACGGCCACAGCCACCACGGATTGCACGATCGCTGTCTGTTCCGCCCCCGGCAAGGGGAATTACCCCGCCCGCCGGATTGATCCGGCCGGGATCACCCTGACCCAGCGCGGCACGGGGCCGAACACCCGCTTCATCAACAACATCGCGATGGAGGCCGAGGATATCGCCGATAGCCTGCTCGTGACCGAGGTTTTCACCCCCGCAGGCAATTGGTCCAGCTATCCGAGCCACCGCCATGACGAGGACGATTTCCCCCGCATCACCTATCTGGAGGAAACATATTACCACCGCCTGAACCCGGCAAATGGCTGGGCCTTGCAGCGCGTTTACACAGATGATCGCAGTCTGGATGAATGCATGGCGGTGCGTGACGGGGATGTGACGCTGGTGCCGCGCGGCCATCATCCCTGCGGTGCGCCGCATGGGTTTGATCTGTATTACCTGAACGTCATGGCCGGACCGCGCCGGGCATGGCGGTTTGTGCCTGCGCCCGAAGTGGTGGGGCTGATGTAAGCGCGGGCGTCAAAGTCATATGTCACGGTCGCGCCATAGGCCCCCGGATCATGCGGGTCCCAGCGGGGCTTGTCTCGAATACCAGCACACGGTCGCCCAGCTTGAAGCCCTCGGACAGGTCATGCGTGACCATGAAAATGACTCTGTTGCACAAATCGGGTGACAGACGGTTCTCCCCTTTCCCTGGACAGACTCATCCTACGGCTTCAGTGACGGGTATACCGAGCGCCGTGAAGCCGTTCAGCACAGCGACACGGA
>JBKBLP010000002.1:0-176248 GCA_046296275.1 Roseinatronobacter sp. | reverse complement strand
CGGGACCACCTGGTGCCCGAGCCAGTGCTCAGCCCCTCCCGCATAACCCTCGAAAACAACGGAAAAATCCGGCCGCTGCCGGATCGGGAGAACGCTTTCGCGGGAGCAAGTGGCGGAGAGGGTGGGATTCGAACCCACGGTACCCTTGCAGGTACTCCGGTTTTCGAGACCGGCGCGATCGACCACTCCGCCACCTCTCCGCAATGGCCGGGTGGTTACTGTGCCTGCAGGAGGCTTGCAAGAGGGAAAATCATTTTCTTGCGCGTGGGCCGCGCCTCGCGGGTATTTGGCTTGCGGTCTGGTATGATGGGATTAGAACGCGGCTAGAGCGTGATGAGCAAAAGTGGAATCCGGTTTTCCTCGGGAATCACGCGACCAGATAAAGGCAAGATCAGAGTGTCGCAATCAAACGTCATCCTGATCCAGGCAAGCAGGCAGGGGATGCGAACATGCAGACACGACGCGCGATCTGGGGTCAGGCCCTTGTGATCTTGGTCCTGGCGTTGGTGCCATTGCGCCCAGTTCAGGCGCAGACGATTGCCGAGCTTTACTTGTTTGATGATCTCTTCGCGATCATGTCGACCGAGGGGATTACCTCATCGACCTCGGCAGAGGCTGTTCCGCTTGATCCCGCCGAATTGCCCAATTGGCAGGCCCGTGTTGAGCGCATCTATGATCCGGCCCGGATGCAGGCGGATTTCGTGACGGTTCTTGATGCAGCTCTTGCAGCGCGTCCCGATGTTGCTGCGGATGCCGCTGTTTTCGCTGGGTCTGACCTAGGGGCGCGTGTGCTGCGTCTTGAAATCTCAGCCCGGGAGGCGCTGCTGGAGGATGCTGTCGATACCCTTGCCCGTGAAGCATTGGCAGAGGCGCGCGCAGCGGAGGCTGGTTCGCCCCTTGCTGTGCGGCTTGATCTTGTCCGCGAACGGATCGCGGCCAACAACCTGATCGAGTTGAATGTCACGCTGGGGCTGAACACGACCTATGCCTATTACGCAGGCATGATGGAGGGGGCGGCGCTGCCGGGTTTGACCGAGCAGGACATCGTGCCCATGGTCTGGTCGCAGGCAGATACGATCCGGGCTGATGTCGAGGATTGGATTGAGTCCTATTTCCTGCTCGCGTATCACCCGCTCAGCGATGCCGAGTTGCAGGAGTATATCGCTTATTCGGGAGGTGCGCTGGGGGACGCGTTCAACCGGATGATGTTTCAGGCCTTTGATCGCGTCTTTGTTGGAATTTCGGGTCAGGTCGGAGCATCGCTTGCGGACATGATGAGCGCGCAACCCTTGTAGGTCAAGACCTTAGGCCTAGGCAACGCGCAAGAAGCCTTCAGGTTTGAAGCGGACCCTGGCGCTTGGGCCTTTTGGGTCAATGTCAAATAACTGTGGACGTGCGGTCAGATAGGCACGCCATGATTTGACCGCCAAAGCAGAGATCGTGATCTGGTGCTCCCGGTTCAGGATGACGGCCATGTCAGACAGCGTAAGTCCATTTGCGTCTTTGGCATCCGCAGAAATGACCGCGCGAATTTTCTGATCAACTCTGTCCAGATCGACTTCGACCTGTATGATCGGGGCGGGGTCACTGTAACAGGCTTGGGTTTCGGCTGAGAGGCCACATTCTGCTGCTTGATCGAGATCTCGTGGAACACTTTCAGGCTGTCGCGCAGGGCTTTGGGGCCTTGCTCTCGCCAATCCCGAAAACCAGCGCTCCGGCTTCCCGCAGGCGCAGCGCCCGATGCCGGAAAACGCCGTCCGAGGTGGCGATCACAAAACGCTGGATGCCCTTGGCACACAGCAATTCCGCAGCTTCCAGCGCGAGCAGAATATCGGCGGCATTCTTGCCGCTGCCGGAAGGCACCAGCCGAAAGCCGCCCATGCCCTGCCAGTCAGATGAACGGTTCAGGTCCAGATAGGCGCGGCTGTAGCGCAGCGCGCCATGCTGCGCGGCGATCTGGGCGATCATTTGTGCTTGCGCGGCCCTGATAGTGTCGCCATCGACCAGAAGCGCTGCTTGTTCCGTCATGCCAATCCCCTGACTTTGCAATGCTTTTTCGCAGCATGTCAGGGTATTGCGCCGAAATTGCGGCGCTCTTTTCACAGGTCGTCAAGACCCCGTTCTACTCCGATCCGGTTTGGCATACGCGATCAGGTCCCAGCGATTGCCCCATGGGTCAACCCAGACCACGACGCGGCCATAAGGCTCGATGCGCGGGACACCCTCGAAAGTTGCCCCGGCCGCAGCAAGGCGCGCCGTGTCGCTGGTGAAATCTTCGCTTTCCAGAAACAGCCAGACGCGCCGCCACCCTGCGCCCCGATAGCCGCTTCTTGCACAGGGCCTTTGGCTTTGGCGAGCAGGATTTCCGTTTCGGCGCCTTTGGGGGCGATCCTGACCCAGCGTTTGCCTGCGCCCAGATCCGTATCCTCACGGCATTCAAACCCGATTTGCAAGAAAAAGCGTAGCGCCGCGTCATAGTGGGGCGCCAGGCGCGAAAACAAGGCGATGCGCTTGGGCATCGCGCGTCAATCCCGCCCGTGCGTCAGTTCCGGCACGTCATCGGCCCCCGCAGACCCCCGCCCGGACAGCGAAGGGTTCTCCATGAAAAAGCGGTGGCAGTTGAACAGGCTGCGCGCCTCTGCGCCTTCGGGCAAGGCGCGGATCGAGCGGCCATCGGGCAAGAGCACCCAGCTTTGCGCCTGATCGGCCAGATTGGCGGCCATGATCTGATGCACGATCTGCGCCTTAACAGTTGGGTTCTGGATTTCCACCAGCGTTTCCACCCGCCGCACCAGATTGCGCCCCATCCAGTCGGCTGACGACATGAACACCCGCGCATGATCCGAGGGTAATCCATGGCCATCGCCAAAACAGACGATCCGCGAATGTTCAAGGAACCGGCCCACGACCGATTTCACGCGGATATTCTCGGACAGTCCGACAATACCAGGGCGCAGCCCGCAAATGCCACGCACAATCAGGCTGATCTGAACCCCGGCTTGCGAGGCTGCATAAAGCGCGTCAATCACATCGGCGTCGATGATCGAATTCATCTTGGCCCAGATTTGCGCAGGCCGTCCGGCGCGGGCATGTTCGGCCTCAAGCTCGATCATCTGGATCAGGCGCCGCTTCAGCGTCAGAGGCGAAATCGCCATGTTTTCCAGTGTCGCGGGTTCAGCATAGCCCGAGACATAGTTGAACACCCGAGTCGCATCGCGCCCCAAAGCGGCGTCACAGGTAAAGAGCGACAGGTCCGTGTAAATCCGTGCAGTGATCGGATGGTAATTGCCGGTGCCGAAATGGCTGTAGGTTACAAGCTTGTCGCCCTCGCGCCGCACGACTGTGCTGATCTTGGCGTGGGTCTTGTATTTGACAAATCCATAAACCACATGCGCGCCCGCCCGTTCCAATCGCCGCGATTGGCGGATATTGGCCGCCTCATCGAAGCGGGCTTTCAGTTCTACAAGCGCAGTCACGGATTTCCCCGACTCCGCCGCCTCGCAGAGCGCCGACACGATCGGGCTGTCGCGCGACGTGCGATAGAGCGTCTGACGGATCGCCAGCACATTGGGGTCGCGCGCGGCCTGTTCCAGAAACCGCACGACCATGTTGAACGTCTCGTAGGGGTGATGCAGCAACATGTCCTTTTGCCGAATCGCAGCAAACATATCGCCGTCATGGTCCTGCACCCGCTCGGGCACACGCGGCGTGAAAGGCGGCCAGAGCAGGTCGGGGCGCTCGTCCAGCACCAGTTCCTTCAAATCGGCCACGCTCATGATCCCGTCCACGGCGATCACTTCGGGTTCCGTGACGCCCAATTCCTCCATCACGAGTTCGCGCAGGTCGCGCGGCGCATTGGCGGAAATCTTCATGCGCACGACCTCGCCGCGCCGCCGCCGCTTCAGCGCGGTTTCAAACTCGCGCACAAGGTCTTCGGCCTCTTCCTCGACTTCCAGATCACTGTCGCGCAGCACCGAGAAGGTGCACGACCCGCGCAAGGTGTAGCTGGGAAACAGGCTTTCCATCTCGGCAAGGATCAATTCCTCTAGCGGCAGGAAGCGTTGCTGGGGGCCGGGCAGACGCAGGAAGCGGTCAATCTGGCTCGGGATCGGCACCAGCACGTCAAGCTTGCGTCCTGAGCGGTCCACCAGTTCCAAGGCCAGTGAAAACCCGCCATTCGGGATGAACGGAAACGGATGCGCGGGGTCAATGGCCAGCGGCGACAGGATCGGAAACACGTTTTCAAGGAAATACCGCGCCGTGGCATTGTGGTCAGCTTCGGTCAGGTCATCGCGCGACAGAATGCTGATCCCCGCATCCGCCAGCAATGGCCGCAATACGGACCAGATCTGCTGCTGGTATTCCATCAAGCGGCGGGCATCGTCATTGATCAGCACCAATTGTTCGGACGGGCTGCGGCCATCATCGGAAGGCAGCGCGTTACCTGCCCGTGCCAGTTCCCGCAGACCGGCCACGCGCACTGTGTAAAACTCATCCAAGTTTGTAGCACTGATCGACAGAAAGCGCACACGTTCCAGTAACGGCACGCGTGGGTTCATGGCTTCTTCCAGTACACGCCAGTTGAAGGCGAGCCACGACATTTCCCGGTTGAAGAAACGCGCAGGGCTAGAGGGGTCTAGCCCCTCGACGATGACGCCGGGCGGGATCGGCGCGTTCAGGAAATCCGGGTTGGGTGCGACGTCGCTCATACGGCTTTATGAGGATAAGGATATGACAGTATCATGACGGTTGTGCGCAAGATCAGCGCCGTGCCTGCAGGACAGCGACGCCTGTCGCAGTCAGTGTCAGGCGTGTGCCGTCACTGCTTAGGCTGTAGCCATCGATTTCCTGCAAGACGCCGCTGAAGAGCTTTTCCTGCTCGGCCAATCCGTCCGGGCAGCCCATGCGCGTGCTGGCGACGCGCCCGATGGACAGGAACCCCCCGTGCCGACGATACCCGCCGATGAACCGATTGCAGCCCACCGAGGCACTGACCCGCCCATCCGGGAAAAACACAAGTTCGGTGCGCGAGGGGAACATCGTGGGCTTCTCGCCAATGGCGGAAATGTTCCAGACCCCGGCGGTTATATCCTGCTCGGGGCGCACCAAGGCGCATTCTGCCAAGGTCGCGCCATCCACGATCAACACTCCGCTCCCCTCTTTCAGGTGCAACGAGGTCGCAGGATTATCGACGGCCACATAATAAGCCCCCGATGCAGCGGGACTTGTCCGCATAGTCAAGATTTGTTCGTTGAAGCGTAGGCGCACCTCGTCTGGCAAGAAGCCGATTTCGACCATTTGCGTGCCACAGAGCAGAATCGAGGAAAAGCCCATCACTGGCACACGTTGCGCGCGCATTTCGCCCAGATCGAGCGGCGTATCGGCGGCCTCGATCAACCTCGGCTCGGTCAACCATACCATGTCATCC
Source organism: Roseinatronobacter sp. (assembly GCA_046296275.1). Taxonomy (GTDB): domain Bacteria; phylum Pseudomonadota; class Alphaproteobacteria; order Rhodobacterales; family Rhodobacteraceae; genus Roseinatronobacter. The sequence goes on along the minus strand of JBKBLP010000002.1, from coordinate 170,820 downwards.
CCCGCCCGCAGCCCCGCCCGCAGGATCAGGGCGGTGTCCACCGGAACATCCACAGCAAACGCAAAAGGACTTTGCGAACCCTCGGTTGGGATGCGCTTCGACACAAACGCCCCATCTTCGGCGGTGGTTACATCGACGATCAAGACGGTCGTCTCCGGCAGCGCCATACGCTCTAGCACAAGAACCGCGCCACTGATGTCGCGTTTGGGCGGCGCTATGGACGTGTCCTGGGCCAGAGCGGGGCTGAAGAAAGCATAGCATATCGAAACGAGCAAAAAGATACGGCGCATGGTGCCTCCAGGGGAATGCTTACAGCTTAGGCAGCGCGCAACGGCTGCACAAGGGGATGTAAGCGAAGGGAAGCAAGCAGGGCGAGGCGCATCTTGGAAAGGCCTTTGCCAAAAGCATCGGGCCACTATATGTGAGCGATAACATTTTGCTTTACGCCAACGAGCCGCCCAAATGACCCTGCCCGATTGGGATGATGCTTTCGCCAATTCCCCCTATATCGCTAACGCTGCAAGCTACCCCGCCCTTTGGGCGGCACAGGCCGCCGCATTTCGTGCGACGGCGAAGGGGCAGTTTGATACCCCATATGACACCGCGCCCCGCACGCGCTTTGACCTTTTTATGCCGCAGGGGGATGTCACAGGCTTGGTTGTGTTTGTTCATGGTGGATATTGGAAGGCCTTTGACCGGCAGGACTGGTCGCATCTCGCTGCCGGCGCGATTAACCGCGGTTGGGCCGTTGCGATGCCGGGATATTCCCTTGCGCCCGCAGCCCGCTTGCCAGACATGGCCCAGCAGATCGCCTCGGCCATTCACGCCGCCGCTGCCCAAGTATCGGGGCCCATCCACCTGGCCGGACACTCCGCCGGTGGGCATCTTGTAACGCGGATGCTTTCAGCGCCCGGTATTTTACCGGTCGAGACATTCTCGCGCATCCGCCGTGTGACTTCGATCGCTGGTTTGCACGACTTGCGCCCGCTCTTGCACACAGAAATGAACGCGACGCTCAAGTTGACCGATGCAACGGCACACAGCGAAAGCCCCGCTCTGCATCCGCGCTTGCGCGGACCAGCCGTGACAGCTTGGGTCGGCGCGCAGGAGCGCCCCGAATTCCTGCGCCAGTCCCGGCTTCTGGCAGAGGCTTGGGCCGGGACGGAGTTTGTGATCGACGCGGGCTGCCACCATTTCGATGTGATCGAGGGCTTGCGCTATCCCGACAGCCCGCTTACCCGCGCTATGCTTGCAGCGCCCCCCGAACAGGCAGTTCAAGACGCTTGACGCAGGGTAAAGCAAGCGCGTCGCGCCAGACACTTGCCTTTATGATCAAATTCGGCGCATCCTTGCGAAACTTTCGCAGATATGCCCGAACGCCATGCTCGCCACGCCCGTTATCGAGATCCGTGATCTGCACAAAGCCTATGGCACGCTCGACGTGCTCAAGGGGGTGAGCATCAATGCGCAGCCCGGTGATGTGGTGGCGTTGATCGGCTCGTCGGGGTCAGGCAAGTCCACACTTCTGCGCTGCTGCAACTTGCTCGAAGACAGCCAGCGCGGCGAAATCCTGTTTCAGGGCGAACCTGTGCGCTGGGCCGGGCAGGGCGCGCGCCGCCATCCGGCGGACCGCGCGCAAGTCACGCGCATCCGCACCAACCTGTCGATGGTGTTCCAAAGCTTTAACCTCTGGTCCCATATGACTGTCTTGCAAAATGTGATGGAAGCGCCGTTGCACGTTCTGAAACAGGACCGCGCCACCGTCGAGGCGCGCGCGCGCGCGCTTCTGGACAAAGTGGGGATCGGTGACAAAGCCGACGTTTACCCTGCGCAAATGTCAGGCGGCCAGCAACAACGCGCGGCTATCGCGCGCGCGCTTTGCATGGAACCCCAAGCTCTGCTCTTTGACGAACCCACCAGTGCGCTGGACCCCGAACTGGAGCAAGAGGTCGTGCGCGTGATCAAAGCGCTTGCCGCCGAGGGGCGGACGATGCTGATTGTGACCCACGACATGCGCATGGCCGCCGATGTGGCCAGCCACGTTGTGTTTTTGCATGATGGACGGATCGAAGAACAGGGGCCGCCTGCGTCCTTGTTCGGATCGCCGCAATCGGCTCGCCTCAAGCAATTCCTTAGCCATTCCTTGATCGCGTAGACGCGCTCAGGGCTTACCCAACCAAAACCAAGATAGGGAGACTGCAAAATGAAGAAACTGACACTCGGCCTGATGCTCGCGGCTTTTGCCGCAGGAAACGCAAGCGCGCAGGACGTGATCCGCATGGGCTCGGAAGGGGCCTATCCTCCCTACAACTTCATCAATGACGCAACCGGGCAACTGGACGGCTTCGAGCGTGAATTGGGCGATGCGCTCTGCGCACAGGCGAACCTGACCTGTGAGTGGGTCATCAATGACTGGGACACAATCATCCCCAATCTGGTCAGCGGCACTTATGACACGATCATGGCAGGTATGAGCATCACCGAGGCGCGCAAGCAAGTCATCAGCTTCTCGGACAAGTATCTGATGCCGGATGCCTCGACCTATATCACCCTTGCAGGCACGGACCCGAGCGTGATCGAAAGCGGCGTTGTTGCGGCGCAGTCGAACACAGTGCAGTCGGGCCATGTCGCCACCACCGGCGCATCGCTCCTTGAATTCCCGACCCCGGATGAAACCATCGCCGCCCTGCGCAATGGTGAGGCGGATGCGCTGCTCGCTGCCGAGGACTTCCTTGCCCCCTATGTGGCGGAATCGAATGGCGAACTGGTTTTCGCAGGCGAGCCTGTCTATCTCGGCGACGGGATCGGCATCGGGATGCGCCAGAGTGACGATGCGCTGCGGGCAACCTTCAACGAGGCGATTGCCGCCCTGCGCGCCGATGGCACTATCGCGGCGCTGACCACGAAATGGTTCGGCGACGCAAAGGCGCAAATTGACTGATGCCAAAGCAAAAGGCGCGCGCCCCACTGCGCGCGCCTGATCGCACGCATGTTCAGCTTCTGCTCAGACCCTTCTATCCTGCCCGATTGGCAATGGTTCGCGTGTTACCTCACCAGTGCGACCCATTTGAATTATTACTGGGCCTTCGGGGTGGTGATCGTGCTTTTGCTTGTTACCGCCCCCGTCGCGCTGGGGGTGGGGATGCTGGGCGCTTTGGCCTTGCGCGCGCGCTTTGCGCCGTTCAACTGGCTGGGCATGGTTTATGTGAACATCGTGCGTGGTGTGCCTGACATCGTATTCTTCCTGTTCGTTCCCATTGCGCTGGGCCAAGGGATTGAATGGGTGATGCACCAGATCAATTGTCCTGACTGGGACCAGCCCATCCGCCAAGGCACGGATTTCATCGTCTGCCGCGAAGCCAAGGTGCCGCCTGTGGGCGCGCCTGCCTGGATGCGCGACGCCTATGCCTTTGGCATGGCCGTGACCGCCTTCGCGCTGGTCTTTGGCGCCTTTGTCGCCAACACGCTGCATGGCGCAATGCAGGCCGTGCCCCGCGCCCAGGTCGAAACCGCCGAGGCGTATGGCATGACACGCGGCCAAGCGTTCCGCCGCATCATCCTGCCGCAAATGTGGGTCTATGCGCTGCCGGGCCTGTCGAATATCTGGCAAATCCTGATCAAGGCCACACCGCTTCTGTTCCTTCTGGGTATTCAGGACATCGTCTATTGGGCGCGGGAACTGGGTGGCCAGAAAACCAGCATGTTCACCTATCCGCATCCTGACTGGCGCGTGTGGTACTTCCTTGTTCTGCTGTGCTTCTACCTGTTCCTGACCTGGATCAGCGAACGCGCCTTTGGCCTGCTCTCGCGCCGCCTGTCGCGCGGACAAGCCACGGCGGCGGGCGAGCGTCTGCGAAAGGCCGCCGCATGACCCGCTGGTTCATCTTTCCCCAAAAATTCCGGGGGCGGCGCACGGATGCGCGCGGGGGGCAGCGCCCCCCCTCTTGCTTCCCACGAGGCACGCCATGAGAACCTGTGCCGAGAGTTTTGAAGCCTATGCGCTGCGTGCCTTGGGCCGCGACTATGGTGCAGCCCTGCTGCCACGCGGCCTGGACATCACGCTCTGTGACCAGATTTTCCTGATCGGTGGCGGTCTTTTGTGGAATATCTATTTCGCCACTGTGGCCATCGCCATTGGCTTCTTCTTGGCCGTGGGCGTCGCTGTGGCCAATTTCAGCCAAAACAAATGGATGTCGCGCCCGGCCGGGGCCTTCATCTTCATTTTCCGTGGCTCGCCGCTCTTCATCCAGTTCTTCTTTTTTTATTCGGCCTTCGTGCTCTTGCCGCGTGTGGGGATCGACATTCCCTTGGGCTTTGTCACGCTCACGCTGAACACTTCGGCGCTGACGACGGCGCAGGTGGGCGGGCTGATCGTGCTCGTGCTCAATACCACCGCCTATTCTGCCGAATTGTTCCACGGCGCGCTGCAATCCATTCCCAAGGGCGATCTGGAAGCCGCCGACGCCTATGGCATGTCGGGCCAGACCAAATTCCGCCGCGTGGTGTTCCCGTCCATGCTACGACTGGCTTGGCCGAGCTACACCAATGAAGCGATCTTTCTGACCCATTCGACGACGCTCGTTTTTCTGTCGGCTTTCCCTGCGCGCCAGCAATCGGGCGAGGCGTTCTACTACGCCCGCTACTTTGTCGATCAAACCTTCAACCCGTTCGTCGCTTATCCCCTTGTTGCGCTGTATTTCGTGCTGCTCACCTTGGCGATTATCGGTCTGTTCGGGTTGGTCAACCGGCGGCTGAACCGGCACCTTGCGCGCGAGCGGCGGGCCCGGATCAAATTTCGCCCCCAATACCTACGGTGACCCATGCAAGACCTGCGGCTCGACCCCGCGTATCTCCGCAATATCCGCTATGCGTTGCCCGACCTGAACGGTCAGGCGCGCGCCAAGCGGGTGCCTGCCATGCAATATCAGGGCCTTGTGGCCGGGCAATCCAAGATGCCCCTGTCCACGCTGAACCTTGATATCTGGGGCAATGACATCATGGACAGCCCGCTGGTTTTTGAAACCGGCGATGCGGATGGCTTTCTGCGCCCCACCGAACGCGGCCTTTTGCCGATGCCGTGGATTGGACCAGAAGCAGCCCTTCTGCCCGTGTCGATGTATCATGAAGATGGCCGACCCTTCGCGGGCGATTGCCGTCATGCGCTGGCCGCAGTGGTCGCGCGTTACAAGGCGCTCGGCCTGACCCCTGTCATGGCGAGCGAGTTGGAATTCTACCTGATCGACGATGAAGCAGACCAGTTCCGCCCGCCGCTCAGCCCAACATCTGGGCGGCGCGCTAGCGGCGGGGCGATGATGTCGCTGCGGATGCTCGACGAATTCAACACCTTTTTCGATGCACTCTACGAGGGCTGCGCGGCGATGGACATCAACGCCGACACCGCCACATCCGAGGCAGGTCCGGGCCAGTTTGAAGTCAACCTGCACCATGACGCGAACCCGATGAAGGTCGCCGATGACACTTGGCTTTTCAAACTTCTGACCCGCAGGCTTGCGCGCAATCATAACCTCGCGGCCAGTTTCATGGCCAAACCTTACGAAATGGCGTCCGGTAGTGGGCTGCATGTGCATGTTTCGCTTGTGGACACGCTCGGGCGAAATGTGTTCGACAATGGCGGACCCGAAGGGACCGACATGCTGCGCCACGCCATCGCGGGCCTTTTGGCTACGATGGCCGATGCAACCCTGATCTTCGCGCCCCATGCCAACAGTTATGACCGGCTGGTGCCCGACAGCCACGCGCCCACAGGCATCGCTTGGGGCTATGAAAACCGCACGACCGCGATCCGTGTGCCGAACGGCACCCCCCGCGCGCGCAGGCTGGAGCACCGCGTCGCAGGCGGCGATGTGAACCCCTATCTGCATCTCGCGGTCATCTTGGGTGGCATGTTGATCGGGATCGAGGACAAACTCGCTCCGCCCGAGCCGATCACAGGCGACGCCTACGAGGTCAAGCTGCCCCAAATCCCCGGCACATGGGCCGATGCGCTGGAGCGTTTCAGCACCTCGAAAGCGATGACACGGATTTTTGACCCGCAACTGATCGACAATCTTATCCGAACCAAGCGTCAAGAGATGGCCCGCCTTGCGCCGCTCTCGGAACAAGAGGTATTGGACCTTTACTTGGAAGCCGTGTGATCCCATCTGTTTGGACACACTGACACGCACAGGACAGATCATGCTGATCGGCATCTTGCAGACCGGGCAGGCCCCGGACGCGCTGAAACCCACAACTGGGGATTACCCCGACATGTTCATGCGGCTTCTGGCTGCACCGGACATGACGTTCCGCACATGGCTTGTGGAAGCGATGGACTTTCCCGCAAGCCCGCTCGATGCCGATGGCTGGCTGATCACTGGCTCGCGCCACGGTGCCTATGAAGATCACCCCTTCATCGCGCCTTTGGAACAGTTGATACGCGACATCTTTGCCGCGGGTCGGCCCATCGCAGGTATCTGCTTCGGCCATCAGATCATGGCGCAAGCCATGGGCGGGCGCGTCGAGAAATTCGCAGGCGGCTGGGCCGTGGGGCCGCAAGTCTATGATTTCGGTGGCCAAAGCCTGCGCCTGAATGCCTGGCACCAAGATCAGGTCACGACCCTGCCGCCGGGGGCAGAGGTCGTGGCCACCAACGATTTCTGCCGCTACCCGGCGCTCGCCTATGGCAAGACCGGCTTTTCCGTGCAGGCCCATCCCGAGTTTCAAGACAGCTTCGTTCAGGGCCTGATCGACACGCGCGGGCGGGGGCGCGTGCCGGACCAGACGCTCGATGCGGCAAGTGCGAAACTGGGGCAGGGGACAGATGCGGCCCTCGTGGCCGAGCGTATCCTGACCCTGTTCCGCAGCCACGCCCGAACCCCCGCCTGACCCCCTTTTCAAGGAGAGGCCAAATGGCCGACTGGAGAAAAAAGATCCCCCATGCAGCCCGCGAATTCCTGAATGGACGCAGGCTGGATGAAATCGAATGTATTATTGCAGATATGGCAGGTGTGGCGCGCGGCAAGGCGATGCCTGCGTTCAAATTCGACGAAAGCGCGAAGTATTACCTGCCGACCTCGATCTTCTTGCAAACGATCACAGGCGGCTGGGCCGAATTCCGCGACGGGGCAGACCTTGAGCCTGACATGATCATGCGTCCTGATTTCAGCACGGCCACCGCTGCGCCGTGGACTGCCGACTGGACGCTGCAAATCATTCATGACGCCGAAGATACTGATGGCAACCCCATCCCGACAGCGCCGCGCAACGTGCTAAAAAAGGTTCTGAACCTGTATAAAGCCGAAGGCTGGCAACCCGTCATCGCCCCCGAGATGGAGTTCTTCTTCGTCGCCCGCAACCTTGACCCCAATATGCCGATTATCCCGCCGATGGGCCGGACCGGGCGCAGGGCGGCGGCGCGGCAGGCCTATTCCATGTCGGCGGTGGATGAATACGGCAAGGTCATCGACGATATCTATGATTTCGCCGAAGCGATGGGGCTGGAAATCGACGGCATCCTGCAAGAGGGGGGCGCAGGGCAGGTGGAAATCAACTTGGCCCATGGCGACCCGCTCGTGCTGGCGGACCAAGTGTTCTACTTCAAGCGCATGATCCGCGAAGCGGCTTTGCGGCATGATATGTTCGCTACCTTCATGGCGAAACCCATCGAAGGCGAGCCGGGCTCGGCCATGCATATCCATCATTCGGTGATCGCGACGGCCACGGGGCGCAACATCTTCTCGACAGAAGCGGGGGAAAGCACCCCTGCTTTCATGAATTTCATCGGTGGCTTGCAGCGCCATTTGCCTTCGGCCGTGGCCCTGATCGCACCCTATGTGAACAGCTACCGCCGCTATGTGCCGGATTTCGCAGCGCCCATTAACCTTGAATGGGGCAATGACAACCGCACGACAGGGCTGCGCGTGCCGATCTCCTCGCCTGCCGCACGGCGGGTGGAAAACCGGCTGGCAGGCATGGATTGCAACCCCTATCTGGGGATCGCGGCATCGCTCGCTTGCGGCTATCTGGGCCTGAAAGAAGGGATCGGCCCCCGCGACGAATGCACGACCAACGCCTATATGAACGATGACGAGCTACCGATGACACTGGGTGCCGCGCTCGATATGTTTGACGAGGCAACTGCGTTGCACGACATCCTCGGCCCGGAATTCTGCAAGATTTACAGCGCTGTAAAACGCGACGAGTATAACGAGTTCCTGCAAGTCATCAGCCCGTGGGAGCGCGAACATCTGCTGTTGAACGTATGAACCTGCTCTTTGTCAATGACCGCGCGGGGGCGTATCCGGCCAGTTACTACGCCGAGACCGCGCCCCTGCTGGACCTTCTGCCTGCGTTGCAGGGCGCTGTGCGCGCCGATGTGTGCATCATCGGCGCGGGCTATACGGGGCTGTCGGCGGCGTTGCATTTGGCCGAGCGGGGGTATTGCGTTGTCGTGCTCGATGCCCATCGCGTGGGCTTTGGCGCGTCGGGGCGCAATGGTGGGCAAGTCAGCTCGGGCCAGCGCATCGAGCAGGACGCCATCGAAAAGATGGTGGGCCGCGACGATGCCCGCAAGCTGTGGGAGATTGGCGAGGCCGCGAAACATATGGTGCAAGACCTTATCGCCAAGCACGGTATCGAGTGCGGCTGGAAACCCGGAGTCCTGCATGCCGACTGGCAGGCGCGCGATGTGCCCCATACCCATGCCTATGCGGATAAACTCGCGCAGGAATATGGCTACAGCCAAGTCGAAAAACTTGACCGGGACGCTGTGCAAGCACTGGTGAAAAGCCCCGCTTATCAGGGCGGCGTGTTGGATCACGGGGCAGGGCATCTGCACCCCTTGCGCTATTGTCTGGGGCTTGCACGGGCGGCGCTGAAAACAGGCGCGCAGATTTATGAGCAATCGCTGGTCGTGGATATTCAACAGGGCGCGCGGGCAAAGGTGCGAACGCAGACTGGCCATGTGGACGCGGAGCATGTGATCCTTGCAACCAACGGTTATCTGGGCAGGCTGGTGCCGCAAGTGGCGGCAAAAGTCATGCCGATCAACAACTTCATCGTGGCGACAGAACCCTTGCCCGCCGGCCATGTGCTGACGCGCGACATTGCTGTGGCTGACAGCAAATTCGTCATCAACTATTTCCGCCTGTCCGAAGATGGCCGCCTGCTGTTTGGCGGCGGCGAGAGCTATGGCTACCGCTTCCCCGATATCGAAGCGACTGTGCGCAAGCCCATGACACAGGTCTTTCCGCAGTTGCGCGACGTGAAAATCACCCATGCTTGGGGCGGGACGCTGGCGATCACAGTCACCCGCCTGCCGCATTTTGCGCGGATCGGGCGGATGTTGTCGGCTGCAGGCTATTCGGGCGCGGGCGTTGGGATGGCCACACTCGCGGGCCAAATCCTGGCTGAAACCATCGCAGGCCAGTCCGAGCGGTTTGACATCATGGCGCGCGTCCCCCTGCCCACTTTCCCCGGCGGGCGGGCGTTGCGCAACCCGCTTCTGGTCTTGGCGATGACGTGGTTTTCGCTGCGCGACCGGCTGGGCGTGTAGCTTTTCATGGGCCGCAATTTTAGCAAAAGGCTACAACTTTTGCTGAAATTGCGATGATCATTTATCCAAGCCCGACAACTTGCGCTGCAATTCCGCCAATTGCCGCTTGATGTCGTTCAGATCATCGCCGCTGGATTTCTCGCCTTCATCTGCTTTTTTGCGCACCATGCCGGGCCATCCCGCGAGCATCGTGTCCATGAAGGCTTTTTGCTGGCGCTGCATTTCCTCGAAACCCGGCATCGAGGCCAGCGGATTGGCGCGCGACATGTTTTCCAAGATCTTCGACTGTCCTTCGCGCAGCATGTCAAAGGACATGGCCAGAAATTCCGGTACGACGCTATTTGCCTGCGTGGTGTAGCTGCGCACCAGATCGGTCAGTACATCGAGCGGCAGGACACTTTCGCCCCGGCTTTCGTGTTCGGCGATGATTTGCAGCAGATATTGCCGCGTCAGGTCGTCGCCGGATTTCAGATCGACAATCTGCACCTCGCGGCCTTCGCGGATGAAGCCTGCAATATCTTCAAGCGTCACATAATCGCTTGATTCCGTGTTATAGAGCCTGCGGCTGGCGTAGCGCTTGATCAGAAGCGGCTTCTTGTCCTGTGTCACGGAAAAGCCCCTCCCCTGGGCCTGTTGCGATGCAGCAAGCCTAGACCGAAACTTTGTTGCGGGGAAATGCCTTTTGCACCTGCGGCACAGAAAAATGACAAAGTCATAACGACGAAGGGGCAGACCTTGCGGCCTGCCCCCGTCTATTCCGTGTCAGCGCGATTACTTCGCAGCGACGGTCTTTGCAGCTTTGGTCGCGGTGTCGGTTGCTTTTTTCACAGCCGCAGCGGTTTCTTCCTGCAGGTCTTTGCCAGCAGCCATCATCAGCTCGACCGTATCCATCTGCACTTTCTTCGCGATTTCAGCGAAAGCAGCGACATGCTCGGCAGCCATTTCAGCCGAAGCCGAGGCAAAATCGGTCATCGCTTTGGTGTAGTCAGCCGGATCTTCCTTGACGGTCGAGATCTCGCCAACTTTGGCCAGCGTTGCTTTGGTCCACTTGGTCGAAACTTCGGTCGACTTTTCAGCAGCTTCCAGAGCGACTTTGCTCATCTTTTCTGCAAGAGCGGCTTGCGACTTGAATGCGTCCTGCATGGCGGAGGTATCCATCGGGAATGCGCCCATCATGTCTTTCATCATCTTGGTATAGTCAACGGTCTTTGCCACGATAGCTCTCCTTGCGATGCTCTGCTTCAGCTCGGGATCATTCCCTTGCTCATGGTCATAATATGCCTGCTGCGCCGCAGCATTTCAAGTATAAATTGCTGCAACGCAGCATTATCGCGCAAGCCTATGACATCGCCTCGTTTTTGCTGCTCAGTACATAGGTGCCGGGGGCTGCGCAGAGCGTGGGATAGGCCGAATCACCCGGAACTCGCGCAGGAACCTGGGCGCCGGACCGCCCCGCAAGCCATTTTGCCCAATGCGGCCACCATGACCCTTCGTTGAACTTGGCGGCCTTCAGCCAATCCTCGGGCGCGCCGGTTGGGGTCTTGCCGGTGTAATGGCCATATTTCTTCTTGCCCGGCGGATTGATGATCCCTGCGATATGACCCGACTGCGACAGGATGAACGTCTTGTCCTTGCCGCCCATCTTGCTGATGCCGCGGAAACTGGAGCGCCACGCCGCGATGTGGTCGGTTTCGCAGGCAATCGCAAAGACCGGGTGTTTCACATCGCCGATGTTGACATCCGTGCCGCAGATGCGGAATGTGTGGCGCGCAAAGCGATCCTGCTGGCACAGGCCGCGCAGATATTCCACGCACATCTTGCCGGGCAGGTTGGTGCCGTCGCCGTTCCAATAAAGCAGGTCAAAGGCAGGCGGGCTTTCGCCCATCATGTAGCTGCGAATGGCAGGTGCATAGATCAGATCATTCGAGCGCAGGTAAGAGAAGGTCCGCGACATGAAGAAACTGTCGAGATAGCCTTTCTCGGTGCACTCGGCCTCGATCCCGTCAACGAAGTCATCTTCAAGGAATACGCCGACTTCGCCCTGATCCGAGAAATCGGTGAGCGTGGTGAAGAAGGTGGCGGAACCCACTGATGTATCGCCGCGCTTGGCCATCAGCGCAAGCGTCAGCGACAATGTCGTGCCCGCGATGCAGTAGCCCACCGCGTTCACATGGTCCTGCCTTGCGATTTCCCGCGCCACCCGAATCGCCTCAAGATACCCGTCCTGCACGTAGTCATCCATGCCGACATCTGAATAACTGGCGTCGGGATTGACCCAGGACACGATGAACAGCGTGAAGCCCTGATCCACAATCCACTTGATCAAGCTGTTCGCGGGCTTCAGGTCCATCACATAGAATTTGTTGATCCAGGGCGGGAAGATCACGACGGGCACCGCGTGGACCGTTTCCGTCGTGGGCGTGTATTGGATCAGTTCAAACATGCGGTTGCGATAGACAACCGCGCCGGGGGTGGTGGCAATGTTTTCGCCGACCTTGAACGCATTCTTGTCCGCGAGCGTGACCAGCAACTCGCCTTTATTGGCCTCGACATCGCGCACGAGGTTTTCCAAGCCCCGAACAAGGCTTTCGCCTTCTGTTTCGATCGCTTTCATCAGCGCGTCCGGGTTGGTGGCGAAAAAATTCGTGGGCGCCATCATGTCGGTGATCTGCTGGGTGAAATATTGCAGCCGCTTCTTTTCTCGCGGACTGATTCCATCGAGCGATTGCACGGTCTTGGCCATCGCCTCGGTCGAGATCAGGTATTGCTGTTTGATGAAATTGAAATAGGGGTGCGACGACCAAAGCGGATTCGAAAAGCGTTTATCCTCGCCGGTCACATCTTCGGGCACATCCAGCTTACCCGAGCGCAGCGCCTCTTGCGCGGCAACTGCATGGGTCATGGATTTGCCCCAGTATTCAAGATGGTGTTCCAGAATTTTGGAGGGGTTTTTGACCATCTCGGTCCAGTAGGCCACAGTCGCTTGCAGGAACAAATCCGAATCAGGAGCCTGCAAACTCGTCCGCGGTGGGTCGCGATGTGCAAGCGCATTCGTCAAACGGGTGATCAATTCCTCGATATGTGCCATGTTTTCGCGCATCCGAGCCACTTTTTGGCCATCTTCATATTCAGAAGTTGTCATAAAAGTTTTTCCCCCGTATCCTTCGCAATTGCAGCATAAGGATGCTGGGCGTCAAGTAAAGCGGACAGTGCACAAGTGGTGTGCAACAGCCGGTTGCTATGGAAGGGACAGAACATGAAGGGCATGGCAACCTACGACTGGATGGAAACAGTCCGAAACACGAATGAGTGGATGGGCGCTTCGGCCCGTGCTTTCGCGTCCTATCCAGTCTGGGGCATGGTGCCGAATCCGATGTTCAAGGTCATGTCGGCTTGGGGACGCGTCACCGAACGCAGCTTCGCGCGTATGGTGATCAAGCCCGATTGGGCAATCCCGTCGATCCTTAGCGAAGATGGGCGCGATCACACGGTCGAGCCAGTCACTGCCGTCGCCCGCCCCTTCGGCGATCTGGTGCATTTCAAAGTGCATGGCCGCCCCGCCCGTTCGCGCCGTGTGTTGGTGGTTGCGCCAATGTCAGGCCATTACGCAACGCTTTTGCGCTCGACCGTGGCAAGCCTATTGCCCGATTGTGAAGTCTGGGTGACTGATTGGCACAATGCGCGCGACATTCCGGTGTCCGAAGGGAAATTCGATATCGAGGATTACACGCTCTATCTGGTCGATTTCATGCGTCATCTGGGGCCGGACACGCATGTGATAGCGATTTGTCAGCCCGTGCCGCTGACTTTGGCCGCGACCGCCTATCTGGCCGAGCTTGACCCTGACGCGCAGCCGCGCACGCTGACCTTGGCCGGTGGGCCTGTTGACCCCGATGCAGCCCCCACCGAAGTGACGGATTTTGGCCGGTCGGTGACGATGGGACAGCTTGAACACATGGCCATCCAGCGTGTCGGCTTCAAATACAAAGGTGTGGGGCGTCTGGTTTATCCGGGGCTGTTGCAGCTTGCAGGGTTCATCTCGATGAACATGGAGCGCCACGCGCAAGCTTTTTCGGACAAGATCGCGGCAGAGGCGCGTGGCGACGGGGGCGAGCGCGACAAGCACAACCGATTCTATGATGAATATCTGTCGGTCATGGACATGACGGCAGAATTCTACCTGTCCACTGTCGAGCGTATCTTCAAGGGCCGCGAGATTGCGCGCAACGCGTTCACTGTCGCAGGCCATAAGGTCGATCTGGGCAAGATCACCAAGGTTGCTGTCAAGATTGTCGAAGGCGAGAAAGACGACATCAGCGCGCCCGGTCAATGCTTGGCCGCGCTTGACCTGCTGACAGGTCTGCCACCCGAGATGAAAGCCAGCCATCTGGAACCGGGCGCAGGTCATTACGGTATCTTCGCAGGCAAGTCATGGCGTAACAATATCCGCCCGCTGGTCATGGACTTCATGGACAGTCATGCAGGCACGCCGACCGATAAACCGCGTCTGGTGGCGTTGCCCTAAAGCAGGTTGCGCAAAATTGGAACCGGTTTTGCGCGTAGAACATGCGAACAGGGTCTGACTTAGCCCAGCGCCTTGCCCAAGCGGGGCAGGGAGGCGCGCTTCAAGAGCGCCCGCACAGGTTGAGAGCGGCCTGAAATGGCTTCAGTCCGTGCCATAACCTCGGCCACGGCGCTTTCCACAAGCGCGGGCTGGGAGTGCCACTGTGTCATAAGGAAATCATCGGGCGATTTCGCGTGCAAATCGTGCGCGAACAGCGCGTAGCTTGGAAAATCGCGCAAGTTGAAAGTCACGATCAGCGCGGCCCCCGCCTGCGCGGCACAGGCCAGAACATGCTTGTCCGCTGCATCGGGCAAGTCCAGTTGCGCTTCCAGATCGGGGGCAGGGGGACACAGGGCAGCAGGGAATGCCACGCGCATCCGGGCGATTTCGGCGCGCGCATGCGCCGTCGCCTCTGGCCCCAATCGCCCGGTTGCCAGTAGCCATTCGGTCAGCACCCGCTCGGACCAGAGCGGCTGAAACCCCCCGCGCGCGGCCAATCCGGTCAGGATTTCCCGCAACACCGACGGGAACAGCACGCAGGCATCCAGAAATACCCGCATCACTCCAGCCGGAAGAACAGGGATTTCAGGTATCCACCTTCGGCCAGTTGCGGCAGTTGCGGATGGTCTGGCCCGGCAAAGCCCGTATGCAGGATTTGTCCCCGCCGCCCCGCCCGGCCAATGCCGCGCGCGCAGGCCGCACGGAACTGCGTTAGGTCTGCTGCATGGCTGCACGAACACAAGCCCAGATAGCCGCCCTCGGCCACCAAGGGCGCGGCCAGTTTCGCGACGCGCTCGTAGGCGCGCAGGCCCGCTTCCAGCGCGGGCTTGTTGGGGGCGAAGGCCGGCGGGTCGCAGACCACCAGATCGAAGCGCGCGCCCTCTAGCCCCAGTGCTTCGAGCACCCCAAAAGCGTCGCCCTGCCGCGTGGCGAAGCGCGCGCCAAAGCCGCTTGCCTTCGCCCCGCCCTCGGCCAAGGCCAAGGCGGGGGCAGAGCTATCGACTGACAGCGCAGACACAGCCCCGCCCGCCAAAGCGGCCAGTGCAAAGCCGCCCACATGGCTGAACACATCGAGCATCCGTGCGCCCTGCGCGAGTTTCGCCGCAAAGGCATAATTGTCGCGCTGGTCGTAGAAAAGCCCGGTTTTCTGCCCGCCCATCAGATCGGCCAGATAGCTGGCCCCGTTCATCGGCACAGGCACAGGCCCCTCAAGCGCCCCACGCGCAAGCGTCGTTTCCTGCACCAGCCCTTCGAGCACCCGCGCGCGGCTCGTGCCATTGCGCACGATCGTCCCCACGCCCGTCACCTGCACCAGCGCGTCCGCGATCAGGTCAAAATGCAACTCCGCCCAAGCCGTGTTGGGCTGGATCACCGCCGCCTCGCCGAAGAGGTCAATCACCAGACCGGGTAGCCCGTCGCCTTCGGCATGGACCAACCGGTAATGCGGGGTCGGATATATCCGCGCGCGCAGCGCCAAAGCCCGCGCGAGTTTGTCGGCAATCCATGCCCCGTCAATCTGCGCCTGCGGGTCACGGTCCAGCACCCGCGCGAAAATCTTGGAGGCGGGATTGACGCAGACCACCCCAAGCGGTTGGTGTCCGTCATCGACCAGCAGTGCCAGACTGCCCGCCGCGAGCGAGCGTGTGCGCCGGTCCGTGACGAGTTCATTGTCATAGACCCACGGGAAACCGTGGCGGATGGCGCGCGCCTCGGCTTTGGGTTTCAGACGGATCACGGGCAGAGGCGTGTTGGACATGGGGAGCGGGCCTTGCTGACAGAAAGTCCCTCCGCCTTACGCCAGGCGCGCGCCAAAGGAAAGCAGGCGGACCATTGCCGGCCTCGCGCATTTCACTGTTTCGCGACCGAAATTCTTGTCCTATAGTCCGATGAAACATAAAGAAAAGACACTCGGGACAGTGAGTCCCGCACCGGGGGTAACAGAATGATACGATCCGAATTGATCCAGAAGATCGCAGAGGAAAACCCGCATCTGTTCCAGCGCGATGTCGAGCGGATCGTGAATACGATTTTCGAGGAAATCACCGAAGCGCTTGCGCGCGGCGAAAGGGTCGAGTTGCGCGGCTTCGGGGCGTTTTCGGTCAAGAAGCGCGATGCGCGCGTGGGCCGCAACCCGAGGACCGGGGAGAGTGTCGAGGTCACGCAAAAGGCCGTGCCGTTCTTCAAGACAGGCAAGCTGTTGCGCGACCGGCTCAACGGGCTAGAGGAGTAAGGACATGATGCGCTACCTGCGCTACGCGGTTTTGGGCGTTCTGGGGGCGGCGTTCGTCGTGCTTGCCTTGGCCAATCGGTCGCTCGTGACAGTCCAGATGTTGCCCGACACACTGGCAGCCCTTCTGGGCTTCAATCTGGGCGTCACGCTGCCCTTGTTCATGGTGCTTGCGCTGGCCATCGCCTTTGGCCTGATGCTGGGCTTTGTCTGGGAATGGCTGCGCGAACACAGCTACCGCGCCGATGCCGCGCGGGCACAGCGCGAAGCGGATAGCCTGCGCGCGCAATTGCAGAAAGCCGAAACAACCGCGACAGCCCCCAAGGCCAAGGACGATGTTCTGGCCCTGCTGGATGCGCGCTGAGCAGGCCGAATGACCTTTCCCCCTGCGCGTGTGAAGATTTGCGGCCTGACAGAGGCTGCGGGGCTGGAAGCTGCGGTCAGCGCGGGCGCGGCTTATCTGGGGTTTGTGTTTTTCCCGCGCTCGCCGCGTAATGTGACGCTTGCAACCGCGCGCGCCCTCGCCTTGCAAGTGCCTGCAGGCGTGATGAAAGTGGCGCTGGTGGTGGACCCGACAGACGCTGAACTGGATGCGATCTTGTCCGAGGTTCCCATCGACATGATCCAGCTTCACGGCCACGAAGCCCCCGCGCGCGTGCTGGATGTGCGCGCCCGCCATGGTCTGCCGGTGATGAAGGCGATTGGTGTGGCGAATGCGGACGATCTTGGGCAGATCGACATTTATGGGGCCGTGGCGGATCAATTGCTGATCGACGCCAAGCCACCGCGCGATGCGGATTTGCCGGGGGGCAATGGTCTGTCCTTCGATTGGCGCTTGATCGCCGGGCGCGACTGGCCGCGCCCGTGGATGCTGGCAGGCGGGCTGACACCGGACAATGTCGCGCAGGCGATTGCGCTGACCGGGGCGCGACAGGTGGATGTCTCGAGCAGTGTTGAGCAGGCACCGGGTCGCAAAGACCCTGCGCACATCAAGAATTTCATTGCAAACGCACAAGGGGCCTAGATGCACAGGCTATGGGTTCTGGTGGCCATTCAGGCGACGGTCGCTGCGGCCTCGCTCGTGGTCGAAATCGTGGCGGGCCGGATGCTCGCGCCGTATGTGGGCATGTCGCTTTACACATGGACTTCGGTTATCGCGGTGGTTCTGGCGGGTTTCTCGGCAGGCCATTGGGTCGGTGGGCGCTGGGCGGAATGGCCTGCGCCCCGCGCGTTGATGGCCAATGGCTGGGCGATGATGGCGGCAGCGGTGACGACGGCTGGGGCGGTGTTTTTGCTGCGCGTGACGGCAGGGCCGGTGATCACCGTGCTGGATGACCCGGTCGCGGCGATTGTCGTGCTGACCTTTCTGGTCTTTTTCCTGCCCTCGTTCTTCGCGGGCATTCCCGCGCCGATCCTGTCAAAAATCGCTGTGGATCGCCACCCCGACCATGCAGGCCGCGCTTTGGGGGCGATGTTCGCAGCCGGGGCTTGGGGTGCGATCCTTGGGACACTGGCTGCGGGGTTCGTGTTCATCTCTTGGCTTGGTTCAGTGGGTACGCTGGTCGTGGTGACCGGGGTTTATGTCGCGGTCGCGGCCTATTCCATGCAGCAAGCGGGGGTCGCGCGGGGCTGGATCACGCAAGCCGCCTTGGGCGCGCTGGTGCCATTGGTCATTGCAGGCGCCGCCCTGACCCGCCCTGACCCCTGCACGCGCGAGAGCGATTACTTCTGCATCCGCGTCGTCGATGCCTCGCCCGACCCTATGACCCCTGTGGCGCTGATGGTGCTCGACCATTTGGTGCATGGCATTTCAGACGGGACAGACCCCACGGCCATGCTGACGCCCCATGGCATGATGCAGGACGGGCTCGCGCGGATGCGGATGGCAGGGCGCGGCCATTGGGACGCTTTCATCATCGGCGGCGGCACCTACACGGTGCCGCGTGGTTGGGTCGCGCTGGGCGAGCCTGTTGCGGTCACAGTAGCCGAGTTGGACCCGGTCGTGACCGAAGTCGCCGTAAGTGATTTCTGGTTTGACCCGGACAGCGCGCGGGTTGTCCATGCCGATGCACGGATGGTTCTGGCGCGCGAAGCGACGCGCTATGACTTGATCCTCGGCGATGCCTTCACCGATATCGCGGCCCCTCCGCACTTGATCACGCGCGAATTTTTCCAGTTGGCCCAAGATCGGCTGAACCCCGATGGCACCTTCATGATGACAATCATTGACCATATCGACCGGCTCGATGTGCTGGCTTCGCTCGTCGTGACAGCGCGCGCGGTGTTCGATGTGGTGGAAATCTGGGCTGATCCAAGCCATGACTTGTCCGAGGATCGCCGCGTGTTCCTGATGGTTGCAGGCGGCACGCCATCAGCGCAGACGCAAATCAGCCATGCGGGCCCATCGCCCCGTCGCGCTGTGCGTGTGGCGGCCCGTGTTATCGAAGAGATCGTGCAGACCCGCCGGGCGATTGTACTGACAGACGATTTCGCGCCGATTGACCGGCTGCTGGGCACGAGCGGTATCTGAAAGGCAAAAGGCGGGCCTGTTTCCAAACCCGCCTTTCGTGGTTTCAAAGCTCTCAGCCGAAAATATCGGCCACGATCCCGTTATACCAGCCGATGCTTTCTTCGTAGGTCTGTTTGCGCAACGCCGCTTCTTCGCCGGTCTGGCTGATGAAGGACGACACCGAGGCGATCTTCTCGTCGGTGGGCTCGTAGGACGCACCAACCTTTACACCGTCATCGGTCGCAATCAGCGACCAGCAGGTGTTCGAGTAGCGCGCCGGGAACACGCGGCTGCCGGTCAGTTCGCCGCGGATGACATTGGCCACGACCTTTGCTTGGCTGTTGGCCGAGAAGCCCGATTTCGGCATGTCGCCCTGCGCGCTGGCATCGCCAATGACGAACACATTGTCATCCATTTTCGAGCGCATGTCGGCGGGCTTGACAGGTGCCCAACCGCTTTCCGCTGTCAGACCCGCAAGTTGTGCGATCTTGCCGGCCTTCTGTGCCGGAATGACGTTGCAGACATCGACGCTTTCCGCCTCGCCGTCGATGACGACTTCCATCGTCTCGGGGCGCACTTCGACGGCGTTGCCACCCAGATCAGGGCCGATGCGCGTGACCATGCCGGGATAATGGCGCTCCCAGCCTTCTTCAAAGAGGGCCTGTTTGGAATAGGTCTCTTTGGGGTCGAGGATCAGGATTTTCGCCGTCGGGTTCGATTGCTTCAGCATATGCGCAATCATCGACACGCGCTCGCCGGGGCCGGGGGGGCAGCGATAGGGGTTCGGGGGCGCAACCATGCAGAAGGTGCCACCTTCGCGCATGTTCTCGATCTGCGCTTTCAGAAGCTGGACCTGCGTGCCCGACTTGTAGGCGTGCGGCATCAGCCCTTGCTGGCTGATATTCCAGCCCGGCACAGACCCGTCCACGAAGTCGATCCCCGGCGCCACCACAAGGCGGTCATAGGGCACGCTCTCGCCCGAGGACAGCGCGACGGTTTTCGCGTCCCGATCCACGCCAACGGCCCATTCATGGATCACGTTGACGCCTGCACGCGCAATGTTGCCATAGCCGTGGCCGAGGGCTTCGTAATCCCAAAACCCGCCCAGATAGAGGTTCGAGAAATAGCAGGTGTAATAGCGCTTCGTTGGCTCGATCAGCGTTACATCGAGGGCGCCGCCGCTATCTTTGGCCAGGTAGCGTGCGACTGTGCCGCCGCCCGATCCACCGCCGATGACGACCACGCGCGGGCGTGTCTGGCCCATCACCGCCGGCGCGGCCAGAGTGGCCGAAGCGAGCGAAGCAGAAGCCAGAAATGTGCGTCTGTTGAGTTTCATGTGGTTCTCTCTCCCATTGGGGCTTCTTTTGGAAGCCTTGTTGCGCCGTTCTTCTTCTGCGTCCAGACCCCTGTTGGCGACTGGGTTCTGTCTGGTCAGAAACTTGTCCCGCATGGCGCAACAGAATGCAGAACCGTTTTCAGATCGTATCTGGCCTTTTGGACCAATGACCTTGCCCGCACTCCCAGCGGGAAAGATCGTTTTTATTCCGCGAGTTTGCGGAAATACGCGGCCAAAGCGGCGATCTCGTCATCAGCCAAGCGGCTTGCCACGCTTTGCATGACCTGATGCGGGCGCAGTTTCTGGCGGTAGGCGTGCATGGCCACGACGAAATCTTCTTGCGGCCATCCGACAATGCCGGGGATCCCCTCGTCCGAGCCCGTGCGCTGGTGGCAGGTGGTGCATTCCTGGCTCAGATATTCCCCGAATTCCACATCCCCCGCGATTGCGAGGATTTCCGGGGACAGGTCCACCTCGCGCCGGATGGCGGTGGGCGAGGATTCAGGGATATCTTGCGGCTGATCCGAGTAGACGCGCAGATAGGCGATCAGGTTCGCGCGGCGCGTGTCATCTGCCAAGCCACGATAGGACATGCGTGTGCCTGTCACCAAAGCGCGGGGGTTCTGGATATAGGCATCAAGCTTTTGCAGGTTCCACACCAGACCGTCCCGCCCTTGGCGCAGGAGCGCGTCGGAATAGCGGAAATTTGCGTGGCTGCCAGCGCTGCGGTCAAAGACGCGGTTCAGATGCGGGCCGATGCGATGCACCGCGCCTTCGCCCACCTGATGACAGCTCGCGCATTCGCGCTGATAAACTTGCGCGCCTGCTTGCGCATCACCCAAAGGGCTCGCTGTCTGCGCGCGCAAGAGAGCCGGGGCAACAAGTGCCCCAGCCAGAGTGAGAGAGAGAAGAAAAGGTCTGATCATTACTCCGTCTCAGTTCGTGTGCGCGGTCAGATACGCGATCAGGGCTGCCCGCTCGCCCGCATCCGGAACGCCGCGGAAGGCCATGCGATTGCGTGGCACCAGACCGGCTGGGTTTTCAAGGAAAGCATCCAGATTTTCAGGCGTCCAGACAAGTCCTTCTTTCGCAGCGGCGGCGAAAGCCGGGGAGTAGCGGAACCCGTCGGCGCTGCCCGCAGCCCGGCCCACGACATTGTTCAGGGCAGGGCCCGTGCCATTACGTGCATTATTGCCCACCTGGTGACAGGTCCGGCACTGGCGCCATGCGGCCTCACCGGCGGCGACCAAAGCGGGATCGAGGGCAGTGTCGGCTTCGGCCGCAGGCTCTTCGGTGACAGTGGCCGAGGCGTGCTGAATGTCTGCTTGCGCTGCTGGCACCGCCGCCGCGCCATCCGAATAGGTAAAGCGGATCACATGGAATTCCGGCGTCACCTTGATGTCGCTGGCGCGCGCGCTGATCGTGACAGGCGGTCGGCAATCGGTCATGCACGGCTCGGTGATGAACAGCGGCAATTCCACTTCGTCGCGATCATCGACATAGAAGCCGTCCGCATTGGGCAGGCGGATTTCGGCGAAGTTTTCCTGCGTCAACTCGAAGTCGTCATCCACCAACCCGTTGGAATACAGAATATAGGCGGTGATCGCATAAACCTCGTCCGCGGTCAGGCTTTGGGCATTGCCGAAGGGCATAGAGCGGTTGACGTAATCCCAGACGGTCGAGAGGTAGGGCCAATAAGACCCTACCGTCTTGACCGGGCGGTCTGCCGTCAGCGTGTTCATGCCGCCTGCGATGACAGGCCAGTTACCTGCGCCCTCGGCGAAGTCGCCGTGGCAGGATGCACAGTTTTCGATCCACAAATCCTCGCCATCCAGCACATTGCCTGCGCCGGGGGGCAGACCACGGCCATCTGGCATAACGGCCAAGGACCAGGCAGCGACTTCTTCGGGCAGGGCTGGGCGGCCAATGCCCAGCGTTTCGGCAAAAGCGGGGGCCGCGAAAGCCGTCGAAAGCGCCGTTGCGACAAGAAGATTACGACACTTCGACATTTTCAGCTTCCCCATTCTCGTTTACATGCCATGTTTGGATGCCATTGTTGTGATAGATCGAGTTCAGCCCGCGCACGGCGCGCAACTGGTCTTTGGTGGGCTGGACATAGCCAGTTTCATCGACTGCGCGCGATTGCAGCAGCATCGGTTTGCCGTCCCAGACATGGTCAAAATAGAAGCGCGTGAGCGCCATGCGCTGACCCTCGGCAGCCAGACGTGCGGGCATCCAGTTCACGCCGCCATCAATGGAGACATCCACCCGCGTGATCTTGCCCCGGCCCGTCCAAGCCAGCCCCGTGATCACCATCGGCCCCGGACCATGCCCGATCGGCACTTGCGGCGAGGGCGAGGTGACGACCGATTTTGCATCCATCACCCAAGTCCATTTGCGCGCGCGCCCATCGGGCATGAGGTCGGTGTATTTGCTGGTTTCCTCGCGCGATTCCACCGCGCCATCCTTCACGCCAATGCGGCGCACCCACTTGACCCACATATTGCCTTCCCAACCGGGAACGACCAGACGGGCGGGATAGCCATGCTCCATGCGCAAAGCCTCGCCATTGGCGAAAAGTGCTATCATGCAATCGTCGAGCGCCTTTTCCATCGGGATCGAGCGGCCATTCGAGGATGCGTCATGCCCCTCGACATAGACCCAAGTCCCTTCGGGCTTCACGCCGGCTTCATTCAGCAGCGTGCGCAGGCTGACGCCTGTATATTCCATGTTGTGGATCATGCCGTGGGTGAATTGCGCGCCGTTTAACTGCGCGCCGCCCCATTCCATGCCGCCATTGGCCGCGCATTCGCAGAAATAGGTGGCCTGCACGCGCGGCATCCGCATCAGATCGCCAAAGGTGAAGATCAACGGACGATCCACCAGCCCGTCGATCATCAGGCGGTAGTCGTCCTTGCTCATCTCGATCGCGCCGGAATGGTGCCGTTCAAACGCGCAACCCTGCGGGGTGATCGTGCCGTCGAGCGCATGAATGGGCGTGAAGTTGATCGAACTGATGGGCTCTGCCGTCAGCCATTCCACATTGCGCCGCACGACATGGTTTTCGAACTTGATCGGCATCCCGTAGGGCACGGCATCCACACCGATCCCCGTATAGCGGGCATAATCCTGAACTTCGGTAATCAACGGCTCCGGGCTGCCTGCACGCGCCCCCGTTGCCCCGATGACGGCCCCACCCGCGGCAAGGCCCGCTGTGCGCAGAAAATCGCGCCGCGATCCCCCCCGCTTGCCGGACGCGTCATTTGGTATGTCTGTCATGACGTAGGTTCCTCTTGTTTGGGCAAGCAGCGCTTGCCGTCGTTCAACTTACACGCCGCTGACCTGCACTGAGGTATTCGGTGTCAACGCCACGCGACCAATCTTGCGGATATGTGCTTCCACCACGTCCCAGATCATCGGGCCTTCGGTGCCTTCGTTCACGCTCGCCCAGCCGCCCACAGTATAGGTGCGGGCAGGGTCAATCGCCTCGCCGGTGCGCAGAAGCGTCATGTCGCTGATGCGCTGGCCGATGGGTTTGGACACGTCGATGGCATAGCCCAAGCCGCCCATGCGGACCATGTCGCCGCCCTGCTGGAAATAGGGGTCGGGGTTGAACAGGTTGTCGGCCACATCTTCGAGCACGACCTTCAAGAAATCGCCGGTCATTTCAGTGCGGTAGCACTGGCCATAGGTCATCGAGGTGACGGAATGGATATCCTCGCGCGTGATCGCGTCGCCCGGAAGCAAGCTTGCCCCCCAGCGGACGCCCGGCGACATGGCGATTTCCGTGTCACGCTCGGACATGACCGCTTCGCAGATCAGGTCATCCCAGGTGCCGTTGAAATTGCCGCGCCGGAACAGAAGCGAGTCTGTGTGGCCAATGACTTCTTCCAACTGGTCCTTGAACGGCGCGCGTTCGGCGTCGATCAGCGCGGCCATTTCCGGGTCGGGTGTGATTACGTCAGCGAAAATTGGGATCAGCTTGTGCCGGAAGCCCATCATGCGCCCGTCGCGCACATCCAGATCCAGACGGGTGATGAACTTGCCATGGCTGCCGGACGCGATCAGCAGCGTTTCGCCCACGATAACGGGCTCTGGCAGAGCGTCATGGGTGTGACCTGTCAGGACCACATCAATCCCGCGCACGCGTTCGGCCATCTGTCGGTCCACGTCAAAGCCGTTATGCGACAGCACCACGACCAGATCGGCCCCATCCGCGCGCACTTCGTTTACCATTTCCTGCATCCGCTGGTCACGAATGCCGAAGCTGAAATCGGGGAACATCCAGCCGGGGTTGGCAATGGGCATATAGGGGAAGGCTTGGCCGATCACCGCGATCTTCACGCCACCGCGCTCGAACCAGGTATAAGACTCGAATTCTTCCGACGGTTCATTCCACTCGTTGTCGTAGACATTTTGGCCAAGGAAGGGGAAGGGCAACCCTTCAACAATCTCGCGCACCCGGTCCTGACCAAAGGTCCATTCCCAATGGCTGGTCATCGCCTCGACCCCCAGCGCGTTCATCACATTGACCATATCCTGACCATTGGTCAGGTAGCTGGTCATCGAGCCATGCCACGTATCGCCACCATCGAGCAGGATCGCGTCAGGGCGGTCGGCGCGGATCGCCTTTACCACTGTCGCCACGCGGTCCATCCCGCCCATCCGGCCGTAAGTGCGGCCAAGGGCTTCGAAATCGTCATAGGTCAGGGCATAGGCATCCGCCGAACCCGGTGTCAGATTGAACATCTGGATAAAGTCGCGGCCCACTACATGCGGCGGCTTGCCCTTCACCCCGCCGACCCCGATGTTCCATTCGGGTTCGCGGAACCAGATCGGTTTCAGATGGGCATGCAGGTCCGTGATGTGAATCAGCGACACATTGCCGAACGTGTCAAAGCGCAGCAGGTCATCCTGCGTAAGCGCTTGTTGCGCGGCGAGCTTGGACCAATTGCCAAAGCCGGAAATGCCGTAAAGCGCCGATGCCGCCACAGAGGCTTGCAGGAATTCGCGCCGCGAGATCATTGGGATGCTCCTTCAGCTTTGGCCATTGCGGGGAGGAGCAATATGCCAATCTTCGTAAGTTTGAATATTGTTGGGCCAAAAAATGACCGGGGAGGGGATGCGCCCCAGCGGCGCGCCCCGTTTGGGTTATTGGCGCACCGACACACCTTCGACCGACAGCCCTGCGCCGCGCGAGGCGACATAAAGCTCCAGTGCCCGGAATTCGAGAGAGCCTTCGCGGAACGTCTCGCCGCGCGTGTCGCGGATGCAGCCGCGGAAACGCTGGTGCAGCGGCACGATGCTCGCGTTCTTCAGACGATAGGTCGGGAAGCCATTCGACATGCCTTGCGACAGGTGATCCGCGCGGATCATGCGGCCCCACGAGTTTTCATGGCAATTCGCGCAGGACAGGTCTAGCTGACCATAGCGCGTGTAGTAGATTTCCTTGCCCATTTCCCAGAACTGCTCAGCTTCACCGTCAATGACCACATCCACCGGCAGGCCGCGCGATTGCAGCGAAATGAGCGAGGTTATGTCTTTCATCGGTTCGCTGTTCCAGCCCCAGGCTTCAGCCCCCATGCGGGTGGTGCGGCAATCATTGATGAAGTTTTCCAGCGCCCAGATGTCGCCATCCTTTACCTTGGGCATCCCGGCCCGCACACCACGCATGGTTTCCACGTCATTGTGGCAATCTGCGCAGGATTGGTTCGCGGTGCCTTCGGCCATTTCCCAACGACTCCTGCCCCGCTCTGCGAACAACATCCCCGGATTGTCGAAATCGTCCATCTGAAGCGCGCGGGTTTCATCCGTGCGGAACAGCCAGCCCGAATAGATTTCCGAGAATGCATGCGAAATGTGCTCAGGCGCGGGGGCGCGGGTGACAAGCTGCAATTCGCCGTCGATGATCAGTTCAGCCGAAGGATGCGGGTCAGCAACAGCAGCCCCGGTCAGGGCCAATGTCGCAATCGCAGCACTTGCAAGCAGTTTCTTGAGTGTCGTCATCGCTGTTGTCTCCTCCCAGACTTGGCTGTGACTAAGTGTTAACCAACTGTAAACGCTTGCGTTTCGCTATAGACCGAGCCGTTATCGTCATACCATGTGAACACGAAATCGCCCGAACCTTCGATCTTCACATCGAATTCGATATAGGGATTGGCGGAAATCGCGGGTTCCAGTGTGGCGTCGATCACCATTTTGCCTGCATATTCACAGGTGAAACGGTTGATGATCTGGCGCGGGATCAGATTGCCGGTCCCGTCGCGGCGCTGGCCGGTTTCCATGTTGTGGCTGATCAGCGTCTTGACTTCGACAGTGTCACCAGAGTTTGCCGAGCGCGGCAGGCGGATGCGGGGTTTAACGTCGGACATTTGGGTTCTCCTTCAAAATTCTGGGGGACAGGGGGCGCAGGCGATCAGCCGCCGCAGCCGCCAATCGTGACCTTGACCTCGACGGCGGCTTTCTGGAACGAGCCATCCGCCATCTTGGCCACAGCGACCACGTCTTGCGTGCCGCCCAGACGAATCCGGGTCGAGGCGCGCGAGGAACCGGCACCTTCGCCGAAATTGAACGTCGCCACGCCCGGCGTTGGGTTCTTGGATGCCAGAACGAGCAGAGCGACTGCCCCTGCAGCCTCAATCACCACAGGCACTGTATTGCCGTTTTCAGCGATTTCAGGGGCCGTGATCATCACGCCGCCTTCGCTGACCGCAGCGCCGCCGGTGAACGCGTTAATCGCATCATCAAGCGCAGATGCGCTGGCAATTGCCGGGATCATCGTGAAAGTTGCGGCACCAAGGCCAAGGGCCATCGTCTCGCGTCTTGTGAACATGGGGATTTCCTTTCGTTCAGGTCAGGTCCACGCCTAGGCTGGGCGCAGGATCAATCGGTCAGGGTCATCAGGTAAGCGATCACGTCTTCAATCTGCTGCGCAGAAAGAAGGGTCGAGAACGTATCATCTGCCTTGTCGCCCGTATAGGCGTTGCCAGGGCGTGTGTAGCGTGTGGGGTCGTTCTGGTAGAAGGCGGGCATCATCGTGTCTGAAAAGACCTGTTTGGCGTCCACAAGGATACCGCGCAGTTCCGCTTCCGACCAGCGCGCGCCGGTGCCGTCCAGTGGGGGGCCTATATCGCCCTGAAAATCCACATTCGGCATGGCAGAGACGACATGGCAGGCGACGCAGTTTCCAAGCGCACGGTTGGCCAGAACTTTGGCGCCTTCTTCCGGATTGCCAGCAACCCCGGTCAGGGAGGCAGGCACGGCGATATCATCTTCCCAAACGATATCGGCGGGTTGTGTATCGGCAATCGCGTGTGAACTGATCAGCAATGCTGCGACACTGGCAAGAATAGGCTGTGCGAGCTTCATGCATGTCCTCCCAGACAGTCTTTAAGGGTGTTTGCGCTCTCCCAAGCACACCATGGGGCGACTGTAGACCATTGTGTGCCGTTGCTGCAAATGAAAATTCGCCTCTTTGCATATTCTTATGTGATTAGATGCCGCAACGACGAAATGACGCAGACGGGCTGCGCCTGTCTGTATGAAAACATGCAGGATTTTGTCACTGACGCTGTGCTTGCAGCATCCGCGCGACATAGTGTTGGAAGTGTTCTTCGCCCTCATAGCCGCGTTCCAGCACCCATTGCAGCATCAGCCGCGTTGTCCCGCGCTCGAACGCGCCGGGCATGATCATGGACGCCGATTGCGCCAGCGTGCCCGTTTCGGGAATCACCTCGGGGGCGAAGATCAGGGTCGGGGTGAACACCACACCCCACCGCCGCGCCATGTCACGTTCTTGCAAAACAGTGCCATCGAAATCCGTCATCTCGATATTGCCGAACAGGTTGACCTGAACGACCATGAACTCCTCGCTCAGCATCCGGGTGATTTCGGGGTCGGGATAGACATTCTCATGCATCCGCGTGCAATAGATGCAGCCACGTTGCTCGAACATCAGAAGCAGGCGCTTGCCTTGCGCCTGCGCGTCCTCCAGATCGTCGCGCATGTCGCGGAAGGTTTCCACAAGCCAGGCGGGCTTGTGCAAGCCATCTTCGCCCACCTCGACCGCGTGGGCGGGCAGGGCAAGCGCCAAGGCTGTGGCAGCAGCGGCAAACAGGGTTCTGAGTGTCATGTGATCCTCCCTCTGTGTCTGTGGCGGGTCTATCCGATCGACATCATCCACGGGAACCATTCGAGCATCTTTTCAGCAATATAGCTGACCGAGTTCGTGGCAATCAGCACCGCGAACAGGATCAGCATGGCCCCCATGATCTTTTCGACATGCACGAGTTTATTTCGATGCCGCGTGACCCAATTCAGGAACGGGCGCGCGAACAGGGCCGCGATGACGAAGGGCAGCGTCATCGCCAAGCCATAGACCGCGAGCAACGCAGCGCCGCGCCAGACATCGCCCATGCCCGAGGCAATCATCAGGATCGCGGCAAGTGCAGGCCCCACACAGGGGGTCCAGCCAAAGCCAAAAGCAAGGCCCATGACGTAGGAGCCGAAAATCGACTTGGGCGCCCCTGCCGCTTCGAAGCGCGCCTGACGGTAGAGCAGGCTGATTCGCAGCACGCCCAAAAAATGCAGCCCGAACAGGAACAACACCCCCGCCGCCACCCATTGCAGCGTGTCGCGCCATTGGATGAAGGCTTGGCCGAGCGCTGTTGCCCCCATGCCGAGCAGCATGAAAATCGTCGTCACCCCAAGCGCGAAGGCAATGCTGGCAAGCACCAGACGCTTTTGCGCGCCGGGCGCAAGTCCTTGATCATCTCGCAATTCCGCCATCGACAGCCCGGCCATGTAGCACAGGTAGAACGGCACAACGGGCAGGATGCAGGGCGACAGGAAGGACAACAAGCCCGCAAGGGCCGCGCCGCCGAAGCTGATGTCAAACATGGCGTTCGGGTTCCTTGATCGTGACTGGCTTCCGCGCATTTCTGCGGTATTCTGCGGGATGCTTGCCGATCCCTTCAGGACACATTACAGTGTTCATATGTTTACTCTTGTCCGTCAACTGCTGATTTCGGGGTTCGTTGCGGTGCTTGCCCTTGGTGGTACCGTCAACTTGGCGACTGCGCAGGACACCGCAGGCTTCCGGCTTCTCCTGATCGAGCAAGCAGGGTGCTATTATTGCCGTGTGTTCAACCGCGACATTGCGCATATCTACGAGCAATCCGCCGAAGGCCGCGCTGCCCCCCTGATCCGGGCTGACCTGCGCGGACCTGTGCCGGACGGTGTGACGCTGACGATGGCGCCATTCGTGACGCCCACCTTTATTCTGATCGGCCCGGACGGGCAGGAAGTCGAGCGCCTGACGGGCTATCCGGGCGATCATTTCTTCTGGGCCTATGTCAATGACATGCTGACCCAAGCCGGGGCGCTGGCCCCCGACGGGTGATGCGGGCCTCTGTTGGCGTTGGGCAACAGGGTGGCTGCACGCGGTGCCGATACCGCGCAACCTAGCCTGTTCGCGGCACTTCCCATGTGTTAAGCTGACATAACAGGGTGTCAGACGGCCAAGAGGCCGCATCAGGAAAGTGCATCATGCCGGACGGGCATAGCCTAGAGAGCGATCCGCCATTGCGCGCTGCCCTGCCTTTGCAGGAATCTGACCTGTCGCCGCTTGCCTCCATCGCGCAAGAGGATTTGCTGCAAGAGGCGCGCGATGCTTCGGACTTCCTGAAGGCGCTCGGCCATGATGGGCGGTTGCTCATGCTCTATTACCTGTGCGAGCGGGATCATTCGGTGACAGAACTGGAGCGGTTGATCATGTCGCGTCAGGCGGCTGTCAGCCAACAGCTTGCGCGTTTGCGGCTGGAGCGGCTTGTCACAACCCGGCGCGAGGGCAACCAGATCATCTATTCGCTGGCCGATGAGCGGGTGCGCGCGACAGTGGCCCTGATCCGACGGATGTTTCAAAGCCGCGCCGACTGATCCAGATCAAGGCGCGGCTTTGGTTTTGCGCGCAGGATTGGAAGCTCCTCAGTCGCCCGGATCGCGCCATGACCCTGATCGACCTGCTTGACCGTTTTGGTGAAGCCAATATCGAAGCTGCTATGGGCTTGCTTGTGGGCATAGTCTTCGGCTTTGCCGCGCAGCGCTCGTCCTTCTGCCTGCGGGCGGCGACTGTCGAATTTGCGCGTGGTCAATTCGGGCCGCGTCTGTCTATCTGGCTTCTGACCTTCTCGACCGCGGTGGTCTGGGTGCAGGGCGCGCAAGCCCTTGGCCTGTTTCGCACAGCGGATGCCCGGATGATGGCCGTTGCGGGGTCTTGGTCCGGGGCGATCATCGGCGGACTGATGTTTGGCGCAGGAATGGTGCTGGCGCGGGGGTGTTCGGGGCGGCTGCTGGTGCTTGCGGCAACGGGCAATCTGCGCTCGGTCATCGCCGGACTGGTATTCGCGATTTTCGCGCAAATGAGCCTTTATGGCTGGCTTGCGCCCCTGCGGCTGTGGCTGGCAGAGCTTTGGGTGACACCGAGGGGCCAGAACCTGCACATTCTGGCCCTTGCAGGCATCCCAGAGGCAGCGGGCCTGTGGCTGGGCGCTGCTATGGCCGTGCTCGCGCTGGTTCTGTCGCTGCGCAATAGACTATCCGCGCGGGTGCTGATTTTCGCGTCGGGTGTGGGCTTTGCGGTTGCCTTGGGCTGGGTTGCGACATGGAACCTTGCGCAGGCCAGTTTCGAGCCTGTCAGCGTGACTTCGGCCACTTTCACCGGGCCTTCGGCCAATACACTCATGTTCTTCCTCAACCCAAACCCTGCCTTGCGCTTCGATGTGGGGCTGGTGCCGGGGGTGGTGATCGGGGCATTCATCGGGGCGCTGGTGGCGCGCGAGTTGAAGTGGCAGGGCTATGACGGCGCAGACGCGATGCGCCGCTCGCTGATTGGCGCGGCGCTGATGGGCTTTGGTGGGATGCTGGCGGGTGGCTGCGCGATTGGCGCAGGGGTCACAGGTGGCTCGGCCTTTGTGGCGACTGCCTGGCTTGCGCTTTTGTGCATGTGGATTGGTGCGGGGATCACCGATGCGCTGGTCGATCAGCGCCAAGGGCGGGCGCTTGTGGTTTGAGGCGCGCGCGTGTAGGCGCAGGTCGATGACGCTGAAAGCCGCCCCATGACAATCTATGTCGATGCCGATGCCTGCCCCGTCAAAGCCGAGGTTGAGCGCGTGGGCACCCGCCTGCGCGTGCCAATGGTGATGGTCTGCAACGGCGGCCTGCGCCCGTCGGCCAATCCGCTGGTGACACTCAAGATCGTGGCCTCTGGCCCGGACGAGGCCGACAAGTGGATCGCAGAGCAAGCCGGGCCGGGCGATGTCGTCGTGACCAGCGACATTCCCCTAGCCGCCAAATGCGTGGCGGCCGGCGCGCAGGTCATTCAGCATGACGGGCGCGTGCTGAATGATGCCAATATCGGCCAGATCCTTGCCACGCGCGACCTGATGGCCGATCTGCGCGCGGCGGATCCGTTCCGGCAGGGGGGCGGGCGGGCATTTTCAAACGCCGACCGCGCGCGGTTCTTGCAGGCGCTGGACTTGGCGGTGACGCGGGCTGGCCGTGACCGTCAGGGGTGACGCACCTTTTACAAGTCGGGCGGGTTCAACGATATGGGCTGTTCATCCACCGGCATTCCGACGGGGCTCGTGCATCCTGTGTCGGGACCGCCACTGACACAGCCAAGACTTGGAAATGTCGCGCTCGACAGCGATGTTTCAATCCCTGTTGCGAGCGTTTCGACGCCGTTCTGGATAGGCACTTTGGCGGCCAGCCCTATCCCAACAATGGCCACAGTCAGCACAATCCAGTCCACTGTTACGGTCCCATCCTCGTGGCGCAGGAAATTTTGAAGCTGGAACTGAAAAGAATGATGCGACATGTGGCTGGCTCCCGACTGCACATCGGCAGGGTACACACCGAAACTTCGCCGAACTTTGGCGCAATCAGTTCAATATCTTGGACTATTCCCATTCCATTTCGGCAAACACCACGCCCGCATTCCGCGTCGCCAGTTCCTCGAAAGTATCGAGATGGCGATAGGGTTCCTGATCGACATAATAGGCACCCGTCAGATCGCCGCCCCCATCGATATGCTCGGCGATGCGTTCGCGCAGATAGGCCAGATAGTCACGCGTGTAGCGGCGAACCTGCGCCATGTTGGTGGGGTGGCCGTGGCCCGGAATGACATAGGTCGCACCCAGGGGTTCAAGGGCATTATCCCATGTCTCGATCCAGCACGACGTGCAGGTGCCTTCAAAAATCGGCGGCATCCGTTCCTGAAACGCAATGTCGCCTGCGATCAGAAGCGACAGGTCCGGCAGCCAGACTTGCGTATCGCCGGGGCTATGGGCAGGGCCAAGATGCAGCACCTCGATCCGCATATCGCCCATGGATGCGTCGTAGCGATCCGTAAATGTCAGCGTGGGGGCCATGGGCACCGTGCCTTCGGCATTTTCGCGTGCGTAGTTTTGCAGGCTGATCAGCCCTTGACCGGAATCCTTTTCATATTCCGACGCCGCATCCACATGCGCCAAGATCGGTACGCCCTGTTCGATCCAGTAATTATTGCCCAGCATCGCGTGCCCTTGGCCATTCTCGGCAATCACCAGACGCACAGGTTGGTCAGTCCGTTCTTTGATCTCGGCGTGCAAAGCCTGTGCAAGTTTGTAGGACGCGCCCGAATTGACGACAACGACACCATCGCCGGTGATGATAAAACTCAGGTTGTTGTTGTGACCTGCATTTTCATAGGTGGGCGGGGCCGTCGCGCCGATAGAGGTCCAGACATGCGGGATCACCTCGACGGGTTTGTTGTAAAGCACCGAGCCGGGGTATTTGTCGGCAATATCCTCATGCGCAAGCGCCGCTTGCGCCCAGATGATTGTGGTCAGGGAAAGAAGAATACGCAGCATGGCTCAGGCCCCCGGTGTGAAAATGTAGCTGCCCGCGCCCCGCCGCTCGGCGCGGCCAATGCCGCCTTCGGGCAAGTGAAAGCCTATCACATGCAGATCATCGGCCGTGACGCGATCCAGCAGCGCCAAGCGCGTGTTTGCCGCAAGGGTTGCGTCCTGATCCGACCCTGACGCCCAGTCGGGGCGCTCGAACGCGACATGGTGATTGCCCAACGCATCGCCCAAGATCATCGCCCCGCCCGATCCACCAGCGACATGAAACGCCATGTGGCCGGGCGAGTGGCCGGGGGTCAGAACCGCTTGAATACCGGGCAGGATCTCCGCGTCATTGTCGAAAAGCTGAACGCCCTCTGCCACCACTTCCAGCCGCCGCGCGGCGCCTATGGCGAAAGTCGCGCGCGCCTCGCCAATGGAGGCGACTGTATCGGGGTCCATCCAATAGTCGAACTCGGCCCGCCCCATATGGATCGCGGCATTTGGCAGGAAGGGATCGTCGAAATCGTCAAGGATGCCCCATAGATGATCGGGGTGGCCATGGCTGATGACCAGATCGGTAATGTCGTCCGGCGCAAGCCCGGCCGCGTCCAGCGCTTCGGGCAGTTTGCCCGCGCTCGACATGAAATCATGGCCTGCGCCGATGTCGAACAGCACCACGCGCCCCTGACCACGCGCGAGGGTGATGTTGCACGGCGGCTCTACCCGGTCGGGCGACAGATTGTAGCGCGCCATCAGCGCGGTCAGTTCATCCTGCGGCATACCCCCCAGAATAAAATCGCCCGGCAAGGTCAGATACCCGTCCAACAGCGTCTGAACTTGCCAATCGCCCAGCATCAAGTCCGAGCTGGCCCAGACACGCTTGGGCAGCGCAAGCGCGCCCCCAAAGGTTGCCGTCATGCCCAGCAGCACATCGCGTCGTTTCATGTGATCCCCCAAAATTCAGTCGCGCCGCCGGAGCGGGCGCGTATGATCGGTCGCGAGGGAGAGCGCATATATCCCGATGCGTGCATGGAAGCATGCAACTTGGGCAATGACAAGACCGATTGTTTGTCAGACCGCGTATTCGGGCGTGATGGCGGGGTGTTTGGTGGCGCTGTGCGGCTGACAGCGCCCGGGCAGGGCCGGGCCGTCAATCGCCAGAAGCGCCTCCAGCCCGGAATTGCAGTTGACCAAAGCTGACAGATAGAGGTCATCGAGGGCGCTGTAGAACGCCTCGACCGCGCGCGACAGGTGCGGGCGCATCACGCAATGGGCTTTCAGCGGGCAGGTATTGTCGTCCGAGAAACACTCGATGAAGGGCAGGCTCGCCTCAAAACTGCGAAACACTTCGCCCACGCTGATCGTGCCCGGATCACGGGCCAGATGAAACCCGCCATGCCGCCCGCGCAAGGTGGTGATGAACCCGTCTTGCCCCAGCTTGTTGATGACCTGCGCCAGATGGTTTTCCGACGCATTGATCGCGCGCGCCGCATCTTGTTTGCGCACCAGCTTGTCACGATTGACGGCGCAGAACATGAGCGTCCTGAGTGCAAGGTTTGTCCGTGTGGTCAGGCGCATTGTGCCAACTCCTCGCTCACGCGCAGGCAGACTGCGCAAGTCATAAATTTGTCCCCATGATGTTGAATATTGCAAGTCGGGCGCTGGCCGCCTTGATCCTGATCAATCCATACCCAAGCGCCACGAAAGAAATGGACAACATGTCGCAGGCAAAAATTCTGGTTCCGGTTGATCCCGATCAAACATTGTGAAAATCGTATATGAAAATGTAGACATATGTATACAGAGCCGCTGGAGGAGATTCGATGATGGACCTGGACAAACTTGCAGCCAGCCGCCGCGCATTCATGGGGCTTGTGGCCGCAGGTGGCGCGGCCGCTGCTTTGGGCACAACCGGCGCGCAGGCTGCCAGGACGCGCACCTCTGCGCGCATCCTGATCCTTGGGGCAGGGGCAGGGGGGACCGCAATGGCCAACCGCCTGTCGCAGCGGCTGGAAGGCGCGCAGATCACGGTTCTGGATGGTCGCCCGCAGCATTGGTATCAGCCAGGATTCACGCTCATTGCCGCCGGTCTGCGCAAGGCCGAGTATTCGGTGTCGAAGACCGAACAATGGCTGCCGCGCGATGTGACCTATGTAAACGACTCCGCCGCCGAGCTTGACCCTGTGGCGAACCATGTCACCACAGTTTCAGGCACCAAGATCGCGTATGATTACCTGATCGTGGCCACGGGCCTTGTGCTCGATTGGGACGCGATCGAGGGGTTTGACCTGAGCATGGTTGGACCCCAGACCGGGATCACCGCCCATTATGCCGGGCCGGACTACGCCGAGAAAAGCTGGCACGCGCTGGACCGCTTCACGAGCGAAGGCGGTGTTGGTCTGTTTGGCCGCCCCGCGACCGAGATGAAATGTGCAGGCGCGCCTCTCAAGATCACGCTTCTGGCTGAAGATATCGCCACGACCAAAGGCAATCGCGGCAAGTGCACGTTCATCTACAACACCCCCGGTCAATCGCTGTTCGGCGTCCCTGTCATCCATCACCGCGTCCGCCAGATCATGGACGAGCGCAACATCGCCTATAACTACAAATGGGAACTCAAGAGCATCGACGCATCCGCCAAGACGGCGACTTTCCAAGGGCCGGATTTCACCGAAACGCTCGATTGGGATTTCATCAACGTCATCCCGCCCCAGCGCGCGCCGCAGGTCATCCGCGACTCTGGTCTGGCTTGGGCTGACAAATGGACTGATCAGGGTTGGATCGAGGTGGACCAAGGCACGCTCCGCCACGCCCGCTTCCGCAATGTGTTCGGCATCGGCGATATCAACGGCGTGCCCAAGGGCAAAACGGCAGCGTCCGTCAAGTGGCATGTCCCAGTG
Organism: Roseinatronobacter sp.; assembly: GCA_046296275.1. GTDB lineage: Bacteria > Pseudomonadota > Alphaproteobacteria > Rhodobacterales > Rhodobacteraceae > Roseinatronobacter. The sequence continues at coordinate 134,847 of JBKBLP010000002.1, read as the reverse complement.
ATCGAGGATCATCTGATCTCGGAAATCGAAGGGCGCGAGGGCACCAAGACGTTCAACGGCTACACGTCCTGCCCGCTGATCACCCGGATCGGGCGCGCGATGCTGGTCGAGTTCGACTACAAGGACAACCTTGTGCCGTCCTTCCCCGGTGTGATCGCGCCGCTCGAAGAGCTGTGGTTCTCCTGGCTGATGAAGGAAGTCGCGCTGAAAGCCACCTATAACGCCATGCTGCGTGGTCTTGCGTAAAAGCTGCCGGAGGAGACGAAAATGGAAGAATTCAAACTATCCACGATGATCGCCGTGTTCGAGGAAATGTTCGGGCGCGGGCTGTTCTGGGCCATGGTCGCGGTCGCCGCGGCCATCACGGTGGCCTACCTCTATGTCCTGATCCGGGATCGGTCCATGTCGATGCGCAAGTTTCTGCTTGCGCAATTGTCCATGCCCTTTGGGGGCGTGGCCGCTGTGGTCTATGTGCTCGCCATGACGCGGTCGGACCTGTCCCTGATCGGCGGGCCGATTGATGTGATGGTGCTGTTTGGTGTGTTCGCGGCGGGGGCTGTGGGCTTTGCCATCCTTGTCTATGTCGTGCAATCGCTGGTCCGGGGCAAACCTGCCGCCTGACACGATGCCCCACGCCTCCCCGTGGGGCCGAACGGCCCGCGCCCCTTCCTCCCGGGGGCGCGGGTCTTGTTTTGTGCGGGGCGCGCTTGACCACACGCGCCCGCACTGGCATGTCCTGCCCGAGCCAATGAGCCGAGGTTGCCATGATCCGCCTGCACAATTCCCGCGCCCGCCGGAAAGAGGAGTTCGTCCCCTTGGACGCCGAAAACGTGCGGATGTATGTGTGCGGCCCCACAGTCTATGATCGCGCGCATCTGGGCAATGCCCGGCCTGTGGTGGTGTTTGACGTGCTCTACCGCCTGCTGCGCCATGTTTATGGCGCCGACGCTGTGACCTATGTGCGCAACTTCACCGACGTGGACGACAAGATCAACGCCCGCGCGCGCGAGATTCAGGCGCGCGAGGGCGGCGATCTGAACGCGATCATCCGCACCCTGACGGATGAAACCATCGGCTGGTATCATGCCGACATGGACGCTTTGGGCGCGCTGCGGCCCACGCACGAGCCGCGCGCGACCGAGTTCATCGTGCAGATGGTGGCGATGATCGAGGGGTTGATCGCCAAGGGGCACGCCTATGCGGCGGAAGGCCATGTTCTGTTCGATGTGCGCTCCTACCCTGATTATGGGCGGCTGTCGGGCCGGTCGCTCGACGACATGATCGCTGGCGCGCGGGTGGAAGTCGCGCCCTACAAGCGCGATCCGATGGATTTCGTGCTGTGGAAACCCTCGGCTGACGATGAACCGGGCTGGGACAGCCCTTGGGGGCGTGGCCGCCCCGGCTGGCATATCGAATGCTCGGCCATGAGCCACGAATTGCTGGGGCCTGCTTTTGATATCCATGGCGGCGGGATTGATTTGCAATTCCCGCACCACGAGAATGAGATCGCGCAATCCTGCTGCGCCCATCCGGACGCGGGCTTTGCCAATGTCTGGCTGCATAATGAAATGGTGCAGGTCGAGGGGAAGAAAATGTCCAAGAGCTTGGGCAATTTCTTCACCGTGCGGGATTTGCTGGAGCAGGGCTGGCCGGGCGAGGTGATCCGGTTCGTGATGCTGTCCACGCATTACCGCAAGCCGATGGATTGGACAGAGGAGAAGGCGCGGGAGGCGCTAGGTCTTCTGGACTACATGTATAATGCTGTCGGCGAAGATGAACTGGATCAAGATGAAGAGCCTGATACGCTACTTGTGTCTGCGCTGGCTGATGACTTGAATACCAAAGTTGCGTTAGACCAACTTCATGGCGCTGCCGTTGCTTGGCACGTCACAAATGAGGGGCGAGCCTCTTTAGCGCGAAAACTGAAACGTTCTGGTGCAGTGCTCGGACTACTCCAAAAAACGAAATCTGAATGGAAGAAACAAATTAGCTCCAACGTGGATTTGACTTTCTTTTCTCAAAGGCTGTCAGAAGCACGAGAAACGGCGAAAAAATCAAAGAATTTCGCTGAGGTAGATAAGATGAAAGCTGACTTAACTCAGTTGGGTATCAAAGTGATGATGACCGCAGAGGGGGTTAACCTAGAAGTCGATTACTTTGAAGCCTATCATCAGTTGTTAAGGGAAGAAAACGATGGACGGATGGGCAAGGTCACGGGTGTTGATAGACGCGAGGTAAATGAGTGGCTCGCACAAAAACTGGACGCCCTCAAATGACCCCTTCACCTGCGCGCGCAACACAGGGCAGCGCCCGGCCTGCGGGGGGGGCACAGAAGCGCCCGCCCCGGGGGGGCGGGTCGGGCGCTGCCCGTTTCGCAGGCGAAACGGGCGGGATGGCTGACACCGGGCGCACCCATCACAGGGGCCACCGATGACCCGCGCCCGCCTCACCCTCTACGACACGACCCTGCGCGACGGCCAGCAAACCCAGGGCGTGCAATTCTCGACGCCTGAAAAGCACGCCATCGCTGCCATGCTTGACGACCTTGGCCTCGACTATATCGAAGGCGGCTGGCCCGGCGCGAACCCCACGGACAGCGACTTCTTCGACCACCCGCCCGCGACCCGTGCCACGCTCACAGCCTTCGGCATGACCAAGCGCGCGGGCAGGTCGGCGGAAAATGACGATGTGCTGGCCGCGGTCCTGAACGCAGGCACGCAGGCAGTCTGTCTGGTCGGCAAAACCCATGATTTCCACGTCACCACCGCGCTGGGCATCAGCCTTGACGAGAACCTCGACAATATCAGTGCTTCGATCCGCCATTGTGTCGCGCAAGCCCGCGAAACCCATTTCGACGCCGAACATTTCTTCGACGGGTTCAAGGCCAATCCTGACTACGCCCTCCAAGCCCTGCACGCCGCCCATGACGCGGGCGCGGCTTGGGTTGTGCTGTGCGACACCAATGGCGGCACGCTGCCCGCCGAAGTGGCCGCCATCACCGCCCAAGTGATCGCAAGCGGCATTCCGGGTGACAAGATCGGCATCCATTGCCACGACGATACGGGCCAAGCGGTCGCCTGTTCACTGGCCGCTGTGGAGGCAGGCGCGCGATTGATCCAAGGCACGCTGAACGGCTTGGGCGAGCGGTGCGGGAATGCGAATCTGACCACGATCATCCCCACGCTGCTGTTGAAACCCGCCTATGCAGAGCGGTTCGAAACGGGCATAAGCCCCGACAAGCTGCAAAACCTGCTCCGGATCTCGCGCAGGCTAGATGACATCCTCAACCGCGTGCCGCTGCGCGCGGCCCCCTATGTCGGCGCATCCGCCTTCGCGCACAAAGCGGGCCTGCATGCGAGCGCGATCCTGAAGGACCCCACGACCTATGAGCATATCGACCCGGCAAGTGTCGGCAATGCCCGCGTGGTGCCCATGTCGAACCAGGCGGGGCAATCGAACCTGCGTCTGCGACTGTCCGACATGGGGATTGAGGTAGACAAGGGCGATCCCCGCCTGGGCACGATCCTGGATGTCGTGAAAGCGCGCGAGGATCAGGGCTATGCCTATGACAGCGCGCAGGCCTCGTTCGAGCTGCTCGCGCGGCGCGAACTGGGCCTGCTGCCGGAGTTTTTCGAGGTCAAGCGCTACCGCGTCACCGTCGAGCGGCGCAAGAACAAGTATAACGACATGGTCTCGCTGTCGGAAGCGGTGGTCGTGGTCAAGATCGGGGATGAAAAGAAGCTGTCCGTGTCGGAATCGATGGACAGCGAGGGGCATGACCGGGGGCCTGTGAACGCCTTGGCCAAGGCGCTCGCCAAGGACCTTGGCCCCTATCAGGCCGCGATCGACGACATGAAACTGGTGGATTTCAAGGTCCGCATCACCAATGGCGGGACCGAGGCTGTGACGCGCGTCATAATCGATTCAGAGGACGGGCAGGGGCGGCGCTGGTCCACTGTGGGCGTGTCGGCCAATATTGTGGATGCGAGTTTTGAAGCGCTGCTCGATGCCGTGAACTGGAAACTTCTGCGGGACGGGGGACGCGCGTGACCGAGATTGCACCATCCGAAGCCTTTCTGACCGTCTATAGCGACCTTGCCCGCGAAGGGCCGGGTGTGCCTGCGGATGTGGCTTGGGCGCTTTATGTGGCAGGCACGCCTGCGCGCGCGCGGATCATGGATGCAGGCGCGGGGTCGGGGGCGGATACAGTGACGCTGGCCAAGGAACGGCCAGAGGCGCAGGTTGAGTCGGTCGAATGGATCGGCCAGTATGTCGATGCGGCGCGCAAGCGGGTTGCGCCCTTTGGCGCGCGCGTGCAGGTGCGTCAGGGGGATATGGCAGCGATCACAGGGCCTTATGACCTGATCTGGTGCGCAGGCGCGCTTTACTTTCTGGGTGTGACCGAAGGGCTGCGGGCATGGCGCGGGGCGCTGGCGGACGGGGGGCGGATCGCCTTTTCCGAAGCCTGTCTGCTGCCCAACCCGTCCGACAATGCCCGTGCGTTCTGGCAGGAATACCCGCAAGTGACGAATGCCGAAGGCATCCGCGCCCGCGTGGCCGATGCTGGCTACCGCATTGTTGGCGAGCGCATGGTGATCGGCGCGCCCTGGGCGGCGTATTACGATTCGATGTCGGCGCGGATCGAAAAGCTACGTCCGACCGCCTCGGGCGATCTGCTTGCCGCCTTGGACGAGGCACAGGCCGAAATCGACCGCTGGCGCGCGTCGCCGTCGGAAATCGCTTATCTTCTGATGGTCGTGGCCCCGGAATGATCGGGCCGCTGGCCGAACTGGTGGCAGAGCGCGACCCCGAGCGCTTTGCGGCTTTGCGCGCGGCGCCTGAGCGCGCGCAGGGACGCCTTTTGCCGCTCTATGCGCTGAACATCGAAATCGCCCGCGCCGCTTGGGCAAGCCGCGAGCCATTGGTGGCCCAGATGCGGCTGCAATTCTGGACCGATGTGCTTGATGCCATCGACACCCGCGCGCCCGTGCCTGCGCATGAAATTGCAGGCCCTTTGGCTGCGCTCTGGCAGGATGCGCGGCTGCCTTTGGCCTTGGGCCACCAGATGATCGCCGCGCGGGACTGGGACATTCATGATCGCCGCTTTTCCGCTGATGCAGATTTGGTTGACTATTTACAGGCCACAGGTGGGACGCTGATGTGGCTTTGTGCCCTTGCATTGGGGGCAAGGCCCACGCACGAAGAGATCGTGCGCAGGGTTGGACTCGCCTCTGCGCTCGCCAACTGGCTGCGCGCTGTGCCCGCATTGCGCGCGGCAGGTTGTGTGCCCTTGCCATCAGAGAAGCCCGAGGCAATTCGCGCTCTTGCAGAAACGGGCCTTTCGGCGCTGCAAATGGCACGCGCCGAACGTGCACGACTGCCTGCAGCGCTGACCCCGGCCTTGCTGGCAGGGTGGCTTGCCGGTCCAGTGTTACGCCGTGTGCTCCTAGGCCCTGCCGCCGTTTTCGAAGGCACGCTGGAACCAAGCGAATTCAGCCGGCGCGGCAGCCTTGCCTTGCGCGCGCTGACCGGGCGCTGGTGATGCCGCTTCGCCTTGCCAATTACATACCCTGACATTAGGGTGCGCGCCAAAATCAAGGTCAAGTGGCTTGCACTTGGCTGGAATAATGCCCAAGTGTGCGGGCACATCTGACAGGAGCCTTCATGTTCGTTACCCCCGCCTATGCGCAAGATGCCGGTGCCGCCGGTGGTCTGATCTCGATCATCCCGTTCATTCTGATTTTCGTGATCATGTATTTCCTGCTGATCCGTCCCCAGCAAAAGAAGCTGAAGGAACATCAGGCCATGGTTGCGGGCCTGCGCCGCGGCGATCAGATCGTCACCCAGGGCGGCGTGATCGGCAAGATCACCAAGGTCAAGGAAGATGGCGAGATCGAAGTCGAGATTGCGGAAAACGTGAAAGTGCGCGTGGTCAAGTCCACGATCACCACGGTCCTGTCAAAGACCGAACCGGCCGCCAAGGAATAATCTGCGCACCTCGCGCACGCCCCTGTCATTCGGGACTTTGCTGATATGCTCTACATGCCCACCTGGAAACGTGTCCTGATCTGGGCCACTTGCGCGCTTGCTTTGATTTTGGCTGCACCAAACCTGTTCTACGAACGGGTTGAGCGGCACAATGACGCAGCAGCAGCCATTGAGGCAGGCCGCAACACGCCCCAAATGCAGGCCGATTACGCAGCTTGGCCGTCCTTCCTACCGTCGTTTCTGGTGAATCTGGGCCTTGATCTGCGCGGCGGCGCGCATCTGTTGGCAGAGGTGCGGGTGTCTGATGTCTATGCTGACCGCATTGACGGAATGTGGCCCGCTGTGCGCGACCGGCTGCGCGATGCGCGCGACACAGTGGGCGCTGTGCGGCGTATGCCATCAGAGCCGGGTGAGTTGCGGGTGCGTATCGCCAACACAGACGCCCTACCGCAAGCGGTTGGGTTTGTGCGCGAATTGGCCCGGCCCACGCAAGGGCTGCTTGGGTTCGCGGCGGAAAACGACCTCGATGTGCGGCTGGAGGGTGAGGATATTGTTGTCACCCTGTCGGAAGCCGAACGACTGGCCACGGACGAGCGCACCATGCGCCTGTCCTTGGAAATCATCCGCCGCCGTGTGGATGAAGCTGGCACGCGCGAACCCACGATCCAGCGTCAGGGCGCGGACCGTATCTTGATTCAGGTGCCGGGCATAGGCTCGGCTGAGGAACTCAAGGCACTGATCGGTACGACGGCGCGGCTGACCTTTCATTCCGTGGTGCGCGTGACCGAAGATGCAAGCGATGCACCGGGGCCACGCAACATCCTTGTGCCGTCGATGGACGAGCCGGGCCGCTTCTATGTGCTCGACCAGACCCCGGTCGTGTCGGGCGAGCAGTTGGTCGATGCCCAACCATCCCTCGACCAAAACAACCGCCCCGCGGTCAGCTTCCGTTTCAACCCCGCGGGTGGGCGCGCTTTCGGGCTCTACACGGCAGAGAATATCGGCAACCCCTTTGCCATTGTTCTGGATAATCAGGTCGTCTCTGCCCCCACGATCCAGAGCCATATTCCGGGCGGGTCCGGGATCATAACGGGGCGTTTCACCGTCGAAGATACGTCGCGTCTGGCTGTCCTGTTGCGCTCGGGCGCGCTGCCTGCCGAGATGGATTTTCTTGAGGAGCGGACCATCGGCCCCGAACTGGGACAGGACAGCATAGATGCAGGCCGCGTGGCGGCGCTTGTTGCCATGGCGCTCGTGCTTTTGTTCATGCTGGCCACTTACGGCGTGTTCGGGATCATCGCCAATATCGCGCTCATGCTGAACGTCGCGATGATCTTCGCACTTCTATCCCTGATCGGGGCCACATTGACCTTGCCGGGGATTGCGGGGATCGTGTTGACGATCGGGATGGCAGTTGATGCGACCGTGCTGATTTTTGAGCGTATCCGAGAGGAAATGAAGAACGCCAAAGGGCCTGCGCGTGCGATCGAGTTGGGCTATGAAAAAGTCCTGTCCTCGATCCTTGATGCCAATATCACCACCTTCCTGACTGCGCTGATCCTGTTTGCCATGGGCTCTGGCCCCGTGCGGGGCTTTGCTGTCACGCTGGGTATCGGCATCGCCACCTCGCTCTTTACGGCGCTGCTGGTGACACGGCTGATGATGGTCTGGTATTACGAAACGCTGCGGCCCAAGACTCTGGCCATCTGAAGGAGCGCAAGGATGCGACTGCGACTGGTTCCCGAAGTGACCAATATCGACTTCTTCCGCTACTGGCGGCTGACCTTTGGTGCCTCTGTGCTGGCGATGATAGCGTCGGTTCTGGTGTTTTTCATTTTGGGCCTGAATTTCGGGATCGATTTCCGCGGTGGCACGACCATCCGCACCGAAGCACAAGCCCCGGTGGATATCGGCGCTTACCGTGCCGCCGTCTCGCCCTTGGGGTTTGGCGATGTGGCTATCACCGAGGTATTCGATCCCTCCTTCGGGCCAGACCGGAATGTGGCCATGGTGCGCATTCAGGCCCAAGATGGGCAGGAAGCCAAGACACCTGAGCAGATCGCCGCAATCCGTGCGGCCTTGCAACAGGTGGACCCGACTTTGATCTTTGCGGCGGTCGATTCGGTCGGCCCGAAAGTATCGGGCGAGTTGGTGCAATCGGCGGTCCTGTCGGTGCTGCTCGCGCTGGGGGGCGTGCTGTTCTACATCTGGTTGCGCTTTGAATGGCAGTTTTCAGTGGGTGCAGTGCTGGCGCTGGTGCATGACGTGGTGCTGACCATCGGGATTTTCAGTATCTTGCAAATCCGCTTCGATCTGGCGATTATCGCCGCGCTGCTGACGATTGTGGGCTATTCGCTGAACGATACTGTGGTTGTGTTCGATCGCGTGCGCGAGAACCTGATCAAGTACAAGAAGCGCCCGATCAAAGAGGTCCTGAACCTGTCGATCAACGAAACCCTCTCGCGCACGATGATGACCTCGGTCACGACATTGCTTGCGCTGATTGCATTGTTCATACTCGGCGGCGATGTGATCCGGGGCTTCGTGTTTGCAATGATCTGGGGCGTGATCGTGGGGACGTATTCGTCGGTCTTTGTCGCCTCGGCGCTGCTTTTGTGGCTGGGCGTCAAGCGTGATTGGTCGAAGGTCAGCGGCGATCAGGCAGGCACGCAATTCGGTGTTAAAGAGAACTGACATGGAACTGCGAGAGATCGATTTCGGTGCCGCCCGCCCCATCGAGGGCTATGGGTCCGATTTCTTCCGTCTGGGCGGGGAGGCGCACGCAGCCCCCGTTCTGTTCTGGCCCGGTGGCGCGCAGGCTTGGGGCGGGTATGGCGATGCGGCGACGCTGCTCAGCTTAGCGGGACAGGTAGATGTGCTGTTCGTGGGCACCGGGGCTGCCATTGCACATCTGCCGCCCGAGTTGCGTGCGACCTTGGAGGCCGCAGGCTTGGGGGTCGAGGTCATGGACAGCCCCGCCGCTTGCCGCACCTATAATGTGCTCTTGTCCGAACACAGGCGCGTTGCGGTGGCCTTGCTGCCTGTGGCATAGGTCGCTTGGGTATTCAGAGCGTGATGAGGAAAAGTGGATCCCGGTTTTCCTCGATAATCACGCGACTACATATATGCAGAGCAAGATAAAGGGGAACCGCGTGGCAGGATTGACGGTCGAGGGGCTGGCTGTCACGCGCGGCGGGGTGCCTTTGCTTGCGGGTGTTAGCCTCAGCGTGACCGCAGGGCAGGCGCTCGTGCTGCGTGGCCCCAATGGCTGCGGCAAGACCACGCTCTTGCGCGCGATTGCGGGGTTGCAGCCGCCTGTGGCCGGCAGCATTGACCTTGCCCCCGACCTGATCGCCTATGCCGCCCATGCTGACGGGATCAAGGCTACGCTGACTGTCGCAGAAAACCTGTCCTTCTGGGCCGCCATCTATGGCACGCGCGGGATCGATGCAGCGCTGGACCAGATGAACCTGCGCGCGCTCGCGGACCGGGCCGCGCAGAACCTGTCGGCGGGCCAGAAGCGGCGACTGGGGCTGGCGCGGCTGATCGTCACAGGCCGCCCGCTTTGGGTGCTGGATGAACCCACGGTCTCGCTAGATGCGGCGTCTGTGGCGCTCTTTGGCGATGTCGTGCGCGCCCATCTTGCGGACGGGGGAATGGCGCTGATTGCCACGCATATCGATCTGGGCCTGCCAGAGGCGCGGGTGCTCGACCTTGATCCCTACAAGGCGCGGTTGGATGCATCCGCGCCCAGCTTTGACGAGGCGTTCCTTTGATCGCGCTTCTGGCCCGTGACTTGCGCCTTGCGCTGCGTGCAGGCGGCGGGTTCGGGCTGGGGCTTGCATTTTTCCTGATCCTTGCCGTGCTCGTGCCTTTGGGCGTCGGGCCGGAACCGGGAACTCTGGCCCGGATCGCGCCCGGCATCCTGTGGGTCGGCGCGCTTCTGGCTTGCCTACTCTCGCTCGACCGGATTTTCGCACTGGATTATGAGGATGGCTCGCTCGACCTGCTGGCCACGGCACCTGTGCCGCTGGAAGGGGTTGTGACCATCAAGGCGCTTGCGCATTGGCTGACAACGGGCCTGCCCTTGGTGCTCGTCAGCCCGGTGATGGGGCTACTTTTGTATCTACCGACCGAGGCCTATGGCTGGATGCTCCTCTCGCTCGCCCTTGGCACGCCAGCGCTATCGGTCATTGGCACATTTGGCGCTGCCCTGACTGTGGGGCTGAAACGCGGGGGCTTGCTGTTGTCGCTTCTGGTCCTGCCGCTTTACATTCCGACGCTGGTTTTCGGGGCCGAGGTTGTGGCACGCGGCGCGCAGGGCTTGGCTGTGGGAACCCCGCTGGCGCTTCTGGCCGGGATCACAGCGGGGTCTGTGGCATTGTTACCCTTTGCATCTGCGCTTGTGATCCGGATAAACCTTCGGTGATCCGCGCCGGTCCCGCTTGAGGGACGCCCATGCCAAGGATAGGTGAGACACATGGCATCTGTTTGGGAATATGCGAACCCGCTGAAATTCATGCGCACGACCGACTGGTTGTTGCCAGTCGTCGCGATTGCGGCTGTGGTCGTGACGGCCACCGGCCTGATCTGGGGTTTCTTCTTCACGCCCGACGATTTCCGGCAAGGATCGACAGTCAAGATCGTGTTTTTGCACGTGCCCGCGGCCATGATGGCGATCAATGCCTGGGTGATGATGCTGGTGGCCTCGCTCGTCTGGCTGATCCGCCGGCACCATGTCAGCGCATTGGCCGCGCGCGCGGCAGCCCCTGTGGGGATCACGATGACACTGATCGGGCTGATCACGGGCGCGGTCTGGGGGCAGCCGATGTGGGGGACGTGGTGGGCCTGGGACCCGCGGCTGACCAGTTTCCTGATCCTGTCCCTGTTCTATCTGGGCTATATCGCGCTTTGGGCTGCCATTGATGACCCGGATACAGGCGCGGACCTGACCGCCGTGCTGTGTCTGGTGGGCACTGTGTTCGCGGTCCTGTCGCGCTATGCGGCGATCTTCTGGAACCAGGGGCTGCATCAGGGGGCGTCGCTGTCGGTGGCACCGGGGACGCGGATGGATTGGGCCTACAAGGCACCGCTCTATACTTGCATGGTGGGTTTCGGGCTGATCTTTCTGGCGCTGGTGCTGGCAGGCACGCGGACCGAGATTCGCGCGCGCCGGATGAAGGCGCTCTTGGCACGGGAGCGGATGGCATGATGCCCGATCTTGGGACCTATGCGGTCGAGGTGATCTCGGCCTATCTCGCCTCGCTCGCGCTGATTGGCGCGCTGGTGGGCTGGTACTGGCTGCGCGGGCGCGCTGTGCGCCGCGCGCTGGATGAAGTGGAAGCGCGAAAGGGAAAGAATGGCTAAGTTTCGTCCGCTCATGTTCCTGCCCCCGGTCCTGTTCGTGGGGCTGGCGGCGCTGTTCTATTTCGGGAACATGCGCGATGACCGCGATGCGCTGCCCTCCGCCCGCGAGGGGCAGCCTGCGCCGATGGTGCAACTGACGCAACTGGGCGATCTTCAGATGTTCGATGACGCCACTTTGCGCGATGGGCAAGTGAAGCTTGTCAATTACTGGGCGTCGTGGTGTGCGCCGTGCCGGGCAGAGCATCCGCTGCTCGAAGAACTCGCGCAGGATTTGCCCGTGCTCGGCATCAATTACCGCGACCAGCCGGACCGGGCTTTGGCTTTCCTCGATGAACTCGGTAATCCGTTTGCCGCATCCGGCGCGGATATTTCGGGCCGGATGGCACTGGATTGGGGGCTTTATGGTGTGCCCGAGACTTATGTTGTCGCAGGCGACGGCACCGTGATCCTGCGCTTTGCAGGCCCCATCACGCGCGAGGTGATCGCCAACCGCATCCAGCCCGCCATCGAGCGGGCGCGCGCGCAGTGATCACTTACGCGCTGGAGCCCGACCTGAGCGTGCGGGGTTTCGCGGCGCTCCTGCGCAGCTCTGGCCTTGCGCCCCGCCGCCCGGGCGATCCCGAGCAATTGGACCGGATGCTGCGCGCGGCGCAGGCGATTGTGACCGCGCGGGCAGATGGCGCGCTGGTGGGCGTCGCGCGGTCGATCACGGATTTGGGCCTATTGCCTGTATTGCTCGGGTCTGTGCGTAGATCAGGGCTGGCAGGGCAGGGGATTGGCCGCGCGCCGCTGGCGCAGACGGCGCAGGCCGCGCCTGACGTGCAGACTTGCCTACTACTCTCGGCCCCGGCCGCTGTCAGCTTCTACGAGGCCGCTGGCTATGCGCGGCGCGATCAGGCGTTCATTTTCCACAAGCGCTGAGGCGCGTCAGACCCCCAAGCACCAGCGCATGACCGCCTTTTGCGCGTGCAGGCGGTTCTCGGCCTCGTCGAACACGACCGAGCGCGGGCCGTCCATGACGCTGTTGGTCACTTCTTCCTCGCGATGCGCAGGCAGGCAGTGCATGAACAGTGCATCAGGCTTGGCCTGCGCCATCAGCGCGTCATTGACCTGATAGGGCCGCAGCAGGTTGTGGCGGCGCTCGCGGTTGGACTGGCTGTCATGCATCGACACCCATGTATCCGTCACGATCAGGTCCGCGCCTTCAACCGCGCGGGCAGTGTCGCGGATGATCTCGACTTTCGCGCCCTGGGACCGGGCGAGGGCCACGAATTCAGGATCGGGGTCCAGCGCCTCTGGCCCGGTAAAGGTCACGTCAAAGCCGAATTGCCCGGCCGCATGCAGGAAAGAGGCCAGCACATTGTTGCCATCGCCCGACCACACGACCTTGCGCCCTGTGATCGGGCCGCGATGTTCTTCATAGGTCAGGATGTCGGCCATGATCTGGCAGGGATGCGTGCGGTTGGTCAGGCCGTTGATGACCGGGACCGAGGAATACTCGGCCAGTTCCTGCAACACGGTTTCTTCAAAGGTGCGGATCATGATCAGATCGACATAACGCGACAGCACGCGGGCCGTGTCGGCAATGGTTTCGCCATGGCCAAGCTGCATTTCCTTGCCCGACAGCACCATCGTCTGCCCGCCCATCTGCCGCACGCCCACATCGAAACTGACACGGGTGCGGGTCGAGGGTTTTTCAAAGATCAGCGCGACCATGCGGCCTGCAAGCGGTTGCTCGGCATCGGGCACGCCTTTGGGCTGGCCTGCGCGGGCGTCCTTCATCGCGCGGGCCGTGTCGATCATGGCGCGCAGGTCAGGGGCAGGGGTGGTGTGGATGTCTAGGAAATGGGGCATCGTCGCGGCCTTTGGCTAGGGGCGGGGGCGAGGGCTCTGCCCTCGCGCTCCCGGAGTATTTTGGGCAAGATAAAACTAATGCAGCGATTGGGCGGCAGCGTCGAGCCGCGCGAGCGCATCGCGGATTTCCGCGTCCGTGATCGTCAGCGGCGGCAGCAGACGCACGACATTGTCGGCGGCAGGCACGCTGAGCAGGTGCTGGGCCTGCGCGGCCTTGACCACATCCGTATTGGGCAGGCGGCATTTCAAGCCAAGGATCAGCCCCATGCCGCGCACGCCCTCGAAAATGTCGGGGTGGGAGGCGACAAGCCCTTCCAGCCCCTGCCGCATCACAGCGCCCTTGCGGTGGACTTCGTCCAGAAAGCCCGGCGCGGTCACGATCTGCACCATCTTCAGCCCCACGGCGCAAGCAAGCGGGTTGCCGCCATAGGTCGAGCCATGCGTGCCTGCCGTCATGCCCGAGGCGGCCTTTGCCGTGGCCAGCACCGCGCCCAAGGGGAAGCCCCCGCCAATGCCCTTGGCCACCATCAGGATATCGGGCGCAATGCCCGCCCATTCATGCGCGAACAGCCGCCCTGTCCGGCCCATGCCGCATTGCACCTCGTCCAGCACCAACAGCGCGCCTGCTGCATCGCAGGCCGCGCGCAGGCCGCGCAGGCAATGGTCCGGCATGGGGCGAATGCCGCCCTCGCCTTGCACGGGTTCGACCATGACAGCGGCCACAGTTGCATCAAGTGCCACTTTCAGCGCGTCATGGTCGCCCCATGGCAGTACCTTGAAGCCGGGCATGAGCGGCCCGAAGCCCTTGACCATCTTCTCGGACCCGGCCGCAGCGATGGCGCCTGTCGAACGGCCATGAAACGCGCCCTCAAACGTCAGGATGGTCTGGCGCAGGGGCTGGCCTGCCTCGTACCAGAATTTGCGCACCATCTTGATGGCGAGCTCAGCGGCTTCGGTCCCGGAATTGGTGAAGAAGGCCGTGTCGGCGAAGGTGTGCCCCACCAGCGCCTCGGCCAAAGCCTGTTGCGCGGGGATGTGATAGAGGTTCGATGTGTGCCACAGCTTGCCCGCCTGTTCGGTCAGCGCAGCCACAAGTGCAGGGTGGGCATGGCCCAAAGCATTGACCGCGATGCCAGAGGTCAGGTCCAGATAAGCCGTATCGTCGGCCGTATAAAGCCAGCTGCCCTGCCCGCGCACAAAGGCCAGAGGGGTCCGGTTATAGGTGGGCAGGATCGGCGGAAACGCAGCGTTCATGGGCATATCCCCAGCAAGGAAGCCATTGCGTGCCAAAGCACGCGGGCCAAGTCAATATCGGAAAAGTGGAAAACAGACAGGAACCGGCGCGCGCCGGGCAGGCACGGTCAGCGGCGTCGCAAGTGGGCGATGGGGGCGTGTGCGTGTGCCATGCGCGAGCGTGTAGCAGCGTGCAGCGCTTTTGTAAACGGATTACTCGGGCACGATCCGCATCAACTTGCGTTCCAGCACAAGCAAGACCTGGCGCAGATCATGCCCGCGCTTCAGGATAAACCCATCCATCCCGATAACCGCATACATGCCTTGGCGGTTGCGCAAGCTGGGGCGCTTTTCGATCCGGTAGAGCGGATGCTCGGCGGCGCGGCGAAACACACTGAACACAGCCGCGTCGCGCAGGGCGGAAATGCCGTAATCGCGCCACTCGCCCGCAGCAACCATGCGCCCATAGAGCGACAAGATCGCTTGCAGTTCATGGCGGTTGAACATGATCTGCTCGTCTGGGCTGCGGAGCGGCAACAAAACTGTCATACGTGGCAGACTGATCCCGCCCTTTGCAAAAATCAAGGGCTCTGCCGGCGGGCTTTGAAAATTCGCTGAACAGGTGCAGCTTTTGCTTGCGCCTGTCTGGCCTTCGGGGCGAGATGGGGCAGACCTTTGACAGGAGACAGCCATGCGCACCCGTGCCGCCGTAGCCCTTGCCCCCGGACAGCCCTTGCAGGTGATGGAGGTCAACCTCGATGATCCGAAAGCCGGCGAGGTTTTGGTGGAAATCAAAGCCACTGGGATTTGCCACACTGATGAATTCACCCGTTCGGGCGCGGACCCGGAAGGGATTTTTCCCTGCATTCTGGGCCATGAAGGGGCGGGCGTGGTGGTGAAGGTGGGCGCGGGCGTCACGACGCTAAAGCCCGGCGATCACGTCATCCCGCTTTACACGCCCGAATGTCGGCAATGCCCGTCTTGCCGGTCGGGCAAGACGAACCTGTGCACCGCCATCCGCAACACCCAAGGGCAGGGGCTGATGCCGGATGGCACGACGCGGTTTTCCATGCTCGATGGCACGCCAATTTATCACTACATGGGCTGCTCGACTTTCGCCAATCACACAGTCCTGCCCGAAATTGCGCTCGCCAAGGTCCGCGATGACGCGCCGTTTGACAAGATTTGCTACATTGGCTGCGGGGTCACGACCGGGATCGGGGCGGTCATCAATACGGCCGGGGTCGAGATTGGCGCAACCGCGGCGGTCTTTGGGCTGGGTGGGATTGGCCTGAATGTCATTCAGGGCCTGCGCATGGCGGGGGCGGATATGATCATTGGCGTCGATCTGAACGATGCGAAAGCCGAGATGGCGCGCAAGTTCGGGATGACGCATTTCATCAACCCCTCGAAGATCAGCGGAAGCGTGGTGCAGGAGATCGTCAACCTGACCAAGCGCGGCGATGACCAGATCGGGGGCGCGGATTACAGCTTTGACGCCACGGGCAATGTGCAGGTGATGCGCGACGCTTTGGAATGCTCGCACCGGGGCTGGGGGGTGTCGGTGATCATCGGCGTGGCACCTGCGGGGGCCGAGATCAGCACGCGGCCCTTCCAATTGGTTACAGGGCGCGTGTGGAAGGGCACGGCGTTTGGTGGCGCGAAGGGGCGGCGCGATGTGCCGAAATTTGTCGATTGGTACATGGATGGCAAGATCGAGATCGACCCGATGATCACGCACAAGCTGACGCTGGACGAGATCAACCACGGCTTTGACCTGATGCACGAAGGCAAGTCGATTCGCGCTGTGGTGGAATTTTGAGTGACCTGACCATGCGCCCCGTGGATGAGGGGGATGACGCCCCCCTCTGGTCCATGCTCGAACCTGTCTTTCGCGCGGGTGAAACCTATGCCATCGACCGCGACATCAGCCGCACGGCAGCGCTGGAGTGGTGGCGGGGGGGTAGCCATTCAGCTTTTGTGGTGGAACGCGACGGGGTCGCTTTGGGCAGCTACTACATCTGCCCCAACCAGCGCGGGGGCGGCGCGCATGTGTGCAATTGCGGGTTTGTGACCGCCCAGGCGGCACAGGGGCAGGGGGTGGCGCGGTTCATGGCTCTCGATGCTTTGGCGCGCGCGCGGAGCTTGGGCTTTCGGGCGATGCAGTTCAATTGCGTGGTGTCCACCAATACCCGCGCGGTTGCGCTGTGGCAGGCGCATGGGTTCGAGATTGTCGGGCGCTTGCCGGGGGCGTTTGCCCATCCGACAGCGGGTTATGTGGACGCGTTCGTGATGTATCAGGCGTTGTAGAACAAGAGCATGTTGCGCAAAAGTGCGAGCTGGTTTTGCGCGTAAAAACATGCGGTGTCAGAAAGTGGGGGCTCTGCCCCCATCCCCTTCTGGGATTCCCCCGGAGTATTTTTGGCAAGATAAAGACAAGGAGCGGGCATGGCACGCGCGGGCATTCCGCTTTTGGCGGTTCTGATTGACGCTGACAATTCCTCGCCGCGCTGGGCAGAGGCGATTTTCGAGGAGATCGCCTCGCTTGGCGAGGCGAGCGTTCGGCGCATCTATGGCGATTTCTCGCGCGCGCAGATGGGGTCGTGGCAGGACAAGCTGCCCGGTCTGGGGCTGGTGCCGCACCATCAGCCGGCCAATACGGTGGGCAAGAATTCGTCCGACATTGCGCTGGTGATCGACGCGATGGACCTGCTGCATTCGGGCCGCTTCGATGGCTTCGTGCTGGTCAGTTCCGACAGCGATTTCACGCGGCTTGCCAGTCGCATCCGCGAGCAGGGCTTGGATGTGTATGGCATCGGCCGGCAAAAGACGCCGGAGGCGTTTCGCAAGGCCTGCAAGCGGTTCATTATTGTCGAGAACATTCACGCGCCCAGCCTTGAGCCGGGGCCGGAACCTGCGCCCAAGAAAGCCTCGCCTGCCATGGCTGTTCCGCTGATCCGGGCGGCGATGAAGGCCATTGACGAGGATGAGGAATGGTTCTCGCTTGGCCAAGTGGGGCAGTTCATCGTGACCGCCAACCCCGATTTTGACGCGCGCAATTATGGCTGCGCGAAGCTGAGCGATCTGGTCGCGCGCTCGGGCGGGTTCGAGTTGCGCAAATCGGCAGGCAATCTGATGCAGTTGCGCGCCAAGCCCTAGACATAGAGCAGGCCGCCCCTTATCTGCCCGTCATGGCCGAGAAATCTGATCCCAATTACCGCATCATCGCTGAAAACAGGCGCGCGCGTTTTGACTACGCGATAGAGGAAGATCTGGAATGCGGGATCATGCTGCTTGGGTCCGAGGTCAAGTCGATGCGCTCGGGCAAGGCCAATATCGCGGAAAGCTATGCGTCGGTCGAAGACGGAGAATTGTGGCTGATCAATTCTTATGTTTCGCCCTACAAGCAGGCGACGATCTGGGGCCATGAGGAGCGGCGCAAGCGCAAGCTTCTGGTGTCCAAGCGCGACCTTGCGCGGCTTTGGGCGGCGACCGCCAAAGAAGGAATGACACTGGTCCCCTTGGTCATGTATTTCAACCACAAGGGGCTGGTGAAGCTGAAGATCGCCATCGCCAGGGGCAAGAAGCTGGCCGACAAGCGCGCGACCGAAGCCAAGCGCGATTGGGACAAGCAGAAGCGGCGGCTTTTGAAAGAGCTGGGCTGAGCTTATTCGCGCACGATGAAGGACAGCACCTCGCGTGTCTGTCCGCGCACCATAACCAATTCCCACCGACCTGGGCGTGTCAGTTGGCCACTGGCCGACCAGACGCCATTGGCATCAGGTCCTGCATCGAGCGGGATCGGGCTGCCGCCTGTGGGTTGCAACGTGACGCGCGGGGGCAGGGGGCTGCTGTCTTCGACCGTGAGTTCCACGCGGTAGCCCCCGTCAATCGTCACGGACGAGCGGATTCGTGGGGTCAGGTCGACCGAATGTAGCAAAAGTGTCTGGTTCGGCCCGACCAAGGGCAGGGGGTCGCGCACGAAAACGCTGACAGAGGCCATGACGCCGACAAAGCCCACCAAAAGGCCGAGCAGAACAAGTGCGATCAGGCGTGTGGTCATGGACAGTCCGAAGTTGCAGAACGCAACAGGACTAACGTGCAGGGGGGGCGGGGTCAATCGGGGAAGCGTGGTTCGCTTGGCGCGTGTCAGGCTGTGGCCAACACCGCCTGACGCTGGCGCAGACCGGATTTCGCATCGAACAGGTAAAGCGCCGCGACATCCGCCTCGATCCCGATACGGGCGCCGGGGCGTTCGACATGGCTGCCGCGCGCCTCGATGATCAGTTTTGGCTGACCGGGGGCGGCGCAATGGATGTAGGACACTCCGCCCAAAGCTTCGGTCATTTCAACAACATGCGTATTGCCCGCCACGATGCGCAAAGCCTGCGGGCGCAGCCCGGCAATCAGCGCTGGCGCATTGCCGCCTACGCGTGCGGGCAGCACGGCACCCCCTAGGGCTGCGAGATGCACACCATCTGCCACAGGCGTCGCGGGCAGCAGGTTCATCGCAGGCGAGCCGATGAAGCCTGCGACAAACATGTTGTCGGGGTCGTTATACAGATCAAGCGGCGCGCCCACCTGCTCGACGCGGCCTGAGCGCAGGACGACGATCTTGTCGGCCAGGGTCATCGCCTCGACCTGATCGTGGGTCACGTAGATCATCGTGGCCCCGATTTCGCGGTGCAGGCGCGCGATTTCGACGCGCATTTCCACGCGCAATTCGGCGTCAAGGTTCGAGAGCGGTTCATCAAACAGGAACACTTCCGGCCCGCGCACAATCGCCCGTCCAATCGCCACACGCTGACGCTGCCCGCCCGACAGCGCCTTGGGCTTGCGGTCCAGGTATTGGTTGAGCCGCAGGATTTCAGCGGCCTTCGCCACCTTCTCACGGATTTCCGCCTTGGGGTGACCGTTCATTTTCAGGCCAAAGCCCATGTTTTCAGCCACGGACATATGCGGATAAAGCGCATAAGTCTGGAACACCATCGCCACACCGCGCTGAGCTGGATCAAGGCGCGTTACATCGCGCGCGCCGATATTGATCTGCCCGGAGGACGTTTCTTCGAGCCCCGCAATCATCCGCAGAAGCGTCGATTTCCCGCATCCCGAGGGGCCGACGAACACGCAGAACTCGCCCGGATCAATCGACAGGCTTACCCCATGAATGACTTGGGTTTCACCATATTTCTTCACGACATTCGACAGATTGACACCAGACATGGCTCAGGCCCTTTTGCGGAGTGGTCGGGCGCTATCTTCGGGGAAGCGCCAGGTTTCAGTCTCGGAGGCGATGGTCGCGGCAATGTTACGGATTGTCGGGGCAAGGGCGGCGAGTGCTGACAAATCTGTGCGCGCCGTGGTTGATGTCACTGACAGCGCCCCTAACACAGCCCCTTGCGTGGACAGGATCGGCAAAGCCACACAGATAATGCCGGGCTCGTGTTCTTCATTATCAAATGCAAATCCCCGAGCGCGGATATTCGCCAATTCAGCGCAAAGTGCGTCGGGAGTGGTGTAGGTATGTGGCGTGAACCGGTGCCAGCTTTGCTGGGCAAGGATTGCGGGAAGCTGGGCTTCCGGCAAGAATGCCAGCATCGCCTTGCCGACGCCTGTGCAATAGGCCGGACCCACCTTGCCAGCTTGGCTATACATCGGGATCGGTTGTCGTGCATTGCGCTTGTCCACATAGAGCACCTGCGCATGGTCAAGTTGGGCCAAATGCACAGTCTCGCCCACTTCGGCGGACAGGCGGTCCAGATGCGGGCGCGCGATGGGCGCGAGCGAACTTTGTTGCCAAGCGACATGCGCCAGCCGAACCAGCCGGATGCCCATCGTATAAGTGCCGCGGCTGGTGTCGAAAGCCAGCATCCCTTGCGCAACCAGTGTTTGCAGCAGCCGGTAAAGCGTCGCTTTGGGGTAGGGGCTATGCTCCAGCAAATCCGAAAAGCGCGCGGGCCGTCCCTGTGCCGCCACAAGGTCAAGCACGTCCAGTGCTTTCGCCACAGTCCCGTCAGAGGTGGAACTTGCTGTCATGACCCCTCCCTGATGCGACCGCAAACATTTCCTTGACAAGGCGTAGCGAAACGCGCCATCTTTTTCAATATATAAAATCTAGTTTCAAATAGTGAAACCTGCAAGGGAGGAAAACATGCAGTTCACATTCAAGAGCGTCGCGGCTGTGCTCGCGATGACAACACTGCTGGCAGGCACGGCGCAGGCCGAGCTGACCGGCAATCTGCGCATCTTCTTTAACGACCAGAACCCCGCGCCGCGGGCTGCCATGGAGGGTATGGTCGAGCGCTTTCAGGCCATGCATCCGGGTCTGAACATCGAACTGACGCTGATCGACCGTGAGGCGAACAAGACGCAAATCCGCAACTATCTGACCGCCAATGCCCCTGACGTGAACGGCTGGTATGCAGGCAACCGGATGCGGCCCTATGTCAATGCGGGCCTGTTCGAGGATGTTTCGGACCTGTGGGCCGGACCGATGGGCGAGGAGCTCTCTTCGACCAA
The DNA here is from genome assembly GCA_046296275.1 of Roseinatronobacter sp. Lineage (GTDB taxonomy): Bacteria > Pseudomonadota > Alphaproteobacteria > Rhodobacterales > Rhodobacteraceae > Roseinatronobacter. The sequence continues at coordinate 113,886 of JBKBLP010000002.1, read as the reverse complement.
GCCTGCGCTGACACTCGATGGCAAGCAATGGGGCGTGCCCTATTCGTATTATCAGTGGGGCATCTATTACCGCGAAGACATCTACAAGGAACTGGGCCTGACCGCAGCCACGACCTGGGATGAAGAAAAGGCAAACTGCCAGAAAATCCTCGATTCGGGTCGCAAGTGCTACACGATCGGCTCGCGTCAGCCTTGGACAACGGGCGGCTGGTTCGACTATCTGAACCTGCGCACCAACGGCTATGACTTCCACATGCAACTGACCGCAGGCGAAGTGGCTTGGACAGATGACCGTGTGCGGGCAACCTTCGCCAAATGGCGCGAGCTCTTGGATATGGGCGCGTTCATCGACAATCCCACCTCGTATGACTGGCAGGAAGCGCTGCCCTTCATCGTGAACGGTCAGGCGACGGCCTATCTGATGGGCAACTTCGCTGTGGCACCGATGAAAGCGGCGGGCTTGACGGATGACCAGCTTGGCTTCTACGCCTTCCCGGAAATCACCCCCGGCATCCCGCGTGCAGAAGATGCGCCCACCGATTCGCTGCATATTCCGGCGGCTGCACAGAACAAGGACAATGCCCGCGCGTTCCTGCAATATGTGGCCAGCGCTGAAAACCAGACTATCGTGAACGAAGTTCTGGGCCAGTTGCCGATCAATGCCAATGCGTCTGTCGGTGACGATAAGTTCATCCGCGCCGGGTTCGAGATGCTGTCCACCGCGCCCGGTGGTATCGCGCAGTTCTTCGACCGTGACACGGATGCAGAACTGGCCTCGGCTGGCATGGAAGGCTTTCAGGAATTCATGTCCTTCCCAGACAATCTGGATGATATCCTGAACCGTCTGGAAGCCGTGCGTCAGCGCGTGATCTCTCGCTAAGGGTTCCTCCCGACTCCGGGGGGCGGCGGTGACGCTGCCCTCGGGTTTTTGCTTGGCATCGTGACAGGATATATGCCCATGGCGCATGTGACCAATCTGGGCGCGCGTTCTGCTGATACGCGAAGCTGGTGGGCGCGCAATCAGATGCGCGCGGCCCCGTGGCTTTTCCTTGCCCCGGGCATCGCGTTTTTCGCGGTCTATGTGATTTTCCCGATCCTGCAAAGTTTTCAGATCAGCCTTTATCGCTGGGATGGTCTGGGCGAGGCCGTGCCCGTGGGCTTGGACAATTATCGCCAGCTTTTCGATGACCGCGCTTTCTACGTGTCGTTGCGCAACAACATCAAATGGCTAGTCCTGTATCTGATCGCCATTCCGGCAGGGCTGATGATCGCGCTGTTTCTGAACCAGCAGATCAAGGGGATGCGGCTTTACAAGTCGCTGTTTTTCTTCCCCTTCGTGATTTCTCAGGTCGTGGTGGGTCTGGTGTTCGTGTGGTTTTACAACCCGGCTATCGGGCTGTTCAACCCGCTGATTGGCCTCTTTGGCTTTCCGCCGACCTCGATCCTTGGCAATCCCAACACGGCCACTTATGGCATTATCGCTGCTGGACTATGGCCGCAGATCGCCTATTGCATGATCCTCTATCTGACGGGCCTGAACGCTGTGGACCCCGAACAGGTTGAAGCCGCGCGGCTTGATAACGCGAAGGGCTGGAAAATGCTGTGGTATGTGATCCTGCCCCAGTTGCGGCCTGCGACCTTTATCGCCGTGGTCGTGACTGTTATCGGCGCGCTGCGCAGCTTTGACATGGTGTCGGTCATGACGCGCGGTGGCCCCTTCGGCCAAACGCGGGTGCTGGCCTATTACATGTTCGAAGTCAGCCTTTCCGAATACGGCTTCCGTATGGGCTATGGTGCCGCGATTGCTGTGATCCTGTTCCTGATCATGATGGTCTATATCGCCTTCTTCCTGTGGCGGATGTGGCGCGACGAGAGGGCTGCCTGAGATGTTCCCGACCCCAATCGAGCGCCGCGCTGCGGCTGTGCAGACCACCTACAAGGCGTTGGTGCCCGTGGCGTTGATCCTGTGGCTTCTGCCGCTGCTGATGGTTGCGCTCTTCTCGGTCAAACCCGAGGGCGACTTCGCTGCTGGCAACCTGTGGGGGATGCCGTCGTCCTTCGCGGGCATTGAAAACTACACGCGCGTATTCACCGACAGCGCCATGCCGCGCTATCTGCTGAACTCGGTCTTTATCACAGTCCCCACAGTGATCGGTGCAGTTGCCCTCTCCTGCATGACGGGCTTTGCGCTCGCGATTTACCGCTTCAAGGGCAATATCTGGATTTTCTTCATGTTCGTGGCGGGCAATTTCGTGCCCTTCCAGATCCTGATGGTGCCAGTGCGTGATCTGACGATCAGCATGGGGCTTTATGATACGCGCTTGGGGCTGGTGCTGTTTCACATCGCGTTCCAGACGGGCTTTTGCACGCTTTTCATGCGCAACTTCATCAAGGCCCTGCCGCGCGAATTGATCGAAGCCGCACGGGTTGAGGGCGTCAGCGAAATCCGCATCTTCTGGTATGTCGTCCTGCCGCTCATGCGCCCGGCCATCGCGGCGCTGTCGGTCCTGATCTTCACCTTCATCTGGAATGATTATTTCTGGGCCGTGGTGCTGACGCAAGGTATCGAATCCCAACCTGTCACTGCGGGCATCACGGCCTTCAACAGCCAGTTCCGCGCCGCTTATCACATGATGAGCGCAGGCAGCATCATTGCCGCGCTTCCCCCTGTGATGATGTTCTTCCTGATGCAGAAGCACTTCATCGCGGGCCTGACCCTTGGAGCAGTCAAATGACGAAAATCGCCTTTATTGGCGCGGGTTCGACCGTTTTCATGAAGAACCTGATCGGGGACGCGCTGCTGCGTCCTGCGCTGTCAGATGCCTATGTGGCGCTGATGGATATTGACCAGAGCCGCTTAGATGAAAGCGCGCTGGTGGCGCGCAAGCTGGTGGCCTCGCTGGGTGTCGGGGCCAAGGTCAGCACGACGACCGACCGGCGCGTGGCCTTGGAAGGGGCCGATTTCGTGATCGTGGCCTTCCAGATCGGCGGCTACAAGCCCTGCACGGTCACGGATTTTGAAATCCCCAAAGCTTACGGCCTGCGCCAGACCATTGCCGATACGCTGGGCATCGGGGGCATCATGCGCGGCTTGCGCACAGTCCCGCACCTTTGGGCGCTGGCCGAGGATATGCGCGCGCTCTGCCCCAATGCGCTGATGCTGAACTACGTCAACCCCATGGCCATCAACACTTGGGCGCTGACGGCACGCTACCCGGATGTGAAACAAGTGGGCCTGTGCCATTCGGTGCAGGGCACGGCCTATGAACTCGCGCGCGACCTTGGCTTGTCCCTCGCCGACCTGCGCTACCGCGCGGCGGGCATCAACCACATGGCCTTTTATCTGGACCTTGAAGTGCGCGACGGCTCTGGCTGGCGCGACATCTACCCCGATCTGCTGGCAGGCTACCGCGCGGGCCGCATCCCGAAGCCGTCGCACTGGAACGCGCGCTGCCCGAACCTTGTGCGGTATGAGGTGATGACCCATTTCGGCCATTTCGTGACCGAATCCTCCGAGCATTTCGCCGAATATGTGCCGTGGTTCATCAAATCCCACCGCCCCGACCTGATCGAGGCGTTCCAGATCCCGCTCGACGAATACCCCAAACGTTGCGAAGAACAGATCGCTGCTTGGGGCGCGCAGGCCGACAAGCTGAAATCGGCCCCCCGGATTGAACACACCGCGTCCAACGAATACGCGGCCACGATCATGGACAGCATCAAAACCGGCACCCCGTCAGTCATTTACGGTAATGTCGCCAATCACGGCTTCATCCCGCAACTGCCCGCAGGTGCTGCGGTCGAGGTGCCGACGCTGGTGGATGCCAACGGCCTGCAACCCACAGTCGTCAGCGACCTGCCCCCCCACCTGATCGCGCTCATGCGCACCAATCTGAACGTGCAGGAACTGACGGTGCAGGCGCTGCTCACGGAAAACCGCGAGCATATTTATCACGCCGCCATGCTCGACCCGCACACGGCCGCCGAACTCGACTTGCGCCAGATCCGCGCTCTGGTCGATGACCTGCTCGCGGCCCATGGCGACTGGCTGCCCGAATGGTGTCGCCTCAAGCGCGCCGCGTGATCTTCATCTTGCTAAAAATACTCAACTGACCCCGATCCCCACAGGCGCGACATGACCCCGATTTATCCTGACCTGAACGGCGCTTCTGTCTTTGTCACTGGCGGCGGCTCTGGCATTGGTGCCAGCCTGACCGAGGCGTTTCTGCGCCAAGGCGCGAAAGTGGCCTTCGTGCAGCGCCGCGATGCCACGCACTTCTGCAACGAGATGGAAGCGGCAACAGGCAATCGCCCTTTGTTCATTGCCTGCGACATCACGGACGCGGAGGCGCTGAAGGGGGCCATTGACCACGCCGCGCGCGCGCATGGCCCTGTGCGCGTGCTGGTCAATAACGCTGCCAACGACCAGCGCCATTCTCTGGCCGAGGCGACCCCCGATTTCATCGACTGGTCGCTCGCCATCAATTTCAAAGCCTATGTCTATGCCTGTCAGGCGGTCATTCCGGCGATGCAGGCGATGGGGACGGGGTCGATCATCAATATCACGTCGATCAGCTATATGATGGGGAATGCGGGCTATCCGATCTATACATCGGCCAATTCCGCGCTGAATGGGCTGACCCGCAGCCTTGCGCGCGAGTTTGGACCTGCCCGCATCCGCGTCAATGCACTTGCGCCCGGTTGGGTGATGACCCCCAAGCAACTGGAGCAGTGGGTCACACCTGAAGGGTTGGCGAAACACCTTGCGTTGCAATGCCTGCCTGACACATTGAACCCTGACGATATTGCGGGGGGCGTGCTGTTTCTGGCCTCTGACACCAGCCGGGCCATGACGGGGCAAGCGCTGGTCATTGATGGTGGTGTGGTGGTAACAGGATGACACGGCCAGACTGGATAGGCGTGGATTGGGGCACATCGCATGTGCGCGCCTATGCGATGCAGGGTGCAGACTGCATCGCGCAGGCACAATCAAGCGACGGCATGGGCAATCTTGCGCCCGAACAGTTTGAAGCCGCACTTTTGGCGCTGGTTGATAATTGGCTGTCCAACGCGCACGCCGTCCCGGTGATTGCCTGCGGCATGGTGGGCAGTCGCCAAGGCTGGATCGAGGCCCCGTATCGCGCGGTTCCCTGCACGCCGCTGGGTCAAGGGATGATCGTAGCCCCCACCAAAGACCCGCGCTTGTCCGTGCAGATCATCCCCGGTCTGAACCAGATGCGGCCCGCCGATGTCATGCGCGGCGAAGAAACCCAGATCGCAGGCGTCATAGCCCTCAATCCCGGCTGGGACGGCGTGCTGTGCCTGCCGGGCACTCATTCCAAATGGGTGCATATCAGCGCAGGCGAGGTCGTCAGCTTTCAAACCTTCCTGACGGGCGAGATGTTCGCGCTGCTCTCGCAACATTCTGTCCTGCGCCATTCGGTGGCGGGCTGGGACGATACCGGGTTTGCCGAGGGCGTGACCCAGGGTTTCGAGCGGCCCGAATGGCTTACGGCACGGCTGTTCTCTTTGCGGGCGGAGGGGTTGCTCGCCGGCCTTGATCCTGCCCGCGCCCGCGCCCGGCTATCGGGGCTGCTCATCGGGGCAGAACTCGGCGCAGCGCGCGCCTACTGGCTTGGTCATCGCGTCTTGGTGGTGGGTCAATCGGCGTTGAGCGCCACCTATGCAAAAGCGCTTTCAAGCTTGTCGGTGCCTGTTTCGACCATCGACGGCACGGCAGCAACATTGGCGGGGCTCCGAGCAGCTCTACCTCACCTCAAGGAAATTTCATGCGCCCGTTGATTGCCATTCTGCGCGGGATCACCCCGGTCGAGGCCCTTCCGGCAACGGAAGCTCTGATCAATGCTGGGGTCATGATGATCGAGGTGCCGCTGAACTCGCCCGATCCGCTCGACAGCATCGCTGCGATGGTTCGGGAATTTGGGACGCAGGCACAGATTGGCGCGGGCACAGTGCTAAGCCCCGCACAGGTTGCGCAAGTGGCGTCCACAGGCGCGCGGCTTGTCGTGTCCCCCGACACAAACCCAGATGTCATCACGGCCACCCGCGCCGCAGGGCTCTTGTCCTATCCCGGTATCTTCACACCTACCGAGGCGTTTTCGGCCATCCGGGCAGGGGCCACGGGGCTGAAACTGTTTCCGGCCTTCAAGATCGGGCCGGACGGGTTGTCGGCCATGCGCGCGGTCCTTCCGCCTGATGTGCCGGTTTATGCTGTAGGCGGTGTCGCGGCGCCGGATTTCGCACTCTGGCGCAAGGCGGGGGCAGCAGGCTTTGGCCTTGGGACGGCCCTCTACACGCCGGGCCTTGGTGTGGCCGAGATTGCCGCGCGCGCCCGTGCGGTCGTCGCCGCTTGGGATGCCTGCGCATGACGCCGCTCAACGGGGTCCGCTGCGATCTGGGCGAGGGGGCGTTTTGGCACCCTGAGCGCGGTGAAGTCTTCTGGTTCGACATCACAGGCCGCAAGCTGCATTCGCTGGCGCAGTCTTGGGACTTTGACGAGATGGTGTCGGCGGCAGGCTGGATTGACCGCGACCGGCTGTTGATTGCGTCCGAAATTCGGCTGTTTGTCTTTGATCTTGCTACAGGGGCCGCAAGCAGTCTCTGTGCGCTGGAAGCCGACCGCCTACACACCCGCTCGAATGATGGCCGCGCGGACTTGCAGGGCGGGTTCTGGATCGGCACAATGGGCAAGGGGGCGGAACCCAAAGAAGGCGCGATCTATCGCTGGCACGCGGGCAGGTTGCGCAAGCTCTATTCCGGCATCACCATCCCCAATGCGATCTGTTTCGCCCCGGATGGGAGCAGTGCCTGCTTTACCGATACTGTGACGCAAAAGGTCATGCGTGTGGCGTTGGATGCAGAGGGCTGGCCAAAAGGACACCCAGAGCTTCACCTTGACCTGCGCGGCACGGACCTGAACCCCGACGGCGCGGTGATTGATGCAAGCGGGGTCATGTGGCTTGCGCAATGGGGGGCGTCGCGGGTTGCGGCCTATGCGCCCGATGGCACCTTCCTGCGCGCGGTTTCGGTTCCGGCGCTACATACATCCTGTCCCGCTTTCGGCGGGGTGGGGCTGACGGACCTCTATTGCACCACCGCGCGGCAGGGGCTGACCAATCCCGGCCCGCTGGAGGGCGCAACCTTTGTCGCGCCGGGCATCGCCACCGGCCAACGCGAACATCAGATAAAGCTATCACAAGATGCATGAGCCAGAGATTTTCGGCCACCTGCCCGATGGCCGGGCGGTCCATCGCGTCTGGATTTCAGGGGGCGGGCTGCGTGCGTCGGTCCTGACCATTGGCGCGATCCTGCAGGATTTGCGGCTGGATGGGGTGGATCATCCGCTGATCCTTGGGGCGGAGACACTGCCCCCCTATCTTGGCCCTATGAATTATTTCGGCGCGATTGTGGGCCGCTATGCCAACCGCCTGCGGGATGCCCGCGTCCATGCAGGCGGGCGCGACTGGGCGCTCGACCGCAACTGGCTGGGCGCGCATATCCTGCATGGGGGGCAGGGGGGGGTGTCCACGCTGCTGTGGGATATTGCAGAGCGGACGGAAAACTCTGTGACCCTGACCCTGACCTCGCCCCATGGCGATATGGGATTTCCGGGCGGTTTGCAGATCACGGCCCGGATCGCCCTTGAGCCCGATTGCGCCATGCGTGTCGAGATCACCGCCACGACGGATGCCGAAACGCCGTGCAACCTGTGCCAGCATCCGTATTTCATTTTGGACGATACCGGCTCGATTGTTGACCACGCCTTTCAGATTGCGGCCGAAAGCTACTTGCCCGCCGATGAGGCGACCCTACCCACAGGCGAGATTGCGCCTGTCGCAGGGACCGCATTCGACTTCCGCACGGCGCGCGCGCTTGGAAGGCAAGAGATCGACCATAATTTCTGCCTGTCCGATGCCCGCGCGCCCCTGCGCCCGGTGGCGCAGTTGCGCAGCGCGACTTTGGCGATGGACCTTGAAACCACCGAACCGGGCTTGCAGGTCTTCACGGCCCCCAGCTTTCCTGAACAGGGCCATCCGGGGCTAGAGGGGCGGCTTTATCGCCCCTTTGCCGGGATCGCCCTTGAAGCGCAGTCTTGGCCCGATGCGCCCAACCAGCCCCATTTCCCGCCCGCGATGCTGCAACCGGGCGCGGTTTACCGCAGCCTGACCCGCTACCGCTTCTCGCGCCTGCAAGGACAAGATCAATGACCCGCCGCCTTGGTGTCTGCTATTACCCCGAACATTGGCCCGAGGAGCAATGGGCTGACGATGCGCGCCGCATGGTGGACGCGGGCCTGACGCTGGTGCGGATCGGGGAATTCGCGTGGTCGCGGCTGGAACCTGTGCCGGGAAGCCTCGATTTCGGGTGGCTCGACCACGCGATTGCGACGCTTGGCGCAGCGGGCTTGGGCGTGGTGCTGGGCACGCCTACCGCCACGCCGCCACGCTGGATGCTCGATCACCACCCCGACATGCTCGCGGTTGACGCACAGGGCCGCCCGCGCAAATTCGGCTCACGCAGGCATTATTGCTTCAGCCATGCAGGCTATCTGGCCGAATGTCGCCGGATCGTGACCCTTCTTGCCGAACGCTACGGGCGCAATCCGCATGTGGTCGCGTGGCAAACAGATAACGAATATGGCTGCCACGATACGATCTATAGCTATTCCAAAGCGGCCGAGGGCGCATTCCGCGACTGGCTCGCACAGCGCTATCAGTCGGTGGATGCGCTCAACCGCGTTTGGGGCAATGTGTTCTGGTCGATGGAGTATCGCAGTTTCGATGACATAGACCTGCCTAATCTGACTGTCACTGAACCTGCGCCTGCGCATGTGCTGGATTTCAAGCGGTTTTCCTCGGATCAGGTCGTGGCCTTCAACCGCGCACAGACCGACATCCTGCGCCGCCATTCGAGCGCGCCCATTGCCCACAATTACATGGGCCGGATTGTCGAGTTTGACCATTACAAGGTCGGCGCGGATCTGGATATCGCAAGCTGGGACAGCTACCCGCTGGGCTTTCTGTCCGACCGGCTGGAAGCCACGCCGGACCACAAGGCCGCCTTTCTGCGCCAAGGCGACCCGGATTTCCAAGCCTTCCACCATGACCTGTACCGCGCCGTCGGGCGCGGGCGCTGGTGGATCATGGAGCAGCAACCCGGCCCTGTGAACTGGGCGCCCTGGAACCCTGCGCCGCTGCCCGGCATGGTCCGCCTCTGGACTTGGGAGGCTTTTGCGCATGGGGCCGAAGCGGTTTGCTATTTCCGCTGGCGTCAAGCCCCGTTCGCGCAAGAGCAAAACCATGCGGGGCTGTTGCGCCCTGATTCGGTCGCGGCCGCCGGTTTGCTGGAAGCGGCAGAAGTGGCGCGCGAATTGGCCAATGTCGAAAGCGGTGACTGTCCCGCCGATGTGGCGCTGGTCTTTGACTATGAAAGCGCTTGGGCCTGGTCCACCCAGCCGCAAGGGGCGGATTTCGACTATTTCCGCCTGAGTTTCGCGTGGTATCGCGCGGCCCGCAGTCTGGGGCTGAATATCGACATCATCCCGCCCGACACGGCCGATCTGTCGCGCTGGAAACTGGTGCTCGCGCCGGGGCTGTTCACGCTTTCGCCGAAGTTGCGCGGGGCGCTGGAGCGGTTCGCGGGCCTGTCCCTGCTCGGCCCGCGCACGAATAGCCGCACCGCAGATTTTGCGATCCCCGTGCCGCTTGGCCCATCCCTGCCGGGGTTGGACGCGCGCGTGATCCGGGTGGAAAGCCTGCCACCGGGGGCAGCGATTGCGCTGTCAGATGGTGGCCGCTTCGTCCACTGGGCCGAAGAGGTCGAAGGGACCGCAGACGTGGTCCTGACCCGCGTCGATGGCCTGCCCGCGCTCTTGCGCGCAGGGGGGGTGCATTACCATGCGGGCTGGCCCGATGACGCGACCTTGCGCGCCCACTTGCAGGCGCTGTGTGCGCAGGCGGGTCTTGTAATCCATGACCTGCCCGATGGCCTGCGCACGCGGGTTTGCGGCGATGTGCGGTTCTGGTTCAACCACAACGCCGCGCCTGTTGCGTGGCAAGGGGCGGTTCTGGAAGCCGCCGGGGTGCGGGTGGAGCGGGCCGCGTAGGCTCGGTGCGCTCTACAACCCGTAAAGCGCCCCGAATTTCGCTTCCAGATAGGCCAGAAGCGGCTCCTCATTGGGCGCGAACCCACAGGCATGGGTGATCGCGTCCCGAGGCTCGCGCAGCGCGCCGAACTGGTGCAGGTGCTCGCGCAGCCAACCCGTCGCCTGCCCCAATTCCCCGCGCGTCATCTGGTCGTGCAAATCCGGCACCGCCTGAATCAGCGCCTGATACAGACAGCCTGCATAGACATTGCCCAAGCTGTAGGTCGGGAAATAGCCAAACAGTCCCACGGCCCAATGCACATCTTGCAGCACGCCATTGCTGGGGCGGTCCACAGCATAGCCGAAATCGGTCAGAAAGCGGTCATTCCACGCGGCTTCCAGATCGGCGGGGACCAGATCGCCCGCGATCAGCGCGCGTTCCAGATCGAAGCGGAGCATGATGTGCAGGTTATATTGCACCTCATCGGCCTCGGTGCGGATATAGCCTTGGGATACGCGGTTGACGGCGGCGTAAAAGGCCCGCGCGTCGGACAGGTTCAGCGCGCCGAACTCGGCCTGCATCCGGCCAAACAGCCAGCCCGTAAACGCTTCCGACCGCCCAAGCTGGTTCTCGTAAATCCGGCTCTGGCTCTCATGCACACCCATCGACACCCCGCGCCCCAAGGGCGACAGGTTGAAGGCCGCGCGCACGCCTTGTTCATAGGCTGCGTGGCCCACTTCATGCAGGGTCGAATAGAGGCAATTGAACGGGTCAGTTTCAGCGACCCGCGTCGTGATGCGCACATCGTCGCCCGAGCCAGACGAGAACGGATGCACCGCCAAGTCGATCCGCCCCCGCGACAGGTCATAGCCAAAGACCTGCGACAGGGTTTGCGAGAGCTTGAGTTGCCCCGCATCAGGGAAGTGGCCCGTCAGAGGGGCGGGGCTTGGCCGCTCAAGGATCGCCGCGCGCAGCGCGCGCAGGCGCGGGCGCATCCGGTCGAACATGGCGGCAATCTCGGCCGCAGATGTGCCGGGTTCGTAATCGGCCATCAGGGCGTCATAGGCGCTCGTGCCTTGGGCAATCGCCTGCCCTTCCTCGCGTCGCAAAGCCACGACTTGTGACAGATGCGGCAGGAAGGCAGGCACATCCTCGGTTGCGCGGGCATCTTCCCACGCGGTCTGCGCAAGTGTCGTCACGCGCGCGATTTCTTCCGCCAACCGGGCAGGGACGCGTGTGTTGCGGGCATAGGCGCGGGACAACTCGCGCAGCGCGGCTTTATCCTCGGCGCTCTCGGCCTGCGCGAGAGCCAGCCATTCACCCAAACGCGGATCGGTGCGGCGGGCATGCAGGACGGCTTCCATCGCGGCCATTTCCTCGGCCCGCTGCGCATTCGCCCCACGCGGCATGAAAGTCTGCTGGTCCCAGCCCAATCGGCCCGCGACTTGGGCCAAAGCCTCGGTCTGGCGGGAAAAAGCCAGCAGTTCTGCAAGCGCGCTCATCCTTTCGCCCCCCCGCGCAAGCTGTCAAAGCGCGGGTATTGCGCCAAATGCCGCGCGCGCAGGATCAGCACCCAAAGCAGAACGGCCGTCGCCTGATGCGCGATCCCCAATTGCCACGGCGCGCCATAAAGGACCGTGAAAATCCCGATGCCGATCTGTGCCCAAAGCACGGCAAACATCGTATGGAACGCCGCGCGTGTTGCCGCATGGGTCGATTTCCGCCCCCGAAGCCAGACGACCACAGCGAAGATCGCGACTAGATAGCCCGTCATGCGGTGGATGAATTGCGCTGTGGCGGGGTTTTCGAAGAAATTGACCCAGAGCGGGGTCATTTCGAACAATTCCGGCGGGACAAAGACCCCGTGCATCATGGGCCAGTCGGTATAAGTGCGCCCTGCATCAATTCCGGCCACCAGCGCGCCCAAGATGATTTGCAAGAAAGTCAGATGCAAAAGTCCGGTGGACAGGCTGAACAGCTTGCCCTCGCGCGCGCGGCGAGCGGCGAGCAGGTCAGCCTCCGAGCGGTTGAGCAAGAACGCATACCACGCGATCAGGCCAAGGATGACGAAGGCAAGGCCCAGATGGGTCGCAAGCCGGTAACTTGCCACACTGACCATGCCTTGATTGAGGCCAGAGGCCACCATCCACCAGCCAATCGCGCCTTGCAGCCCCCCAAGGCCCCCAAGTAGCAACAAGCGCGGGGTCCAGCCTGTGGGAATGCGCTTCGTGAGCCAGAAGAACAGGAACCCCACGCCCCAGACCAGCCCGATCACGCGGCCCAGTTGCCTGTGGCCCCATTCCCACCAATAGATCACCTTGAATTCCTCAAGGCTCATGCCGCGATTGACCAGTTGGTATTGGTCGATTGTGCGGTATTTCTCGAATTCGCTTTGCCAATCGGCATCGGACAGGGGCGGGATGGCCCCGGTCACAGGCCGCCATTCGGTGATCGACAGGCCGCTATCTGTCAGCCGCGTCATGCCGCCGACGACGATCATCAGGCAGACCAGCGCGAACAGGACCAAAAGCCACAGCCGGATCGCGCCGCGTGCGCCTTGGGGCGCGCGGTCGATACCGCCGGGTTTGGGGGTTTTGGTGGCCTCGATGTCGGAGACTTCCGCAAAGATCGCTCGTTTCGATGACATGCCCTGCTCCTGTTGCGCGCGCGAAAGCTAAACCGGGCGCGGCTGGGCTTCAAGCACTTGAAAAGCGCACGCCTGAGACCTTTTGCCCCGCAATCGGCACCTTGCCAAACGAAGAGGACGCCCCGTTGCCGGAGCGCCCTGAATGTCAGGTCGGATTATGACTCAAGCCGCAGCCAGATCGCGCAGCACGTAGTGCAGCACGCCGCCATGTTCGACATATTCCTTCTCGATCGCGGTATCGATACGGCACTTGAGCGTGATGGTTTTCACTGACCCGTCGGCATACTGGATTGTGCAAGGCACGTCCGAGAGCGGTTTCAGATCGCCCTCCAGCCCATGGATCGATACGACCTCGTCGCCCTTTAGGCCCAAGGATTTGCGTGTCTCGCCGCCCGTGAACTCGAACGGGATGACGCCCATGCCGACCAGGTTCGAGCGGTGGATGCGCTCGAAGCTCTCGGCGATCACAGCCTTGACGCCCAGAAGCGCTGTGCCCTTGGCCGCCCAGTCGCGGCTCGATCCTGCGCCATATTCCACGCCGCCGAAGATCACGAGCGGCACGCCCTGTTCCTGCCACGCCATCGAGGCATCGAAGATCGAGGTCTGCTGCCCGTCCGGCCCCTTCGTGTAGCCGCCTTCAACGCCATCGAGCATCTCGTTCTTGATGCGGATATTGGCGAAGGTGCCGCGCATCATCACTTCGTGATTGCCGCGCCGCGCGCCATAGCTGTTGAACTCGCGCACAGGAACCTGACGCTCTTCCAGATACCGGCCCGCAGGGGTGCCTGCCTTGAAGCTGCCTGCGGGGCTGATGTGGTCGGTCGTGATCATGTCGCCCAGAAGGGCCAGGACACGTGCGCCCGTAATGTTGGAAATCACGCCCGGCTCTGCGCCCATACCCCGGAAATAGGGCGGGTTCTGGATATAGGTCGAGGTCGCTGGCCAGTCGTAGGTTTCGCTATCGGTCGTCTCGACGCCCTGCCACTTTTCATCGCCTTTGAAGACGTCGGCGTATTTCTTCAGGAACGCCTCGCGCGTGACGGTCTTTTCCACCAGATCGGCAATCTCGGCATTGGTGGGCCAGATGTCTTTCAGGTAAACCGCGCCGCCATTCGCGCCGATCCCGATGGGTTCCGACGTCAGGTCGATATTCATGTCGCCTGCCAGCGCATAGGCCACGACCAAGGGGGGCGAGGCCAGATAGTTCGCGCGCACGTCCGGGCTGATACGACCCTCAAAATTGCGGTTGCCCGACAGGACAGCCGTTGCGACCAGATCACCCTCGGCAATCGCGGCGCTGATTTCGGGCTGGAGCGGACCCGAGTTCCCGATGCAGGTCGTGCAGCCATAGCCCACCAGATTGAAGCCGACGGCGTCCAGATCCTCTTGCAGCCCTGCCGCGTTCAGATACTCGGTCACAACTTGTGACCCCGGCGCGAGCGAGGTCTTGACCCAGGGCTTGCGGTTCAGCCCCAGCGCGCGGGCTTTGCGCGCGACCAGACCAGCCGCAATCAGAACGTAAGGGTTCGAGGTGTTGGTGCAGGACGTGATCGAGGCAATCACCACCTTGCCCGAGGACATGGTGTAAGCCTCGCCCTTCACTGGCACTTCCTTGCCCATCGGGCGCTTGAAGCTCTTTTCCATTTCCTGCGCGAAGGCGGCTTTGGCATTGGTCAGCGGCAGCCAGTCCTGCGGGCGCTTGGGGCCGGAAATCGCAGGCACGATAGTGCCCATATCCAGCTCCAGCGTGTCCGTGTAGATCGGCGCATAATCCGGGCCGCGCCAGAAGCCGTTCTCTTTCGCATAAGCCTCGACCAGTGCGATGCGGTCCTCGTCCCGGCCTGTCTGGCGCAAGTAGCGCAGGGTTTCGTCGTCGATGGGGAAGAAGCCGCAGGTCGCGCCGTATTCGGGGGCCATGTTGGCAATCGTCGCGCGGTCGGCCAGCGGCAAGCGGTCCAGCCCTTCGCCGTAGAATTCCACGAATTTGTTGACCACGCCTTTCGCGCGCAACATCTGCACGACTTTGAGCACGAGGTCCGTGGCCGTGGTGCCTTCGACCATCTCGCCCGTCAGCTTGAAGCCGATCACTTCGGGGATCAGCATCGACACAGGCTGACCCAGCATCGCCGCTTCCGCTTCAATGCCGCCCACACCCCAGCCAAGGACGGCCAGACCGTTCACCATGGTCGTGTGGCTGTCCGTGCCCACCAGTGTATCGGGATAGGCGACCGTCTCGCCGTTCTGGTCCGTATCGGTCCAGACCGTCTGCGCAAGGTATTCAAGGTTCACTTGGTGGCAAATCCCGGTGCCGGGCGGCACGACGCGGAAATTGTTGAACGCGCCCTGACCCCATTTCAGGAAGGTGTAGCGCTCCATGTTGCGCTCGTATTCACGGTCCACATTCATCTGGAAGGCGCGCGGATTGCCGAATTCGTCGATCATCACCGAGTGGTCGATCACCAGATCGACCGGCACCAGCGGGTTGATCTTGGCCGCTGACCCCTTCAGCCCCACGATGCCGTCGCGCATGGCGGCGAGGTCCACGACCGCCGGAACGCCGGTGAAATCCTGCATCAGCACGCGGGCCGGGCGATAGGCGATTTCGCGCGGGTTCTGGCCGCCATTCGCGCCCCATTCCCCAAACGCGCGGATATCGCCGAGCGTGACGGTCTTGCCATCTTCAAAGCGCAGCATGTTTTCCAGCACGACCTTGAGCGAGGCGGGCAGGCGCGAGAAATCGCCAAGCCCGGCTGCTTGTGCAGCGGGGATCGAGTAATATGCGAGCGTTGCGCCGCCTGCTTGCAGCTTGCGCCGCGTGCCTGCGCTGTCCTGTCCGACGATGACGGTCATTGGGTGGCCTCCCTGCGGGAAAAAGGGGTTGATGCTGCCCTTGCATTTGCCCTATCCCGCCCCACCGATCAAGAGGGAAAGCGGCAATTTGTATACCGTTGTGCACAAAATATCTGGCCAGAGCGCTGCGCTTGGCCATCCTCTCAAAACCTTGATTGGCAGGGGGGGCGTGCGAGGGTTAGATCGCACGAGACGCGACAAAGAGGGTTTGGAATGACACATGCACTCCGACACGGAATTTGGGCTGCCGCACTGGCATTCTGGCCCGCCTTGTCGGTCGCACAGACACAGCCGGTTGTGGTCGAACTCTATACATCGCAGGGCTGCGCGGCCTGCCCGCCCGCTGATGCCCTGATCGAACATCTGGCCGAGCGTGAGGATGTCATCGCGCTCGCGCTGCATGTCGATTACTGGGATTATATCGGCTGGGCAGATGTGTTTGCAGATCCGAAATTCAGCGCGCGGCAGAAGAATTATGCCCGCAAAGCTGGACGGGCCTCCGTCTACACACCGCAGATGATCATCGGTGGTATGGACGAGGTCAAAGGCTCTTCGACGATGCAGGCGATGGGGGCTATTCAAGATCACTTGCGCGCCGTCCCCGCCCAACCGCCGATCACGCTTGGTTTGACACAAACCGCAGCGGGGGTGATGACACTGGAAGCGCGCGCTCAAGCGCCGCTGTCGCGTCATGCCGATATCCAACTTGTGCGCTACATCGACAGCGCCACTGTGGAAATCTTGAGCGGCGAGAATTCCGGCCGCAGTATCACCTATCGCAACATCGTCACAGCTTGGGATGTGATAGGTGACTGGGACGGGTCCGCACCATTCAGCCGCCAACTGCGCGTTCAAGGCACCGAGCCTGTTGTCGTGATCGTGCAAGAGCAGGGGCAAGGCCAAGTGCTGGCCGCGATCCGCTATCGCAATTAATGTTCAGATTTGTGCAACGGAATGTGGCCACAGCGACGTTCAAGCGTTGTTCGATTGATACTTGACCAGAGGTTTCATGTCCCGCTCCCTGACGATCAATGGCCGCGTCTTCACGACCGATGCACCGCTTGACACACCGCTCTTGTGGATCCTGCGGGACGAATTAGGCCTGACCGGCACGAAATATGGCTGCGGGGTCGCCGCTTGCGGGGCGTGCACGGTGCATCTGGACGGGGTCGCCGTGCGGTCGTGTCAGACATTGCTGGGCGATGTGGATGCGCCTGTGACCACGATTGAAGGACTCGCAGGCGGTGACACGCTGTCGCCGCTGCAAGCCGCTTGGGAACGCCATCAGGTCGCGCAATGTGGCTATTGCCAGTCGGGCCAGATCATGCAGGCGGCGAGTTTGCTGGCCGAGAACCCCGCCCCCACGGATGCCGATATCGACGCGGCCATGAATGGCAATCTGTGCCGCTGCGGCACCTACAGCGCCATTCGTGCCGCGATCCATGACGCGGCCCGTGTTGTGAATGGGGGGCAGGGGTGATGGCAAGCTTCGGCAAAATCGCGCGGCGCACGTTTCTGGTGGGGGCGGTCGCGCTGACAGGGGGCGTGGCCTTTGGTGTCTGGCAGGTGCGCAAGCCTGTCGAAAACCCCCTCGGGCCAGAGGATGGCGCGACGCTGAACCCTTATGTCCTCATTAACGCCGACGGACTCACGATCATCGCGCCGCGCGCGGAAATGGGGCAGGGGATCCACACGACGCTTGCGGCACTGGTGGCAGAGGAGCTGGACGCGGATTTCAGCGCGATCACAGTTCTGCACGGTCCCCCCGCCGCGGCCTATTACAATGCAGCGCTTGCGCATGGGGTGATCCCGACGCCTGATTATGCCCAAAAGGACTGGCAACGCTGGGTCGCGGGTGCGATTGGCGAGGCGTCAAAGCTTCTGGGGCTACAGGTGACGGGTGGTTCGACCTCGACTGTCGATGCCTATGAGCGGATGCGGGCGGCAGGTGCCAGTGCGCGCGAGGCGCTGAAAGCGGCCGCCAGCGCGCGGCTTGGCGTGCCGGTGGCGCAGTTGCGCACGGAAAATGGGGCGGTGATTGCCCCGGATGGCACGACGCTCGACTATCGCGCGTTGGCCGCAGCCGCAGCGGCGTTGCCAGTGCCGCAAGTGGCCTTGCGTGAGCCAAAAGATTGGAAGCTGCTTGGCCAGCCCCTGCCGCGTGTGGATATGCGCGCCAAGATCACAGGCCGGGCGCAGTATTCCACAGACATCGCGCTGCCCGGTCTGCGCTTTGCGAACGTGCGGTGCAATCCCCATCTGGGCGGCGGGATGCGCAGCTTCGATGCACGCCCGGCCCTTGCCATGGACGGAGTGGAGCAGGTGGTCGATCTGGGCAACGGTGTGGGCGTGATCGCGCGCAACACTTGGGCCGCGATGCAGGGCGCGCAAGCCGTGGCTGTGGATTGGGGGCCGTCCGCCCTGCCTGCGGATATGGATGCGATGCTGGGGCGGATTGCTGCGGCTTTCGACGACAAGCCCAATTCCAGTTTCCGTGACCAAGGGTCGATGGCCACGTTGCCTGCGGGGGCATTGGCAGTGGAATATGCGGTTCCCTTCCTCGCCCATGCAACGATGGAGCCGATGGGGGCGACAGCCTGGTTGCAGGATGGCAAACTGACGCTCTGGGTGGGCCACCAGGCCCCGCTGGAGGCCGTGAAAGTCGCGGCCCGTCTGACCGGGCTGCGCGAGCAGGATGTGACTTTGCATACCACGCTTCTGGGTGGCGGCTTTGGGCGGCGGACCGAGATGGACAATGTGGCGCAGGCCGTGAAGCTTGCGATGGCTGTGCCGGGAACACCAATCCGCCTGACCTGGTCGCGCGAAGAAGATATGACGCATGACTTCTACCGCCCCGCCGCCATGGCGCGCGCGCGCGGGGCGGTCGAAAACGGGCGGATCTCGCATTTCGACCTGCATGTGGCAGCCCCTTCGGTCACGCGCGCGGCCATTGGGCGGCTGACAGGGCGTGCGATGGGCGGAGCCGACAAGGGCCATATGGAAGGCGCGTTCAATCAGCCCTATGCAATCCCGAATTACCGCACGCTGGGCTATCTGGCCGATCTGGATGTGCCAATCGGCTTCTGGCGGTCGGTCGGCAACTCTTTCAACGGGTTTTTCCACGAAAGCCTGATGGATGAATTGGCCCATGCGGCGGGGGCTGACCCGCTGCAGTTCCGGCTTGACCATCTTCGCCCGGAAAGTGCAGTTGCCGCAGGCGTGCTCGACGCTGTCCGCGAGCTTTCGGGTTGGGACAGCCCCAAGCCGCCAGGGATTGGGCGGGGGGTTGCGTTCTGCTGGTCCTTCGGCACACCTACGGCGGTTGTCATGGAAGTGGCCGAAAGCCGCGCGGGGATCGTGATGACGCGCGCTTACGTGGCTGCGGATCCGGGCCGGGTGCTCGATCCGCGCATTGTCGCGGCGCAGTTGGAATCGGGTCTGATCTATGGGCTGTCGGCGGCGGTGTCCGAGGCGATCACATTCGTGGATGGAGCCGTAGAGCAGGGGAATTTCCCAGACTATGATGCTCTGCGCATGGCGAGCGCGCCCCGGATCACGACTGTTTTGCGGCAGGACAATCCGCATATGGGCGGGGTGGGCGAGGTTGCGACGCCCCCTGCGGCCCCAGCGCTTGCCAATGCGATTTTCGATCTGACAGGCGAGCGGCTGCGTGCCTTGCCGCTAGATCGGACCCTGCGCTTCGCTGTCTGACGGCACCTTTGTGACCGGATGTTGCCAAATTGCGCGGCTGCGCCGCACGCGATATGTCGCCCTTTGCCCTTGCCGGGCAAAGGGCTCCGGGTGGGGTCAGTCCGCGCCTTTGGCCATGCCACACCCCGCAGGATGTGCTGCGAATCCCCTTTCCAAGTGTAAGCGTTGAAAATAGGGTGTCGTGAAATTTCATTGGGGATTGCAGACAGGTGCGCGGGATTGACAGGTATCTGCTAACCCAATTGCTGACGGTCTTTGCATTCTTCACCATCGTTCTGGTGTCGGTCTATTGGGTCAATCGCGCCGCGCGTCTGTTTGATCTGGTCATCGGGGATGGGCAAAGTTTTTGGGTGTTTCTGGAACTTTCTGCGCTAACGCTGCCCAATGTCGTACGGGTTGTGCTGCCGCTGTCGTCATTCGCGGCGGCGGTTTATGTCGCCTTGCGGCTGACGCGCGACAACGAAATGGTCGTCTTGCAAGGCACAGGGCTGTCCTTCGCACGGCTTCTTTGGCCGGTCGCGCTGTTCGGCTCTGTGGTGGCCGCGATGCTTCTGGTGCTGATGCATGTGCTTATGCCGCTCTCGCGCGCGCAATTGGCCGAGCGGCAGGTCGAGATTGCCGAGAATGTGACAGCGCGGCTTTTGCGGGCTGGTGAGTTCTTGCAACCTGCCGAAGGCATTGTCGTATTTTTGCGCGATGTCACGCCCGAGGGAAAGCTTGTGGATGTTTTCCTGTCAGATGCGCGTTCTGTCTCGGTGCGGGTCGAGTATTCGGCACGTTCGGCCTTGCTTGTGCCAGGGCCACAGGGGCCTGTTCTTGTGATGCTGGACGGGGTGGCGCTGGTCTATGCGCATGCGACAGGGCGGCTGACGACAGTCGGGTTTGATGAATTGACCTATGATGTCGGCAGCCTGATTGGACCTGCGGGGCGGCGTGTGGATGTGCGTGAATTGCCGACCCCGTTGCTTTTGGATGCGACGTCCGAGGCTGTGGCGGCCCTTGGTATCAGCGAGGCCGAGGCGCGGTTCGAGATTGTCAGCCGGTTTGCACAACCGGCTCTTGCCGTCGTTACGGCGCTGATCGGGTTCTTGGCCATCTGTCTGGGGCAATTCAGCCGTTTGGGCGCTTGGCGGCAGGTGCTGGGGGCTGTCGTCCTTCTGGCCGTTATCCAACTTGCCGCCAATGCTTCAGCGGGGGCGGCGTTGCGCGACCCTCGCCTGAGCCTGCTGGGCGCAGTGCCGGTCGCGCTGGGGCTGGTGGCGACACTGGTCATGCTCTGGGTGACCAGTCGCCGGCGGGGGGCATTTGTATGATCCTGTCGCTCTATCTGCTGCGCCGAGTGGCTGCGACGTTCCTGATCGTCAGCGGGGTGTTTCTGGGCATGTTGCTGTTGCTCGATATGATCGAGCAAATCCGCAGGCTCAATGATGTTGCACGGCCCGGTCTGGGGGCTGTCCTGCGCTTGTCCTTGCTCAACACCCCTGAGGCATTCTACGAGATCGCGCCGCTGGTGCTGCTCTTGTCGGGCCTGTGGGTTGCCTTGGCGTGGTCGCGGAGTTCGGAAATCGTGATCGTGCGCGCAGCAGGTCGGTCGGTGCCGCGTTTGCTGGCCCTTCCGGCGCTGGTGGTGGTACTGGTCGCTACAGCCTTTGTGGCGGTGATGAACCCGCTCGTGGCCACGACAACGCGCGAATACGGGCGCGCGCTTGCAGATTTGCGCGGCGAGGCGACAAGCACCGTTACAGTCAGCGGGCAAGATATCTGGCTACGTCAGGCCGATCTGATGGGCCAGACTGTCATCCATGCTCCTCAAGTCGAAGCCACGGGCACGCGGCTATTCCACGCGACATTTCTGATTTTCCACCCCACAGATGGACTCGCGCTTCGGATGAGGGCGGATAGGGCCGAATTGCGGCCAGGTGCGTGGGAATTATCCGGGGTGAAAACATGGTCGCTCGCTGATGATAATCCTGAAGCTCAAGCGCGGCTGACACTGCAGGTTGCCTTGCCCACAGACCTGACACCCGAGCAGATCCGCGACAGTTTCGCCCAAGCGCGCACGATCCCTCTCGCGCAGCTTCCGGCCTTCATTGCAGCATTGGAGCGGGCGGGATTTGCCGCCTTGGAACATCGGATGCGGTTGCAGATGGAACTTGCGATGCCAGTGCTTTTGGTGGGGATGTTGCTTCTGGCTTTTGCGCTCTGTTTGCACCATGCCCGCGCGGGTGGCGCAGGTATTCGGGCACTCATCACGATTCTGGCTGGATTCACTCTGTTCTTTCTGCGAAATTTCGCGCAAGTGCTTGGTGAGAGCGGGCAGGTGCCAGTGCTGCTTGCGGCTTGGGGGCCGCCGGTGGCAACACTTTTGCTTGCGATGGGGCTGCTGCTAAATCTGGAGGAAAGCTGATGTCGCGGAAGCGACCAGCCACAGGATTACGGACGCTTGCGGCGCTGCTGCACAGCGCCTGGTTGGCTTGTCTGCTGGCTGTGACCCCGCTTTCTGCGCAAACCAGCCCTGAATTCTCGACCCTTCTGGCGGATCGGCTGTATCTTGACGGGCCAAGTCGGTTGGTCGCGGATGGCAATGTCGAGGCTCTGTCGGGCGCGATCCGGCTGCGCGCGACCCGGATTATCTATGACCGCGCCACAGGGGCTTTGTCGATCACAGGGCCAATGCTGCTGACCGATGGCGCGCGCGTCACGATGCTGGCCGATTCTGCCGAATTGACCGACAGTTTCCGGCGTGGCCTGATCCAATCGGCGCGGGTGGTTCTGGATGACCAGTTGCAGATCGCGGCCGCCAATGTGCGCAGGCGGGATGAACGTTTCACCGAGATGTCGCAGGTCATTGCCTCGACCTGCGAGATTTGCGCGGACCGTCCCACACCGCTGTGGGAAATGCGGGCGTCGCGGGTGGTGCATGATGCCCAAGACCGGCAGCTTTACTTTGAGAATGCGCAGTTCCGGTTGCTTGGTCTGCCGCTGCTGTATTTGCCCAGCCTGCGCGTGCCGGACCCATCGCTTGACCGGGCAACGGGTTTTCTAAGCCCACGCTTTTCGGTCAATACCGGGCATGGGGTGGGGCTGAAAACCCCTTATTTCATCGTGCTTGGGCCAGATCGGGACGTCACGCTGACCCCGTTTGTCGGCGCGAAAGGGACGCGCGCGCTGGATCTTCGGTATCGCCAAGCCTTCGCGTCGGGAATGCTGGAATTGGGTGGTTTGGTCGCGCGCGACGATATCCGCCCCGGTGGCACGCGCGGGATGATCTATGCACTGGGTCAGTTTGATCTGGGCCAAGGGTATGCGCTGTCCTTCAATCTGATCCGCGCGTCGGACCGTCGGTTGCTCGATGATTATGGCCGGGTCGAGGCGGGGCTGGCGTCAGACATCACCCTCAGCCGGATCGCGCGGGATACGCGTCTGCGCTTGCAGGCGCTCAATCTGCGTTCACTGCGGGTGGGCGATGTGTCGAACACGTTGCCCAACCATATTGGTCAAGCCGTTTATGAGCGCCGCGCCGATGTTCTGGGCGGGGTAGGCGCGGTGCGGATGGAACTGCACAGCCACATGCGGCGCACGCCGATGGCGCCTGATGTCCGGACCATGTCGCGCCTCAGCCTTGATCTCGATTGGCGGCGCGACGCGATCCTTCCGGGCGGGATAGTGGGGGCGCTGGGGGTCAATCTGGGGATTGATCATGCCCGCGTCAGCCCTGCTGCGACAGCTTTCGCCCGCAGCGCAACGCGGGTCAGCCCGAACCTGATGCTTGATCTGCGCTGGCCCTTGGTGCGCAACGCAGGATCGGGCGCTGTGCACGTGCTGGAGCCCGTCGCGCAGGTCATTCTGGGGCGCAATACTCTGGCCAATTTCCCCAATGATCTGAGCCTGATGCCCGAACTGGACGAGGGCAATTTGTTCAGCCTCAATCGATTTGCCGCGCGTGATCAGCGCGAAGGAGGATTGCGCGCCAATCTGGGCCTGTCCTGGACCCGCTATGACCCGGCGGGGTGGTCAGGCACGCTGACACTCGGTCGGATATGGCGGGCGCAGGATTTGGGACAGTTTTCCGCAGCCTCGCCGGTCGCGGGCGCACGGTCGGATTGGCTGCTGGCAGCCCGCCTTGATACGGATGCTGGGCTGACGCTGAGCGGCCGGACGCTGGTGCAATCGGGCGGGCGGATTTCGCGCACGGCGCTCGAAATCGACTGGGCGACCGAGGATTTCACGATCTCGACCAGCTATATGCGGATTCTGCCGGATGTGGCGGAAAACCGGCTTCAGACATCCTCTGAGTGGAGCTTCGAGGGCAGCCGCAAGCTGGATGACAGTTGGACTGCGCGGTTGAACTGGCGCTATGACGCAGCGCGCAAACGGGCAGCGCGTGTGGGCGCAGGGATCGGCTTCGAGAATGAATGCCTGCGCTTTGAAGCTGGGGTCGAGCGGCGCTTCAGCACGGCTGCGAACCCGAATGCCACGACGAACCTTGCGCTGAACCTGGATGTTCTGGGGGTGGGCGGTGCGAAGTCGGGCGCGCGGCGGGGGTGTTCGAATGGCTAGAGACCTGGCCCCGGAGTTTCAGGGCAGCGTCTGGGCCGACCAAGTTCAGCCCAGACAGATGACAAGCCCGACACAGTGCTGTATGCCTGCCACAAGACCGAAGCAGTTGCTGCCCGTTTCGGGCCAAAAACGGACCTGACCTCATGATGCGCCCCATGATCCTGCGAAACTTTATGAGCGCCTGCCTGACCTGTGCCTTGCTGGTGACAGGGTTTGGGGGAGCGGCCCAAGCGCAGGGGCTGTTTTCGACTGTGCGCAAGGTTAATGATCAAGTCATCACGCGCTACGATGTTGAACAGCGCATTCGATTTATGGAATTGCTCAATGCCGGGGGCGCTGACATGCGCCGCGAAGCGATTGACCGGCTGACAGATGAAGCGATCCAGCGCGAAGCGGCACGTCGGCTGAAGCTGCGTGTCACCCGCGACGAATTGCTGGAAGGCCTGACCGAGTTCGCAGGCCGGGCGGATATGACCGCAGAGCAATTCGTGACGGCCTTGGGCGAGGGGGGTGTCGCGCGCGAAACTCTGGAAGCCTTCGTGCAGGCAGGGTTGCTGTGGCGCAAATACGTGGCCGCGCAATTCCCGGCCTTGGTGACAGTCGTCGGCAGCGATGTTGCGCGCGCCCGCGACACAGTCACCATTGTCGGCACGACCCGTGTGCTCATGTCGGAAATTTTCCTGCCCACGGACCCGCAATTCGCCGACGCTGTGGCACAGATCATGGAGTTGATCGAGGCTGTGCGCAGCGTCGAGGAATTCGCGACGCTAGCGCGTGAATTCTCGCTTGCGGGCACGCGCGATCAGGGCGGGCGGCTGGACTGGCTGCCGATTGAAAACCTGCCACCGCAGATCGGCGGCTTGATGCGCGCAGCGCGTCCGGGGCAAGTGGTCGGTCCTATCGACCTAAGCGGCGCTATTGCGTATTTCCAACTGCGCGCGTTGGACAGCAGTCGCGTGATCCCGACTGAAAACATGAAACTCACCTATGCCCGGCTTTTGCTGCCCGGTGGGCGGTCCGAGGCGAATTTGCAAACGGTGGCGAACATCCAAACCAGCGTGCGGAACTGCCCTGACCTTGGCCCCTTTGCGCGCGGCCTGTCCGAGCAAGCGCTGACGGAGCGCAGCGAGTTCTTGCGTGCAATCCCTCAATCGGATGCCGTAGAACTCG
The DNA here is from genome assembly GCA_046296275.1 of Roseinatronobacter sp. Classification (GTDB taxonomy): domain Bacteria; phylum Pseudomonadota; class Alphaproteobacteria; order Rhodobacterales; family Rhodobacteraceae; genus Roseinatronobacter. Next base: position 88,842 of record JBKBLP010000002.1, on the reverse strand, counting down.
CACGGCTTGACCAGAACGAGGTCTCTGCCAACACTGTCGAGAGCGGCAATCTGGTTGTGCTGATGCTGTGCGCGCGCGAGTTGGAGGGTGAGAATTTGCCAACACCCGCTCAGACCAACGCGCTGGTGTTTGACCAGCGTCTGGCGGGGCTCGCCGAAGCCAAGCTGCGCGAATTGGTGGCCGACGCCGATATCCGCGACTTCTAAGCTCTCTTGCGGGCGGCCTTTCCCATTTGCAAGCCCCCGCCCGCTTTTGTATAGAAGCGCCGCGAGGGTGCGACCGCTAACACCTGCACCCGCGGAACCGGAGGCTGCTATGACCCAAGGCTGGACAAAATCGACCTGGCGCACGCGCCCACGCATCCAGATGCCGGATTACCCCGATCAGGCGGCGTTGCAGGCTGTGGAAGCGCAATTGTCCAAGTATCCGCCGCTGGTCTTTGCAGGTGAAGTGCGCGCGCTCAAGCGCAAGCTTGGGGCGGCGGCGCAGGGCAAGGCGTTTCTGCTTCAGGGTGGCGATTGCGCTGAAAGCTTCTCGGAATTTACGGCTGATTCCATCCGCGACACGTTCAAAGTGTTGCTGCAAATGGCGATTGTGCTGACTTACGGCGCCAAGGTGCCCGTGGTCAAAGTGGGCCGGATGGCAGGACAATTCGCCAAGCCGCGTTCAGCCGCGACCGAAGTGGTGGGCGGCGTCGAATTGCCCAGCTACAAGGGCGACATCATCAACGGCTTCGATTTCACCCCGGAATCGCGCATTCCCGACCCCGCGCGGATGCTGCAAGCCTATACGCAGGCGGCGGCGAGCCTGAACCTGCTGCGCGCCTTCTCCAAGGGCGGGTATGCGGACATGCACCGCGTGCATTCCTGGACCCTTGGGTTTGCCGATGGCGACAAGGCCGAGCGCTACCGCGAGATGACCAACCGCATTTCCGACACGCTCGATTTTCTGACAGCGGCGGGCATTACGTCGGACACAAGCCCTGATTTGGCTACCGTCGATTTCTACACCAGCCACGAAGCGCTGCTCTTGGAATATGAAGAGGCATTCTGCCGGATCGATTCGACTTCTGGCCTGCCAGTGGCAGGTTCGGGTCATATGATCTGGATTGGCGACCGCACCCGCCAGCCTGATGGCGCGCATGTGGAATTCTGCCGCGGTGTGCAAAACCCGATTGGGCTGAAATGTGGCCCGTCCCTGACGGCCGATGACTTGAAACGCCTGATTGCCGCCCTGAACCCGACGAACGAGCCGGGACGCCTGACACTGATTGCGCGTTTCGGGGCGGGCAAAGTGGGCGATCACCTGCCGCGCCTGATCCGGGCTGTTGCTGACGAGGGGGCAGATGTTCTTTGGACCTGTGACCCGATGCACGGCAACACGATCAAGTCGTCCACAGGCTACAAGACGCGGCCATTCGATCTGGTCCTGCGCGAAGTGCGCGAGTTCTTCGCGGTGCATAACGCCGAAGGCACGATCCCCGGCGGTGTGCATTTCGAAATGACTGGCAAGGACGTGACCGAATGCACGGGCGGTCTGCGTGCTGTATCTGACGAGGATTTGTCGCAGCGCTACCACACGGCCTGCGATCCGCGCCTGAATGCCAGCCAGTCCTTGGAACTGGCATTCCTTGTGGCCGAAGAGTTGGTTGGTCGGCGCGCGAAACTGGCGCAGGCGATCTAAGGCATGTCGCGCAAAAGTGGGAACCGGTTTTGCGCAAAAGACATGCGATTACAAAAGAATAGAGCGTGTCGCGTGAATGCGGATGAACGCGACAGGTTCTAAGGCTTTTGCCGCATTGAAAAAGGCCCGCAGGATATGCGGGCCTTTTTTTGTTCACGGTATGTTAGCGTTTGCCGCCGATGATCACACGCAGGCTCGGCTGACGGCAGGAGGTTTTCAGCGTGTTTTCAGGCATGCTCAGTGAAATTGGCGCCGGGGCGCTGATGGTGAAACGGCGCGGGGCGCGGCCTGCATCGCCCTTGCGCTCCAGCACACCCAGAATGCGCGTGATTTCGCCATGTCCATCGCAAAGCGGCAACAAGGCCAGTTGCCCGGTCATCTCTGGCAAGCCCCAACCCCGTTCAGCGCGCAGGGGCAACAGCACGCGCGCCCCGCGTTCGACTTGCTCAAATGCCGTTGCCAGAACCGGGCGGGCATCTGTTGTGAACAGCGCCGAAAGTGGCATTCCACGCATGTCCATATCCAAAAGGTCTTCCAGCGCGTGCCCCACCAACCTCAACCGCGCCACGCGCTTTGTCACGAGTTCGGCAATGAAAACATAGGGCAGAGCCGCGGATATTGCCTGTGGGTCAAGATCCGAGCGGTTCGGGGCAAGACCCCTGCGCGGCAAGGTCGCCCAGTGCCGACAAACAAGATCAACCGGGCCAGCATCAGCAGGGGCGGCGGTCTGAGCGGGAAAGGTTACATCGGTCATCGTGGGCTCTCTTTGTCAAACTGTCTCAAGGTGGGGGCGAGCGGAGCGACTTTGTTTGGTTTAACTCTTGCGCAAGCTGCCTTAACAAGCCCTTAATAGCCCAGATTTGGGCACATTTCTGCCATATTCTTTGTGATTGGTTAACTGCCCACGGCGCCAGATATGGCATTCTGAAAGGGACAACTTATGCGCTCAATGACAGGCTTTGCCGCACACGCGCACTCTGTCGAGGTCGCAGGTCAAGCCTATGAGGTAGAATGGGACATTCGTGCCGTGAATGGCCGCGGCCTTGACCTTCGACTGCGCGTACCGGAAACCATTGGTTTTATTGAAAAGTCTATCCGTGATCTGGTGGCGGCGCAGGTCGCGCGGGGCAATGTTGGCCTGTCTTTGAAGCTGCGTGCGGCCCAAGCCCCCAGCGCCGCGCCCCTTGATCCGCAAGCACTGGAGGCGCTTCTTGCAGCGCTGGATCACGTCAACGGCGCGGCGCAAGCGCGGGGAATTTTGCTGCAAGCCCCCAGCGCGCTTGACCTGCTCGGGTGGCGCGGTGTGCTGCAAACAGGCCCGGATTCTGCCACATTTGACCAAGCTGCCTTGGGGCCAGTGATTCTCGAAAGCCTGCGCGCATTGCTTTTGGCTTTTAACACCATGCGCGCGCAGGAAGGGGCAACACTTTCTGCGATTCTATCCGCACAGCTTGACCAGATCGCCCAAGCGGTTGCCCAAGCGCGCGCGCTCTTGCCCGACCGCGCACGCGCGCAGGCAGAGGCCCTGACACGTGCTCTTGCCGCAACAACCGCCCAGACCCGCGCAGACCCGGCGCGGCTGGAACAGGAGCTTGCGCTGATCGCGGTGAAGTCCGATGTGACCGAAGAACTCGACCGGCTGGACGCCCATGTAGCCACTGCGCGCGCGCTGCTTTCTGATCCGCAGCCAGTGGGCCGAAAGCTCGATTTCCTGATGCAGGAATTCAACCGAGAGGCAAATACGCTCTGTTCCAAAGCGCAATATCTGGACCTGACGCGGATCGGGCTTGAACTCAAGACAGTGATTGATCAGATGCGCGAGCAAGTGCAGAATCTGGAGTAAGCATGGCGCGTCGCGGATTGCTGATCGTCCTGTCGTCGCCATCAGGCGCGGGCAAGTCCACACTGACCAAACGCTTGATGGCGTGGGACCCGTCCCTGCGGTTTTCGGTTTCCGCCACCACACGCCTGCCTCGGCCCGGCGAGATGGATGGGCGCGAGTATTACTTCCGCTCGCGCGCCGAGTTCGAGGCGCTCATCGACGCGGGCGAGATGCTGGAACATGCCGAGGTGTTCGGAAACCTCTATGGCTCGCCCAAAGCGCCTGTGGAGGCCGCGATGCATGCGGGGCGCGATACGCTGTTCGATATCGACTGGCAGGGCGGGCAGCAGATTCGCAACTCGACGCTGGGCAAGGATGTGGTGTCGATCTTTGTGCTGCCGCCGTCGATTGCCGAGCTCGAGCGCCGCCTGACCACCCGTGCCCAAGACAGCCTTGAGGTGATCGCGGGCCGGATGCGCCAATCGCGCGACGAAATCAGCCATTGGGCGGAATATGATTATGTGTTGGTCAATGACGATCTCGACGCGACCGAAGCCGCCTTGCGCGGGATCATCACGACGGAACGGCTACGGCGGGATCGTCAGCCAGATCTGACGGGCTTTGTTCGGGGCCTCAATGCCGAATTCGCTGCCCGGTTGCGGGATGGATAAACGCGCGGCGCGCATTCAGGCCGCAGCGCAGCGGGCCGAAACCCATGACCCGAGCGGGGCGCAGGCGCGGGCGGCGTCTTCGCATGTCTCGGCCTATTTGGCCGTCAGCTTCGGTCCCGACCTGCCCAATCTGACCTTGGCAGGCTACCTTGCCATCGGGACCGAGATCGACCCAATTCACGCCATGCGAACCCATCCCGGCCCGGTCTGTGTGCCAGTGGTGCAGGGCAAGGGGCAGCCACTGGTCTTTCACCTCTGGACGCCACAAACGGTCCTGAAAGACGGCGTTTTCGGTGTGCCTGTCCCCCGCGACGCGGTGCCAATGATCCCCGATATTGTCCTTGTCCCCGGACTGGCCTTTGACCGAAATGGCTATCGCCTGGGGTATGGCGGTGGCTTCTATGACCGCACGCTTGCGCAGTGCAGGCCGCGCCTTGCGCTTGGTTTGGCCTATTGCGCCCAAGTGGTCGATGCGCTGCCCACAGGCCCCCATGACATCGCCCTTGACGCGCTCGCCACGCCGGATGGTATTAGAGCATGTTGCGCAAAAGTGGGAACCGATTTTGCGCATAAAAATATACGAAAACAATAAGCTAGAGCCTGTCGCGCGAATGCGAATGAACGCGACAGGCTTGTCTTATGCTGCGCGTGGCTCTTTTGCGAAGAAGGCGCCGGCGCGCGCCGGGCCATTTATGGCGCGCGCTGGCGGTGGCTGGATCGTCATCGAATGCCCCGAGATCGGCACGCTGCGCAGAAAGCAAATCGCAAGTCTCGCGGGTCTTGCGCCAATGAACCGACAATGCGGACAATGGCAAGGAAAGGCCTTCATCCAGGGGGGCGCAAATTGCTGCGCGACGCGCTCTACATGCCCGCTCTCGTCGCAGCGCGCGTCAACCCAGACCTGCGAGAGACATCTCACTCCATGACCACCGCAGGTAAAGCCCCCAAACTCGCGCTCGCAACGCTCATGCGAAAATGCGTGGAACGCGCCAATACGCTCCTTCGTGACAATCGAAAATGGACCCCAATTCGTCCTTGATCAAGACGGATACTCTAGCCCTATTCCGCGCCGATAACGCGCTTATAGCCGCTCTCAGTCGCTTGCGCATCGGGCTTGGGGGCGGGGGTATAGGGGAATTCTTCCTCCGGTAGGCCCTCGCGCGACAGCAGCACTGCGACGGGCCGGGCCGAGGGGATGTGGGAGCAGACGATCATCACCGCGACCATGAACGGAACAGCAAGGAACATGCCGGGTATCCCCCAGACCGCCCCCCAGAAGGCGAGCGAGATGATGATTCCAAACGCTGACAGCCGCAGCGTTTTTCCCATCAGGATCGGGTCAATCACGCTGCCCAAGATGAATTGCGCCAGACCCGTCAGCACGAAAATCAGGATCGCAGTCGAGGGTTCCGTGACTTGAATATAGGCCACCAGTGTCACGATTAGCGTCGCGATGATGGACCCCACTGATGGGATGAAATTCAGAACGAAAGTCAAAAGCCCCATCGCAACCGCAAATTGCAGGTTGAAAACTTTCATGATCGCAAACACGACTGCCCCGGTCACGACACTGACCAGCGTCTTGACCAGCAAGTAACGGTTCACGCGGCGGATAATGGACCCGATAATTGCGCTCACGCGCGCAGCTTGAGCCTTGTCCTCCATCAGGTTTTCGAGCTTGGTGTTGAACCAGACCCGCTCGGCGAACAGGAAGCCCACAAACAGGATGATCAGGACCGATTGCGACAGGATCGTGCCCGCTTGGCCTGCGGCGGTGCGCAGGTAGCTGGAAATCTCGATCGTGCGGACCGTTTGCAGAACAGAGCGCTCCACATCGTCCCCCATCCATGCAAACATCCGTGCAATCGCCCGTTGCGCGTCGTCGGTATAGGCCAGCGTTGTGGTCAGGACTGTGTTAACCTGCGAAATCACCAGCCCCGCCAAGGTCAGCAGCCCCGACGCAATCAGGAACACAGCCACGGTCGAGGCGACCCAGTTCGTGACCCGCAGCGAGCCTACTTTCATGCGCGCAATCGAATTGATCGCATCCGAGGTCAGCGAAAACAGAATGATCGCAATCGCGAGCGAGATCAGGATGAATTTGGCCTGCACCAGCAGAAACAGAACCACAGCAAAGGCGATGATCCCCATCAGCCAGGTTTGCAGGCTGAATTTCTCGCCAAAGCTAAGGCGGGCAATCATGCGGTTGCGTGACAGGTCGGATTCGTCAGACATCGTGTTCCGGTTTCTGGTGCTGGTGTCAGTATGGCCGGGACTTCCTGCGCGCACAAGGCTGACACGCGCAAGCTAGACCCCAGAGCCATGGCTCTTTTATGTCAGCACCCGCGCTAATTGTCGCGCAGGCCCACGATATAGGCCGCAATCGCATCCAGATCGGATTTCGGCAACTTTTGCAGCGATTTCACCACATCCCCCATTGACCCGCCCACGACATCGAATTGCGGTGTGAAGCCGGTTTCCAGATAGGCGCTGATGTCAAAGGCGGTCCATGTAAAGCGCGCGCCTGCGATTGCCGGGATATTGCCGCGCCCTGATGGGTTGGGCGCGCCCTGCATCCAGCGGCTTGTATCGAGCCCGCCAAACGCGTCGCGCGGCGTGTGGCATTCGGCGCAATGGGCGAGAGCTTCGACAAGGTAGCGCCCGCGTGTCTGTTCCTCGGTCAGGTCGCTCGCGATAACCCAGTCGTCATTCAGGTAAAGCTGCTTCCAAAGCCCGATCCCCCGCCGGATCGTGAAAGGAAAGCCAAGATCATGCGCCGCGCTGGGCGTCGCTTCAGCGGGGAGTGTTTGCATGAACGCGAACAGATCAGCGATGTCCTGCACCTCGGCGCGTGCGTAGCTCGTATAGGGGAAGGCAGGGTAGTAATGCGCCCCGTCCGGGGCAACGCCGCGCATCACGGCATTGGCAAATTGCGGGAAACTCCAGCGGCCTATGCCATGGACAGGGTCAGGGCTGATATTCGGCGCGCGGAAGGTGCCGAATTCCGTGACAAAAGATCTTCCACCCGACAGGATCAACGGGTCCGCGTTGTGCGCAATGCCCTTGTGGCACGAGGCGCAGCCGCCTGCGTAGAAAACCTGCTCCCCTGCGACAGCATCGCCTGTGATACCTGCGAAGGCTTGTGCCGGGAGCGGGGCGGGGGCCGTCAGCCACCACCCCGCAACTGCGCCCGCGATGGCAAGGGCCGCTGCTGCTATAACCAGTTTCCGCATCAGCGCCCCCTTGCCAAGCCTTAGCTTTCTTCGCGATAGGCTTGATGGCAGGCTTGGCAGGCAGCACCAACAGGACCAACTGCGCCGCGCATGGCGTCCAGTCCAGCGCCAGCCACAGCTTGCAGCCCTTCGATAGCCGTTTGCAGAGCGACGTATTTTGCCACGAAATCATCGAGATTTTCCCAGATTTCGGGCTTTGCGCGCGTGCCGTCGACGGACATGGAATCGGTCCCTGCGGGCCACATGCTGATCTGATCCAGTCGCGTGATGTGGAACAGATTGTCGGCTGCGGTTTGCGCTGCGGCGGCGTCATAGTCGATCCGGCCCTGCGCCATACCGCCAAGAGTGCTGAAATTGTGCAGATAAATCTTGAACTGCCCCTGACGTGCCCCGACAGCGGGGTTGTCCTGCGCCAGCGCGGGCAGGGCCAGCATGGCGCCAACTAAAGTTACAACGAATTTCTTGCGTAGGGTCATGGTGACTTGCTCCTAAATGACGCATCCTGCGTGCTGTGATCGTAGTGCTGAATGTTGGCAGATCAAAGTCACGCCCGCGTGACATGCGGTAACGCACAGGGCCTGTGCATGTGAGTGTCAGATAAAGCGCACCTTCCCGATATAGGGCAGGTTGCGGTTGCGCTGGGCATAGTCGATCCCATACCCCACCACAAATTCATCCGGGATCGTGAAGCCTGTCCAGCGCGCCTGCATGGGCACTTCGCGGCGCGAAGGTTTGTCAAGAAGTGCGCAAACCTCCAACCGGGCCGGGTTGCGGGCAGCGAGCATGGCCAGAACATGATGCAGGGTGAAGCCCGTATCGACGATGTCCTCGACCACCAGCACGTCGCGGCCTTCGATCTGGCCTGAAAGGTCTTTCAATATTCGAACCTCGCGCGACGATTTCAGCCCGTCGCCATAGCTGGAGGCTTCCAGAAAATCAACTTCAACGGGCAAATCGATCTCGCGCACCAGATCAGCAATGAACACGAACGACCCGCGCAACAGGCCTACGACCACCAGCTTTTGCGTATCGGCGTATGCAATGGCGATCTCGGCGGCCAGTTCCTCGACCCGCGCGGCGATCTGTTTGGCGCTGATCATCTGGTCGATGACATAGGGTTTCTGCGTCATTTCGTTCCCCGCGCGCATGGCACCTTGATTTTTCACCCGATCTTTAAGACATACGCGCCCTACAGGAAAGCCCAAGGTCATGCCCACCCACCGCGAAAGCCGCCACATGCCCTATTCTGCGCGCCAGATTTACGCTCTGGTCGCCGATGTGGCGCGTTATCCCGAGTTTCTGCCCTGGACAGCAGCCGCGCGCATCCGCAGCCGCACGCCCATTCCCGGTGGGGAAGAGATGCTTGCGGACCTTGTGATCTCCTTCAAAGTATTCCGCGAGCGTTTTGGCAGCCGCGTTCTGCTCTATCCTGAAGCGTTACGGATCGAGACGGCCTATATTGACGGCCCGTTCCGCCATATGGTGTCGCATTGGCATATGACCGACCGGCCCGAGGGGGGGTGTCATGTCCAGTTTGCGGTCGATTTCGAGTTTAAGAACCCTGTCTTGCAACGCCTGATCGGGGTCGTGTTTGACCAAGCCATGCGCCGGGTTGTGGCGGCGTTCGAAGCGCGGGCGAAGGCGCTTTACGGCTAGATTGGCTCTAGCAGGTCCGGCCCCTCGGCCCGGTTGGAATTGACCGCTTGCCCCACAGGCCAGACCCGCAGTGCGCCCACGGGCAAGGCGCGCATCACACGCGCAGCGCCATGCCCCGCCTCGCCCAGCCAGAGCGCCCAGTCGGCAGGGGGCAGGATGACGGGCATCCGGTCATGCAGCGGGCGAAGTTGGTCATTGGCCGCGCAAGTGACAATCGCACAACTCGCCTGCCGCGCACCGTCCCGCTCCCAGACCTGCCAGACGCCCGCGAAGGCCATGACCTCGGACCCTTCGGGCGCAATCGCAAACGGCACCCGCGCCGCGCCGTCCTTGCGCCATTCGTAGAACGCGGAAGCCGGGATCAGGCAGCGGCGTTGCCGTGCAGCCTCGGCAAAGGCGGGCTTTTCGGCGAGGGTTTCCGCGCGCGCATTGAACAGAAGCGGCCCGTCGCCGGGGTGCTTATACCAGGTCGGGATCAAGCCCCAGCGCATCGGCCCCAGATGCCGCGCGCCTGCGCGGGCAATCACCACGGCCACAGATTGCGTGGGGCAGATGTTGAAGCGGGGCGTGTCGGGCAAGTCATTGGCCGGGCGCGCGGCAAAAAGCCGCGCCATGGCGTCATTGGGCAAGGTCAGGGCAAAGCGGCCACACATGGGCGCAGCCTATCACATGGCCCGCGCGCGCACAGCCCCCGCCCAGCGTGTCACCAGAAGCCCGCCAAGGATCAGGCCAAGGGCTGCGAGGAACGAGGGCGGCAGCGCTTCAGACAGGACGACGACGCCAAGGATGACCGACCAGACCGGCACATGGTAATTGACCTGCGACAGGAAAGATGGCCCCGCGCCCCGGATCACGACGACGATCAGCAGCGTGGCAAGGCCCGTCGGGAACAGGCCCAGATACAGGACTGCCAGAAGCGGGCGCAGGTCCGGCACGCTGGGCACCCCGTCCACGATCAGGGCAAGCGGCACCATGATCGCACTCGCCACGCCCAAGGCGATGATCCCGAACGCAACAGGGTCCACGGGCGGACAGCGGCGCGTGACCATCGAGCCCACAGCATAGGACAGGCAGGACGCCAAGCAGCCCAGCCGCGCCAACCCTTCCAGGTCTGCGCCTGTGCTGCCGAACACGCCCGGCCCTATCAGCACGCCCACGCCCAGCAGCCCCAAAGCGAAGCCCGCGCCTTTGGCGAGCGTAAAGCGTTCGCCCGGCACCAGAAAATGCGCAAGCCCCAGCACCATCAGCGGAATCGCCGCCATCGTGATCCCGGCAAAGCCAGAGGTCACATATTGCTGCGACCATGACAGCAGGCTGAAGGGCAGGGCATTCGAAAACACGCCCATCGCGCCTGCAAATAGCCAAATGCGGCGGTCACGCGGCAGGGGGATGCCGCGCCACATGGCGACCAATATCAAAGTAACTGCCCCGATCACGATCCGCACCGCCGCGACCCAGAACGGTCCGAACCCTTCAAGCGCGATCGCCACCCCCAGAAACGACGCGCCCCAGATCAGGCCAAGGGCCACAAGCGCGATCCACTCGCGCGGGGTCGGATGTGTCATGGTCGTCCTCTGGCTTCGGGGGCGGGCAGCCTTGCCCCCGTATAGGCCCGGCGCGTGCCGCTTGTCCATCGGGCGCGCGCCTTAGCCTAAGGTGGCATAGGCGACCCCTGTCATCCGTGCTTTACTCCATCCCAACCCAAGGCATGACGGGAGGAGCCAGATGACCAAGGTAACGATGACAGTGAATGGCCGCGCCATGAGCGCAGAGGTCGAAGGGCGCACGCTGCTCTCGGGCTTCCTGCGCGAAGGGCTTGGGCTGACCGGGACGCATGTGGGCTGCGATACCAGTCAATGCGGGGCCTGCGTGGTGCTGGTGAACGGGCAGGCGGTCAAATCCTGCACGGCTTTTGCGGCTGATCTGGCCGGGGCGAATGTCACGACAGTCGAAGGGATGGCCAATCCTGACGGGACCTTGGGCAAGATCCAGCAAGCGTTTCAGGACTATCACGGGCTGCAATGCGGCTTCTGCACACCGGGAATGGTGATGAGCACCGCAGCCCTTCTGGCCGAGAACCCGACGCCCACCGAGGAGGAGGTGCGCCATTACCTCGAGGGCAATATCTGCCGCTGCACGGGCTATCAGAACATTGTCCGCGCCGTGATGGCCGCATCCGGTCAGGATGTGGGCGCACTGGCTGCCGAATAAGCATTTGAAATTCAGGGAGGACTGACATGCCAAAAGATGACGGCATTGGCGCCAGCGTGAAGCGGCGCGAGGATTCGCGCTTTCTGACCGGGAACGGGCGCTACACGGACGATATCAACCTGCGCGGGCAGGCTTATGTGCATTTCCTGCGCTCGGATGTAGCGCATGGGCGGATCAAAGGGATCGACACGGCGACCGCGGAAGCGATGCCGGGGGTGTTGAAGGTCTTTACCTCGGCCGATTTCGCAACGGCGGGCGGCATTCCCTGCGGGTGGCAAGTGACCGACCGTTTCGGCAAGCCCATGCAGGAACCCAAGCATCCGATCCTCGCCGAAGGCAAAGTGCGCCATGTGGGCGACCCCATCGCGGCTGTTGTGGCGGAAACCTATGAACAAGCCCGCGACGCTGCGGAAGCGATTGAGGTCGATATCGAAGCGCTGGAGCCCGTCATCGACATGATCGCAGCCCTCGCCCCTGGCGCGGTCAAGGTGCATGACGATCTGACCAGCAACCTGTGCTATGACTGGGGCTTTGTCGAAGACAATCGCGAAGCCGTGAACGAGGCGTTCCAGAAGGCCGCGCATGTCGTTTCGCTGGAACTGACCAACAACCGTCTGGTGGCAAACCCGATGGAGCCGCGCGTGGCTGTGGGCGATTTCGACCGCTGGGGCGATATGCATACGCTCTACACGACCAGCCAGAACCCGCATGTGATCCGGCTTCTGATGGGTGCCTTCGTACTGGGCATCCCCGAGCACAAGCTGCGCGTCGTGGCCCCCGATGTGGGTGGCGGTTTTGGGTCGAAGATTTATCACTACGCCGAAGAAGCGTTTGTGACCTATGCCGCGAAGGTGCTGAAGCGCCCGGTCAAGTGGACCTCGTCGCGGTCAGAGGCGTTCATCAGTGACGCGCATGGGCGCGATCACAAGACCAAGATCGAACTTGCGCTCGATGCGGATCACAACTTCATGGCGATCCGCACGGACACTTACGCCAATATGGGCGCATATCTGTCCACCTTCGCGCCCTCGATCCCCACTTGGCTGCATGGCACGCTGATGGCCGGGAACTACAAAACACCGCTCATCTATGTGAACGTGAAAGCCGTGTTCACCAACACGGTGCCTGTGGACGCCTATCGCGGCGCGGGCAGGCCCGAGGCCACATTTCAGTTGGAGCGCCTGATCGACAAGGCCGCGCGCGAGTTGGGCGTGGACCCGATTGAACTCCGGCGCAAAAACTTCATCACGCCGGACATGTTCCCGTATCAGACCCCGGTCGCGGTGGTCTATGACACGGGAAATTACCACGCCACGATGGACAAGATGCTCGAACTGGCCGACTACACCAATTTTGAGAAGCGCCGTGCGGAAAGCGCCGCGCGCGGCAAACTGAGAGGCTTTGGCATCGCGCATTACATCGAAGCGTGTGGCATCGCGCCCTCGAACCTTGTGGGCCAGTTGGGCGCGCGGGCGGGCTTGTATGAATCCGCGACAATCCGGGTGAATGCGACAGGCTCGATCAGCGTCTATACGGGCAGCCACAGCCACGGGCAGGGGCATGAAACGACCTTCGCCCAAGTTGTGGCCGACATGATCGGGGTGGATGCGAAAAGCATCGAAATCCACCACGGCGACACGTCGAACACACCGATGGGGATGGGCACCTATGGCTCGCGCTCGCTTGCTGTGGGGGGCTCGGCCATTGTCAAAGCGACGAACAAAGTCATCGACAAAGCCAAGAAGATCGCCGCCCACCTGCTCGAAGCCGCGCCCGAGGATATCGAACTCAAGGACGGCAAATTCAGCGTGGCAGGCACGGACAAATCAGTGGATTGGTCGGGCGTGACGCTTGCGGCCTATGTCCCGCACAACTACCCGCTCGAGGACCTTGAGCCGGGGTTGGAGGAAACGGCGTTCTACGATCCGTCGAACTTCACCTACCCCTCGGGCGCCTATGGCTGCGAGATAGAGTTGGACCCGGAAACCGGCAAGATCGACATCCAGCGCTTCATTGCGGCGGATGATTTCGGCAATATCGTGAACCCGATGATCGTCGAAGGCCAAGTGCATGGCGGCTTGGCGCAGGGGATCGGGCAGGCCTTGCTCGAAAACTGCGCCTATGACAGCGAAGGCCAGCTCTTGTCGGGCAGCTTCATGGATTACGCCATGCCGCGCGCCGATGATGTGCGGGGCTTCGTCGTGGATCATAGCTGCGTGACCCCCTGCACCCACAATCCGCTTGGGGTGAAAGGGTGCGGCGAAGCAGGCGCGATTGGCTCGCCCCCTGCTGTGGTCAATGCGGCCATCGACGCGCTGCATCGGGCAGGCATCACCCATGTCAGCCACATCGACATGCCGCTGACGCCGTCGCGCGTCTGGCAGGCGATCAACGGGTAAGGGGGACACAAAATGTATGACTTCAACTTTGTCAAACCGGCCTCTGTGGCCGATGCAGTCGCAGCCCTTGGCGCGGACGGGGCGCAACCGCTTTCGGGTGGCCAGACCCTGATCCCGTCGATGAAAGCGCGGCTCAATGCGCCGGGGGTGCTGGTCAGCCTGACGGGCATCGCCGAAATGCAGGGCGTGTGCCGCGATGGGGATGCGCTGGTGATCGGGGCGGCCACGCCCCACGCTGTAGTGGCGCGTGATGCGGCGGCGCATTTCCCGGCGCTTGCGGCGCTTGCAGGTGGTATCGGCGACCCAGCCGTGCGCAACCGGGGCACGATTGGCGGGTCACTCGCCAATAACGACCCCTCGGCCTGCTATCCAGCAGCCGCTTTGGGCACCGGGGCAACCATCGTCACGGATCGGCGGTCGATTGCTGCGGATGACTACTTCCAGGGCATGTTCACCACAGCGCTTGAAGAAGGCGAGATCATCACCTCTGTCCGGCTGCCCATCGCCAAGCGCGCGGCCTATGCCAAATTCGCGCAACCGGCGTCCCGCTTCGCGCTGACGGCCGTGTTTGTCGCGCAATATGCGGATGGGGTGCGCGTGGCCGTGACCGGAGCATCGGAAGGCGGCGTGTTCCGCTGGACCGAGGCAGAAGCGGCGCTGTCGGCCAATTTCAGCACTGACGCCGTGGCATGCCTGAATTGCCCCGCCGATGGCATGATCGCCGACCTTCACGGCACAAGCGCCTACCGCGCGCATCTGGTCGCAGTGATGACGCGGCGGGCTGTGGCTGCGGCCTGAACAATTAGCCCCCCGGACCTGATTGGGTCCGGGGCGCCATTTTGGTGCCGTAATCAGCTCTTAACCTTTGCTGTGACATGATATCGGCAGCAAAGAATCGGTTTAGGCATGTTTGACGCGGCACTCTCTTCCCTCGTGACCTTGGGCGCTTGGCTGGTGGCAGCTTTGGCTGTGTTGACGCTGATTCAAATCGCCGTGCGTCGTATCGTTCGCCGTAAGCGCAGCGCGGGTTGTTCGGCTGTGACGCGTGAAAGGGTCAGGACAGAGCGCAAGCCCCCGACATCGGTGCAGGGGGACCAATTGGCGGATGTCCAGTTCCAACGCCGCCCCTTGCTGAACAAGACTGAATTTCGCGTCTTTGCGCTGGTTGATCGCGCAGTTGCCAATTTCGGGCGCGGTCACAAGGTCATGGCGCAAGTCAGTCTGGGCGAAGTCCTGCAGACGAACCCGGCTGTGCCCAATGAAAATGCCCGCCGCGCTTATGGCGCGATCAATGCCAAGCGACTGGATATCGCCGTGATCGACCGCAGCGGTATGCTCGCCTTGGCCATCGAAGTGCAGGGCAGTGGCCATTACCAAAGCAGCGGCAGTTATTTGCGCGATGCTGTCAAACGCGAAGCCCTGCGCCGCGCAGGCGTCGCGATGCTGGAAGTCACCCCCGACTGGGACAGCACGCGGATCGAGGCGGAATTGGCCCACAGGCTTGCAGTGACAGCGGCGGCTTGACCGCCTGTCTGTGCGAAAATCGTCGGGTGCCCGTGCGGGCTGCGCAGGGAATACCCCCTTGGATTTCCCACCTTGATGCTTAGCTTGCGCAGCAACACCACAGGCAGGAGCCGCCCATGACCATCGATCTTCACTACTGGCCCACTCCGAATGGCTGGAAAATCTCTATCGCGCTTGAGGAGATGGGGCTGCCTTATCAGGTGCATTACGTCAACATAGGCGCGGGCGACCAGTTCAAGCCGGACTTCCTGAAAATCGCGCCGAATAACCGGATGCCCGCCATCGTGGACCCTCAAGGACCCGACGGGCAGCCGATTGCGATATTCGAATCGGGGGCGATCCTGCAATACCTCGCGCGCAAGACGGGGCTGTTCTATGGCCAGACCGAACGCGACCGCGTGGCGGTGGATCAGTGGCTGATGTGGCAGATGGGCGGGGTGGGGCCGATGGCAGGGCAGGCGCATCATTTCCTGAAATACGCCCCCGCGCTGAACCCGCCGCAAGACTTGCCCTATGCCAAGGACCGCTACCGCAACGAGGTCAAGCGCCTTTATGGTGTGTTGGACCGCCGGCTTGCGCAAAACGCTTGTGTTGCGGGTGATTTTCTGTCGATTGCGGATATGGCGATCTGGCCTTGGGCCTCGCTCTGGGAAGGGCAGGAGCAGACGCTTGACGACAAGCCCAATGTGGCCCGCTGGCTGGATGAATTGGCCGCGCGCGAAGGTTTCGCCAAGGGCCGCGCCTTGGGAGCGGAGCATCGTCAGCCGGTGCAGACGGATCGCAAGGCGCAGGAAATCCTATTCGGTAAAAAGGATTAACCCCCCGCCGCGAGTTGCGCGCGATAGCGCGCAACTTCACGCTCCAGCGCCATCAAGCGGTTCCGCTCGATCAGTCGCGTCAGTTCGAGCTGCCGCATTTCCAGTGCATTTGAGGCAAAAAACGCCGCCTGTCCATCGGGCGAAGTTCCCGCCGGCGGTGCCGCGCGCGACAAAGAGCCAAGTTCGCTGTCGATTTCCGAAATGACTTGGCGCTGGTCATAGACGGCGCGCCCGATATTCAGCCCTTCCAGAAAACGCGCTTGCGTGGCCACAGGACAAACCCCGCGATAGCTGCGCCCGGCAAGCCCTTCTTCCAGCCCCACAGCCGGGGTGCAGTAGCGCACAAGCCCTTGCTGATATCCCCGTGCCCAAGCGGACTGGTCGGGGACCACAGCGACCTTTTCGCAGGCGCGGATGTGGCGAGAAAATTGCGCGGGGCCGTCCTGACCCGACGCGCCATCGCGCTGGCCGATACTGACCCAGTCGCCCGCCAAGCATTCCTCGCGGCTGACCGAGGCGCAAGAGGCAAGCACCAGAACCCCCATCAAAGCCAAGAGCGCCCTCATGCCTGCACCGCCTGCCGCGCCGCATAAAGCGCTACAGCCGCAGCGTTCGATACATTGAGCGAGCCGAACCCGCCCGAAGCCGGGATGCGCGCCAGAAAGTCACAGGTCGTGCGTGTCTTGTCGCGCAACCCCGGCCCTTCGGCCCCGAGCACCAATGCGACAGGACCGGGGGGGATACTGGCCAAAGTGGCGGCCAGATCCTGCGGCCCCTCGCTATCCAAACCAATCAGCAAATATCCCATCGCCTTCAACGCTTCCATCTCCTCGGCCAGATTGCGCACGCGCAAATAGGGCTGCCGTTCCAGCGCGCCGCTGGCTGTCTTGGCCAAGGCCCCGGTTTCGGGCGCGGCATGGCGCTGTGTGGCGATGACTGCACGCGCGCCGAACACTTCGGCCGAACGCAAGATCGCGCCCACATTATGCGGGTCGCTGACCTGATCGAGCAGGACCACGATCCCTTGCCCATCCACCGGCGCACAGAGCTGCGCGACCGGCCCCCAATCCAGCGGGCGCACTTCCAAAGCCGCGCCCTGATGGACTGACTCAGGATCGAGCGGCGCGGCAAAGCTCCGGGGGTCCGACAGTTCTGGCTCCATCCCCGAGGCTGCTATCGCATCCGCCAGCTTCTCGGCGGCATTGCGCGTCACCACAAGGCGCAGTTTCGCCCGTTCTGGGTTCACCAATGCATCGCGCACAGCGTGCAAGCCAAAGAGCCAAAGGGTTTCACGCGACGCCATCCGCCGCGCGCGTTCCTTGTCGATGACCCAATCGGGCTTTCTCATGGGTGTGGGGCTTTCCAGTTCGTTTTCCTGACCATGCGCAGAGCGCGCGCCCGGCGCAAGCCCATTTGCCAAAGCTGTGATTTTCCACGCACAGTCCCACGTTCCGCCCTTGACGGGTCCAGAGGGCTTCGGTATCTGGCATGCGTCAGGGCGACGAGCTGCAAGGTGCGGCAGCGGACTGTAACTCCGCCGGGGCGACCCACGCCTGGTTCGATTCCAGGGTCGCCCACCACTTTCCACGCAGGAAAGGGTGGGCAAGCCTGACACTCCATTCAGAATTCTTCTTCGGGGTCAACACCCCAGACATGGCGTTTTTCCGTCCATCCGCGCAGTTTATCGACTTCGAGCAAGCACCAGTCTCGTTGGCATTGGCGCAATTGTGCAATCACACCGCGCTCCAGCAGGGCCGTGACAGATGTCGTCGCTTGCGGGCGTTGATGAAGCTGCACCATGTCGCCTGTCACCAGCACCGACCGCGCGCCCGACAAGAGCGCGTAATGCATCCAGCCGCCTTGGCCATCGGCATCTTCCACGCGCCGCCAATGCTCGAATTCTGCGGTCACGCGCAGGGGTTGGTCGCGGCGAGTGAAAACCCAATCGACCTTGTGGCTGGTATCTGGCCCGCGCCGCGCATTGCCTTCATTGGCCTTGAGCGAGACATAGCGCGGCAAAGGCAGGTTCGTGACGGGTCCAAGGTCGGCAGCCCTTGGAGCTAAGGGCAGGGCAAGCGCCAAGGCAAGCCCGACAGCGGTAAGAAATCGTCTGGTCATTTGTCGCCTGTGGCCGGTTGATCCGGCTTATGTCGTCTCACAATGCGTCTCGGCCCTTGCAGGTTAGCATCGCGTAGGGCAGTTTGCCACAACGCGCCCAGTTTGCAAAGATAGAAGGCCACGACATGCCGATCCCACGCCTCAGTGTTGTTCTGACGCGACGTTTGCCTGAACCTGTCGAAACCCGGCTGATGGAATTGTTTGACGTCACCTTGCGTGACCCCGACACGCCTATGTCCCGCGACGAGATGCTGGCGGCCATGCGCGCAACAGATGTGCTGGTGCCAACGATCACCGATCCGATTGATGCCGCCATGATCGCAGCGGCAGGGCCAAGGCTGAAGCTGATTGCCAACTATGGGGCAGGGGTGGATCATATCGACGTGCTCTCGGCCCGGCAGCGCGGGGTGCTGGTCACGAACACGCCCGGTGTGCTGACCGAGGATACCGCCGACATGACCCTTGCGCTGATCTTGGCCGTGACGCGCCACATTCCGCAGGGGCTGACACAAATGCAGCGCGATGGCTGGCAAGGCTGGTCGCCCTTGGCCAATCTGGGCACACGGATCGGCGGTAAGCGGTTGGGGATTCTGGGCATGGGGCGCATCGGGCAGGCTGTTGCACGTCGCGCGCGGGCTTTCGGGATGCAGGTGCATTACCACAACCGCCGCCGCTTGAGCCCCGAGATCGAAACCGCGCTGGAGGCCACCTATTGGGAGAGCCTGGATCAGATGGTGGCGCGGATGGATGTGATTTCGGTCAATTGCCCGCATACGCCCTCGACCTTCCATCTGATGAATGCGCGGCGGCTCAAGCTGATGAAGCCGGGCGCGGTGATCGTGAACACCTCGCGCGGCGAGGTGATTGACGAAAACGCGCTGACACGCGGCCTGCGCGCGGGCGAAATTGCTGGGGCGGGGCTGGACGTGTTCGCGCGCGGCCAAGATGTGAACCCGCGCTTGCGTGACCTGCCTAATGTTGTGCTTTTGCCGCATATGGGCTCTGCCACGATCGAAGGGCGGATCGAGATGGGCGAGAAGGTTATTCTGAATATCAAGACCTTCGCCGATGGGCATCGACCGCCCGATCTGGTGCTGCCTGCAATGCTCTGACGCGGTCCCACGCCGACGTGACTTGCAATTGAGGCGTGTTTCGGCCATCTGCACCGTGTGTAGATGCTGAGAATGAGGTTTGCCATGTCCACGCCCCCCCTGTCGCGTCGCGCTTTGTTGTCGGGCGGTGTCGCAGGTCTGACGATGCTGGCCGCGCCATCTGTTTTGCGCGCACAATCCACCCCAGATTACGAGGCAGAGCGCAGCATTGCAACTGTGCGGCGCAATGTGATGGGCTTTCGTAACCATCATTGGCGCGACCATTTCTCGGATTTGCGCAATGGGGCAATCTTGTGTGATACCTACTCCCGTGCTTTGCATTATTGGTCAGAGGATGAGCGCATTTACCTGGCCCATCCTTGCTCGGTCCCAATGACCGAAGACTTCACGCGCCGGGGCTACACAACCGTCACGCTCAAGCGCTTCCAGCCGACATGGATCCCCACCCCTTCGATGCGCCAGCGCGACCCTTCGCTTCCGGCACAGGTAAATGGCGGTGATCCCACCAACCCGCTCGGGACCCGCGCGATGAACCTGAGTTGGGAATATTACCGGATCCACGGCATCGACAACCCGGCCAAGATCGGGCGGCGTGCGTCAAATGGTTGCTTCGGCTTGATGAATGCGCATGTTGAGAATCTGTATGAATTGGTCAAGATTGGCACGCAGGTTCGCGTGATCTGATCCGAGAAACATAAGTCAACGGTAGGGCGGTCCTTTGCGAAAAGGTCCGCCCTTTATTCTTGTGTGCATCGGGCAGAAAAAAAGGCATCAGGCGCAGGGCCTGATGCCTTGATGTCGTTGCAAAGCGTCGATCAGTTTCCGACGATCTCGCGCAGGCGCGCAGCAACTTCTGCCAACAGATCGGGATT
Source organism: Roseinatronobacter sp. (assembly GCA_046296275.1). Taxonomy (GTDB): domain Bacteria; phylum Pseudomonadota; class Alphaproteobacteria; order Rhodobacterales; family Rhodobacteraceae; genus Roseinatronobacter. The sequence goes on along the minus strand of JBKBLP010000002.1, from coordinate 68,723 downwards.
GTCACCTGCGGCTTGCAGAGCAGCTTCCAGACCTGCGCGCTGCGCCATGTTGAGCGTTGCATCCGCAATCATCTGCCGCAGCGATTCAAGCGTCACGGCGGTCCCGGCGGCTGCGTCCTCGGCTGCGGTGACAGCTTCCGTTACGGTTTCCGCAACGGCGGACGCGGCTTCTGTTACGGTTTCTTCAACGGCGGTTGTTGCCTCCGTCGCGGCTTCTGTTACGGTTTCTTCAACGGCGGTTGTTGCCTCCGTCGCGGCTTCTTCAACCGCAGTCGCCACGTCTTCGATAGCGGTTGCGGCTTCGGTCGTAGACTCCTCTACCGCTGTTGCTGCTTCTTCCACAGCGGCCTCTACCTCGGTTGCGGCCTCTTCAACTGCGGCTGCGGCTTCTTCGACAACAGCTTCTGCCTCTGCCGCAGCTTCTTCGACAGGAGCCTCTGCTTCTTCAGCAGCGGCTTCTTGCGCGACAGGTTCTGCGTCCGGCACAGGCGCTTCTACAGGGGCCGGGGTCGCGACATCTGCTTCCTGACGGGCAAAATAGCCGAAATACAATCCTACCGCGATCGCAGCGGCGGCGATGATACCCAGGACGATCTTGTTCATGGTCGTTTCCTTTACCAACTCAGAGTTACTGCGCGCCGTCTAAGTTAATCATGCTGCAACTGCAAACACTACCGGCGCCCCTTCGGGCAAATCCCTGTGATCATAGCGCTTGAAAGGCCGCGCGACAGCCTTTATCTTGCGCCGGCAACGATAATCATTTGAAGGAATTCGACCATAGCCCGCAGACCGCACAACGCCCCGCCACAACGCGAAAACGGACCCCGCATCAACGAGCGTATCCGTTCCCCCGAAATCCGCCTGATCGGCGCTGATGGGGAAAATCTGGGGGTGGTCAAACCGTCGCAAGCCCTTGTTCTGGCAGAAGAAGCCGGGCTTGATCTGGTCGAGATTTCGCCCAACGCAGAGCCGCCCGTCTGCAAGATCATGGATTTTGGGAAATACAAATACGAAATCCAGAAGCGTGAGGCTGAAGCGCGCAAGAAGCAGAAAATCATCGAGATTAAGGAAATCAAGTTCCGTCCCAACACGGATACGCATGATTACGAGGTCAAGATGAAAGCGATCTTCCGCTTTCTAGAAGAGGGCGACAAGGTCAAGGTCACGATGCGGTTCCGCGGGCGCGAGATGGCGCACCAGAATATCGGTGCGGACCTGCTGTCGCGCGTTGCAACCGATGTAGGCGAAGCAGGCAAGGTCGAATCGATGCCCAAGCTCGAAGGGCGTCAAATGATCATGATGATCGCGCCGAAATAGACCTGCGACACGGAGCGGGATTGCATGGTCAGGCGCGTGTCGTTAGGAAGCGCGCAAGCTGTGAACTTTGGATTGCTCATGCGCTCGCCTTCAGACTGCCAGACGATGACCGAGCTTCGAACCGAGATTGATCGGCTCGACAAAGCCTTGGTCGCGCTTTTGGTCGAGCGCGCAGCGTTTATCGACCGCGCAGCCCAACTGAAACCTGTCGAGGGGCTGCCTGCACGCATTGGCCCACGCGTGGCCGAGGTGCTCAGCAATGTCGAGCGCTTGGCGCAAGAGGGGGGCCTTGATCCAGCCCTCGCGCGGGCACTTTGGACGCAGATCATAGAATGGTCCATCGCGCGCGAAGAGCGCGTCATGGGGCCAGATACGGAAAGGTCCGATCCTTGATGCAGGCCACTGTGCTTGACGGCAAAGCCTTTGCCGCAAAAATCCGCGCGCGTGTCGGGTCGCATGTCGCGCGCCTGCGCGAAGAACACGGGCTGACCCCCGGTCTGGCTGTGGTTCTGGTAGGCGATGATCCGGCGTCTCAAGTCTATGTCCGGTCAAAGGGTAAGATGACGGTCGAAGTGGGCATGTCATCTTTCGAACATCGCCTTCCTGATACCACCTCTGAGGCCGAACTTCTTGCCTTGGTCGAGAAACTGAATGCCGATCCAGAAATTCACGGCATTCTCGTGCAGTTACCGCTGCCTTCTCATCTGAATTCAGACCTGGTGATCAACGCCATTGACCCCGCCAAGGATGTCGATGGCTTTCATATTTCCAATGTTGGTCGTCTGGCGACGGGTCAAAAGGCGATGGTGCCCTGCACGCCCTTGGGCTGTTTGATGCTGTTGCGCGATCACTTGGGCGATCTGTCGGGCTTGAACGCTGTCGTCGTTGGCCGCTCGAACATTGTGGGCAAGCCCATGGCGCAGTTGCTCTTGGGTGAAAGCTGCACCGTCACGATTGCACATAGTCGGACGCGCGGACTGGCCGGTCTGTGCCGCAGCGCCGACATTCTTGTGGCGGCTGTCGGTCGGGCTGAAATGATCACCGGCGAATTCGTCAAGCCCGGCGCGACAGTGATTGATGTGGGGATCAATCGGGTCGCGCGGGGCGAGGGAACTGCGCTTGTCGGGGATTGCGGCTTTGCGTCTTGCGCAGAGGTCGCGGGCGCAATCACGCCTGTTCCGGGCGGCGTTGGTCCAATGACGATTGCTTGCTTGCTTGCGAACACAGTGACCGCCTGCGCGCGTGCACATGGCCTTGCAGAACCCGACGGGCTGACCGTTTGATCAAGACGGATGCTCTGAAGGTTTTCGGTATTTCGTTGAAACAGTGAAAACCTTTATGTCCTTGTTTTCGCGCAATTTCGAACCGCAAAAGCGTATGCTCTTTTGCTGAAATTCCTTTAATGCGCGATGAGGAAAAGTGGGAACCGAGTTTACTCAATAATCGCGCGACAATAAAGACCTAGATCATGATGATGTTTCCATCAAACATCATCATGATCTAGGCGCGGTAACGTAGGCTAGGGGTCACGATGGCCGCGAACAGAACGCCTGTGATGAAGCCCCCGAGATGTGCCTCCCACGCCAGAAGGCCGCTCAACAACAGCCATAGAAGTAAATTCAACAGCACGAGACCGAGCAGCGAGCGCCACAAAGGCCGCATGGGGCTGCCAAAATGCTGGCGTAGTTGCCACTCCCAGAACTTCCAAGCGCCGATCAGGCCAAATACTGCCCCAGAGGCGCCGACCATCGGGGCGTCAGTTGAGCTGAAAATGGTAAATCCAACTGCTCCGCCAACGGCGCAGACACCATACAACAATAAAAACCCGGCCTGACCGATCCGCGCGACAACGATCCCGCCCAGTGCGAGTACGGCGATCATATTGCCCACAAGGTGCAAAAGCCCGCCATGCAGGAACGCGTAGCTGATGAACATTGTGGTCGGTTGCGTCACGAATAGCGCGTCCCAGCCGCGCAGCAGCCCCCCCCAGAATGCCCCGTAGCCCAAAGCGATGCCTCGCAGATTGGGCATGGCTATAAGACCGGAAATCAACTCTGTTTCAAGAAGCGTGAGGATGACTTCCGGCAGGCATGTCAGGACAACAAGCCAGACAACAACCGGGCTATTGTTTGCGGTTGGAAATATAATCGACCGAGGCGCCATGAGCGCGGCTTTGACATTCTCTTCGACAGGTTGCAAGTCTGTCTTCGGGGTTGGCCCCGCCCTCAGCTTGCCAGCGAAGCTTTTCATGCAGTGCCCTAGTAACCGGTGCTGCGCAGGATGGTCGTGACCGTACGGGCTACGATTGACAGATCTTCGGCAAGGGTCAGACCCCGAGCATATTCCGCGTCAATCTGCGCGCGGCGTCCGAAATCGGCTTCATTACGCTCGGTGACCTGCCACTTGCCAGAGATACCGGGGCGCAGCGACAAGTAATAATGCAGACCCGCACCATAGAGCGGAGCTTGATCAAGCATCATGGGACGGGGCCCAATCATGCTCATGTCGCCGCGAAGCACGTTCAAGAGTTGGGGCAATTCATCGATCGAGCTTTTGCGCAGGAAAGCCCCAATTGGCGTGATCCGGGGATCGTCCTTCAGTTTCTGGGTGCTGTTCCATTCTGCTCGACGCACAGGGTCGGTGGCCAGAAGCTGTTGCAGGAACACATCCGCATCGGGGCGCATGGTGCGCAGTTTCCAGATGCGGAATGCCCGGCCGCCTTGGCCCAGCCGAAGCTGACTGTAAAACGGGGATTGGCCCTGTATCAGCAGTGCAAGTGCGCACAAAGCAACGAGCACAATCGCCGCAGGTGCAAGGGTCAAGGCCATCGCGATGTCAAGTATCCGCTTGCCGTAGCGTGCATAGACCCCAGATACTTCGAAGACACTCGACGTTGACACTGTCTGAGCGATAGCCAAATCTTGCGGACGCATTGGAACAGTCATGTGCATCACCTGCGGGTTCAAAAAAAGTCTGGCGGCGACCCTACGAATTTTCTTAAAACTTTCCTAACCTGCGGGACTGTTCAAGGCACGGCAAAAACGTGCGAAGTTGGGCAGATTTGATGGCGAAAACGTGGCGTTTATTCTGCGTAGATTACAAAAGCGCAATATGCACCCGATTGTTTCTGCTCTAAGTTGTGAGCCGAATCGGCGAGGCAAGGTGGCGCCGGTATCTTGGCGGGTGTGATTCGTGCATTTGCCGAAAAAAGCTTGTTTACGCGCGAATGTCGCCTTTCTGCTTGAATTCAGCCATACCTGCCACTTACTGCAAACCTATCGGGTGTAGGGCCCGGTAGAAGATGGACGCGAACAAACAATGGCCAGAAATTTCAGTTCCTATCTGGAGCATTTCGGATTTACCCAGCGACCCTTCTCGCTGACCCCGGACCCGGAATTCCTGTTCTGGTCGGATTCGGCGCGTGGGGCCTATGCGATGCTGCAATATGGCCTTGCCACGCGCTCGCCCATCACGATGCTCACGGGCGAGATTGGCGCGGGCAAGACGGTGCTCTTGCAGCATTTCATCGAAGAAGCCGAAGATGATGACAGCCTGTCCATCGCGCTGGTCACAAATACCCGCCCGAATACGCGCGAGATTTTGCAATGGTTGCTGCCCGAGCTGACAAAGGCCGATCTGAGCGATGAAGGCAAGTTTCTGAAAGTGCAGGAATTCCTGATCCAGGAATACAACGAAGGCCGGCGCATACTGCTGGTGATCGACGAAGCGCAGAACCTGTCGCCCGAAGCGCTCGAAGAATTGCGGATGCTCACGAACATCAATCTGGGCAAGGAAGAGGTGTTGCAGCTTTTCCTGATCGGTCAGCCTGAATTGCGCGACCATGTGCGCAGGCCCGATCTGGTTCAGTTCGCGCAGCGCGTCGCTGCTAACTATCACCTGCCTTATATGAAGCCCGAAACTGTGGGCCAGTATATCGCGCATCGTCTGGTGGTCGCTGGGGGCAAGCCAAGCCTGTTCAGCAAGCAGGCCGCGATGCTGATCTTTGAAGCAACCGGCGGTGTGCCGCGTCTGATCAACCAGCTTTGCGACATGTCCTTGACCTATGCCTATGCGCAGGGGGATTTGGTCGTCAAACAGGCCACCGTCCAATCGGTGCTGGACGATGGCATCTTCTTCGCGCCTGTGCGGCGGCCCTGATTACCAGTGACCCGTATTGCCCATACTGACCCAAGGCTCGGCCGGCGGCAGGGCGGGGCCGTCTTGCAACAGTTCAATCGAGATATTGTCGGGCGAGCGCACAAACGCCATGCGCCCATCGCGCGGGGGGCGGTTTATCGTGACGCCCGCGGCCATCAATTCCGCACATTTGGCGTAGATGTCGGGCACGGCATAGGCCAGATGGCCGAAATGGCGGCTGTCGGATGGCAGGCCTGCATCGTCGTCCCAGTTATAGGTCAACTCGGTGGGGCATTCATGCTGGCCGGGCGGGGCCAGAAAAACCAGCGTGAAGCGGCCTTGTTCGTTGTCATGGCGGCGCGTTTCCTCCAAGCCCAAGAGCTTGTAGAACGCGATCGAGGCGTCGAGGTCTTTGACCCGGACCATGGTGTGCAGATATTTCATGTGTGAACCTCCTTTCGCTGGAAACCTAGCAGAGCCGCGCGTCTAGGCAAGCCCGCTTCCCCCCTTTCCGAATCGCGTCAGGCAGGGCAAAGTGGCGGCAAACACAGAATGTAGTAGGCGGCGCGCACGATGAACCAGTATATGGAAGCTCTGTTGCATATCCTCGATCACGGTATCCCGTCCGAGGATCGCACAGGCACGGGCACGCTTGCCGTCTTCGGGATGCAGATGCGCTATGATCTTGCGGAAGGCTTCCCGCTTGTGACCACCAAGAAGGTGCATCTGAAATCCATTATCCATGAACTTTTGTGGTTCCTGTCCGGCGATACTAATATCGGCTATTTGCAGGAAAACGGGGTCAGCATCTGGAATGAATGGGCCAATGAAACCGGTGATCTTGGCCCGGTCTATGGCAAGCAATGGCGCGATTTCGGTGGCGTGGACCAGATTGTCACGCTCGAGCGGATGATCCGCCAAAGTCCCGATAGCCGTCGCCTAATCGTGTCCGCATGGAACCCGGTTGACGTGCCGCAGATGGCGCTGCCGCCTTGCCATACGATGTGGCAAGTGCGCGTGCTGGGGGGCAAGCTGCATTTGCAGCTTTATCAACGCTCGGCCGACATGTTTCTGGGCGTGCCGTTCAACATCGCCTCTTACGCGCTGCTTGCACAGATGCTCGCGCATGTGGCAGGGTTGGAGCCGGGTGAATTCATCCACACTCTGGGCGACGCGCATATTTACACCAACCATATGGACCAAGTGCGCCTGCAACTCAGCCGCGACCCGCGTCCGCTGCCGCGCATGGTGCTGCTGCGCCGGCCCGAAAGCGTGCTCGATTTCCGCTATGACGATTTCCGGCTCGAGGGGTATGACCCCCATCCGGCGATCAAAGCTCCGGTGGCCGTCTGATGCTGAGCGTCATTGTCGCCTGCGCCCGCAAAAGGGCAATCGGCCGCGATGGCACGATCCCGTGGCACGCGCCCGAGGATTTGCGCGCCTTCATGCGCGAAACGCTGGGCGGGGCAGTCATCATGGGGCGCGCGACATGGGACAGCCTGCCACGCAAGCCGCTGCCGCAACGGCTCAACATTGTCGTGACCTCGCGTCCCCATGATCCAGTCGAGGGGGTGGTGTTCACGACGCTGGATCGGGCGTTGGCCGAGGCGCAGGCGCATAGTCGCGTCTACGCAATTGGCGGGGCAGGGATTTACGCGGCTTTTCTGCCAAGCGCTGACCGTCTGTTGATCACAGATGTGGCGCTCGATGTCCCCGATGCGGACACATTTTTCCCACCTGTCGACCCGTCGGAGTGGTGCGAAATTGCCAGCTACCGGCTACGCGACGCAGAACCTGCCTGTGTCATGCGGGAATTTTTGCGCAAGCAGCGGGCAAGAACAGGCACTTAGTCCCGTTGCCTCTGCCACGGCTCTGTGCGCGGTTGTCGCAATCGTGCCACAGGTGCTTTTTCGTTGTGCAATCAACATTTGGTAAGAAAGCGTAAACAATTACCGCATTTAGTGGATTTTGATCTTTTGTGCTTGCAAGGTGATGCACTCTGCCACACGCGGGGATTGTTTCCTTGCAAGTCGCAATCCGTCGCGCGTGAATTTCTGCATCTGCGTTACAGAAGTTGCCAAAACATGTGTTCTCGGGTATTCATTGTGAGAGCAAAGTCTTAGCCGGTTTACTTAAACTGGACAAATAATCGCCGCATTGCGCCATCAAGAGCGCACGGCAAAGAGGCAGAGGCAAGGAATGGGCGGGTTCGCTGATCATGGCGGCACGAACCACAAGCGCGGGAAAGTCCCGGCTTGCGGTGTTGCGCATGTTCAGACCGTCCGGGCAGGAGTATGGTGCAAGCAATCTGTTCCCCAAAGCTGACGGGTATTCCGTCGCGCATCCTTGCAGCCATGCCCGTCGTGGCGGCGGCGATGGTGCTGTCGGCCTGTCAGGAAATCATGCCTGCTGGCTTGCGCGGGGCGTCCCCGACAGAACTGGCCGAAGCCATTTCCGAATTCCGCGTTGTTCCCTCTTCGCGCGCTTTTGTGAACGCGCCGCAGGCCTTGATTGTGCTGGAGCGTCAGCTTGATGGCGCAGTGGAGCAACGTGTGACGCTGCCCAACACGACCAGCCTTGCAGGCGAGAACCTGATCCTGATGCGCGCGCAGACAGCGCGAACCGCAAGCGGCACGCGGCTTGTGTTGAATGATGTGCTACAACAATTTGGTGGCCCGCCGACGCCCTTCGGCTCGATCACGGATTCAGGGCTGACAGCGACGAGTGATGCCTATGGCGACATCACCTACACGGCGATGCGTCCGGGCGGCGATCTGACCTGTGTGCTTGCCTTCCGTCGCACGCAAACAGCAAGCCGTGCTCTGCCCAGTGGGGCAACGGCGCTCGATATCATGATGCGCAATTGTGTCTCTGGCAGCCTAGAAGCCGCGCTTGCCCCCTTGGGGGCGCAGGCATTCGGCTTGGGCAGTCCAGTCTTTAGGTAAAGGTGTTCAGGAGTGCGTAACCAATGGCTTCTTTGATCGCGACACGACGTTTAAAGCCCGCTGAGGTGGTCTTGGCCCTGCTCTGGCTGGCCATTGTTCTGCCTCTGGCACTGCTCGCGTCCATCCCGACATCGAATGCTGTGCAAGGTGCGCTGGGCTTGTTTGCGATCTTGATCGTTGCAGCGCTCAAGGATTTCGCCATGCGCTCGATCGTGGCGCGGTTCTTCTTGCTGTCGGTGGCTTCCGCGATTGTCATGCGCTACTGGTTCTGGCGCGTGACGACGACCTTGCCGCCGATGACGGATTATCTGGAATTCGGCATCGCCATCGCGCTTTTCATCGTCGAAACCTATGCGATCTGGGTGTTCTTCGTCAGCTCTTTCATCACCGCCGACCCTGTGAACCGCACTTTGCCGCCGAAAGTGGCGGCAAGTGCCTTGCCCACGGTCGATATTCTGGTCCCTAGCTATAACGAGCCGACCGAGATGCTTGCCGTTACGCTCTCGGCCGCCAAGAACATGCATTACCCAGCCCACAAGCGGACTGTGGTGCTGTGTGACGATGGCGGCACGGATCAGCGCTGCTACCACGAAGACCCCGCGATTTCCGAAAAAGCCCGGAAGCGCCGGGCCGAGTTGCAGCAACTTTGCGCTGATCTGGGTGTGATGTATTCGACCCGCGCCAAGAACGAGCACGCGAAAGCGGGCAACATGTCAGCGGCTTTGGAAAAGCTGAATGGCGATCTGGTCGTGGTGTTCGATGCCGACCACGTGCCCGCGCGCGACTTTCTGGCGCGCACAGTGGGCTATTTCGTGGCCGATCCGAAGCTGTTTCTGGTGCAGACGCCCCACTTCTTCCTGAACCCCGATCCGGTCGAGCGCAACATTGGCCTGCGCCGTGATTGCCCGCCGGAAAACGAGATGTTCTATCACCAAGGCCACCGGGGTTTGGACCGCTGGGGCGGGGCGTTCTTCTGTGGCTCGGCTTCGGTGCTGCGTCGCGCGGCGCTGGATGATGTGGGCGGTTTCGCAGGCGACACGATTACTGAGGACGCTGAAACCGCTCTGGAAATCCATTCGCGCGGCTGGAAGTCGCTCTATGTTGATCACGCGATGATCGCGGGCCTTCAGCCGGAAACCTTCGTCAGCTTCATCCAGCAGCGCGGTCGCTGGGCGGCGGGGATGATGCAGCTTTTGATGCTGAAAAACCCTCTGCGGCGCAAGGGCATGAGCCTGACGCAGCGGTTGTGCTATCTGAATTCGATGACCTTCTGGCTGTTCCCGATTGTGCGGATGATCTTTATCATTGCGCCCTTGGCCTATTTGTTCTTCGGGCTGCAAATCTTTGTGGCTACGATTGAAGAAGTGCTCGTCTATATGGGCGCGTATATGGCGATCAGCTTCATGGTGCAGAACGCGCTTTATGCGCGGGTGCGCTGGCCCCTGGTGTCCGAGCTTTATGAAACTGCGCAGGCTCCCTATCTGTCGGGGATCGTGATCAAGACGATCTTCAAGCCGCGTGGGGCGAAGTTCAATGTGACGGCGAAGGATGAAACGCTGGACGAGGATTTCATCACGCCGATCTACAAGCCGCTGCTGTTCGTCTGGCTTCTCGGGCTTGCCGGGGTGATTGCGGCGGCGATCCGTTGGGTTCTGTTCCCCGGCGACCACACGATCCTGATGATCGTGGGGGGCTGGGCCGTGTTTAACTTCATGATCCTGTCCGCCGCCCTGCGCACCATTTGCGAGCGTCAGCAGCGCCGCGCCGTGCCGCGGGTCGAGATGAAAGTGCCCGCCGTCGCAGCCCTCGGGCGCGATGGGCAATATACGTTTACGGGTGCCACAGTGCTGGACGCCTCGACCTCGGGCGCGCGGATTTTGCTGCAACCGGGGCCAGATACCGACATGAACGAGATCGCGGCCGTGCAGAAAGGCTATGTGTTCTATTTCACCCCCGAATTCCCCAAATCGCCACATCTGGAAAATGCCGTGCGCGTGCAGGTCCAGTCGGTGCAGCGCGACAACAAGGGGATTATCGTGGGCGTGCGCGTGGACCCTGACCAGCAGATGATCGTGCGCGAGACGATTGCGCATCTGATCTTTGGGGACTCGGCGGTGTGGGAGGCCATCCGCGCCTCCAAGAACAAGCCCAAAGGGCTGTTGGCAGGTTTTGGCTACATGATTTCCCTCGCCTTTGCCGGGGTCTATCACACGATGCGCGCGCTGGCCGCGGAACCTGCCCGCCGCCGCCGGGCTGCCGAGCGCGACCGGATCGAGATCAATGCTGTCCAAGGGCCTGCGCATATCCTGGCCTTTGGCGAGGCGTTTGATCCCGAAATCGTCAATCCTGACCTGCCGCGCCCGTATTCGCCCGCAGCCTTCCGCCATTTGCAGCGCGCCGATGGGCAGGGCGCGGGGTCCAATCTGGGAGCGGCGACATGACGAAACTGCATCTGCGCAGCTTGGCGCTTGCCGTGATCCTGTCGTCCACAGCTTTTGGTGCGATAGCCCAAGGCACGGGCGGGATGATCACCTTGCCCGAAAGCGATGGTTTGACCCTGCCGGGCCTACCCGGTCTGGAAGCCCCAGTTCTGGCCGAGGATCGTTCGGACCCTGCGCGCCGGGGTTTTGATACCGCAGCGCAACAGGGCTTTACCAACTGGATCACGCCCTTGCGCCTGACCGATCTGCAATTGCGCCGCTCTGGCAGTTCTGTGCGCGTGACCGGCGAGCGGTCGCGGGTGGATTTCGACCTTTATATCAGCAGCCCCGGCGCGCATCGCCAATTGCAGCTTGTAACCCAGTCCAGCATCGACATTCTGCCAGAAAGATCGCTAGTACGCGTCGAAATCAATGGGCGTAATGTCGGAAATGTGAAACTCGGGAATTTCGAGGGCTTCTCTCCTGCGTTGCTTGACCTGCCTGCGGATGTGCTGGTCGTGGGGCGCAATCGGGTCGTTCTGGAATTCGTGCAAGGCCATCGCATCTTCTGCGGACCGGAAGCCGCGTTTGATCTGTGGACGGATTTCGACCTTGCACGCTCGGGCTTGGTCGTGGATCACGCCGAAACCGCCGTGGGGCCGGAAAGCTTCATGATGGCTCTGGCTGCGCAATCGGCCTCCAGCCAGCCGGTCGAAATTCGTGGTCTGGACCGGATGCCCGATCTGGCGCCCGCGTGGCGCGCGGCCTTGGTCAACACTTTCAACCGTTCGCTTCTGGGCGATCCGGTCGTGTTCCGCTTTACGGATTTCTGGACTGTGCAGGAAAGCACCCGCGCTTTTGCCCGCGTCACTGTGCTGCCCGGCCCGGTGGGGCGCGTGTCCTACCAAACAGGAGGGGACGGCGCGCAGGTCATGGTGCTTGAAATCGCGGATACAACACGGCCCGAGGATCTTCTTGCCCAAATCCCGCAATTTGCGCCACAGCCCGCTGCGACTCGTGCGCCAATGATCTTGCCGGAAATGGACATTCCCTTTGCGGCTTTCGGGGTGCCGACCGAGAATTTCACCCAGCGCTACGCCCACCGGGACTATCCGTTCCGCCTGCCCGATGACTGGCTGGTGCTGACGGCGGTCAAGGCGCGGATCAACTTTGATTATGCCTATGCAACAGGTCTGCCCGACAATTCCATGTTGCTTCTGAGCGTCAACGGCCAGTCGATCCGACTGCTGCCGCTGCGCGACGAGGGGGGGCAGTTCATCAGCCTGTTCCCCATCGACTTTGAAGCGCGCATCTTGCAGCCGGGCACCAACACGCTCAGCTTCGAATTGATGATCCCCGGTGATCCGCCGGATCTGCCCTGTCCGGTCGTGGATCGGCCGTTCCTGCAAATCGCAAATACCTCGACAATCAATGTGCCTTATAGCCCGTCCATGGCGATTGCCGATATGGACCTCGCCTTCGGTGCGCTGACACCTGACAGCCTGCGCATGAATGACCTGAGCGCGCGCGCTTGGGGCGAAAGTGATGTGCTGATGCTGAAGGCCGCGCTCGCGCGCAGTCAGGCCGATACGCGGCCAGCCACGCTGCATCTGATCTCGATTGACGACCTCAGTTCAGTGCCCACATCGCACCACCGCGCCGACCGGCGCTTGCTGGAAGAAACCGTGCTGAACCTGCCCAGCCTGCCGCAAGCCAGTGATCCGATGGCGCTGTTTGCCCAAGCCGATGACCCCTTCGCGCGGCGCAGGCAGACATCAAACGGCATTGTCAGCAGCTTGCGCGCCGCGCTCAGCAATGGCTGGACCAATGTCAATGACGGGGCCCGCTGGGTGATGGACCGGATTTTCCCTAGCTCGGGCGATCAGCTCAACCGCTGGTTGGCCGAGCGCAAGGGACAGGCGATCCTGTTCCAACTGGACGCGGACCGCCCTGACGAAATCTGGATGCTGCGCAGCCCTGACAGTGACATGCACGCGATCGCGCATGCGGTTGCAGGCGCGCGCGCCTATGGCGGCGGGCCGCGCGGGCAGGTTTCGATCCTGACCCATGAAGGCTATTGGGACAACTGGATCGCGCCTGACCGCAGGCCGGTCCTGCTAGAGCCATGGTCGATGCAGAACTTCCGTTCTGCCATGGGTAATTTCGTGTCGGCGCGCCCGATCTTCTACACTCTGATGATCTTGGCCTTGGCCTTGATCTCGGCCCTCGTGGCCCTGCGTCTGGTCGTTTCAACAAGAGAGCACAAGACATGAACCGAAGAGAACTGCTTGCAGCTCTGGGAGGGTTGGGGCTTGCCGGGGCGATGGGCCAACCGGCCTTTGCCTTTGGAAAAGTGGATTTGTCCGTCATGGCCCGCCCCCTTTGGGACGCATGGAAAACCACTTTCCTGACGGCCGAAGGCCGCGTCGTTGATACGCTGCAAAAGAACGGTGCCAGCCATACCGAGGGGCAGGGATACGGCATGTATCTGGCCACAGTCTTCAAAGATGGCCCCGCATTCGCGAGCATGTATCAATGGACCGAGCGGCATCTGGCCGTGCGCCCCGATGCGCTGTTCGCTTGGCGCTGGTTGCCGGGTGAAGCAAACCCTGTCCCTGACCGCAACAACGCCTCCGATGGGGATTTGTTCATTGCCTGGGCCTTGGTGCGTGGTGCATCCGCTTTCGACAACCGAGGCTATCTGACGCGCGCAACTGAAATCGCTCAAGCTTTGGCCGCAAATTGCGTGGTCGCCATGCCGGGCGCGTCGGACAAGACGATGTTCCTGCCCGCCTCGGTGGGCTTCAGCCACCCGACCCATATGACGATCAACCCGTCTTACTACATGCCGCTCGCCATGCGCGAAGTGGCGGCGGCAACAGGGGTGAGTATGCTTGCGGTCTGCGCCCAGCATGGCGAGGCATTGTTGCACGATCTGGCGACGGATGGGCTGGTGCCGGATTGGGTCGATATTGCCGGCGGTCGGGCTGTGGCCTCGGCCACGATGTCGCCCAATACTGGCTATGAAGCGCTGCGCGTGCCGTTGTTTCTGATCTGGTCGCGCCTGCCCCAGCACAATGCCGTGCGCCGGATGGCGGCGGTCTATGAGCGCACAGTTCAGCCCGGTGTGGGCGTGCCCACAGTGATCGAGCCGCTTTCGGGCGTGGTGCTCGAGACCAGTGGCGATCCGGGCTATCAGGCGCTTGCGGGCCTGACGCTTTGCTCAGCGCGCAATACGATCGGCGCGACGATCCCCCCCTTCAGCGCCGCCCAACCCTATTATCCCGCGACCTTGCAGCTTTTTGCCATGATCGCCGCGAACGAGACTTTGCCGGAATGCGTGCCCATCTGACCCCAAAATCCGCGCGTTTGCGCTTCCTTGTATCCTCGGCTTTGCTGACTGCATTGCTGTTGGCGCTTGCGCCTTTGCCAGCGGCCAGCCAGACCGCAAGCTTTGAGGATTTGCGCGCGTTGCGCTACTATATCAGCCAGAGCGATTCCGCTGCGACCCAAGCGGAATTGCGCCGCTTGCGCGCAGCCTTCCCCGATTGGCGCCCACCTGCCGACCTGAATGAATTGATGGCGGCGCAGACCACAGCGAGTGTGGACGAATCCGAAATCTGGCGGCGCATCGAGCGCAAGGACTATTCCGGCGCGCGGTCCGCGATTGAAGCCGGGCGCGCGCGTGTGCCGGGCTGGACGCCCTCGACCGAGTTGCTCCGCGTGCTTGAACTCAATGCGGCGCAAGACGCTTTTGACCGCGCGACAGTCAGCCGGGATGCCGCGACGGCCATCGGCATCGCGCGACGCTCGCCGCAGATCATGACGTGTGACCGCATTAACAATGCGTGGCTTCTCGCGGATATGTATATCCTCGCGGGCCAAAACGGCACAGCACTGACGACCTATCGCAACACGATCCAGTCGTGCCCAAGCTACGCACTAATGCAGCCGACGCTGGAAAAGACCAATGCGATTGCATCGCGCGCCGAATTGAATGACGCTTTCGCCCTGGCACGCCGCACAAATCCCGGTGCGCAGGCGCAGCTTGATGCGCTTTATGCCCGTCTGACCGGGGCTAATGTAGGCGCTGCGCCCGCACCTGTGGCCGCTGCCCCGCGCCCTGCTGCCGTTGCGTCAGCCCCGGCGCCTGCCCCAATTGCAGCCGCGCCGGCCTTCGTTCCCACCCCCGCGCCTGTGCGAGGGGCGCTGCCTCTGCGCGGGGATGGTCGGGTTGCCGAAGTCCGCCGCCTCAAAGAGCAAGAGCAATTCGCCCGCTGCTTGGCTGCGTCCACCAATCCCCGCTCGGTCGATGTGCTTTATGAGCGGTCATGGTGCGCCTATAGTCACCAACGCCCGACCGAGGCGCTTGTGGGCTTTCAGGAAGCCGCGCGTGTGGGCGATGCGCTGGGCCCCAATGTGCGGCGCGATGCGACCTATGGCATGGCCCTGTCCTATCTGGGCATGAACATGACCGAACAGGGCGCGCAAGTGGCGTCGTCCGTTATGCTCAGCGATACGCAGCGGCGCGAGATCGAGACGATTGTTCTGGATCAACGCGGTGTGCGCGCCTTCCGGCAAGGGGATTACCGCCAAGCCATAGGGTATTTCAACGCGATGGAGCAAAATAACGGCAGCCTGCGCCGGGATTTGGCAATGCTGCGGGGCTATGCCTATCTGAACAGCGGCCAGCGCGCGCAGGCCCTGACAGAATTCGAGCGGCTTCACTCCCAACTAGCCACCCCGCAAACGCGCGAGGCGTTAAACGCCGCGCGGTAAGCTGCCGGCTCAAAAGAATAAAGCGCGAAACTGGATGTCCGGTTCCGCGCTTTTGACTTAGACCGTGTCGCGTTTATTTGCATTCACGCGACACGCTCTTGTCATCTGTTATCGCATGTCTTTTGCGCAAAACCGGTTCTTACTTTTGCGCGACATGCTCTAGCAGGTCAGGTCCGCGAACAAGGCAACTGCAAACAACGTCAGCACAATCGACAATCCTGCGGCCATCATCACCCGGATCGCCTGATCACTGGCTGGTTTGCGCATGACTGCTTCATAGGCGTGAAACACCAGATGCCCGCCATCAAGCGGTGGGATCGGGAACAGGTTCAACAGGCCAATGGCCACGGACAGAACCCCGATGAACCAAAGCAGTTCGATCACCCCGTCGCTGGCTTTCGCCGCCGAGGCTTCGGCAATTCCAATCGGGCTTGACAGATTGCACGTACTGATCTGCCCCACGATCATGTAATATAGCCCCTCCAGCGAGGTGCGCGCCACGCGCCAAATCTGGCTTGCAGCCATGCTGGCAGATTCAACCAAACCCGGCGTGCGGGTTTGATACTCAAACACCGCCCCGCTGGTCAGTCCAATCAGGTAGCGCGTTTCAAACCCGCCTTCGGGCAATGGCAAATCTGTGCGCCGGGGTTCCAGCGTCAGGTTCAGAACTTGGCCCGCGCGCCAGACTTCAAGCGCAATCGCACGCCCCTCGGACTGTGCCACCATCTCGCGCAATTCGCGGAATGTGGCGACAGGCGTGCCATCCATCGACAACACCACATCGCCCGGTTGCATCTGGGCGTCGCGTGCAGCGGATTTCATCGCCACAGAGCCAGCAATCGGCGGCATAGGATGGGGGCCTGTCACTTCACGGATTATGCCGCCGCGGTCAACGCGGTAGGTCAGCACAGGGTTCGCGGGCAAGTCCTCGGATGCGCTCAGGAAAGCGCTCAGTGTTGGTGTGTCGATGCCCTCAACCGACAAAATCCGGTCGCCCTGCTGCAAGTCGAAGGGTTGCGCGGGCAGGGGGGTGATTTGCCCGACCACGGGCTCATCAATCGCCACACCTTCCCACAGCATAAGCGCCACAAACACGGCGAAGGCGAAGATAAAGTTGAAAGCAGGCCCCGCCGCCACAGTCGCTGCCCGTGCCCAGAGCGGAGCGCCATGCATCGTCCGCCGTCGCGCTGCCGCGTCCATCGCGGACAACGCGGCATCGTCCTTGGCAGAGGTCGCGCCTGCATCGCCTGCAAACTTCACATAACCGCCCATCGGGATCGCGGCGATTTGCCAGACTGTCCCGCGCTTGTCGGTGCGTTTGAGTAGCACAGGCCCGAAGCCAATCGAGAACACCTCTGCATAGATGCCCGACCAGCGCCCGACAATGTAATGGCCGTATTCATGCACGGCCACAATGATCGACAACACCACCACAAAAGCCGCGATCGTGTAGAAAAAATTGCCAAATCCCGGCAACAGGCCAACCAGATCCAAATCGCGCCCCTTTGTTACTTGCGCAGACTTTGCGCCACGTCGCGTCCCACTTGCCGTGCTAAGTGGTCCATCGCCTGCACTGTTTCAAGCGAGCATATAGGCGCGGTCAGGCCAGAATCCGGCGAAAGCCTGTCCAAAACACGTTCAACAAGTCGTGCCATGTCCAGAAAGCCGATATGCCCCGCGATAAATTCATCGAGCGCGATTTCTTTGGCCGCGTTGAACGCCGCACCTGCATGGCCGCGCAGCGCCATGACCTCGCGCGCGAGGCGCAGGGCGGGGAAGCGGACAGGATCGGGGGCTTCAAAACTGAGCGTGCGCAGCGTCGTGAAATCGAGCCGCTGAACAGGCAGATTAACCCGCTCGGGCCAATTGAGCGCGTAGCCAATGGCGTGGCGCATGTCGGGCATCCCCATATGCGCCATCATCGCGCCATCGCGGAAACCCACCAGCGCATGGATGATCGATTGCGGGTGGACCACGGCTTCGATCTGTTCCGGGGCGAAGCCGAAAAATTCACGCGTTTCAATCAGTTCCAGCGCCTTGTTGAACAATGACGCCGAGTCGATGGTGATCCGCTGGCCCATCGACCAGCTAGGGTGTTTCTGGGCCTGCGCAAGCGTTGCGCCTTCCAGTTGTTGAAGCGTCCAGCCCCGGAATGGCCCGCCCGATGCGGTGATGATGACCCGCTCGACGGCCGAGACATCTTCGCCTACCAGAGCCTGAAAGACGGCCGAGTGTTCGCTATCCACTGGCAGGATACGCGCCTTGTGGCGCGCGGCCTCTGCCATCAGAAGCGGCCCGGCGGTGACAAGTGACTCTTTGTTGGCCAAAGCAAGCGTCGCGCCTTGCTTCAAAGCGCGAAACCCCGGTGCAAGGCCGGCAGCCCCTACTATGGCAGACATGACCCAATCGGTGGGGCGGGTCGCGGCTTCGATCAGGGCCTCGGTTCCGGCGGCGACTGCGATCCCGGTGCCCGCCAGCGCTTCCTTGAGGTCCGTGTAGCAATCGTCATGCGCGGTCACGGCCAATTCGGCCCGCAGCGCGCGCGCCTGTTCGGCCAGTCGCGCGATATTGCGGCCCCCGGTCAGGGCGACGGTTTGCACATCCGCGCGGCGCGTGAGCAGATCGAAGGTGCTTTCCCCGATCGAGCCTGTTGCGCCAAAGACCGAAACCCGCATCCCGTCAGCCCATCGCCAAGGCCAGAAGCCCCGTTTCTGTCAGGATCATGACCATCAGCGCACTCGCAATCAACGCATCGAACCGATCCATCGGCCCCCCATGGCCGGGAATCAGGTTCGAGCTGTCCTTGACACCTGCATGGCGCTTGATAGCGCTTTCGGCGATATCCCCGGCTTGACCCGCCATGGCGATCAACACCGAAAGCGGTGCCAGAACCCAGCTTGCCCCAAGGGCGGGTGCAAAAGCCAGTCCGACCAAACCCGCACATATCCAGCCTGCCACAGTGCCGGACCACGTCTTCTTCGGGCTGACACGTGGCCAGAGTTTCGGACCGCCGAGCAGCCGCCCGGCGAAATATCCCGAAATGTCAGAGGCAATCACGATCAAGATCAGCCAGAGCACCCAGAGCGGACCAGCTTCGTCGCGCAATTCGATCAGCTCGAAGCCAGCGAATAGGATCAAGCCAAGGTAAACCCCGGCCAACACTTTGTCGCGCGGCATCCGAATGGCCAGCAGCAAGGCTGCAACGGCCAAAGCCAACCAGAGCACGGGCCCGGAGAGGCGCAAGTCAAAAACGAACAGCGCCACCGCTGCTGCGATTCCGGCCATGACATGACGGGTCATCACGCTTTCCGGGTCGAGCATCCGCGATAGTTCCCAGACCATCACGCCGACCATGACGCAGACCAGGATTGCGAAAAATAGACCGCCCAACCACAAGGAAACAGCCCCAAGCGTCAGCAAGACCAGCGCGGACAATGTCCTTGCGCGCAGGTCGGTGAAGCTGCCGCTTGCAGTTTTCAAACCTTGACCCCCCCGAAACGACGGTCCCGCGCGGCAAAATCGTTCAAAATCTCGACCATACGCTGTGGCGTGAAGTCGGGCCACAGGATAGGTGTAAACACGTATTCGGCATAGGCTGCCTGCCAGAGCAGGAAGTTCGACACCCGCGTTTCGCCCGATGTGCGCACCACCAGATCGGGGTCGGGCAGCATATGTGTGTCAAGCCGCGCTGTCATCGCGGCTTCATCCACATTTGCGGGGTCAAGCGCACCGGAACCAACATCTTCGGCAACCCGCGTCATCGCGCGCAACAATTCATCGCGCCCACCATAGTTCAGCGCGATTGTCAGATGCAGCCTGTCATTGACGGACGTTTCAACCTCGATCCAGTCGATCAGCTTGCGCAGTTTGGGTTCCAGTCGCGAGCGGTCACCGATGAAGCGCATCCGCACCCCGTCGCGGCGCATCCGGTCGGCCTCGCGCCGGATGTAACGCGCGAAAAGTGACATGAGGCCGATGACCTCTTCGGTCGAGCGTTTCCAGTTCTCCGTCGAAAACGCATAAAGCGTCAGATACCGCACACCAATGTTGGGGCAGGCTTCGACCAATTCGCGCACACGCTCTGCCCCTTTACGGTGACCAACAAGGCGCGGCCAGCCCCGTTGCGTGGCCCAGCGTCCGTTGCCGTCCATAATGATCGCCACATGCAGGCGGTTGTGACTGGGCGGGTCACTGGGCTCTGCATTCGGGCTTTGGTCGCGCATCCTGCACCTTGCGGTTGTTGCGGGCCGGATCAGACCTGCATGATTTCCTGTTGCTTGTCTTCCAATGTCTTATCGACAAGCCCAATGTATTTGTCAGTCAATTCTTGAATTTCTTCGGACCAGAGTTTCTGTTCGTCCTCGGACATGCCTGCGGCTTTGGCTTTCTTGATCTTGTCCATCCCATCGCGGCGCACATTGCGCACCGCCACGCGGGCATGTTCGGCATAATTGGCAGCAACGCGCGTCAATTCGCGGCGGCGTTCTTCGTTCAATTCGGGGATCGGCAGCATGATGATCGTGCCATTGAGCTGTGGGTTGATCCCAAGTCCCGATTCGCGGATCGCGCGTTCGACTTTGCTGACCATCGACTTGTCCCAGACATTGATCGTGACCATGCGCGGCTCGGGGACGTTGACAGTGCCCAACTGGTTGATCGGGGTGGACTGGCCATAGGCATCGACCTGGATCGGATCGAGCATAGACGCCGAGCCCCGCCCGGTGCGCAATGTCAGAAATTCGGACTTGAGCGCCGCCATTGCGCCATCCATCCGGCGCTTGAGGTCGTCGATATCAATCTCAAGATCATCTGCCATCGCTCACTCCTTCCTGCTCTGCCTCATCATTTCGGGCATTTCTTTTGCGTTTAGCGTGAAATCGCGTTCAGGGAAAGCCTGTCCGCTACAGGTCAGGCATGCACGCGTGTATAGGTGCCTTCACCGCTCAGAATACCCCGGAACCCGCCCGGTTCATCAAGCGAGAACACGATCAGAGGCATTTTGTTGTCGCGGCACAACGCAATCGCGGACGCATCCATCACTTTTAGATTAGCGCGCAGCACTTCGTCATAGCTGACTGCATCGTAGCGTTTGGCATCGGGGTTTTTCTTGGGGTCGCTGTCATAGATCCCGTCCACCTGCTTGCCCATGAAGATCGCTTCGCACGCCATCTCGGAGGCGCGCAGGGCGGCGGCGGTGTCAGTGGTGAAATAGGGGTTCCCGGTGCCTGCTGCAAAGATGCAAACGCGCTTCTTTTCCAGATGCCGCACTGCGCGGCGGCGGATATAGGGCTCGCAGACCTGATCCATCGGGATCGCGCTGATCACGCGGGTGAATACCCCGAGCGATTCCAGTGCCGCCTGCATCGCAAGCGCGTTCATCACAGTGGCAAGCATCCCCATGTAATCGGCGGTGGTGCGCTCCATGCCTTGGGCCGAGCCTTGTAGGCCCCGAAAGATGTTGCCGCCGCCGATGACCATACAAATCTCGACACCCAAGGAATGCACTGACTGCACTTCCTGCGCGATCCGCGCGACAGTGGGGGGGTGCAGGCCATAACCCTGATCGCCCATCAATGCCTCACCCGAGATTTTTAGCATCACGCGCTTGTAGGTGGTTTGGAGCTCTGGTCGGGCACTGGTCATGGGATTCCTTCCTGCGCGCAACGGCGCGCTTTCGTCGCGCGCCAAAATGTCGGAAAACGCAGGCAGGTTCAATGTGAAAGCGGGCAGGGATGGCACAAAGCGATGGCGGGGTATTGGCGCTTCTGGAAACGCCCCCGGACCCGGCGCGGCCTGTGTTGATCGCAGGCCAGACAGCGAGCGGGAAATCGGCACTGGCTTTGGCTTGCGCGCGCGCGCAAGGGCGGTATGTGGTCAATGCCGATGCGCTTCAGGTTTGGGATATGTGGCGCGTTCTGACGGCGCGGCCAAGCGTGGCGGAAGAGGCAGAGGTCCCACATCTGCTGTATGGCCATGTCGCACGCGGGCACGATTGGTCCGTGGGTCATTGGCTGCGCGCGGTCGAGGATATTCTGGCGCAGCACCCAAACCCGGTGATTGTGGGGGGGACGGGGCTGTATTTCCGGGCCTTGACCGAAGGATTGGTGGAAATCCCGCCCACGCCCTCTGCGATCCGGGCCGAGGCGGATCAGCGCCTCGCGAATTCTGGGGCGGCTGCCTTGCTGGCCGAACTGGACGCCGCGACCCGCGACCGTATCGACACAGCCAACCCCGCGCGGGTGCAGCGCGCTTGGGAAGTGCTGCGCGCCACCGGGCAGGGCTTGGCCGCTTGGCAGGACGCGACGCCCCCGCCGCTTCTGCCCCTCGCCCAGACGACGGCCCTTGTGCTGCACCCGCACCGTGACTGGGGCGACGCGCGAATCGCGCAGCGCTTTGCGCAGATGCTGGACCAAGGCGCGCTAGAGGAAACGCGCGCCGTGCTGCCGTTCTGGGACCAAGCGGCACCTTGGGCCAAAGCCATCGGCGCGCCCGAACTGATCGCGCATCTGCAAGGCCATATTTCGTTGGAGCAAGCGCAAGCAGACGCAACACTTGCCACACGCCAATATGCGAAACGCCAAAGGACATGGTTTCGCGCGCGGATGGGGGCGTGGCGGAGTGTGCCGCTGGGATAATTCGCCGAGTCACTCAATTGCAACGCAGGCGTGCGAATTCAAGCGCCTATGCATCACCGAGCAAGATTCACGCTTCCTCTGCCCCTTTCACGTCTTAGTGTTGTCAAAGTCTGAGGGGACACAAATAGAATGATTCACATTCCCGAACAACCATCACGGCTGCGCCTGATCCCGATTGCCAAACTCGCCTCTGGCCCGAAATGGCGGCTGGAGACTCTGCGCGCCTTGCAAGAGCCTGTTTTCCTCTGGTTCACCCACGGGCAAGGGCGCATCAACATTGCGGGCAGCCCGCGCGGCTTTCACCCGCATAACGCGATATTCATCCCGGCCGGTGTGATGCATTCGTTCCATTCCATGACCCGTGTGCAGGGGATGGCGATCTTCTTTGGCAAGAGCCATGGTCTTGACCTGCCCGACACGCCGCTGCATCTGCGCCTGCGCGATGCGATCTCTCATGCAGAGGTCGGCCAGTTGGTCGATGCCATCCAGCGTGAATTGGATGGCGGCAAGCCGCAGGCAGAGCGCGCTGCGCGCTATCAGGTGGGTCTGCTGTCGATCTGGCTGGACCGTCACACTGCGCAGGATGGTGATGACCCGCGCGGGGCGGTGCCGCGCAATGCAAACGAGCGGCTGACCGCGCGCTACACGACGCTTCTGGAGCGGGAATTTGGGTCCGCGCTGAATGTGTCGGATTATGCCACGGCCTTGGGCGTGACACCCACACATCTGACACGTGCCTGTCGGGTGGCGTGCGGGCGCACGGCTCTGGCCATCTTGCAAGAGCGCCGCTTGTTTGAAGCCCGTCGCCTGCTGGGTGAAACCGACATGCCCGTGCAAGACATCGCCCGGCGCTTGGGTTTTTCGACGGCGGGATACTTCTCGCGCGCGTTTTCGGCGCAGATTGGGCAACCGCCGTCCGCCTATCGCAAGGGGCAGGGGGCTGGGCGGTAGTACGCGAAACTTGACGAAATGGTTCCCGCGCTGTGCGGCTCTGTTTTGAAGGGCAGCTATACGGATCGAGCGGACGGTCAACGCGTTTCATTTTGAAAACGGCAAAGCCGCCGGTCCTTGGCTGCCTTGGGCGCAGCCACATTGCAGCGCTCGTCCTGCGCAATGACTTTTTTGAGGGTCGCGGATATGCTAACGGTAATACCTATAAATACCCGCCCGGGGGCGCCTGCATGAACGCTGTCCGCCCCTCAGCCCCACGCCCGTATTCACCCGCGCGCGCCGAAGCTGAAGGACAGGCCCAGACCAATCGTCGCCTCCGCCACCGCCGGGGTTGCGAGCCTTGCGGGCAGGGCGCAGATAAGGGCGAAACGGCGAAGGGACTTGGAAAAACCTCGGGCTGAAAATTTCCTTCGCATCACAAGAGCGCTTGCGGCTTTGAAGGTCAATTACGCGCGACGAAAACCTTGCCGACAAGCCCACGACTTTAGCATATCGAGACACATTGGCGTCAGTGTCGCGTCACTGTTCATGGGTTCCAAGCAGTCATAGAGTGATCGCCTATCAAGAGCCACTGTGCTCACGCTTCCGCGCCTTGCCCTTCGCCTCTGCCCGGCAGCGGTCCGAACAATAGCGCACGTCGTCCCAGACCTTTTCCCATTTCTTGCGCCACGTGAACGGCCGCCCGCAGGTCGCGCAAGGTTTTTCTGGCAAGTCGCGCTTATGCACCCCTTTGGGCATGGCTGGTCCTTTTGCGTTTCGGTGTCAGATAGGGGGCGCTGCGTTGCAGGCAATGGCCCGCGCGACAGTAATCAAATTCACATATGCAAATAACAAATTCGCGATGCCCCGCGCTGCGGCATTCTGTCATTGGCCCTTGGGGAGGAGGGCGTCACCCAGTCTGGAGGAACCCACCATGCCCCTGCGCCCTGTCGCTGCATCCCTTGCCCTTGCCGCCACGCTTGCCCTTGCCGCCACGCTTGCCCTTGCTGCCACGCTTGCCCTTGCCCCGCTTGCGGCCCTTGCCGGTGGCCCCAAAGCCGCCATCCACGTGGACGAGGACAACCCCGCCACGATGAACATGGCTCTGAACAACGCCACCAACATCATCCGCCACTATGCCGCGCTTGGCCAGACCGCGACGGTTGAGATCGCGACCTACGGCCCCGGTCTGACGATGCTGCGCAAGGACTTGTCGCCTGTGGCCGACCGGGTGTCGGACCTGTCCCTGTCGCATGAAAACCTGACCTTTTCGGCCTGCCTGAATACGGACGAGTCGATCATGCAGCGCACCAATGTCGAAGTGCCCTTGATCCCAGAGGCAAACGTCGTGCCCTCGGGCGCTGTGCGGCTGATGGGATTGCAGTTCGAAGGCTACGCTTACCTGCGCCCTTGATATGCCAAATTCTACAAGTCCAAAGCCAGTTGCGCAGGGTCATGCTTGGCCCTGCGCGCAGTCCGTATGCTTGCGGCTGAACTGCGATCTGTCCCGCGCGCGCGCGAGGCGTGCTTGACAGCGACCGCCTGCGCCACATCGCGAAACCCTGCCTGCTGCCGCAAGCCCCACAGGGCCGCGCGCGCCTGCGCGCCGGCCTGTGCAAGGTCCACGACCGGCTCCGGGTAGCGTCCTGCAAGTCGCGCCCCCTCGGGCCAGGTCCAGGGGCTGTGCAGATGTGGCAGCGGCACTTGCGCCAGTTCCGGCACCCAAGTCCGAATGAACCGCCCCTCTGGGTCATGGTCATGGCCCTG
Organism: Roseinatronobacter sp.; assembly: GCA_046296275.1. Lineage (GTDB taxonomy): Bacteria > Pseudomonadota > Alphaproteobacteria > Rhodobacterales > Rhodobacteraceae > Roseinatronobacter. The sequence continues at coordinate 43,793 of JBKBLP010000002.1, read as the reverse complement.
TTTCACCGGATTATAGATGCGGATCGTGTTGATCCCCGTCGTGCCCGATTGCATCTGGCATTGCGACCAGTGAATGCCCGGTTCGTAGTCCGTGAACATCCGCGCCAGATGCTGCCCGGTCACGCGCCAGTCGAGCCACAGGTGGTAACTGGCAAAGCTCATCAGCATCGCGCGGGCGCGGAAATTCAGCCAGCCTGTCGCGCGAAGATAGCGCATACAGGCGTCGATATAGGGCACACCGGTTTCACCCTTGACCCAGGCGGCCAGCCGGATCGGGTCTGGATCGCGGGGTCGCAGCCCCTCATGCGCGGGATGCAGGCAGGTTTGGTCCAGATCGGGCGCATCCTCTAGCTTCTGGATGAAGTGATCGCGCCACGCCAACCGCTTGCCAAAACTGTTCAACGCTGCCCCCCATTGGCCGCTCGGTCCATGCTGCGCACGGGCGGCTTGACGGGCGTGTTCGACCTGACGCAACGACAGAACCCCTAGCGCGAGGTAAGGTGAAAGCCGCGAACAGGCCCGTTCTGCTGTCAGGGGCGAAGACATCTGCACTCGATACCCTTGTCCGCGTATGTTTAGAAACGAGTCCAGCGCCGCCTCTGCCGCCGCCCGCCCGCCCCGCTGACGGTGTGGGCACGCATCCGGGCTCAGCCCCAGAGCGCGCGCATCAGGCAGATGCGTCAGGCTTGGGGTTTCTGTAGCCAAATCGGCCAAGGGTTGCGCTTGCGCTTGCTCGGCGCGCATGAACGCATCCCGCTGCCCCTGCCAGCCATCACGCGAGCGCAGACGCCGGATGACCCCCGATTGCGGCAGCTCGATCCATTCCACGCCTGCGCTGCGGGCCCAAGCGGCCACCCGCTTATCGCGCGCATAACTCCACGCAGTCCCGGTTTCCTCATGGCTGATCATGCGCATGATCTTGTGGCGTGCGCAGAGCCGCGACAGTTCCGCCACAGCCTCGCCCATCCGCAGGATCAGGGGCTGACCGAGTGCGGCAAGATCCTCGCGCAGCGTCTGTAGCGCCTCTCTCGTAAACGCCCATTGTCGGGCGGACGCGTCTGGCTCAGACCATTGTTCTGGCTCGATAATATAGACCGGCAACACATATGGGCCCGCCAAAGCCAGCGCCGGGTGATCCTGCACCCGCAAATCACGTTTGAACCAGACGAGTGTCAGAGGGGTCATTTGGAATGGTTTAGGGCAGCTTGGACGCGAATCAAACACATGTTCATGTATTGTTCACTTCTTGGTGGCATTGTCGAGAGGCAGAGATCGGGGTTCTGGTTAAAGCTCGTGGTTTGGCTTTCGGAGCGACTTGTCACATTGGTATGGGGCATTCGGCGTGTGCCGCTATCGTGTGGCCTCATCTCGCTCTGCCTGCCCCTCTTCAGCGTTGCAGTAGGGAAGATGCGGTCATGGGCGCAATTGGCCGAACGTGTGACAAAAAAGCGTCCGAGCGGGCCTAGACGACAGTTGCGCGTATCGCAAAGACGCCGCTTGGCTTAGGACAACGCAGCGCCCTACAAGAACCAGCGCAGAATATATGGCGCGCAAGCAGCGGTCAGCATCGCGTTCAACGCCATTCCGATGGCCGCAAATGCCCCCGCTTGTGGGTGGACTTGCAAAGCGCGCGCCGTCCCCAAGCCATGCGCCGCCACCCCGACGGCAAAACCCCGCGCACGCCAATCGCGGATGCCCAATGCCTGCATCAATGGTGTGACCATGATGGCCCCCGTCATTCCGGTCAGGATGACCAGAACAGCCGTCAAAGTGGGCGATGCGCCAACTGTCTCTGCCACCCCGATTGCCACGGGGGCAGTAACGCTCTTGGGGGCAAGGGCCGCGAGCAGGGCAGGGGGCAGGCCAAGGGCCTTGCCTAAGGCCAAGGCGGAAGCGATTGCGACCCCCGCGCCGACCAACAGCGCCGCAAGCGCTGGTAGCAGCGCATGGCGCAACGCGTTCGCATGTCGCCAAAGAGGCAAGGCCAGCGCCACTGTCGCAGGGCCAAGCAAGAAATGGACGAACTGTGCGCCTTCGAAATATGTCGCATAAGGTGTTGCAGTTGCCCATAGCAGAAGGGCAAGCAACAGAACTGCAACCAGAACCGGGTTGACCAGAGGATGGCGCCGAGCCCGTGTTGCCAGATAGTCACCCAGCAGATAGGCAACAAGCGTTGCGGAAAGCCAGATCAGCGGTTCTTTGGCCAAATAGGACCAGATTTCCGCAAAATCGGGGGTCATTTGCGCTGCTCCGGCAGCAATGATGTGTCAAACCCGCGATCACGGACACGTTCCGAACGCCGACACCTATCCTTCATCGGGCTCATTTCCTCCGTTGCCGCCCCCGTTGAGCCGGGCCACGACGACAAAAGTCACCACACCGGCCACAAGCGCCAGGAGTGTCGAAAGGACAAGCACCAGCGCCAACTCGCCCCCAAATGCCCCAAGCGCGCCAAGATGGCCGACCACACCCACGCCCGCAGGTACGAAAAGCAGCGAGAGGTGTCGTAAGATGCCTTCGGCCACGGGTTGCACAAGCGCCGCGATCCGGGGCGATGCCAGCATCAGCCCAAACAGCAATGCCAGACCCAAAACTGGTCCTGGCACTGGCACGCCGCTCAGCCGCACGACAGTCTCGCCTGTCAATTGACACAGCAATATCAAGGCGATGGCATGGATCACGGTCTGCCCCTGACCCCAAAACCCAAATCACACCGCACGTTTGATCCCCATGAAGCGCGCGCGTGCGCGTGGGTCTTTGTCAAAGAGTGCGGCAAGCTGCTCGGTCATCGCGCCTGCCAATTGTTCGACATCCGTGATGGTGACTGCGCGATTGTAGTAGCGCGTCACATCATGACCGATCCCGATCGCCAGCAATTCCACGGCCTTGCGCCGTTCCACCATCGCAATCACATCGCGCAGGTGTTTTTCCAGATAATTCGCGGGGTTCACAGACAATGTGCTGTCATCGACCGGCGCACCATCCGAGATCACCATCAGGATCTTGCGCGCCTCGGGCCGGGCCATCATGCGCCGGTGCGCCCATTCCAGCGCCTCGCCGTCGATATTCTCTTTCAACAGCCCCTCTTTCATCATCAGCCCCAAATTCGGGCGCACGCGCCGCCATGGTGCATCGGCCTGTTTGTAGATGATATGGCGCAGATCGTTCAGCCGCCCCGGCTGCAGGCTGCGCCCTTGGGCAAGCCAGCGCTCGCGCGATTGGCCGCCCTTCCATGCCCGGGTGGTAAAGCCCAGAATTTCGACCTTTACATTGCAGCGCTCAAGCGTCCGGGCCAGAACGTCGGCGCAAATCGCTGCAATCGAAATCGGCCGCCCGCGCATGGACCCGGAATTGTCCAGCAGAAGCGTCACGACCGTGTCGCGGAATTCTGTGTCCTTTTCCTGCTTGAAGGACAAGGGCGTGGTCGGATTGGCCACGACCCGCGCCAAGCGCCCCGCATCGAGCGTGCCTTCTTCCAGATCGAACAGCCACGAGCGGTTTTGCTGGGCTTGCAAGCGCCGTTGCAGCTTGTTCGCGAGCCGCGACACTGCCCCTTTGAGCGGCTCAAGCTGCTGGTCCAGATACGCCCGCAGCCGGTCGAGTTCGGCAGGTTCCGCCAAATCCTCGGCATGGACCTCTTCGTCAAAATCGGTGGCGAACACCTTGTAATCGCTGGATGCTTCCGAATGCGGCGGGGGTGGGGGCGGTTCCAGCGGCGCATCGGCTTCGGGCATGTCCGACATTTCGGACATGTCGTCATCGCTGTCCTGATCAAGCGCGGCATCGGCCTGCGCGCTGTCCTGCGCGGGGCTGTCTTGTTCGGATTGCTCGTCATCCTGACTGTCATCGCCCTGACTGTCGGGGTTTTCGGGCGTGTCGGGCTCATCATTGGCCTGATCGTCGGTGCCCTCATCTTCGTCGCCCGTATCATCGGGGTCGTCGCCCAACTGGTCGCCATAGCCCAGATCGTCGATCAATTGGCGCGCGAAACGGGCAAAGGCCGCCTGATCGGCCAGCACCTTGTCCAGCCCTTCAAGCGTTGCGCCCGCGCGTTCTTCGATGAACCCGCGCCACAGTCCGAGCAAATTGTCGGCTCCCGCGGGCAAAGCGCGGCCAGTGGCCAATTCGCGGATCATGTAGCTGGCTGCGACCGAAAGCGGAGCATCTTGCCGGTCACGAATCTGCGCATAGCCTTTGCGCGTCGCGTCATGGGCGATGCGCGCGTCGATATTGCGGCCCGTCCCGGGCATATGCTGCGCGCCCACGGCCTCGCAGCGCGCTTCTTCCATCGCCTGATACAGATCGCGCGCCATCTGGCCCTGTGGCAAGTAGCGCGCGTGGGTGCCTGTATTGTGGAAGCGATGCCGCAGCGCAAGGGTGTCGGCGGTCCCGCGGGCGAGCATCACTTCGTCACGCGTCAAACGGCGCGTGACTTGCGGCAGCCGCATCGTGTCGCCGCTTATACCGGGGGGGTCGACCGAATAGGTCACCGTCAGGTCAGGCGCATCCGCCATCGTGCGCGCGGCTTCCGAAAGAGCCTTTTTGAACGGGTCAGCGGGGTTGTCGGAACGGTTCATGCGCGGGCCTTTGATCTGGTCTACATCAGAGATAGCCCAGCCCCTGCATGAAGGAAAGCGTGCTGACGCCTGTTAGCGTCGCATGTCTCGGGCGCAAAACCGGTTCCCACATATGCGCGACATGCTTTAATCCTGCTCCAGCCGCAGCCGCAATTCGCGCAGAACGGGCACTGTCTGGCGTACACGTTCCTCGCCCAGATCCTGTACCATGTCGTCAATCAGCGGGCTGATCGCGGCTAAAGCCGCATCGCGCGCCGCGCGTCCGGCCGGGCTGATCGCGACCATCTTGCGGCGTGCGTCGTCCCAATCGGGGCGGATATGCACATAGCCTGCCCATTCGAGCTTGGCCAAAGTGTTGGTCATCGCCCCGCGCGTGACATGAAAGGCGCGGGCAAGTTCGGCGGGCGTGCGTTCGGCCTGCATCCGCGCGAGCAGGTTCAGCACGCCGAAATGCGACAGCTCCATCCCCCGCGGCAGCACTTTCGACAGGCGGTTGCGCGCCAACTGCTCGGCCATCAGCAATTCGCTGAACAGAACATTGGCCAGATCAGAGCGCGGTGACTTGGTCATGCGCCTGCCTTGACGATGCGGGGCGCGGGCAGGGGGCGATCGTGGAAGATCGCAGGCACCCGCCCGCGCGCTTCCAGAATGCGGTCCATCTCGATCTGGACAAAGCCAAGGCCCGGCTCGGTGCCCATATCGAGCAGCACCTCGCCCCAAGGTGCTATCGCCATGCTGTGCCCATGCGTCGCGCGTGCGCGGCCATCGCGGGCAGAATGGCGGCCCGTCTGGGCAGGGGCGAGCACGAAACAGCCAGTTTCAATGGCGCGCGCGCGCAAGAGTGTCTCCCAATGCGCGGCCCCTGTGACTGGGCTGAAAGCGGCGGGCACAACCAGCACTTCGGCCCCCGCTTTGGCCAAGGCGCGATAGAGATAGGCAAAGCGCAGATCGTAGCAGATGCTCAGGCCGAAGTTTGCAAGCGTTGTGTCCACCACCACGGCCTCTGTGCCTGGCCGGAACCCCGCCGATTCGCGATAGGTTTCGGTATCGGAAACCTGAACATCGAACATATGCAGCTTGTCGTAGCGCGCCGCGATACCGCCATCGGGGCCAATCAATAAGCTGCGGTTGGCAAATCGGCCATCTGGATCGTCGGTTTTCAAGGCAAGCGAGCCGATCAGCAGCCACACCCCGAGCGCCTGCGCGTCTGCGCGCAAAGCAGCGAGGGTGCTGTCGTCCGCCTCTGTCTGCAAAACTGTCTCCTGCATTGCGCGCGAGGCGGAAATGCAGTTCGTCACTTCTGGCGTCAGCACGATCTGAGCACCGCCCTGTGCGGCTTCCCGCACCAACGCCCGAGTGTCGCGCAGGTTGGCCTCTGGATCGTCCGAGGAGGTCAGTTGCAGAAGTGCCGCGCGAAAGCCCATTGCCTCAGCCATTCAGCAGCGCATCAAGTTTACCTGCGCGGTCAAGGGCATACAGATCATCACACCCGCCGACATGCGTGCCCCCGATGAAGATTTGCGGGACTGTGTGGCGGCCTTTGGCGCGGCTCATCATTTCGGCCCGGCGGTCGGGGGTGCGGATCAGGTCGATTTCGACAAAGGCTGCGCCCTTGGCCTGCAACAGCCGCTTGGCTGCGTGGCAATACCCGCAGGTGGGCGAGGTATAGATTTCGATGCTCTGCATAGGCGACCCTTTATCCCGCGTGATGCGCGAAACTATAGCCCTTTGGCGCGCGGGTGCAACGCAACGCCATGAAAATCCGGGGAAGTTCAGGCCATCCGCGTGACCCGTGCCAAAACGCTGACCCGGACCGAGGCTGCGCCTGCGGCGAGCAACACCTCTGCGCAAGCCGCCAAGGTCGCGCCCGAGGTCATCACGTCATCCACCAGCAGGATATGGCGATCCCGGATCAGGTGCGCGCGGCGCGGGTGTGGGGCAAACGCGCCTGCGACATTTGCAAAGCGCCCCGCCCGCCCGCGCCCGTCCTGTGTGCCTGTCGCGCGGGTGCGGATCAGCAGGTCCGGGCAATGGTCAAGTGTCAGGCGCTTGGCCATCAGCCGGCTGAGCAGCGCCGCTTGGTTGTAACGGCGTTTGACCAGCCGCGACCATGCGAGCGGAACTGGGGTCAGCAGCATGTCAGGACGGATCATCGGGGCGGAAGCCCGCGCAAGCCAGCCTGCCGCAATGGGCGCATGGTCTTGCCGATCGTAGTATTTCAGCCCCAGCAGAATCCGCCGCGCGCGTTCGCCGTAAAGCAGCGCTGCGCGCCCCTGCTCCCATGGGCGCGCGGTCGTCAGGCAATCGTCGCAGATCGGGGCGGTATCGGCGCTCTCGATGCCAGAATGGGGCAGGGGCACGCCGCACAGATCGCAGCAGGTGCCGAAGATGAACGGTGTCGCGCGCCAGCAATCAGGGCAGAGTGTGCCGTGTTCATGCACCTGGGCCGGGCAGGTCATGCATGTTGGCGGGTAGAGGGCGTTTATCACGCGCAGGCTTGCAGAACGCAGCCAAGTGCTTTGCTTTTCCGCCAGCATTTCTTACATCCCCCACATGAGCCGAACGCCCCCTGATTTTGCCTGCCCTGTGACCCTTGCGCGCAACCGCTCCGGCGTGCGCGCGGGAGACGATCTGTTCTTACACGCAATCGCCGCCGAAGAACTGCATCTTCGCCTGTCCGAGGTTAACAGAACCTTTACAGCCCCCGCCATCGTGACAGGTTTGCCGCAAATCTGGGCCGGTTTCTTGCCGAATGCGCGCGTCGTGGCCGATAGCCCTGTGCTGGACCTCGACCCCGGCGCGCATGATCTGGTCATTCACGCAATGGCGCTGCATTGGGCGGCGGATCCTGTGGGCCAAGTGGTGCAGGCGCGCCGTGCGCTCAAGCCCGACGGGTTGTTTCTGGGCGTGTGCTTCGGCGGCCAGACCCTGACCGAATTGCGCGCAGCCCTCGCCACTGCGGAAATAGAGGTCACGGGTGGACTGTCCCCGCGCGTGCTGCCGATGGCCGAAATCCGCGATTGGGGCGGAGTGTTGCAGCGCGCGGGGCTGGCGCTACCTGTCGCCGACAATCTGGTGCAACAGGTGGGCTACCGTGATCTGCGTCGCCTCTATGCCGACCTGCGCGCCATGGGTGAGCGCAACGCGTTGGCCGCACGCCGTCGCACACCCGCGCCGCCTGCGCTGTTTCGCCGCACAGCACAGATTTACGCAGCGCATCATACGGACGTTCATGGACACATGCGCGCGACATTCGAATTGATTTTCCTGACAGGCTGGGCGCCTGATGCCAGCCAGCCGCAGCCCTTGCGGCCCGGTTCCGCGCGCACGCGGCTCTCTGATGCACTGGGCGTGCCGGAAACACCGCTCAGCGATTCGGTTAAATCCCGGCCCTTGGATTGAAACCTCGCGCAAAACCGCTATGTGCAGCACAGGAAAGGGAGTAGCCATGAAAGATACAGCCATGCTCGACGCAAAGCCGCAATCTGCACCCAAGGGCTGCCCTGTCCATCTGCACAAGCCCGGCGAAGGGCGGCTGGAATTCGCCCAGCCCGATCACCCCCCGGTGCCGCAGGCCAAGATCGGCATTCTTGTCGCCAATCTCGGCACGCCTGACAATTACGACTATTGGTCGATGCGGCGCTATCTGAACGAATTTCTCTCGGACCGTCGCGTGATCGACTATTCGCCGCTGTTTTGGCAGCCGCTGCTGCAATTGGTGATCCTGACCAAGCGTCCCTTCACATCTGGGCGGAATTACAAGTCGATCTGGAACCACGACAAGGGCGAAAGCCCGCTGATGACGATCACAAAGGACCAGACCGCAAAGATCGCCGATCAGATCGCCGCGCGGTTTGGCGACAATGTCATGGTCGATTTCTGTATGCGCTATGGCAACCCGTCAACTCAGTCGAAGGTTGATGCGATGGTGAAAGCGGGCTGCGAAAAGATCCTGTTCTTCCCCCTCTATCCACATTATGCGGGCGCGACATCTGCCACGGCCTGCGACCAGTTTTTCCGCGCGCTGATGGCACAGAAATGGCAACCCGCCGCGCGCACGGTTACTCCGTATTTCGACCATCCCGCCTATATCAAGGCGCTCGCTGCATCGATCCAGCGCGCCTATGACGCGATGGAGGATAAGCCCGAAGTGCTCGTGGCCTCCTACCATGGGATGCCCAAGCGCTACTTGATGGAAGGCGACCCCTATCATTGCCAATGCCAGAAAACGACCCGTCTGGTGCGCGAGGCGCTGGGTTGGGACGAAGGCAAGATCGTCACCACCTTCCAGTCGGTATTCGGTACCGAAGAATGGCTGCGCCCCTATACGGTCGATCACGTCGCTGACCTGGCAAAGCAAGGCGTGAAGCGGCTCGCTGTCGTCGCCCCTGCGTTTTCAGCCGACTGCATTGAAACGCTCGAAGAAATCAACGAAGAAATCCGCGAAAGCTTCGAGGAAGCCGGCGGCGAGCACTTCACCTATATCCCCTGCCTGAACGAGGACGACGCGCATATCGACGCGCTTGTGCAGGTCATCGAGGCGAATTTGCAGGGATGGGGCTGATCGCCCCTGCCGCGATCAGGCTTTGCGCCAGTATTTTGCAATATTATCGATGGTGATCAACGGTTCAGTTATCCCATGCGCGCTACGGAAGTCGGTGATCGCACGTTCGCATGTGGGCAAGACGTAATCATCCACGATGCAATAGCCTCCGGGCGACAGCTTGTCATAAAGCGCGTTCAATGCGTCCATGGTCGAGCTATACATGTCCCCGTCCAGCCGCAGGATCGCAAGTTTGTCGATAGGCGCATGGGGCAGGCTGTCGGCAAAGAAGCCCTTGATCGTGACGACCTGCTCATCGAGCAAACCGTAACGGGCAAAATTCGCGCGCACTTGTGCCTCGCTTACGGCCAGAAAATCGAACTGGTGTAGGATATCGCCCTTATCGACTGGGTATTTTGAAACATCCGGCTTGGGCAGCCCCTCGAAACTGTCAGCGACAAACACCTTGCGATCTGTGACCCCGAATGCGGCCAACAATCCACGCATGAAGATGCACGATCCTCCGCGCCAGACCCCGGTCTCTATAACGTCCCCCGGAATTTTGTCGGCAAGCACGTTGCGCACGCAAAATTCCAGATTGTCCAGACGCTTGCGGCCCACCATCGTATCTGCGTAGCCCGGCCAGACTTCGCCACCTGCGCGCGCATCTTGCGAGTAGCTTGGCTTGCGCGCCAAAACCAGATTGGTCATCCCAAGAACCGAGTTGATCCCCCGCCCCAAAGCTGCGCCCGGACTATTGCGGCTACGCCCGAAATAGCCCAACGGCATCGGGGGCTCCGGCCAAAGAGCAAAAGACAAAGTGTTTTTCAGAAGTTCGATATATAGATCAGCAGGTGTTTTCATATCAGGAGCACTCTGAGGCTGCACAGTCTGCGGGTTGGCTGTCACAGAAGTAAGGACTTCTATTTCTCTGCGCCCTATCAAAACAAAAATGACGGGCCAAGGCCCGTCATTCTGTATCAGTCGGCGACCGAAATTACTTCGATGCAACAGCAGCAGCGACCACCAGAAGCAGCAGCAGCGGAACAACGATGCCAGCCGACGAGGACGACTTTGTGTCAGCAACGACAACAGCCGGTTCCACGACGGGTTCTTTGTACTTGCCGCCAGCCGAGCCAGCGAAAGCCGAAGTTGCAGCCAGAGACAGAGCGGCGGCGAGAGCGATCTTTTTCATGTTAACCTCCAGTAATTACCTGCGACCTTTCTCAGGCACAGGCACCCAAGACGATATGTCGTAATGAGGTGAAATCATTTTCTGCGACCGAAGGCAACGGTCAGATTTAGGCGCGCGCACAGGATTTCCCCCATATCGTCAAATTCGCAACACTTTCGCACCCGAATTGCGGGTTTTGCGCCACGATCCCCTGACTCGGCTGCATGGCTATTGTGCAGGTGCAGAATCACAGTGAGTTGTGTTTGAAACCAGCACGAATAGCGAGTATGGAGCAGCCTGTTCACTCAAGAAAGCCTGTCCCATGCTGCACAAGTTCGCTCTTCCGGTTGCATTGATCCTCGCTCTTGCGGCCTGCGAGCCTGTCAACACCACTCCGATTCCCATGGGGACAGATGGCCGCCCGCTGCCCACAGTGTTCCGGATTGCCGCCAATGATGCGCCGCGCGTGCGCCAGCGGATGCAGGACGGTGTCAATACGATGCGCGCGCAGAACGGTTTGCCGCCAGTTGTGGCAAATGCAGCCTTGGCAAGCGCCGCGGCCACTCATGCGCAAGATATGTCCTTCCAGTCACGCCCTTGGCATTGGGGATCAGACGGGACCAGTCCGATGCAGCGGGCGCAGCGCGCGGGCTATACGGGTGCCTTTGTCGGCGAAGCGGTATCCGAGACATTCGAGTCAGATGTCGAAACGGTCAATGGCTGGATGCTGGAGCCCGAAAGCCGCGCTGTGATCTTGGACCGCCGCGCGAATGAAATTGGGGTTGGTTGGCACCAGGACCCCAATGGGAAGCTCTGGTGGGTCATTGTCATGGGCGAAGGGATGGCAGCGGCCCTGCCACCCGTCGCGATGTTGCGCTGACCCTGCTCAGGCCGCGTGTGCCCCGTCGGCCAGCGCGCGGACATACTCCAGCACCTCTGCCACGGGACGGCCTGCACCGATTTCCTTGACAATGGCTGATCCTACGACACAGCCATCCGCGACGGCGGCAATGTCGCGCGCTGCGTCTGGCGTGGAAATACCGAATCCCACGATCACAGGCAGGTCCGTGGACGCCTTGATCCGTGCGACTTCCGGCCCCACTTGGCCCGCTTGCGCCGCCGCAGCACCGGTAATGCCCGTGATCGAGACATAATAGACAAAGCCAGACGTGTTTTGCAGCACTTTGGGCAGGCGGGCGGCATCTGTCGTGGGCGTGGCAAGACGAATGAAATTCAATCCCGCCGCTTGGGCGGGCAGGCACAATTCGCTGTCCTCTTCTGGGGGCAGGTCCACGACGATCAACCCGTCAATGCCTGCCTCTTTGGCTTCGGTCAGGAAACGGTCAACACCGCGGCTGTAGATGGGGTTGTAATAGCCCATCAGCACGATGGGGGTTGTGGTATCCTCGGCCCGGAAGCGGCGCACCATCTCGAGCGTGGTCCCCAGCGTTTGCCCGGCTTCCAAGGCGCGTTGGCCTGCAAGCTGGATCGTCGGGCCATCTGCCATCGGATCGGTGAAGGGCACACCCAACTCGATGATATCCACCCCCGCCGCTGGCAAACCGCGCAAGATCTGGAACGAGGTTTCCGGGTCGGGATCGCCCGCCATGATGTAGGAAACAAATGCCTTGCGGCCCTGCGCCCGGAGCGCGGCAAAGGTCGTGTCGATTCGTGTCATTGTATGGCGATCCCTAACTGTGCGCTACGCGGTTTGGGCGAAAACAGAGCCGGAATCAACAGCGCTTGCGGCAGGCGGTTGCGATAAGCTGTCCGTGGCAACGCGGGCGAAGGGGGCTCGATGCCCCCGCCGCCCGCGCCCCCTCCAGAACGAACGACCGGCTGACGCCACCTGTGGCAACGCCGGAAGCGGGGGCTCGATGCCCTCGCTTCCGGCGCCTCCGTCAAAGGTCAGTCCTCAAGCTCAATCAGCAAATCCTTGGCTTCGATCTGGCTGCCCGCCTGCACATAAACCGCCTTCACCCTTGCGTCGCGGTCCGCATGAAGCCCGGTTTCCATTTTCATCGCCTCGATCGTCAGCAACAGATCCCCGGGCTTCACCTTGGCACCTGCGCTCACGGCCACGCTTGCCACCGATCCCGGCATCGGTGCGCCCACATGCGCCGCGTTCCCGCTCTCGGCCTTGCGGCGCTGCGCCGTCTTTGCCTTCACCTCGCGGTTCGGCACGCGAATCGTGCGGGGCTGGCCATTGAGTTCAAAGAACACTTTGACCTCCCCATCCTCGCCCGTTTCGCCCACAGTGATCAGGCGGATTTCCAGTGTCTTGCCGGGGTCGATCTCGGCGCTGATCTCCTCGCCCGGTTGCATCCCGTAGAAGAAAGTTAACGTGGGCAGGGTCCGCACCGGGCCATAGACCTTGTGCCGCCCCATATAGTCGAGGAACACCTTGGGATACATCAGATACCCATTCAGGTCTTCATCATCGACCTTGAAGCCACCCAGATCTTCGATCAATTTTGCACGGACCGCCTCCAGATCGACAGGCTCCAGATGTTGACCGGGCCGGTCTGTATTCGGCGCTTCCCCCTTCAGCACTTTGCGCAAAATCCCCTCTGGCCACCCGCCGGGGGGCTGGCCCAGATTGCCGCGCATCATATCGACGACCGAATCAGGGAAGCTGACCTCGCGGTTGGGGTCTTCAACATCGGCTCGGGTCAGGCCTTGCGACACCATCATCAGCGCCATGTCGCCCACAACCTTTGACGACGGCGTGACCTTCACGATATCGCCAAACATCATGTTCACATCAGCATAGGTGCGCGCAATCAGTGGCCATTGCTCTTCCAGCCCCAAAGACCGTGCCTGCGCTTTCAGGTTGGTGAATTGGCCACCCGGCATTTCGTGCAGATAGACTTCGGAACTTGGGGCCTGTTGCGCGCTTTCAAACGCTGCATATTGCGCCCGCACCCCTTCCCAGTAATCCGAGATCTTGCGGATCGCCCCCATATCCAGCCCCGTTTCGCGGTCAGTATGGCGCAACGCCTCGACAATGGACCCCAATGTGGGTTGGCTGGTATTGCCGGAAAACGCGTCCATCGCCGCGTCAGCCGCATCCACACCCGCAGCTGCCGCCGCAAGAATCGTCGCGCCTGCAATCCCGCCGGTGTCATGCGTGTGGAAATGGATCGGCAGGCCAACTTCCTCTTTCAGCGCCTTGATCAGCAGCGTGGCCGAAGCGGGCTTCAACAACCCCGCCATATCCTTCAGCCCCAGCACATGTGCGCCCGCAGCCTTCAAATCCTTGCCCATCTGGACATAGTATTTCAGATCATACTTGGCGCGGTCAGGGTTCAGGATGTCTCCCGTGTAGCAGATCGTGCCTTCGCAGACTTTGTTCGCTTCAAGGACTGCATCCATCGCCACGCGCATATTCTCGACCCAGTTCAGGCTGTCGAACACGCGGAACACATCGACCCCCGTCTCAGCGGCCTGCTTGACGAAGAAGCGCACCACATTGTCGGGGTAATTCGTATAGCCCACGCCATTCGACGCGCGCAGCAGCATCTGTGTCATCAGGTTCGGCATCGCCGCGCGCAGATCGCGCAAGCGCTGCCACGGGCATTCCTGCAAGAAGCGGTAAGCCACATCGAACGTGGCCCCGCCCCAGCATTCCACGCTGAACAATTGCGGCAGCGTATGGGCGTAAGCCGGCGCGACACGGATCATGTCGATGGACCGCATCCGCGTCGCGAGAAGCGACTGATGCGCGTCGCGCATGGTCGTGTCGGTCAGAAGCAGCCGCTTTTCCGCCGCCATCCAGTCAGCGACAGCCTGCGGGCCTTGCTCGTCCAGAATTTGCTTCGCGCCACGTGGCGGGGCCGTCATCGGCACACGCGGCGCAACGGGCGCTTTCAGCCCAGGCGCGGGCTTGGGCCGCCCGGCCGTCTCGGGGTGCCCGTTCACCGTGATGTCGGCGATATAGGTCAGAACTTTCGTCCCGCGGTCCCTGCGGCGGCGGAACTGGAACAGGTCTGCAGAGGTGTCGATGAACTTCGTCGTATAGCTGTAATCGAGGAAGGTCGGGTGCTTGAGCAGGTTGATCAGAAACTCGATATTCGTGCTGACCCCGCGAATGCGGAATTCGCGCAAAGCCCGGTCCATCCGCGCGATCCCTTCTTCCGGTGTCGGCGCCCAAGCGGTGATCTTCACGAGCAGCGAATCGTAGTAGCGCGTGATCACGCCCCCCGAATAGGCCGTGCCCCCATCCAGCCGCAGCCCCATCCCATGCGCTTCGCGAAAGGCCGTGATGCGCCCGTAATCGGGGATGAAATTGTTTTGCGGGTCCTCGGTCGTGACGCGGCACTGCACGGCATGGCCCGAGAGTGTCACATCGCCCTGGCTGGGCGTGCCTGTGGCCTCGGCCAAGGTCGCGCCTTCGGCAATGCGGATTTGCGCCTTCACGATGTCGATGCCCGTGACCTCCTCGGTCACAGTATGCTCGACCTGCACGCGCGGGTTCACTTCGATGAAGTAGAATTTTTCCTCATCCATATCCATCAGGAACTCGACAGTGCCTGCGTTCTGATAGCCCACGGCGCGGCCGATCTTCAGGCCCAGCTCGCAAATCTCGGCGCGTTGCTCTGGCGTCAGGTAGGGGGCGGGGGCGCGTTCCACGACTTTCTGGTTGCGCCGCTGGACCGAACAATCCCGCTCGAACAGGTGATAAAGGTTTCCATGCGTGTCGCCCAGCAACTGCACTTCGACGTGCCGCGCGCGCAGGATCATCTTTTCCAGATACCCCTCGCCATTTCCGAACGCCGCTTCCGCCTCGCGCCGCCCTTCGCGGACCTTGGTTTCCACTTCGTCCGGCCCGTTGATGGGCCGCATGCCGCGTCCGCCGCCGCCATGGCTGGCTTTCAGCATCAAGGGATAGCCGATTTCGGCGGCCATGCGCTTGACCTCTGCCATATCCTCGCCCAGCACTTCGGTCGCGGGGATAACCGGCACACCTGCGGCAATCGCCACGCGCCGGGCGCTCGCCTTGTCGCCGAGCGCGCGCATCGTGTCGGCGCGCGGGCCGATGAAGGTGATCCCATTGGCCTCGCAGGCATCCACCAGCGCAGGGTTTTCCGACAAAAGCCCGTATCCCGGATGGATCGCGTCCGCGCCCGACAGCTTCGCCACGCGGATGATTTCATCAATCGACAGGTAGGCCGCGACTGGCCCCAGCCCCTCGCCGATCCGATACGCCTCATCTGCCTTGAAGCGGTGCAGGCCCAGCTTGTCCTCTTCGGCATAGACCGCGACTGTGCGCTTCCCAAGTTCGTTGGCAGCACGCATGATACGAATGGCAATCTCGCCGCGATTGGCGACAAGGATCTTGCGGAATTGGGCCATGACGGTCCTTTCAAGGGCAGAATGTTGGCGCGAGTACGCGAGCTGGCGCAAGGATTGCGTTGTTTTTCAGGCTACGTAAACCCCACGTAACAATTCGACACAATTTGCGGCTTTGCTGCAAGTGCAGCATCACATATTTTTAGGTCCGCGAAACAATATTGCGTCTATCTGTCGCAATACGAACAAAATGTGCTTAGAACTTTAGTGGAACAAATCTTCCCCTTAGGCGCGCGCGGCGCTATGATCACGCACATGAGCGATTTCAACACTGACCGGCCGCTTTCTGCCCGCGCCATGGCTGCGCGCCCTGCGCCTTATCTGCAGGGGCTGAATGCGGCGCAAATGCAGGCGGTGCAGGCGATGGACGGGCCTGTGCTGATGCTGGCAGGCGCGGGCACAGGCAAGACCAAGGCGCTGACCGCGCGCATTGCGCATATCCTTGGCACGGGGCGGGCGTTTCCGTCGCAAATCCTGGCTGTGACCTTCACCAACAAGGCCGCGCGCGAGATGAAGCTGCGGCTTGGCGGATATCTTGGCGATGCGGTGGAGGGGATGGGCTGGTTGGGCACCTTCCATTCGATCAGCGCGAAGCTGCTGCGCCGTCATGCGGAACTCGTGGGGCTGAAAGCGAGCTTCACGATTCTGGATACTGATGACCAGTTGCGGCTTCTCAAGCAACTCATCGTGGCCGCGAATATGGACGAAAAGCGCTGGCCCGCGCGGCTTCTGGCCGGGATCATCGACCAGTGGAAAAACCGCGCCTGGGGGCCTGAGCAGGTGCCATCCTCGGAAGCGGGCGCGTTCAACAATCGCGGGACCGAGCTTTACGCCGCCTATCAGGCCCGGCTGAAAACGCTCAATGCCTGCGATTTCGGCGATTTGCTGGTGCATCTGATCCACATCTTTCAGGCCCATCCCGACATCCTGGCCCAGTGGCAACAGAAATTCCGCTACATTCTGGTGGACGAGTATCAGGATACGAACGTCGCCCAGTATCTGTGGCTGCGGCTGCTGGCCGGGGGCCACAAGAACATCTGCTGTGTGGGCGATGACGACCAGTCGATCTATGGCTGGCGGGGCGCCGAGGTGGGCAATATCCTGCGGTTCGAGCGAGATTTTCCGGGCGCCGTGGTGGTGCGGCTGGAACAGAATTACCGCTCGACGCCGCATATTCTGGCCGCCGCAAGCCACCTGATCGCTGCCAATGAGGGGCGCTTGGGCAAAACGCTCTGGACCGAAGCGCAAACGGGCGAGAAGCTCCGCCTGATCGGCCATTGGGATGGCGAGGAAGAAGCCCGCTGGATCGGCGAGCAGATCGAAGATTTGCAGCGCGGCACCCGCGCGCTTGCGCCTTTCAGCCTGAACCAGATGGCCGTGCTGGTGCGCGCAGGCCACCAGATGCGCGCGTTTGAAGATCGCTTCCTGACCATCGGTTTGCCCTATCGCGTGGTCGGTGGGCCGCGTTTTTATGAACGTCAGGAAATCCGCGACGCGATGGCCTATTTCCGGCTCGCGGTCAGTCCTGACGACGATCTGGCCTTTGAGCGGATCGTCAACACCCCCAAGCGCGGCTTGGGTGACAAGGCGCAAGCGACGATCCAGACGATTGCGCGGACATCGGGCGTGTCCTTGGTCGAAGGGGCGATGCTCGCGATCGGGCAGGGGGCCATCAAGGGGGCCGGGGCCACGCAGTTGCGCACGCTGGTCGAAGGCATCGCGCGCTGGCATCGCGGCACGCTGTCCGGCCCGTTACCTGTGGGCGATGACCTGATCGATAGCAGCGACAGGGGCGCGGGGCCATCGGTCAATCATATCGAACTGGCCGAGACGATTCTGGAGGAATCGGGCTATACCGAGATGTGGCTCAATGACAAGACGCCGGAAGCGCCGGGGCGGCTGGACAACCTCAAGGAACTGATCAAGGCGCTGGAATCCTTCGACAATCTGCAAGGCTTTCTGGAGCATGTCGCCTTGGTCATGGATAACGAGCGCGAAGGCGGCGAGGACAAGGTCACGCTGATGACGCTGCACGCGGCCAAGGGTCTGGAATTCCCGGTCGTGTTCCTGCCGGGCTGGGAAGATGGGCTGTTCCCATCCCAGCGCGCGATGGATGAAACAGGCGTGAAAGGCTTGGAGGAAGAGCGCCGCCTTGCCTATGTCGGCATCACCCGCGCCGAGCAGGTTTGCACGATCAGCTTTGCCGCCAACAGGCGGGTTTATGGTCAATGGCAGGGGCAGATGCCCTCCCGCTTCATTGACGAATTGCCGGGCGCGCATGTCGATGTGCTGACGCCGCCGGGTCTCTATGGCGGGGCGATCGCGCAGTCGGGGCTAGAGGTGCGCGCGGCGCGTGCCGATGTCTACAATTCCCCCGGCTGGCGGCGTTTCGCACAGGCACAAGAGCGGTCCGTGTCCCAACCGACGGAAGCGCGGCGCATGGTGATCGACACGACCGCGAAACCTGCCTTCGACGAAGGCGACCGTGTGTTCCACCAGAAATTCGGCTATGGCCAAGTCGTGCATGTCGAAGGCGACAAACTGCATGTCGATTTCGACAAGGCAGGCCAACGGCATATCCTGGCCAAGTTTGTCATGCCCGCCGATCAGGCGGATGATGTGCCGTTCTGATCCGTGTATGAAAAAGGCCCGGTGTTTCCGCCGGGCCAGTCCCAAATTTAATTTCGCGCCTTGTCAACCATCTTGCCCTTGGCAATCCACGGCATCATCGCGCGCAGCTTCGCGCCGACCTGTTCGATCTGATGCTCGTCATTGATCCGGCGCGTGGCCTTAAAGAAGGGCTGGCCGACCGAATTTTCCAGCATGAAATCGCGCACGAATTTGCCGGTCTGAATATCCGTCAAGACCTCTTTCATCCGCGCCTTGGTTTCAGCGTAGGGCAGGATGCGCGGGCCGCTGACATATTCGCCATATTCGGCCGTGTTGCTGATCGAATAGTTCATGTTGGCGATCCCGCCTTCATAGATCAGGTCCACGATCAGCTTCACTTCGTGCAGACACTCGAAATAGGCCATTTCGGGCTCATACCCGGCCTCGACCAGCGTCTCGAATCCCATGCGAATTAGCTCGACCAGACCACCGCAAAGCACGGCCTGCTCGCCGAACAGGTCGGTTTCGCATTCCTGACGGAAGTTGGTTTCGATGATGCCAGACCGCCCGCCACCGATGGCCGAGCAATAGGACAGACCGATTTCCATCGCCTTGCCAGTCGCGTCCTGATGCACGGCCACCAGACAGGGCACACCGCCGCCCTTCACATACTCGCCGCGGACTGTGTGGCCGGGGCCC
This sequence comes from Roseinatronobacter sp., assembly GCA_046296275.1. Lineage (GTDB taxonomy): Bacteria > Pseudomonadota > Alphaproteobacteria > Rhodobacterales > Rhodobacteraceae > Roseinatronobacter. The sequence goes on along the minus strand of JBKBLP010000002.1, from coordinate 24,838 downwards.
TTGGGGGCCATCATGATCACATCGACGCCCTTTTTCGGCTCGATCAGGCCGAAATGCACGTTCAGACCATGGGCAAAGGCAATGGCCGACCCTTCGCGCAGATTGTCATGGACATATTTCTTGTAGGTTTCAGCCTGCAATTCGTCAGGCATGGTGAACATGATCAGATCACACCACGCAGCGGCCGCGGCGATATCCATCACTTGCAGCCCTTCGGCTTCGCATTTCGCCGCCGAAGCCGAGCCGGGGCGCAGCGCCACGACGATGTTTTTCGCGCCCGAATCGCGCAGGTTCAGCGCATGAGCGTGGCCTTGGCTGCCATAGCCCAGAATCGCCACTTTCTTGTCCTTGATCAGGTTCACATCGCAATCGCGATCATAATAGACGCGCATATGCCGTCCTCCTTGGTTGATACTCCTGCGCAGCATAGGGGGAAGCGCGCAAAAACCGTTTCAATATTTGCGAAATTTGTCATATATATGCAAAAATCATTTGTCCTTTACGGAAACTTTCAATAACCATGCGCCTAGACGACAGTGACCGCCGCCTGTTGCGCCATTTGGCGCGCGACCCAAGCGCCCCTTTGGCCCAACTGGCCGAAGCCGCCCACCTGACAGAGGCCACGTGCTGGCGCCGTCTGGACCGCCTGCGCGCCCATGGCATCCTGCGCGGCCAACACGCAGTCATCAATTGGCGCGCCTTGGGCTATGCGGTCGAGGTCAGCTTACGCGTGACCCTCGACAAAACCAACCCGCGCGCCTTCGACGAATTTATCGCAGCGGCCCGACTTGTCCCAGAAGTGCTTGAAATCCAGACCTTTCTGGGCCGCGTCGATGTCCGTCTCTATGTCATTGCCCGCGACATGACCCATTATCAGGACATCTACCGCGACCGCATCCTGACGCTGCCGCATATCGCCGACCTTGAAGCGCTGATGCACCTGTCCGAGATCAAGTCAGACCAGAGCCTGCCGATATGAGCTTCATCTTGCCTAAAATTCTCCGGGGGAATTCCCGAAGCTTTTGGGGGGCAGAGCCCCTCGCGCTGCCCTTAGCCACTCAGCACCGCCGCCTCCTGCCATGACCGACCTTGACCCGACCGACCGTGCCATCCTGCGCGCGCTGACACGCGACGCCACCCAAAGCGCGGGCGCGATTGGCCGCGCTTTGGGCCTGAGCCAGCCTGCCACATGGCGGCGGATCAAGCGCTTGCAAGATGTGGGCGTATTGGCAGGGCAGCGCCTTGACCTCGACATGGCGGCTCTGGGTTTGGGTGTGACTGTCTTTCTGGGCGTCAGCCTCGCCGCCAAAGGCCGCGTCAGCCTTGCCGATTTCGAGCGCGCGGTATCCGCCATCCCCGAAGTCCAGACCGTCCAGCATGTCCTTGGTCTTTATGACTATCGCTTGCGGGTCGTTGCGCGCGATCTGTCGGATTTCGAGCGCATCCTGCGCCGCCGCATCCTGACCCTGCCCGGTGTGGGGGCTGTGGATGCCAATGTGCTCTTGAGCGAAGAACGCCTGCCCGGCCCCTTGTGACAGATTGACCTTTCGCGCGGTTTTCTGCATCACGCGGCCCATGTTGATCTACAAAATCTTCCGTCGCCCCGAATGGGATGCTTTGGTCGCCAAGGGCGAGACTTTGGGCGCGCCCATCGACTTGACCGATGGCTACATCCATTTCTCGACCGCCGCGCAGGTCATGGAAACAGCCGCGAAGCATTTCGCGACCGAATCCGATCTGGTGCTTGTGGCCTGCGACCCGGACAAACTGGGCGCGAGCCTGAAATGGGAACCATCGCGCGGGGGCGCGCTGTTCCCGCATCTGTTCCGCGCGCTGACCATGGCAGATGTGGTCTGGGACAAATCCCTGCCCTTGGGGGCGACAGGCCATATCTTCCCCGAGGGGCTGGTATGAGCCTGTTCGAGCGCGCTGGTCTGCTCGCTTTGCGCGCCTTTGACCCGGAAACGGCCCATGGCTTGGCCTTGCGCGCGCTGCAATCGGCCCTTGCCCCGATCCCAGCCCCTGTAACCTCACCGCGCCTGCGCGTCACTTTGGCGGGGCTCGACCTGCCCAACCCAGTTGGGCTCGCTGCGGGCTTTGACAAGAATGCCGTGGCCTTGGGCGGCTTGGCTAAAGTGGGCTTCGGCTTTGTCGAAGTCGGCGCCGCCACCCCCCGCCCGCAGGAAGGCAACCCCCGCCCGCGCCTTTACCGCCTGCCCGAGGATCGCGCCGTCATCAATCGCTTCGGCTTCAATAATGAAGGTGTGCCTGCGATCCGGCCGCGCTTGGCCGCGCGGCCCAAGGGCCTAGTGCTGGGCCTGAATTTGGGCGCGAACAAGGACAGCGCTGACCGCGCCGCCGATTTCGCCCAAGTCCTGCAAGAGTGCGGCGCGTATCTCGATTTCGCGACGGTCAATGTCTCGTCCCCCAACACCGAAGCTTTGCGCGACCTCCAAGGGGCGGCTGCCCTCGCGGCCCTTCTCAAAGGCGTGATGGAGGCGCGCGCCACACTTCCCCGCCCCCTCCCGGTTTTCGTGAAAATAGCGCCTGACCTGTCCGACCTTGAACTCTCGGAAATCGCCGATGTCTGCTTGCAATCGGGCATTGACGGGATCGTGGCGACGAACACGACGTTGGACCGCCAAGGTTTGAAAAGTGCATATGCAGGCGAAAAAGGCGGGCTTTCAGGCGCGCCATTGTTCGAAAAGTCCACGCGCGTTCTGGCCAGCCTGTCCCGCCTCACGCAGGGAAACATCCCCCTGATTGGCGTGGGCGGCATCAGCAGCGCGCAGGACGCCTATGCCAAGATCTGCGCGGGCGCATCCGCAGTGCAGCTTTACTCGGCGCTGGTCTATCAGGGGCTGTCCCTGATCGGGCACATCAATCGCGGCCTTCTTGACCTGCTTGACCGCGACGGCCACGCCACCATCCACAGCGCAATCGGCACAAGGCGCGCTGACTGGCTGTAATCTTCTGAGGCGCCCTGCGACTTTATCTTGCCGAAAATACTCCGGGGGTGAATTGAGGCGCAAAGCGCCTCAAGAGGGGGCAGCGCCCCCTGTCTTGGTCCGCGCCTCCAGGCGCGGATAGAGCGCCCCCAAAAACACCGCGCGTAGAACATTCAGTACCATAAGCGCCCCCCAAAGTGCGGGGTTGCCGAAAATTGGTACGAAAAGCCATATCACCCCGGCATAGATTGCGACGGCCAAGACCACTGTATTGCGCATTTCGCGCGTGCCTGTCGCGCCGATGAATATGCCGTCAAGCATGTAGGCGCCCACTCCGATGACTGCCAAAACCACCACGAAGGGAAGGGTGGCCAAGGCCTCTGCCTGAATTTCGGCCACTGGTGTCAACACCCCGATGACCCATGGGCCGAAACTCCAGAACCCGAACGCCAAAAGCACGCCGCCCGCCAAAGCCCAAACCGAGGAGCGCCACGCCGCAAGTCGCATCGCCGCAACTGACCCCGCACCAACGGCCTGACCCACCAGCGCTTCGGCGGCAAAGGCGAAGCCATCCAGCGCGTAGCTGGCCAGCACCATGAATTGCCACAGGACTTGATTGGCGGCCAATGCCACATCGCCCAACCCCGCCGAGACAAACAGAAACCCCGTCATCGCCCCTTGCAGCGTGACCGAGCGCAGCATGATGTCAGCATTGACTGCCCACATCCGCGCCAGTCGCACGCGGTCAAAGACGCGCGGCCAGTCACGCCATTGCCGCCCCGAAAATGCCGCGCGGCACAGCCATAGGCCAAGGGCGAAGCCAGCGCCTTCGGCGATCAGCGTGGCAACAGCCACCCCCTCGACCCCCCAGCCCAGGCCCAAGACGAACCACAGGTCCAGGACCACGTTCAGCCCGTTCATCACCACTTGCAGCACCAGAACGGACCCTGTCCGCTCGGTCGCGATCAACCAGCCTGTCAGCGCGTAGAGCGCGATTGTCGCGGGCGCGCCCCAGATGCGGATGGACAGATAGGCGCGGGTCAGCGCCTCGACCTCGGGGCTTGCGGGGGCCACGCGGAAGGCCCCCGCCATCAGCGCCGCCTGGCCTGCGACCATCACCAGCCCCGCGACCAGCCCGATCATCACCCCGCGCGTCAAGATCGCGCCCGATTCGGCCAGATTGCCCGCCCCCACGGCTTGCGCGACCAGCCCCGTCGTGCCCATCCGCAGGAAGCCGAAAATCCAATAGATTGAGGCCAATATCACAGCCCCCAAGCCCACAGCCCCGATGGGGGCCGCTTCCCCCATCTGCCCCACAACGCCAGTATCAACAGCCCCCAGCAGTGGCACAGACAGGTTTGCGGCCACAATTGGCAGCGCAAGCCGCAGGATGCGCCGGTCCGTGATGGGGGTCATTGCGGCATCAGGAAATGCCCAGTGGCCTGCGCGAACAGCCGCGCGCGGTTGTCTTGCCAGGCTTCCACATGCACCGACGCATAGCGCCGCCCCGAGCGGTTGACGCGCGCGCGGGCATAGGCATCGCGCGGCAGGCCCGTGCGCAGGTAATCGACTGTGAAATCAATCGTCTTGGGCAGGCGCGGCAGCTTTTCGGCCAAAGCCTCTGCCGTGATTGCCCCGGATTCCAGATCATCCCACAGCATCGCCCATGATAGCTCGATAATCGCCGTCACCTCCAGAAACGACGCAATCGCGCCGCCATGCAGGGCAGGCAGGATGGGGTTGCCGATCAGCTTCGGATCATAGGGCAGCACGGCCGTCAATTCATCGCCGTGGCGTTCAAACTGGATACCCAAGAATTGCGCGTAAGGAACACCCCCCACCAAAGCCTGAAGGGCCGTGTCGCGGCGGTGTTTGACGCTCTGGACAGGTTCAGGCCGCTTCATTTGTCAGCGTCCTTGCGGTCGAATGTGAAGGCCCCGCTGGCGGTGGCAACGGGGGTTCCGGTTTCCTCATCATGGGCGGTGGCGCGCACGAAGGCCACATTGCGCGTGGCATGGTAGCATTCCGCCCGGCCTGTGATCCGCTGACCGGGTGTGGCTGCGCGCATGTAATCGATGCGCAAGTCGATCGTTGCGGTGGCCATGCCGCCGGGCAGGGACATGACTGCAGCCCCCCCGCAGGTATCCATCAGCGCCGACACTGCGCCCCCATGAATGACCCCGGTCAGCGGGTCGCCCACGAAGCGGGCATCCCACGGCATGGAAATGACCGCGCGGCCCGCGCCGATTTCCTCCAGCCGCATGTTCAGCGCATGCGCAAAGGGCAGGGCATTGATGAAGGCTTGTGGATCGAAACTGGCCATATTTCCTCCATGACGGCTGCGCCCTATCTGGCCCCGTCGCGCAGCGAATGGCAAGAGCGCGCGAATGATTTGCCAAGCCCGCGCCAACAGCCTAGCATCCGTGCAAAGACAGGCGAGAGGAGCGCAGGTCATGTCGGAACCCTTACTCAGCTTCAAGGAGATGTGCGCGCGCTTCGACGTCACCCCGCGCACCTTGCGCTATTACGAGTATATCGAGCTTCTGCGCCCCCAGAAGGAAGGCCGCGCGCGGTTTTATGGCCCGCGCGAAGTGGCCCGCATGACGCTGATCCTGCGAGGGCGGCGCTTCGGGTTCAGCTTGGAAGAAATCCGCCAATGGCTTGAAACCTATCAGAAAGCGGGCAGCGCCGTGCAATACCAGCGCTTCCTTGATCTGGCTGACCGCCAACTGGCCGTGCTGCATGACCAGCAAGCGGAACTTGCGCGCACGATTGCCGATCTGGAAAAGCTGCGCGCCGAAACTGTCGCGCTACTGCCTTCGCCGCGCGAAACGTAACGTCATTTCATAAGCTGACGCCGGGTCCATCTTTACGTTTGCGTCAACTTCTCTAGGCTATCTTCCAACATGCCACAGTTGCGTGGCAGGGGGGGCCTATGTCGCAAGACACCAGAACCATACGCGAGATGTGCGCCGAATTCGGCGTCACCCCGCGCACGTTGCGGTTCTACGAAGCCAAGGAACTGCTGTTCCCCCTCCGCGACGGTCAGCACCGCCATTTCACCCGCTCTGACCAAGCGCGGCTGAAGCTGATCCTGCGCGGCAAGCGGTTCGGCTTCTCGCTCGAACAGATCCGGCAATTGCTGGACATGTATGACCGCGATGACAGCGAACTCAAGCAGTTGCGCAAGACCTACGACATCGCCCGCGCGCGTCTGGCCGATATGGAACGCCAGCGCGCTGATTTGGAAGATGCGATTGCTGATTTAAAATCTGACCTGACTTGGGCCGAAGGGGTACTGCACGCCCCCGCCGCCCGCCGCTCTAGCTGAAAGGACCGCCATGCCCCGCTTCACCGCTGCGACCAAAGACCTGCATTTCGTGCTGCATGACCTGCTCAAGATCACGGAAAGCGATATTCCGGGCTATGCCGATCTGGAGCCCGATTTCACCTCGGCCATCCTCGAGGAAGCGGGCAAGCTTGGGCAGGACGTGCTCGCGCCCTTGAACGCCGTGGGCGACCGCGAAGGCTGCCGGCTGGAAAATGGCGTGGTGCGCACGCCCACAGGGTTCAAGGACGCCTTCGACCTGATGCGTGCAGGTGGCTGGGTGGGTCTGGACTTGCCCGAGGAGTTCGGCGGCCAGAACCTGCCCCATCTGATGTATTCGGCTGTGGGCGACATTTTCTCGGCCGCGAATATGGCGTTTTACATGTATCCCGGCCTGACGCATGGGGCCGTGTCCGCGCTGCTCGCGCATGGCGATGATGCGGTCAAAGCGCGCTATGTGCCTAAGATGGTCGCGATGGACTGGACCGGGACGATGAACCTGACGGAACCGCATTGCGGCACCGATCTGGGGCTGATCCGCACGAAGGCCGAGCCGCAAGCCGATGGCAGCTACAAGATCACGGGCCAGAAGATCTTCATCTCGGGCGGCGAGCATGACATGGCCGCCAACATCATCCATCTGGTACTGGCGAAGGCACCGGGCGGGGGCGAGGGGACGAAGGGGATTTCGCTCTTTGTCGTGCCGAAATTTCTGGTCAATGACGACGGCTCGCTTGGCGCGCGCAACCCCGTCAGCGTGGGCAAGATCGAAGAAAAGATGGGCATTCACGGCAATGCCACCTGCGTGATGAATTTCGACGGCGCGTCGGGCTGGCTGGTGGGCACACTTCATCGCGGCATGGCCGCGATGTTCACCATGATGAACGAAGCCCGCCTTGGTGTGGGGCTGCAAGGCTATGCGCAAGCGGCTGTCGCTTATGAAAACGCGCTCGCCTATGCCGTGGACCGCCTGCAAGGGCGCGATATAACGGGCACCAAGAACCCCACAGGCCCGGCTGATCCGCTGATCGTGCACCCGGATGTGCGGCGCATGCTGATGGATCAGAAAAGCTTTGTCGAAGGCGCGCGGGCGTTCACCCTCTGGGGGGCCGCGCAACTCGACCGCGCGCACCGGCTGGGCGACAAGCAGGCGGACGGGCTGATGTCGCTCTTGACGCCTGTCATCAAGGGCTTCTTCACCGACAAGGGCTTTGACATGGCCGTGCAAGCCCAGCAGATTTACGGCGGCCATGGCTATATCGAGGAATGGGGCATGTCCCAATTCGCCCGCGATGCCCGGATTGCCATGATCTATGAAGGGGCCAATGGCGTGCAGGCGCTTGACCTTGTGGGCCGCAAGCTTGCGCAGGATGGCGGCGCGCATGTGATGGCCTTCTTCGGGCTGGTGAAGGATTTCATCAAGGCGCAGGAAGGCGATGCGCGGCTTGCAGACATCACGAGTGCTTTGAAAGGCGCGTCCAAAGACCTGCAAGCGGCGGCCATGTTCTTCATGGAACGCGGCATGAAGGCCCCGAATGATGCGCTGGCAGGCTCGACCGACTTTCTGCATCTGTTCGGTCATGTCTGCCTCGGTCTGATCTGGGGCAAGATCGCGGTCGCAGCGCAGGCGCAACTGGATGCGGGGACGACGGACCCGGATTTCTACCAGTCGAAGTTAGCTACCGCCCGTTACTACATGGCCCGTCAACTGCCCGCGACCGCGCTGCACTTGGCGCGCATCCGGTCGGGGGCGGAAACAGTGATGGCACTGGAGGCTGCGAATTTCTAAGCTGGCGCAGCAACACGCGAGGACCACATGCCCAAACGCTTCCGCCTGACCCGCCGCTTTAACATCGCCCTGACCGAGGAGGCCTACCGCCGCCTGAAGCGCTTCGCGCAGGAGGCGGGGCTTGATGAGGGCGAGGCCGTGTCATTCCTTTTCGAGAATTTCGACTCGGTGACGGATGACAGCAACCTTGGCCACAGGTTGCGGCTGTTCAATGCGGAACTGGAGTCGCGCAAAGGCTGACGGGAACGCTTGAGGCGTCTGGGGAGGCCTCCGGCGGGAGTATTTGGAGCAAGATAAAGCTGCTTGCGCCAAGTGCCTCCTGACCCCTCGGCCATGGTGAGCGTCATCGGGGGCAGGAGGGCTTTACCTTGCACGGTCATCGGCTCTCCAGCCTGTACCGTGTCTCGAAAATAGCGCGTTAAGGTTAACGCGCGGTGAACAAGAACAAGAGTCTTAGGCTTTATCTTGCCAAAAATACTCAAACACATCGCGTCCACCAGCGCGCGGTGTCAGAAGGGGGGAAGGTGTTGAAGCTTCATTGTTTTGGCGAAAGCGGTGCGTCCTACAAGGTTGCGCTGACACTGCAGATGGCGGGCCTTGAGTGGGAGCCTGTCTTTGTCGATTTCTTCAACGGCGCGACCTGCACCCCGGAGTTCCGCGCGCTCAACCCGATGGGCGAGGTGCCCGTGCTGGTGGATGGCGCGCAGGTCTTGACCCAGTCGGCCATTGCCCAGCGCCATGTCGCGCGCAAGGCGGGCCGATTCGGCCATGATGATGAGGACGTCTTGCGCTGGATCTTGTGGGACAATCACAAGCTGTCCGGGCAGGTTGGCATGACGCGCTTCCTGATGAATTTTGTGCCTGCAGACAAGCGACCGGAGCCGGTGATCCAGTTCCAGCTTGGGCGTCTGAAGGCTGCGTATTCCGTGCTTGAACAGCGTTTGACTGGCCGCGACTGGATCGTGGGCGATGCGCCCGGCCTCGCCGATTTCGCCTGCTGTTCTTACCTTTACTATCCTGAACCTTTTGGCTTCACGCGGTCCGACTGGCCGCAGATTGATGCCTGGCTTGCGCGTCTGTCGGCGCAGCCCGGTTGGGCCCACCCCTATGACCTGATGCCTGGCCGGCCTAGTGACCGCGCCTGAACGGAGGATTCCATGACTGAGGCTTATATTTACGACGCGATCCGCACACCCCGCGGCAAAGGGCGCGCGGATGGTTCTTTGCATGAAGTGACCGCGATGCGCCTGTCGGCTGTTGTGCTCAACGCGCTGAAATCGCGCAATGATCTGGACACAGCGGCGATCGAGGATGTGATCTGGGGCAATGTCACCCAAGTTGGGGAACAGGGCGGGTGCCTCGCGCGCACAGCGGTGCTGGCATCGGATTTTGACGAATCCGTGCCTGGTCTGTCGATCAACCGCTTTTGTGCCTCGGGGTTGGAGGCGGTCAATCTGGCTGCGAACCAAGTGCGCGCAGGGGCTGGTCACGCCTATGTCGCAGGCGGGGTCGAGATGATGAGCCGCGTGCCGATGGGTTCCGATGGCGCTGCAGTGGCCGTTGACCCAAGCGTCGCGATGGAGCGCTATTTTGTGCCGCAGGGCATTTCCGCCGATATCATCGCAACGCGCTATGGCTTCACCCGTGACATGGCCGACGCGTTGGCGGTTGAAAGCCAGCGCCGCGCGGCCATCGCTTGGGCCGAGGGGCGGTTCAGCCGCTCAATCGTTCCGGTCACGGACATCAACGGCCTGACGATCCTTGCCCATGACGAATACATGCGCCCCGGCACGGATATGCAATCGCTTGGCGCGCTCAAGCCTGCCTTCAAGGAAATGGGCGAGGTCATGCCCGGCTTTGACAAGGTCGCGCTGATGAAATATCCGGACCTTGAGAAAATCGAACATATCCACCATGCGGGCAATTCGTCGGGGATCGTCGATGGGGCGGCGGGTATCCTTGTTGGCTCGCGCGAGTTTGGCGAGAAATACGGTCTGAAACCAAGGGCTAAGGTTCGGACAACGGCCAAGATAGGCACGGATCCGACGATCATGCTGACAGGTCCCGTGCCTGTGACCGAGAAAATCCTGCGCGACAGCGGGATGCAGATTTCCGACATTGACCTCTTTGAGGTCAATGAGGCCTTCGCCTCTGTCGTGCTGCGCTTCCAGCAGGCGTTTGACGTGGACCCCGCCAAGGTAAACGTCAATGGCGGGTCGATTGCGATGGGCCATCCGCTGGGCGCGACAGGCGCCATGATCATCGGTACGCTCCTGGATGAACTGGAGCGGACAGGGCAGGGCACGGGCCTTGCGACACTTTGCGTGGCGTCCGGCATGGGTGCCGCCATCATCATCGAGCGCGTGTGAGGGGGCCAAGATGACCGATTTTACCTATTCCGTTGATGCCGATGGCGTGGCCACGATTGCTTGGGACGTGGCGCAGAAGTCGATGAATGTGCTCTCGCTTGAGGGTCTGGCACAACTTGATGCGCATATCGATACGGCCTTGACCGATGCAGGGGTCAAGGGTTTGATCATCACCTCCGCCAAGCCCGATTTCGCAGGCGGCATGGACCTGAATGTGATCGCCAAGATGAAGGATATGGCGGGCGATCAGCCCGAACAGGGGCTGTTCGACGGGATCATGTCGATGCACCGCGTCTTGCGCAAGATTGAACGCGCGGGCATGGACCCCAAGACGCTGAAAGGGGGCAAGCCCATTGTGGCGGCTTTGCCGGGGACGGCCTTGGGCATTGGTCTGGAAATTCCGCTCGCCTGTCACCGGATCATCGCAGCGGACAACCCGAAGGCCAAGATCGGCCTGCCCGAGATCATGGTGGGCATTTTCCCCGGTGCAGGTGGCACGACGCGGCTTGCGCGCAAGCTGGGCGCGATGGGGGCGGCGCCGTTCCTGCTGGAAGGCAAGCTGTCAGAGCCGAAAAAGGCCAAAGCCGCCGGGATCATCGATGATGTGGTGGCGGCCGATGACCTGCTGGCCACAGCAAAAGCGTGGGTTCTGGCCGCCAAAGACGCTGATCTGGTCAAGCCGTGGGACGCCAAGGGCTACAAGATGCCGGGCGGTAATCCCTACCACCCCGCAGGCTACATGACCTTTGTGGGCGCGAATGCCATGATCAACTCCAAAACCATGGGCGTTTATCCGGCGGCCAAAGCGCTTCTCTCGGCGGTGTATGAGGGCGCGATGGTGCCATTTGACACTGCGCTGAAAGTGGAGGCGCGTTGGTTCACGCATGTGCTGATGAACCCAAGCTCCAGCGCGATGATCCGCTCGCTTTTCATCAACAAGGAAGCCTTGGAAAAGGGCGCGAACCGGCCTGCGGTTGCGGATGAAAAGGTGCGCAAACTGGGCGTCTTGGGCGCAGGCATGATGGGTGCGGGCATTGCCTATGTCGCGGCCAATGCGGGGATCGAGGTCGTTTTGATCGACGCGGCGCAGGACGCGGCCGACCGGGGCAAGGCGCATTCGGAAGCGCTGATCGACAAGGGCATGAAGCGCGGCAAGGTGACGGCGGACAAGAAGGCCGAAGTGCTGGGCCGTATCCATGCCACGACCGATTATGCCGCGCTGAGCGGCTGCGATCTTGTCGTGGAAGCCGTGTTCGAAGACCCGAAGGTGAAGGCGGGTGTGACCGCGCAGGCTGAAGCCGTGATCCCCGACACGGCAATCTTTGCCACGAATACCTCGACCCTGCCGATTGGCGACTTGGCCAAAGCCAGCACGCGGCCTGAAAACTTCATCGGCATCCATTTCTTCAGTCCCGTGGACAAGATGCTGTTGGTGGAAATCATCAAGGGTGCGCTGACAGGGGATCGGGCGGTTGCCAAGGCGCTCGATTTCGTGCGCCAGATCCGCAAGACGCCCATCGTTGTCAATGACGCGCGCTTTTTCTACGCCAATCGCTGCATCATTCCCTACATCAACGAAGGGATGCGGATGGTGGCCGAAGGGGTCTCGCCCGTTCTGGTGGAAAATGCCGCCAAGCTGATGGGCATGCCGCTTGGGCCGTTGCAATTGGTGGACGAAACCAGCCTCGATCTGGGGGCCAAGATCGCGAAAGCCACGCGCGCGGCGATGGGCGACAGCTACCCCGATGGCGATGTGGATGCGGTCGTGTTCTGGATGGTCGAGCAAGGCCGTCTGGGGCGCAAGGCCAATGCGGGCTTCTACGCTTACGACGCCGCAGGCAAGCGCGAGCTTCTCTGGCAGGGCTTGGGCGACAAGTTCCCCTTGGCCGACGAGCAGCTTGATCTGGTCACAGTCCAGCACCGGCTGATGTTCGCGCAGACCTTGGAAGCTGTGCGCGCGCTGGAACAGGGCGTTCTGACCGACATTCGCGAAGGCGATGTGGGCGCGATTTTGGGCTGGGGCTTTGCGCCTTGGTCGGGCGGGCCGTTTGGCTGGCTTGACATGCTGGGCGCGCCCTTCGCAGTCGCGGTCTGCGACGATCTGGAAGCCCGGTATGGCGCGCGCTTCAAGGCCCCGCAGATGCTGCGCGACATGGCCGAGCGTGGCGAAGGCTTTTACGACAGCCGCGCGTCAAAGGCTGCGTAAAGGTCATCCACATCCAGCGCGGCGGGGGTGGCATAGGCCGCCTCTTGCCGCAGCCATTTCGAGACTTGCTTGACCTGCGCATGGGTCAGGCGATTATAGGTCTGCACCGCATGGGCGCGCTTTGACGCGTCGAGTGGGCAAAAATCCGTTTCGGCGCGGCACACGATCAGCGCCGCGCCGCTTGCATGGATGATCTGTTCGTTTTCAAAGGTCAGCATCGTGATCTGTAGATCGCGCGCCATGGGCACTTTGCGAATGCCGTGATAGCCATCGAGCATCAGCGTTTGCACCAGCACGAACGGCTCGCCGAAATCAACCTCGGCCCGGTCGGATTCGACGATCACCTCTTGGCTTGGCATCAGCAGCAAGTCTTTGCGGTTCCCAAGTGCGTTTGCGGGAACCAGCATCAGGAAGGATTTGTGTGCAGGCACCGTCGCACGCTTGATTTCCAGTCGGTGCACCCCGGTGACAGGCTGCATTCCATTGTCGAAAGTCAGCACCAGATCGCCCTTGGCGACACCATCCACAGGCCGCCAGCCGTCATCTGTGGCGATCATGGTGCCTGCGAGCAAGCCATCCTCGCGCAGGGCTTGGGTGTAGATTTCATCCACCGCGCGCAGAAGGGATTGTCCGGGGCGCACATCAGCCTTGAGGTGAGCGCGGTCAAGCGGGGTGCGGGCCAGAAACATTTCTCGTGCCTTTCTGTGGGGCGTTGGACAGAAGCCTTCATATTCCGTTAACCAAGAGATCGAGACAAAATTGCGCAAGCATCTGGACATTTTGATGGCGAATAACTTTATTTCGTGACGCGGGCCAGGATTGACATAAAACTACCGAAAAGCGCGGAAATCACACAGGGCGAGGGCAGAATGGGTTGGTTGGCGGATGAAACAGGCTTGGACAAATGCGCGGCGAATTATGTCCCGCTCACACCACTTTCGCATCTGCGGCGCGCGGCGGACCTGTTTGCCGGGCGCGAGGCGCTGGTGCAGGGCACAACGCGCCGGACCTATGCGGAATATGCTGAACGCGTGACGCGGCTTGCGTCAAGCTTGGCGAAGGCAGGCGTCCGGCCTGGCGATGTGGTGGCAACCCTTCTGCCCAACATCGCCCCCCATGCGGAAGCGCATTTCGGGGTGCCCGCCTGTGGGGCCGTCCTGAATGCGATCAACACGCGGCTTGATGTGGACACAGTCGCCTACATCCTCGACCATGGCGGGGCAAAGGTGCTGCTGTGCGACACGGCGTTCTTGCCCTTGGCAGAGGCTGCTTGCGCCACGCTGGACACCCCGCCCCTAGTCATCGAGGTCGCTGACCGCCCCTCGGGCTTCACCCCCACGGGGCGCTTCACGGAATACGAGGATTTTCTGGCCAGTGGCGACCCTGCCTTCGATTGGATCATGCCCGCGGATGAATGGGAAAGCCTTGCGCTGAATTACACATCCGGCACGACCGGGCGGCCCAAGGGTGTGGTCTATCACCATCGCGGCGCGTATCTGTCCACGATGGCCCAGCCGATGTCGTGGCGCATGACGCTCTTTCCGCGCTACCTGACCATCGTTCCCATGTTCCATTGCAATGCCTGGTGCCACATCTGGATGATCCCTGCGCTGGGCGGAACGGTCATCTGTCTGCGCGATGTGACGGCACCGGGGATTTACCACGCGATTTCCGTGGAGAAAGCCTCCCATTTCGGCGGTGCGCCAATTGTGCTGCAAACCATCATCCACGCGCCCGATGAGCAGCGCTTGCCTTTCGATCATGTGGTCGAGGTGTTCACCGCCGGGGCGCCGCCCCCTGCGGCAACCCTCGCGGCAATCGAGCCTTTGGGCTTCAATGTCACGCAGGTTTACGGCCTGACCGAAACGTATGGCCCCGACACGGAATGCCTGTGGCACAAAGGCTTCGACAGCCTGCAAGGCGACGAGCGGGCCGAGGTGAAGGCGCGCACAGGGGTCGCCATGCCCTTCATGGAGGGCGTCACGGTCATGGACCCCGCCACGATGACCCCCGTTGCGCGCAATACCCAAGTCTTGGGCGAGGTGATGCATCGCGGCAATGGCGTGATGAAAGGCTATTATCGCAACTCCGCGGCGACGCTCGAGGCCTTCAAGGGCGGTTGGTTCCATTCCGGCGACATCGCCTATCTGCACCCGGACGGCTATGTGAAGATTGCCGACCGGGCGAAGGATATCATTATCTCGGGCGGTGAGAATGTCAGTTCGGTAGAGGTCGAGGGCGTGTTGATGAAACACCCGGCTGTCGCCTTGGCTGCTGTGGTGGCCAAGCCCGACGAGAAATGGGGGGAAGTGCCCTGTGCCTGTCTGGAACTCAAACCCGGCGCGCAGGTGACCGAAGCCGAGATCATCGCCTTTTGCCGCGAGCGTTTGGCAGGGTTCAAAACCCCGAAAAAGGTCGTCGTGATGGAACTGCCCAAGACTTCCACAGGCAAGATCCAGAAATTCGAGCTGCGCGCGCAGGTTCGGGCGATGTGATCCCCTCGCTTTGCTGGGGCAGGTTTGCTAAACTGCCTCAAAAGAGAGCAGACAGGCTGCGATGACCGCACTGAAGAAATACGCCAAGCTCGAAGGCCTGGGCCTGTGGGCGCCCACGCGCCCGGACCAGCGGCGCGAGGTGATCGTGTCCTTGGGCGATGCGACGCTGGTGATGATGGATGCGCGCTCGCAAATCGTGCTCAGCCATTGGTCGCTTGCAGCGGTCGAGCGGCTTAATCCCGGCAAGATGCCTGCGGTCTATAGCCCTGATGCGGACCATGACGAGACGCTTGAACTCGACGATCCGCTGCTGATCGAGGCGCTCGAAACTCTGCGCGCGGCGCTCGACCCGCCCCCCGGTCTGCTGGCGCGGTTGCGCCGCGCCGCGCTTGTGGGGGCGGTGGCAGTGACAGCCGGGCTTGCGGTGTTTGTTGTCCCCAGCGCGCTGGTCGAACATACGACCTCGGTCGTGCCTTTGGCCAAGCGCACGGAATTGGGCGAAGCGATGCTCGCTGACTTGTCCCAAACAGGGGTGCGGGTTTGCACAGGTGGTCTGGGGACCGCTGCTTTGGCCGCGCTCTATCGGCGCGTGATCGATGGGCCGGGGCGGTTTGTGGTGATTGAAGGGCTGGATACCCCCAACCCGCGCGTGCAGCACATGCCGGGGCGGCTTTATGTGATCGATGCGCGCTTGCTCGATACAGCCGAGGCTCCCGAGGAACTCGAAGCTGCGATCTTGCTCGCAGTCGCGCGCCACGCGGCCGAAGACCCTTTACGCCCGCTCTTGCGCTATGCAGGCAGCGTGGCCACGTTTCGGCTGCTGACTTCTGGTGATTTGCCGCTGACAGCGATGCGCGGCTATGCGCTGGCCCTGCTGCGCGCCACCCCGCGCGGCCCAAGCGCCGAGGGCGCGGTGGCACAATTCCAGCGCGTGGGTTTGTCGCCGCGCGCGTTTTTGATTGCTTCGACTGCGCTTGACCCGGCCCGCGATGCGCTGGCACCTAGCTTGCGCGCGCTCGATCTGCCTGAAACCGGGGGGATGATCAGTGACGGGCAATGGGTGAGCCTGCTCAATCTGTGCGCAGAATGAAAAAGCGGGCCAAATCGGCCCGCTTTTGGAGTTTTGCACTGATTATCCGTGCATCGTGCCGGAGCCTGCACCTTTCATTCCGCCCGAAACTTCCTCGGTCGCCTCGGCGGTCACGTCTTTTGGTAGAACCAGATTGAGCACAATGGCAATCGCTGCAGCGGGCAGAATGCCTGAGGTAAGCAGCACGCGCGGGGTATCGGACAAGTGTTGTAGCGCGCCGGGCTCCAGTTGCAGCCCAAGGCCCGAGGAAAGCGCAATGGCGAAAATCACCATGTTGCGGCGGTTCCATTGTACATCTGACAGCATGGAAATCCCCGCTGCGCAGACCATGCCGAACATGACGATCACACCACCGCCCAGTACCTGAATCGGGATCGTCGAGATGATCGCGCCCACTTTCGGAAACAGCCCTGCACAGATCAGAAACACTGCGCCAATGGTCACAACATGACGCGATATGACACCTGTCATGGCAATCAGGCCCACATTCTGGCTGAAGCTTGTATTGGGCAGCGCGCCAAACAAGCCAGAAACAGCTGTCCCCAGACCATCGGCATATGTGGCGCCGCGGATTTCGCCGTCTGTCGCTTCACGCCCAGCCCCGCCTTTGGTGATGCCTGACACATCGCCCACAGTCTCGACCGCAGAGACGAAGGCCATCGCACAGAAGCCGATGCTCGCAGCGGCGGTGAATTCAAGTCCGAAATGCAGAGGATTGGGCAGCGCAAAGACCGCCGCGCGGCCCACACCTGCGAAACTGATCATGCCCATCGCAAAGGCCACAACATAGCCGGCCAGCAGGCCCACCAGCACAGCCGATACGGCCAACATGCCGCGCGCATAGAATTTCAGCCCGAGCGTGACGAAGATCACCACCAAAGCCACAGACCAGCTTTGCAGATTGCCGTAATCGGGGGTTCCGATTTTCGGCACCCCGCCGGCTGCGTATTGGATGCCCACCCGCACCAGCGCAAGGCCGATCATCAACACGACCAACCCGGTCACAAGCGGTGGCAGCGCGAAGCGGATGCGCCCGATGACCGTGCCAAGTGTCGCATGGAACAGGCCGCCCACAAGGATACCGCCCATGACGGCGGCCATGGCGTCAACGCCTTTGCCCGCCACCAAAGGCACCATGATCGGGATGAAGGCAAAGGATGTGCCCTGCACGATGGGAAGTTTCGCGCCAACAGGCCCGAAGGTGATGGTCTGGAACAAGGTCGCGATGCCCGCAAAGAACATCGACATCTGGATCATGTAGATCAGGTTCGGAAAATCGGGCGAGTTCGAACCAAAGCCAAACCCTGCAGCCCCCGCCACGATGATGGCCGGGGTGACGTTTGACACAAACATAGCCAGCACATGCTGCACGCCCAAGGGAATCGCCTTGATTAGGGGTGGCATGTAATTTGGGTCGCGCAGTTGCACGGGTGTTCCAAGGGATGTGTCGGCCATTTTCTGTCCTCCGTCAGAATGTGTGTTATCGTTCGCCCAAGGGCGCTTTTGTTTGTGGTACATGCGCAAGGCTCCTGCTCAGCCTTGCGCGCGGACCTCAAAGGGGGTCGGGAACCAGTGCTCCTGCAAGTTGGGCGTTGGGCCGATGCGGTCGATGACGGCAAAGAGCCCCGGTGCAGCCAAGGGTGTCAGCACCCCATGCCATGTATTGCGGTGAAAGTTGATCGCTTGCGCGCCGTTGGTCACGAAGGCGCGCGGCGTGCCGGGTTGGCCGTTCTCGTCTGGGGCGACGATGACCAGAAACGGGTGTTCGTGCAGTGGTATGAAGGCTTGCGACCCGTCCGGGTGCCGCTCGACCATGTCGAGCGTATAGGGCAGGGCGCGGGGTTCGGCGTTGAAGATCGACAGCCCCGCACGGCCATCCGGCCCGAAATCCAAGCGCGCCCGGTCATGGAAGCGCCCGCACAGGCCCTGATTGATCAGTTTGTCAGGGGCGCCCGTGGCGTCGAGCACATCGCCGAAAGGGGCGAAGGCGGGGGCGGTCAGGGGCTGGGTCAGGATGGGCGTCACTTTGGCGGTCCTTTTCGGGGCAAAGGCTGGGGGGCTTTTCGCCCCCGTCGCCATGGGTTCTCGAACCGATGGCGCACCAATGGCGACCCCCCGCGGAGTATTTTTAGCAAGACAAAGGCAGAAGGGCTTGCAATCGGAGTTCCCCAATCCGTTCGACTTGGGCGCAGGCGGTGGTGAATTCTGTGGCGGTGTCGTTGTTCAGGCGCTGGTGAAACGCCGCGAGGATGCTGGCTTTGGTGTTGTCGCGCACGGCGATGATGAAGGGGAAGCCGTGTTTTGCGACATAGTCTGTGTTCAGGCGTTGGAAATCGGCGCGTTCCGGATCGGTCAGCGCGTCTAGACCTGCGCTCGCCTGTTCCGCCGTCGAGTCGGCAGTCAAGCGCTTTGCAGCGGCGAGTTTGCCCGCCAAGTCGGGGTGGGCGCGCAGGACGGCCATGCGCTCAGTGTCGCTCGCGGCGCGGAAGGCGCGCGCCATGGCATTGGCAAGGCCCAACGCGCTGTCATGGGCGGGCCCGAGTTCCAGCGCATGGGCGCGTTCGGCAACCCAAGGCGAGTGCTCGTAGATGCTGCCGAAGGTCGCTACAAACGTCTCGCGGTCCATCGCGCTGGGCCGGATGTGGCGCTGGTGGGGGTGATGGGCCGCCCAATGCGCGGCGATGTCCTGGCGGCGGGCGAACCAGACACCATCGTGCGCGTGCGCGTGGTCGAGAAAGCGCATCAGCCCTGCAATCTTGCCGGGCCGCCCGATCAGGCGGCAATGCAGACCGATAGACAGCATCTTGGGCGCGCCCGCTTGCCCTTCGGCATAAAGCACGTCGAAGGCGTCTTTCAGGTAATCCTCGAAATCGCGGCCTGTGACCCAACCGGGGCTCGTGGCGAAGCGCATGTCATTGGCTTCCAACGTATAGGGCAGGATCAACTGGTCGCGGTCGCCAAACTCCATCCAATGCGGCAGATCATCGTCATACGTGTCGGAAATCCAGTCAATCTGGCCAGTTTCGGCCACCAGTCGCACAGTATTGACCGAGCAGCGGCCCGTATACCAGCCGCGAGGGGCCTCGCCCACGACTTCGGTATGCAGTTTGATGGCGTCGCGGATCGTGGCGCGCTCGACGTCTTCGGGCATGTCGCGGTGTTCGACCCATTTCAGGCCGTGTCCGGCGATTTCCCAATCGGCGGCTTTCATCGCGGCCACCTGTTCGGGGTTGCGCGCGAGTGCCGTGGCCACGCCGTAGATCGTCACGGGCAGCGCGCGCTCGGTGAACAGCCGGTGCAGCCGCCAGAACCCAGCCCGAGCGCCGTAATCGTAAATCGATTCCATGTTCCAGTGCCGCATCCCCGGCCAAGGCTGCGCGCCGGGAATGTCGGACAAGAACCCTTCAGAGGCCGCATCGCCATGCAGAAGCGAGTTCTCGCCGCCCTCTTCATAGTTCAGCACCAGAGAAATCGCGATTCTCGCGCCATTGGGCCAATTGGCATTCGGCGGGGTGGCGCCATATCCGGTCAGATTGCGGGGGTAGCGGTGCATGGGTGATCCTTTTGGCGGGTCATTCATTGGCATAAGGCAAAAATATCTTTCCCGGTTTCAAGGAATTTTTGAAAGACTTGCAAGGCCGCGCTCTGCCCTGTCGCTAGCCACGCGCTATCCTTTCGCGCTACCTGAATCCCACACGCTGAAACGGAGGGCACAATGGCCGGATTTCTGACAACACATGTTCTGGACACAGCGCGCGGCCTGCCTGCGCAGGGCTTGGCGATCACGCTCTACAGGCTGGACGGGGGTGCGCGGGTGGAAGTGGCACGCAAGGTCACGAATGACGATGGGCGCACGGATGGGCCGATCCTGCCTGCGGACGCCTTCGCTGTCGGGGAATACGAGTTGGTCTTTGCCGCGGGCGACTATCTGCGCGCCACAGGGCAGGCAGGAGCGGACCCGCTGTTTCTGGATGAAGTGCCGATCCGCTTCGGGATCAATGACCCTGCCAGCCACTACCATGTGCCGCTTCTGCTGTCGCCCTATGGCTATTCCTCCTATCGCGGTAGCTGACCTGCGCTGAGGGCCGCCTTGATGCGCGGCGCGATGTAATCCGTGAACAGCCCCACTTTCGGGTCGCGCAAGCGCCGATGTGGGGTCAGGATGGCAAGCGTCACGGGCAGGGGCGGGGTCGCGGTCGCCACAGGCACCAAAGCCCCGCTTGCCAGATGCTCGGCCACCTCAAAGGCGGGTTTGAGCACAATCCCCCGCCCCGCCAGCGCCCAGCCCGTCAGCACATCGCCATCATCCGATTCGAACGGCCCGCCGATCTTGAAGCGCTGCGGGCCGTCAGGCGTTTGCAAGGTCCATTGGAATTCGCGCGCGCCGGGGAAGCGCAGGTTCAGGCAATCGTGCCGCTCGGCCACCAGTGCTGCGCCATCGCGCGGCATACCGCGTCGGGCAATGTAGTCGGGCGCGGCACATAGCAGGCGCGGGCATTCGGCCAAGGCGCGCAGCGACAGGCCCGAATCCTCCAAAGGCCCAAGGTGAAAGGCCATGTCCAGCCCTTCGCCCGTCACATCAAAGCCCCGGTCCGACAGGCGCAGGCGCAAGTCGATCTCGGGGTTTTCGTCCTTGAAGCCCGGCACATGCGGCGCAATCAGCCTCCGCCCGATGCCCAAGGGGGCGGCCACGAACAGTGTCCCGCGCGGGCGGGTGCTGGTGGCCGACAGCGCGCCCTCGGCCTCGGTGATCGCGTCGAGGATTTTCAGCGCGCCATCGTAAAACAGAACCCCGCTCGAGGTGGGCTTGAGCGAGCGCGTGGTCCGGTTGAACAGCCGCACGCCCAGATGTTTCTCCAACTCTGCCACGCGCGCCGATGCCACCGCCGCCGAAGTCCGCTGGTCCCGCGCTGCTGCCGACATGTTGCCCAATTCGTAGACACGAACGAACATTCTGACATTGCTGATATAGGACATCGCGATTTTCAGGCTGCGTTTGAAAGTGATGGGCGTATTTCATGGATTATCAGAAAGCCGCCTGCCCGTATAGCCTGCGGGGAAACAGGATATGGAAGGGAAACGCGATGTTCGAGATGACCGTCATTATGGCTTGGGCCGAATTCGCTGTGCGCTGGTTGCATGTGATCACAGCCATCGCGTGGATCGGGTCGAGCTTTTTCTTCATCGCGCTCGATCTAGGGCTGAAGAAGGCCCCTGACATGCCCAAAGGCGTGCATGGCGAGGAATGGCAGGTCCATGGTGGCGGCTTCTACCATATCCAGAAATATCTGGTCGCCCCCGACCGCCTGCCCGAGCATCTGATCTGGCACAAATGGCAAAGCTATTGGACATGGCTTTCGGGCTTCGCGCTGCTGGTTCTGGTCTATTATGTGGGCGCCGAATTCTACCTGATCGATGCCAACAAGCTCGATCTGGCTGTGTGGCAGGGGGTGGCTTTGTCCGTGGCCTCGCTCGCTTTGGGCTGGGTGATCTATGACCAACTGTGCAAATCGCGCTTTGGCGAGGATAACACGCGCCTGATGGTGTTCCTGTTCGTGCTTCTGGTCATCATGGCTTGGGGCTATACGCAAGTGTTCACAGGCCGCGCCGCTTTGCTGCATCTGGGGGCCTTCACCGCCACGATCATGTCCGCGAATGTGTTCATGATCATCATCCCCAACCAGAAAATCGTGGTGGCCGATCTGCGCGCGGGCCGGGTGCCGGATGCGAAATACGGCAAGATCGCCAAGCAACGCTCGACCCATAACAACTACCTGACGCTTCCTGTTCTGTTCCTGATGCTGTCGAACCATTACCCGCTGGCCTTTGCGTCGGAATACAACTGGCTGATCGCGGGGCTGGTGTTCCTCATGGGGGTCACGATCCGCCATTTCTTCAACACGATGCACGCGACGGGGGGGATGTTATGGTGGACTTGGGCGGCGACAACGGCGCTGTTTGCAGGGGTAATCGCGCTGTCAGTCACGGGCCAGCCGCAACGGCAAGATCTGGACCTGTCGCAGCTCTCGCCGGTGCAAGCGGCCTTCGCCGCTGATCCGGGGTTCGAGGATGTGTATTGGACTGTCGTCGGCCATTGCTCTATGTGCCACGCAGCGGAACCGGGCTGGCCGGGTTTGCACTGGGCCCCCAAAGGTGTCGTTCTGGAAACCGAGGCGCAAGTGGCGAAAGCCGCCCGCGAGATTTATCTGCAAGCCGGCATCAGCCACGCCATGCCACCCGGCAGCACAGTGGCGATGGATGCGCAATCGCGCGATCTGATCGTGGACTGGTTCCGCCGCGTCAACGGCTCGTAAGGGCTGCAAGCAGCAGCGACAGCGCGTGCTCGACCGAGGCTGCGCGGACTTCCGCGCGCCCCAAAGCCCCAAATTCGACAGTTTCGGCGCGCAGGATCCCAAGCCCCGCCAGCCCAAAACAGACCCGCCCTTCAGGCTTGAACTCTGACCCGCCCGGCCCGGCGATTCCAGTCACGGACACCGCTAGCCCCGCGCGCGACCGTGCCAAAGCCCCCTCGGCCATCTCGCGCGCAACCTGTTCCGACACTGCGCCAAAGGCCGTAAGCGTGGCCTTCGACACGCCAAGAATGTCCACTTTGGCTTCGTTGGAATAGGTCACAAAGCCCCTGTCCACCACGCTGGATGACCCAGGCACCGCCGTCAGCGCGCCCATCACCAGCCCGCCTGTGCAGCTTTCGGCGGCCACTAACAAAAACCCACGCGCGCGCGCGGCTTCCAGAACCAGGACTGCGCTCATCCCATCAATACCCCATGCGCGACCACCGCCGCCAGCACCACGACCGACGCGGCCAGCACACCTGCGAACACATCATCCAGCATCAGCCCGAGCGGCGAGTGCATCCGGTCCGCCCAGCCCACAGGCCCCGGCTTCCAGATGTCAAACGCGCGAAAGGCCGCAAACGCCACGATCCAACCGGGCCAGAGGGCTGTCACATCCACCCCGCGCAAAGCCGCCCCCGCCGAGACAGGCCAAAGCGCCAGCCACATCCCCGCCACCTCGTCGATCACGATCTCGGACGGGTCAGGGTCCGCGCCGCCGAACGTTTCCACCGCCGCTGCCCACCACCCCACAAGGAACACGACTAGCGTGGCCAAAGCCAAGGCCACGAAGCCCCACCAGACATGCAGCCCCCATGCTACGGGCAGCGCGGCAAGACTGCCCCACGTTCCCGGCGCAGGGCGCAACAGCCCAACACCGCCAAAGGTTCCGACCAGTCGAGACAGCCGCATTTCCTTAAACCCTCTTTATCTTGCCCCAAATACTCCGGGGGGCGGGCGCCGCAGGCGACCGGGGGGCAGCGCCCCCCTACTTTGTGACACCGACCAAACACACGGTCGCCAAGGCAGCGATCCCTTCCTCGCGCCCTGTGAAGCCCAGCTGCTCCGATGTTGTGGCTTTCACGCTCACGCGCCCGACCTCGATCCCCATGATCTCGGCCAAGGCCGCTTGCATCGCCCCGGCATGGGATCCGATCTTGGGCCGCTCGCATACCAGCGTCACATCGCAATTGCCGATCTGGTAGCCGCGCGCAGCCGCTCGACCCACAGCATGACGCAAGAAGATATGGCTCGCCGCCCCCTTCCATTGCGGGTCGCTGGGGGGGAAATGTCGGCCAATGTCGCCTTCGGCTAATGCGCCATAAATCGCATCTGTCAGCGCGTGCATCCCTACATCGGCATCCGAATGGCCCAGAAGCGCGCGATAGTGCGGCACTTTGATCCCACAGAGCCAGCAGCCATCGCCCTCGGTAAACGCATGGACGTCATACCCATTTCCCAGCCGAATATCCATCACAGGCGCATTCCTTTCGCGCAAAAGCCGCTCTGCCCGCGCAAAATCGGCAGGGTAGGTGAGTTTCAGATTGTCCTCTGACCCCTCGGTGATCGCAACTGCAATCCCCGCCGCGCGCGCGATTTCCACATCGTCGGGCGCATCGCCCACATGCGCGCGATGGGCAGTCAGGATCGTGGCATAGTCGAAGCCCTGCGGGGTCTGCGCGCGGTAAAGCCCGGTGCGGTCCTGCACGCCTGAAACCGCGCCCGCGTCGGCGCGCCACAGCGCATCAACCACGGCCACAGCAGGGGCCGCGGCTTGGGCGTGATCCAGCGCACACAGCACGTCTGCGATCAAACCAGCGCTGACCAAAGGCCGCGCGCCATCATGGATCAGCACGCGCGCAGGTGGATCAGTGGCCAAAGCTTCGAGTGCGGCCCGGACCGAGGCTGTGCGCGTGGCCCCGCCTTCGACCAGCGCGACGCCTGCCAGATCGAGCGCTTGCGCGCGCGCGCGGTCCTCCGGGTGGATGACCAGCACGAACCGCGACAGCCCTGCGTCCCGCAAGGCGCGCAGCGTGTGCGCGAGCACGACCTCTCCGGCCAGATCGCGCCATTGCTTGGGCAAGCCTTCGCCCGCGCGGGTTCCACGGCCAGCGGCGACGATGATGGCAGCAGCGGTGGGGGGCATGATCAACTCCGTTTCCTGTGTTGCTTAGGCCAAATTGCCCTTGCTGACAATCCGCCCGGAGAAGGGGCCAAAACGCATAAATTTTAGGCATGTGGTCAAATGCGCGTCACATTT
>JBKBLP010000001.1:0-212971 GCA_046296275.1 Roseinatronobacter sp. | reverse complement strand
AGCTTGAAGCTCAGCACGGTCGGCGGGGCCAAGGTAAAGGCAGATGTCGGAGCGTCTCATCCGCCGACCATGCCACAGCAGGGCGCCGTCCGGAATCCTATGTCAGGTGCGGAACACTAGATCAAGATGATGTTTCAATCAAAACTCATCGTGATCGAGGGGCGCTGCAACGATATAATTTTCCCGCGCGGCAGGTCGAAGGCCGTGAACGTGTCATCGGTCACGCTCTCGATCCCGCAGCAGCGCGTGCTTCCGGGTCCATGCCGAATTCATAGATCACGATCACATCCGCGGAAACATCCGGGCTGTCGGGGCAGCGCCTGTCCAGAACGATCATCGCCACACTCAGCACCTCGCCGCGATAGGCTTCGGTCAATTCCGAGCCGACAAGCGTGAACGTATAGTCGGCCTCATCGCTCGACACCCACGGCCCCTGTATGGCCGCGCGCAACGCGGCCTTCGGGTCCGGCGCTTGGGTAGCATAGGCGGCAGGGCGAAACCCTTCGGCATAAAGAAAACAGACCAGCTCCGCGCCCAGATCGCAGCTTTGCATGAGCGCGGATTGGGTGAAGGGCTCGCCCTGCTGGCCTTGCACGAAGGCATCGCCACCCGGCGGGTAGGGGGCTGTCAGCAGATCGGCATCGGCGGGCAGGTCGTGATCCTCGGTCAAGGCGGGAAGAACGAGGGTGTAGGACGTGGCTGTAGCCCCCGTGTCGGCCTTGCGGAAGCCTGCTTCGCTGTAGCCGCGCGCCGCGCAATCGGTGTCGCCCGTGATGGTGAAGGGCTGGTCGGACATGCAGAACATGAAGCCTTCATGCGCGAAATCCTGCCCTGCCCTGGTCGCGCACCAATAGATGTAGCGCTGCGTCAGCGGGGCTGCGCGCACGACCTTGCACAGGCCGGGGGCAAGGCCCCACCAGCCTTCGGACATCCAGACCCCGTTTTCCGCGTCACCGATGGCAACGGATTGCGACACCCCGCTTTCGTTGCATATTTCAAGCTGGGCATGGGCGGCGCTGGCTGTGCACAGGGATAGGGCCAAGGCGAAAAGACTGGAACGCTTGGGGGCGGGCTTTCATAGGAGTCACGCGCAATCCGCGCTTGGCCGCTTCGCGACACAAGCGAAATCCGGCCCTTGGCAAAGCGCATGTCCGCGCCACATTGTCAACGATTGCACCTCGAAGGTCCACTATGCCCCAAGACACATCCCGCCCTGTTCCCACATCGCGCGCGGGCCGCATGTGGCGACTCTCTAGCCTGACAGGCGGTGTGGTCGCAGGCAGCCTTGCCACGGGCCTGCGGCATGTGGCCCAAGGCCAGCGCCCGCGCCTGTCCGACATGGTGCTGACGCCCGCCAATGCCCAGCGCGTGGCGCGTGATCTGGGGCAGTTGCGCGGGGCCGCGATGAAGATGGGCCAGCTTTTGTCGATGGATACAGGCACGATCCTGCCGCCCGAGATGACGGCGATCCTGTCCGCCCTGCGCGCCGATGCGCCGCCGATGCCACCTGCGCAGTTGCGCGCAGTGCTGAATGCCGAATGGGGGCCAGACTGGCACCGCCATTTCGCGCGCTTCGATGTGCGCCCTTTCGCTGCCGCCTCGATCGGGCAGGTGCACCGCGCGCAGACCCGCGACGGGCGCGATCTGGCCGTCAAAGTGCAATATCCCGGCGTGCGCGCCAGCATCGACAGCGATCTGGCCAATTTGGCGGCTTTGCTGCGCGTGCCGGGGCTGTTGCCCAAGGGGCTGGACCTGACCCCCATGCTCGAGGAGGCCCGCCGCGCCCTGCACCTTGAGGCCAACTACCGGGCCGAGGCCGAGGCGTTGTGCGCTTTCCACACGGCGCTTGCGGGCGATCCCGATTTCACGCTGCCTGACCTGCACGCCGATCTCACCACCGGCAATGTGCTTGCCATGTCCTTCATGCAATCCCAACCGATTGATGCGCTGGTGGATGCCCCCCAAGCCACGCGCGACCATGTTGCGGGCACGCTGATCCGGCTTGTGCTGCGCGAATTGTTCGACTTCCGGCGGATGCAGACGGACCCAAACCTTGCAAATTACCGCTATGACCCCGCCACAGGGCGGGTGGTGCTGCTCGATTTCGGGGCGGCGATGGCGATTGACCCGGATCTGTCCGCCCGCTTTCGCAGGCTTTTGCAGGCAGCACTCTATGGCGACCGGGCCGAGGTGCGGGCGGCCATGCAGGATGTGGGCTATTTCAGCGCAGACACCGCCCCCGCCCATCAGGATGTGATCCAGTCCATGTTCGACATGGCGATGGGACCCTGCCGGATGACCGCCCCCTTCGATTTCGGCACGTCCGATCTGCCCGAGCGCGTGCGCGATATGGGTCTGGCACTCGGTGCCGAACGCGACCTGACCCATTTGCCCCCGGCAGAAACACTGTTCCTGCACCGCAAAATCGGCGGGATTTACCTGCTGGCCGCAAAATTGCGCGCACGAGTTGCCTTACGCGGGATCCTGGAGCCCTATGCGGTGTGACGCCTCGTCCCCTCGCCATCGCACGAGGCGCGGGTTATAGGGGGCCAAAGCCAGAGGCGCTGCATGACCCCGACCCTTCCCTTTGTTCGTGATCTTGTCCTTGCCGGAGGTGGCCACACGCACGCTCTTGTCCTGCATAGATGGGCCATGAACCCGCTGCCCGGTCTGCGGCTGACCGTCATCAACCCTAGCCCGACGGCCCCTTATACTGGCATGTTGCCCGGCTACATCGCCGGGCATTACACGCGCGGTGATCTGGACATTGATTTGGTGAAACTGTGCCGCAGGGCGGGCGCGCGGCTCGTGTTGGGGCGCGTGACAGGCATTGACCGGGACGCCCGGGCAGTGACCGTGCCGGGGCGGCCCCCTTTGGCCTATGACCTTCTGTCGGTCGATATCGGCATCACCTCGGACTTGCCTGCGATTGCGGGCTATGCTGATCATGCGGTTTCGGCCAAACCGCTTGGCACGTATGCGCGGCGGTGGGAGGCATGGCTGGCAGCGGTAGAGGACAAGCAGACCTCCCCCGACATTGCCATCATCGGTGGCGGCGTAGCAGGCGTGGAACTGGCCCTTGCCATGGCGCACAGGCTGGACGGCCTTTCCCCCCGCCTGACGCTGATCGAGGCTGCGGCGTTGCTGCCCAATATCGGCCCCGGCGCGAAGGCAAAGCTGCGCAGGCATCTGGAACGGCTGGGCGTTTCGGTGATCGAGGGCGCGCAAGTGGTGTCGGTGAGGGCAGCAGGCCTGACGCTTGGCACAGGCCAAGCGATCCCGGCCAGTCTGGTCGTGGGCGCCGCAGGCTCCCGCCCGCAGGACTGGCTGCGCGACACCGGGCTTGCGCTGACAGATGGCTATATCGACGTGGACCCGTTCCTGCGCTCAACGACTGACAAGGCCATCTTCGCGGTGGGCGATTGCGCCCACATGACCCATGCCCCGCGCGCAAAAGCGGGGGTTTATGCTGTGCGCCAAGCGCCCTATCTGATGGCCAATCTGCGCGCGGCCTTGGGCGTGGGGCAGATGCGCGCCTATCAGCCGCAGCGCGATTACCTGAAGCTGGTATCGCTGGGGGGCAAGACGGCGCTGGCGGATAAATGGGGCCTGCCGCTGGAAGGCGCGTGGCTCTGGCGGCTGAAGGACCGGATCGACGCAAAGTTCATGGGGCAGTTCCGTGATGCGCGCCCGATGGCCCCTGCTTTGCCGCCCGCGCGGGTGAATGACGGGGTGGACAAGCCCCTGTGTGGGGGATGCGGGGCGAAAGTGGGCGCGCAAGCCTTGCAGGGCGCGCTGCCGCAAGCGCCTGTGCGCGCGGATATTATCGCCGCCACAGGCGATGACGCGGCGCTTTTGCGCGTGGGCGGCGTAACACAAGTTCTGGCCACCGACCATCTGCGCGCGTTGGTGGATGACCCTTACGTCATGGGCCAGATCGCTGCAACACATGCGCTGGGCGATATCTGGGCGATGGGGGCCACACCCCAAGCGGCACTGATCAACCTGACATTGCCGCGCATGAACGCAACCTTGCAGGCCCGCACCCTGTCCGAGGTGATGGCCGGGCTAAGCCATATCCTGACCCCGCACGGCGCAGCCATTATCGGCGGCCACACCACGATGGGGGCTGAAATGCAGATCGGCGTGACGCTGACGGGCACGCTCTGTGGTCCCGCGCTGCGAAAGTCAGGCGCAAGACCGGGCGATGCGCTGATCCTGACCAAAGCGCTGGGGACCGGGGTCATCATGGCCGCCGAAATGGTCTGGGCGGCACCCGGCGATGTGGTGGCCGGGGCTATCGCGCAGATGATCCAACCGCAGGCCCAAGCCGCGCGCCTGCTCGCCCCCCAAGCCCGGGCGATGACAGATGTGACAGGCTTCGGGCTGGCCGGGCATCTGGCGGAAATGCTGGCGCAGGACAGGCTGGGGGCGGTGCTGCACCTGGACGACCTGCCCATTTTGCCAGGGGCCGAGGCGCTGGTGGAAACGGGGCACGCCTCCAGCCTGGAGCCTGACAATCGCGCAGCGCTTTCGGGACGCGTGACAATGCCCAATACTGCGCGAAGCAGCCTGCTTTTCGATCCACAGACAGGCGGCGGCTTGCTCGCTGCCATCCCACCCGACTGCGCGCTGGACGTGCTGGCAGCGATACGGGCGGCGGGCTATGCTGCCGCGATCATCGGACACGTGACAGACAACGTCACTATCAGCGCGATGTGACAGTGATCACACAGAAGCCACGCCAAACATTCCCGTCAGCATCACTTGAAGATCCTGTTTGCGCAAAGGCTTGGTCAGGCAGGCGTCAAATCCTGCGGCTTTGTAGGTTTCGATCTGATGCGACATGGCGTTGGCAGTGAAGGCAATAGCCGGTGTGCGTGGCAGTCCGCGATCCGCTTCGCACTTGCGAATTCTGTCGAGCAGCATCATCCCGTCCATTCCCGGCATTGAGATATCAAACACCAGCAGATCAAACTGCTTGCTTTCAAATTGCGCCAAGGCCTGCTCGCCGTCATTTGCCATGGTCACTTTGGCGCCGAACTGACCGAGCATCATGCCAAGAATCATTTGATTGGTCTTGTTGTCATCAGCCGCTAGCACACTGAGGCTAGGTATCTTGAATATCGGCATTTCGACGGGTGCCGGGGTATCTGGCGCATTCACGTCCGCCACGCGTAAGGGGAGATGAATGATAATCTTCGTCCCTTGCCCTTCTGAACTGGTTAAAGCGATGTTGCCGCCCATCATCTCGGTAAGGCGCTTCACGATCGACATGCCCAGCCCCGTCCCGCCAAACCGCCGTGAAATCGAACTATCGGCCTGCGAGAATGGGTCAAAGACCCGACTGGCTTGTGCAGGCGTCATGCCGATGCCAGTGTCCGTCACTTCAATGCGTACCGTTTGGCTCGTTTCAGCAAAAATCGATACGCAAACACTGCCCTGATTGGTGAATTTCACCGCATTGCTGACCAGATTGTGCAAAATTTGCATCAGGCGTTGCATGTCGCCAAGGCGCAGCCGGTCAAGAGGATCGTCGATCGACACACGGAAGGACAAGCCTTTTTCGGCGGCACGCAGGGTGTGCACTTCCTCGGCGCGCCGAGCTAAATCACGCAGCCGGAACGGCATGATTTCCAGATCGAGCGCATCGGCTTCGATCTTGCTCATGTCCAGCAGATCATTGATGATCCCCATCAACAACGACCCGGAATTGCGCAAAACGTCGATCATCTGCAAGCTCGACGGGTCCGAGACCGTTTCGGCAAGAATGTCCGCAATCCCCAGCACCCCGTTCAGGGGCGTGCGCATTTCATGGCTCATCTTGGCCAGAAAATCAGATTTGGCGATATTGGCACGGCGGGCTTCGTCAAATGCGGCTTCGCGCGCCTGTTCGGCCAAAACCAGCGCTGTGACGTCCGTTACCGCGTATACAACCGATGAAGTATCGCCTGTTGCGGCGCGAATTGGCGCGGCGTTGATGGACGCGTAGCGCAGCCCGTCATCGCAATGCAGCGCGACGCGGTGATTCTGCACCAATTGACCAGTCTTGCGCACCATAACGAAAGGCTCGTCATCGTTCTTGAATGGCTTGCCACCCAGATCGGTCAGCCGCCATTTGGGACTGTTATACGCCTGCCCCTCCATGGAGCTAAAGGGCACGCCCAGAACCTGCTCGGCGGCGGCGTTGGCATAGATGATCCGCCCCTCGTCCGAAAGGACGACAAACCCGGTTGCGCTTGCGCTGACAATGCCATCAAGGAAGGCGCGTTCGCGCGCTAGTTCATCCTGCACGGCGCGCATGTTCAGTGTGACCTCGCGCCGCAGCAGCACCGACATAACCACATCGGCAAAGGAACGCAGCAGATAGATTTCACCGGGCAAAAACGCACCTGGCTTCTCGACTGCGTCAAAACCCACCAGACCAAAACAGCGGCCATCGTGGAGCATCGGCACGATGAGCACAGAGCGAATGCCCTGACTGGCCAGCAATTCGTACTCCGCGCTGCCCGCCTCGAAATCGGCAATGTCGGGCGCGTGGATCACTTCGCCTGCAATCATTGGCCGACGAATGGCTTCTAACTCAGCGATCGGCAAGGCTTGAAGATGCTCTATCATCGGGTCGATGCCCGGCGCGCACCATTCGTGGCTGTTGCGGGCAAATTCCCCTTCGATCACAAAGCAATACGCCCGGTCGCGCCCAGCATAGGCCCCGATCCGCGCGAGCGCGCTGTTGATCGCCTGATCCACCTTGTCGATGGGCGAAGCGAGCAGGCGATTGATCACCTCGACCACCAGCGCCTGAATTTCGGTCAGACGGATTTCGTTCCGGGTCTCTGATCCGTCGGTCCCCATGGCCGTCCTTGTTTAGATGGGCGCACCGTGATCCGGCGCATTATTCTGTTTGAGCAGTCGCATTTCGCATTTTGCACAGACCAGTCATATTTCAAACTGGTAAATAAAATGGAATCGTTTCCGGGTCGCTTTGTGCTTTCACGTAGTAGGGTTATCGACCCGCGTTCAAGATCGCTGCGAAGGGGCTTGCGCTGGGGTGACCCATGGCTATAACCCGCCCCAATTTGCGCGGGGCCCAAAGGGGCGCGCGTCCGCATGTGCAGACGATCCGGGGGTCACGATGCCGAAGAGAACCGATATCCAATCCATCATGATTATCGGTGCCGGGCCTATCGTCATCGGTCAAGCCTGCGAGTTTGACTATTCCGGCGCGCAAGCCTGCAAGGCGCTGCGCGAGGAAGGATACCGGGTTATTCTGGTGAACTCGAACCCCGCCACGATCATGACAGATCCGGGGCTGGCAGATGCCACCTATATCGAGCCGATCACGCCGGAAATCGTGGCCAAGATCATCGAAAAAGAGCGCCCCGACGCGCTGTTGCCGACCATGGGCGGGCAGACGGGGCTGAACACCTCGCTCGCGCTGGCCGACATGGGCGTGCTGGAAAAATTCGGCGTGGAGCTGATCGGCGCGAATCGTCAAGCCATCGAAATGGCCGAAGATCGCAAGCTGTTCCGCGAAGCGATGGACCGGATTGGCTTGGAAAACCCCAAAGCCACGATCATTTCCGCGCCGAAGCTGCCCAATGGCAAATATGACATCAATGCCGGTGTTGCCGCTGCGATGGAGGCTATCGAATATGTGGGCCTGCCTGCGATCATCCGCCCAGCCTTCACCCTTGGCGGTACGGGGGGCGGTGTGGCCTATAACCGCGATGATTACGAGCGGATTTGCCGCTCGGGGCTGGATGCGTCCCCGGTCGCGCAAATCTTGGTCGATGAATCGCTGCTGGGCTGGAAAGAATTCGAGATGGAGGTCGTGCGCGACCGCGCCGACAACGCGATCATCGTCTGTTCCATCGAAAATATCGACCCGATGGGGGTGCATACGGGCGATTCGATCACCGTGGCACCTGCGCTGACGCTGACGGACAAGGAATACCAGATCATGCGCAATGGCTCGATTGCCGTGTTGCGCGAAATCGGGGTGGAAACGGGCGGGTCCAACGTTCAATGGGCGATCAATCCGCGCGATGGCCGCATGGTCGTGATCGAGATGAACCCGCGCGTGTCGCGGTCCTCGGCTTTGGCGTCCAAAGCCACAGGCTTCCCGATTGCCAAGATCGCGGCGAAGCTGGCCGTGGGTTATACGCTGGATGAGCTCGACAACGACATTACCAAGGTCACGCCCGCGTCCTTTGAGCCGACAATTGACTATGTCGTGACCAAAATCCCGCGCTTTGCATTTGAAAAATTCCCCGGCGCGAAAGCGGAACTGACCACCGCCATGAAATCGGTGGGCGAGGCGATGGCGATTGGCCGCACCTTCCACGAATCGCTGCAAAAGGCATTGGCGTCGATGGAAACCGGCCTCACGGGTCTGGACGAAATCGTGATCCCCGGTGCCCCCGACCGCGCCGCGATCATCAAGGCGATCAGCGCCCAGACCCCCGACCGCCTGCGCCTGATTGCCCAAGCCATGCGCGAAGGCATGTCGGATGACGACATTCAATCCGCCACAAGCTTTGACCCATGGTTCCTGTCCCGCATCCGCGAGATTGTGGACATGGAAGCGCGCATTCGCCGCGATGGGCTGCCGGTCACGGCTGACGGCCTGCGCGAAGTCAAGATGTATGGCTTCACCGATGCCCGGCTCGCCAAGCTGACAGGCCGGGATGAGGCGCAAGTGCGCCGCGCGCGCCGCAATCTGGGTGTCGTGGCCGTGTTCAAGCGGATTGATACCTGCGGGGCCGAGTTTGAAGCGCAAACACCCTACATGTATTCCACCTATGAAGCCCCCGTCATGGGCGATGTGGAATGCGAAGCGCGTCCCACGGACCGCAAGAAGGTTGTCATCTTGGGCGGGGGTCCGAACCGGATCGGGCAGGGGATCGAGTTCGATTACTGCTGCTGCCATGCCTGCTTCGCGCTGACCGATGTCGGCTATGAAACGATCATGATCAACTGCAACCCGGAAACGGTTTCGACGGATTACGACACCTCGGATCGCCTGTATTTCGAACCGCTGACGCTGGAGCATGTGCTGGAAATCCTGCGCATCGAGCAGGAAAATGGCACTCTGCATGGGGTGATCGTCCAATTTGGCGGCCAGACGCCCTTGAAACTGGCCAATGCGCTGGAAGAAGAGGGCATCCCGATCCTTGGCACGTCGCCCGATGCGATTGACTTGGCCGAGGATCGCGAGCGGTTCCAGAAGCTGCTGAACGATCTGGGGCTGAAACAGCCGGTCAATGGCATCGCCTCCAGCCCCGAACAGGCATTCCAGATCGCGCAGAAAGTGGGCTATCCGCTTGTGATCCGCCCCTCTTACGTTCTGGGCGGCCGCGCGATGGAGATTGTGCGCGATGACGCCCACCTAGAGCGTTACATCCGCGACGCCGTGCAAGTGTCGGGCAAGAACCCCGTGTTGCTGGACAGCTACCTTGTCGGCGCGGTCGAAGTGGATGTGGACGCGCTCTGCGATGGGGAAGCCGTCCATGTCGCGGGGATCATGCAGCATATCGAAGAAGCGGGCGTGCATTCGGGCGATTCTGCCTGCTCGCTGCCGCCCTATTCGCTGTCGGACGCGACCATTGCCGAGTTGCGCCGCCAGACGGAACTGATGGCGCGCGGGCTGAATGTTGTCGGTCTGATGAACGTGCAATTCGCCATCAAGGATGACGTGATCTATGTGCTCGAAGTCAACCCGCGCGCGTCGCGCACTGTGCCCTTCGTGGCCAAGGCTACGGATAGCGCGATTGCGTCGATCGCCGCGCGGCTGATGGCGGGGGAAAAGCTGTCGAACTTCCCCCACCGCGCGTCGATTGACGCGAATGTAAAGCCCACCGAACCCATGCCGATGGGCGACCCGCTGACACTCGCGGACCCGCAAACGCCGTGGTTCAGCGTGAAGGAAGCCGTGCTGCCCTTCGCCCGCTTCCCCGGTGTGGACACGCTTCTGGGGCCAGAGATGCGGTCAACCGGCGAGGTGATGGGCTGGGCGCGCAACTTCGCCCGCGCGTTTTACAAAGCGCAGTTGGGCGCGGGCGTGACCTTGCCCGAAAGCGGTAAGGTGTTTGTCAGCATCAAGGATTTCGACAAGGGTCCGATGATGGTGGAAGCAGCCCAAGTGCTTGTGGAACAGGGATTCCAGATCATCGCCACGCGCGGGACGGCGGCATGGCTCGCCGAACATGGCGTGGCTTGCGACGTGGTGAACAAAGTCTATGAGGGCCGCCCCAATATCGTCGATCTGATGAAATCGGGCGAGATTGCGATGGTCCTGAACACGACCGAAGGCGCGCAGGCGGTTGAAGATAGCCGCGAAATCCGCTCGGTCGCGCTTTATGACAAGATCCCGTATTATACGACCGCTGCCGGCAGCCATGCGGCAGCTTTGGCCCTACGGGCGCGGGCCGAGGGCGAAATCGGGGTGCGCGCGCTGCAAGGCTAAGCACGCGGCCCTAGATTTACGGGAATTTGTCCGCAATCCTGCCCAAATTGGGGTATAGCGTCAGAATTGATGACGTCGTTTTGCCTGTTCGGGCAGATGATTCCGTTTTGGCTTTTGGCAGGCACGCAGGCATGATGGTTTCGCAGCCCAGCGCAAAACATGAACTCAGCGCGCCCAGCGCGGGCGCACAGGGTCTTGACCGTGCGGAACAGCTTGACCTGTTTGGTCTGTCACTTCTGAACGCGCCCCAAGATCACGCCATAGCGCTTATGCTGACAAAAGGGCGGCGGCGCGTGGCGTTCGTGAATGCCCATTGCGTCAATGTCGCCGCCAAAGACCCAGCCTATCGCCAAGCGCTTGAAACCGCCGATGTTCTTCTGCCCGACGGTGCCGGGATAGAACTTGCCGCGCGGCTGCATGGTCAGCGGATGGTGGCGAACCTGAACGGCACAGACCTGTGCCCTGCCCTGCTGGCCGAGGCTGCGGCGCGCGGCAAATCCGTGTTCCTGCTCGGGGCCAAGCCCGGTGTGGCCGCAGCGGCGGCGGCGCGCTTGACGGACCTTATCCCATCCCTGCGCATCGCAGGCACGCGCGATGGGTTCGCGGGCGCCAAACCAGAAGGCGCGATTGCTGCCGTCAGTGCAAGCCGCGCCGATATCCTGCTGGTCGCGATGGGCGTGCCGAAACAAGACATCTGGCTGCACCGCGCTCATGACAGCCTGCATCCCGATCTGGTTCTGGGTGTCGGGGCTTTGTTTGATTTTCTGGCGGGAACAGTACCGCGCGCGCCTGTCTGGATGCGCCGCGCGCGGTTGGAATGGCTCTGGCGGCTGGCCATCGAACCGCGCCGAATGTTCGGGCGCTATGTAATAGGGAATGTGGTGTTTGTGATGCGGGCGCTATGCGCGCGGGCGTTCAGGAAAGGACAGGCATGAAGCGGCGGTTTGCCTTAATGGGTCTGGCAACAGCGGCGCTTGCCTTGGCAGCGGGCTCGGCGCAGTTCTGGCCGCGCGCAACGCCGAAGCTGAACGATGCCGATTTCGCCGCGCGCTACATCCAGCCGCTTGCCCCCCCGGATGCGGCGTTGCGCGTCTATCATCTGGGCCACAGCCTGAAAGGGGCGGATATCCCGGCCTTCATCGCGCAACTCGCGGAAGCCGCAGGCAAGCCCGGCCATAGCTATAACAGCCAATTGGGCTGGGGCGCGTCGCTGAAAAACCATTGGGACGGGCGCGCGGCCATTGCCGGGTTCGACACGATGAACACCGCCCCCGCTTGGGCCGATCCGCGCGAGGCGCTTGGCTCTGGCCAGTATGACGCGCTGGTGCTGACGGAAATGGTCGAACTGAAAGACGCGATCCGCTGGCACGAGAGCAGCGTGCATCTGGCGCGCTGGGCGGCTTTGGCGCGCGCGGCGCGGCCGGATTTGCGCATGTATCTCTATGAAAGCTGGCACGATCTGACCACGCCGGACGGATGGCTCGAACGGCTGGATACCGACCCTGCGATGCTGTGGGAAGGCACCATTCTGGCCGAAGCGATGGCGCAGCCTGACACAGGCACAATCCATGTGATCCCCGCAGGCCGGATCATGGCGCATCTGGTGCGCATGGTCGAAGGAATGGGCGGGGTCCCCGGCATGACCGACCGCACGGACCTGTTCGGGCGAAACCCGGATGGCAGTCTGGACACGATCCATATCAACGATCTGGGTGCGTATCTGGTGGCACTCGCCCATGTCGCTGTGCTCTATCATATCGACCCGCGTGGACTGCCCCATAGGCTGACCCGGGCCGATGGCACCCAAGCCACCCCCCCAAGCCCGGAGCTTGCACGCCTGATGCAAGACTCTGTCTGGCATGTCACACGGTCGCTGCCGGTGACTGGCCTGCCCCTTGTTACGGAGTAATCTGAATGGTCCGCTTCCTTTCCCTCTGCCTTGCGCTTGTGCTTGGCCTGTCCAGCACCGGGCAGGCCCAGACAAGTCAAAACGTCATGTCGCCACGCGCTGCAGGGGTTGCGCCGTGGCTCGGCATGAACCTGACGGAATTGCGCGACTTCCATCCGCAACGGCCGTTCATCGACGTGATGAAGCAATCGCGCGACTGGCTTGGGCATCTGCCAGGCCAATGGGGCGGCTGGACGGAAGCCGATTTGCGGGCCGCAGGCGTGTTGGACGAAAACGGCTGGCCGCGCTTCGTGCCTGCAGAACTCGAGGGCATTTCGGCCCTGATCCTTGTGGACTTGAAACCTGATGCTGGCGGGGTCGCGGGCACCTATCGCGTGACCTATGAAGGGGAAGGGGAATTATTCATCGAAGGCCGCGTGGGCACAGTTCGCCGTCTTGGCCCGCGGGAAATGTGGTTCACCTACACGCCCGGTGAAGGACTTGTGCAACTGATCATCCGCCGCACCGATGCCGCGAACCCGATCCGCAATATCAAAGTCGTGCATGAAAGCCATATCGCGGCCTTTGATCGGGGCGAGACGTTCAATCCCGATTGGCTTGCGCGGATGGACGGGATGGCCGTGTTCCGCTTCATGGAATGGACGAACACGAACTACACCAAAAACCGCACATGGGAAGATCGCCCACGGCTGGAGCATTACACATGGACGCCCAATGGCGTGCCTTTGGAAGTCATGATCCGGCTTGCCAATGAAACGGGTGTGGAGCCGTGGTTTGTCATGCCGCATCTGGTCGATGACGAATATATGGAAGCCGCGGCCACCCTGATCCGCGACACGCTGCGGCCTGATCTGCGCGCGTGGATCGAATATTCCAACGAAACGTGGAACTGGGGCTTCCAGCAGGCCCACGACATCCGCGATTTCGCGCAAGAGCGCTGGGGCGACGGCAATCTGTGGCAGGAATGGTATGCCATGCGCTCGACCCAGATGGTGCAGATTTTCAATCGCGTGTTCGAGGGCCAAGAAGATCGACTGGTGCGGGTTCTGGCCACGCAGACAGGCTGGCTGGGGCTGGAAGAACAGCTTGAAGCCAAACGCTGGCAGCGCGAGGACCCGGCCAACCCTGCCCCCCCCACCTTGTTCGATGTCTATGCGATCACTGGCTATTTCAGCGCGCTGGCGGGTTACCCGGAAAAGGCCCCGACAGTGAAACGCTGGCTTGACGATGCCCGCAGGCAGGCCGAAGCAGAGGGGCGCGCGCAAGGTTTGGGCGGGGTCCGGCTGGACGATTACATCCGCACCGCAAGCCACGAAGCGCTGACGCCGAAACTGATCGAAGAAATCCGCGATGGCCGCCATACGGGCAAGCCAGAGGACAGCGTGAAGGATTACCTCGCGCGTGTCCTGCCGCACCATGTCAGGTTTGCGCAGAAATGGGAGCTGGACCTCGTGGCTTATGAAGGCGGCTCGCATCTGGTGGGTGTGGGGGAACATATGTGGGACGAGCAACTTGCGGACCTGTTCATCCATGTGAACTACACTCAGGGCATGGCCGATCTTTACACCGAAATCCTGACTGGGTGGGTCAAGGCGGGCGGCGGCACATTCGTGCATTTCAGCGATATCCGCGTGCCAGCGGTCTGGGGCAGTTTTGGCGCGCTGCGCCACCTGACCGATCAGAACCCGCGCTGGGATGCACTGGTCAGCTTTGATCCGACAAAGGTGCGCTGATGACCCCTGTCGTTTCGGTCATTATCCCGGCCTGCAACGAAGAGCGCCATATCGGGGCGTGCTTGAAAGCGGTGTTCGCCTCTGATCCACTGCCCAAACACACGCTGGAAGCGGTCGTGGTGGCCAATGGCTGCACCGACAACACAGTGGCCATTGCCGAGCGCTTCCACAGCATGGCCGACCCTCGCGGTTGGCGTTTGCGGGTGCTCAACCTGCCCAAAGGCAGCAAGATCAGCGCGCTGAACGAAGGCGATGCGCGCGCCATCGGGCATATCCGCGTGTATCTGGATGCCGATGTCGTGGTCAGTCCCAGTCTGTTGTCCGAAATAACCATGGCGCTGAACACATCGCGCCCGCGTTTTGCGACAGGCACGCCCAGCATTCAAGTGCCCGACGATCCGCTGATCGCGGCCTATGCGCGGTTCTGGCAAAGCCTGCCCTATACCCGGATGCACGCGCCAGGCTTTGGGCTCTTTGCGGTCAACACCAATGGCCGCGCACGCTGGGGGCGGTTCCCGAATGTGATCGCCGATGACACATTCGTGCGGCTGCAATTCACTCCGGACGAGCGCGTGCAAGTGCCCGATACATACGCGTGGCCCATGGTCGAATCGCTCGGACGGCTGATCAAGGTGCGCCGCAGGCAAGATCAGGGGACGGCGCAGATCGCAGCCCTTTACCCCGAATTGCTGCCGAATGAAGGCAAGCCCAAACCGGCCCTCAAGCCCCTGATCAAAGCCGATCCCTTCGGCTTTGCTGTCTATGGCGGGGTTGCGGCCTTGGTGCGCGCCACGCGCGGCATGAACAAGGGCGTCTGGGCGCGCGGGCGTTAATTCAAAGTCGGGGCCTGCACGCGGGCAGACCGGCACTGGCGTGCAAGCACTTCCGCATCGCAAGCCTGCGGCGTCAGGTCATGGGACAAGCACACCCGCACTTCGCGCAACATGCCGCCTTGGCAGGTTGCCACGGCCATATCCGCACCAATCGCCGGGTTTGCCGCTTGAACTTGGGCCAGCACCTGATCCGGCCGGACCGTGCCCCCGATTTCGGGCAGGCGCAATGCCTCGAACGCGGCACGAGTGGCTGTGAAATACGCCTCGGGCGACAGGCCAGAGCAGGACCCATGTTTGCGCCACTGATAGGCCGCAAGCCCGCTTGACCCCATCACATCCTGCATGCGCCGCGTCAGCGCGCGTGAGGGGTTTTCGTGCGGGCTGTTGCAGAACTCAGGCCATGTGCCATCGTCATTCTGCGGCCACAGCCCATGCACCAGCCAGCCCGCATCGCTGCCCTGCGCGCAGCGATCATCGCCGCGCGCGCGGCCTTCGGCCTCGCACCAGCTTGGGGTCCAACTGACGGCGAGCAGCAGATAGCCCTCGCGCGTCTTGCCCGCAGGCCCCTCGCGCGACAGGACAAGCCCCGCAGCCAATACCAACACAAGCCCGACGATCCCCAAGACTGCCCGCATTTCCACTTTCCCTTGACTTCTTTCAGCGCTATATACCGGACATTCCCCGAAATCGAGGATCCGCAAGCCCCGCTTGCAGCCGATTTTCCGGCGAAGAGAAATATTGCCCGGCGCACGCGCGCGCCACAGGATCAGGAGCGCATGTCATGTCCAAACCGCTGATGAGCAAGGCAACCGCTGTCTGGCTGGTCGATAACACCACGCTGAGCTTCAAGCAGATTGCCGATTTCTGCGGCTTGCACGAATTGGAAGTGCAGGGCATTGCCGATGGCGATGTGGCCACCGGCGTCAAGGGCTTTGACCCCATCGCCAACAACCAGCTTGACGCGATTGAAATCGAGCGTG
Source organism: Roseinatronobacter sp. (assembly GCA_046296275.1). Lineage (GTDB taxonomy): Bacteria > Pseudomonadota > Alphaproteobacteria > Rhodobacterales > Rhodobacteraceae > Roseinatronobacter. Next base: position 197,048 of record JBKBLP010000001.1, on the reverse strand, counting down.
GCGAAAAAGACCCCCGCCACAAGCTGAAGCTGAAATTCAACCCCGCCGCCGAAGGCGAAGAAAAGCGTCGCGGCCCGCGCTACACGCCGCTGTCCAAGCGTCAGGACCGCCCGGCTGCGATCCTGTGGTTGGTGAAATTCCACCCGGAACTGGCCGACGCGCAAATCCGCCGGCTGGTGGGCACCACCAACAGCACAATCGATTCGATCCGCGAGCGCACGCACTGGAACATCAACAACCTGCAACCGATTGACCCGGTGGCGCTTGGTCTGTGCCGTCAGTCGGAACTGGACAAGGAAGTGCAGAAAGCCGCCGCCAAGCGCGCGGCCGAAGGCGGGATCATGTCCGATGACGAACGGCGCAAGCTTGTGTCCACCGCGGCCTCGCTCGAAATGGACCCGGAACCCAAGATGCCTGCCAATCTGGCCGGGCTGGAAAACTTCTCGGTCCGCGATCTGAAAGAAGAAGTCGAAGAACGTTCGGCTGCCGAATTCAGCGATGCGGACAGCTTCTTCAACCTGCCCGATGCAGATGAGGATGACGAGGACGAAGACGACAACACGTCGCGCCGCCGCTAAGCCGCGCCTCTTGCACCCTTTTCCTGCCTGCCTGCTTGGGTTATCGAGCGGGCAGGCCGTTTGCCTTGATGGGGAAAGACAATGAAGTTCACTTTGTCCTGGCTGAAGGATCATCTGGACACGGATGCAAGCCTTGCGGAAATCGCGGATGCCCTGACCGATCTGGGGCTAGAGGTTGAGGAGGTCAGCGACCCCGCCCGCACCCTTGGCGCCTTCACCATCGCCCATGTGATCGAAGCGGCCCCCCATCCCGATGCCGACCGCCTGCGCGTGTGCCGCGTGCAAATCTGGCCGAATGGGCCGGATGCCGCGCCGGAAGAAGTGCAAGTGGTCTGCGGCGCCCCCAATGCCCGCACAGGCATGCGCGCTGTGTTCGCGCCTGTGGGCACCCACGTGCCGGGCACCGGGCTGGACCTGAAACCCGGTGTCATTCGCGGGCAGGCCAGCAACGGGATGCTGTGCTCAGAGCGCGAATTGATGCTGTCGGATGCCCATGACGGGATCATTGATCTGCCGGGCGATGCACCTTTGGGCCTGCGCTACATTGATTATGCGGGCCTGAACGACCCGATGATCTATATCAAGATCACCCCCAACCGCCCTGATGCTTTGGGCGTGCGCGGCATTGCCCGCGATCTGGCCGCGCGGGGGCTGGGGCGCTTGAAGCCGCTCGATGTGCCCGTGATTGCAGGCGCTTTCCCCTGCCCGATCAACGTCCAGATTGACCCGGCGCTAAAGGCCAAAGGATGCCCGCATTTCGTGGGCCGGGTTATTCGCGGCGTGAAAAACGGCCCCTCGCCCGACTGGCTGCAAAAGCGGCTGCGCGCAATTGGCCTGCGGCCGATTTCCGCGCTGGTGGACATTACCAATTTCTTCACCTTCGCGCTGAACCGCCCGCTGCATGTGTTTGACGCGGACAAGGTGAAAGGGGGCTTGCGTATCCAACCCGCGCAGGGCGGCGAGACGTTGCTGGCGCTCGATGGCAAGACCTACACACTTGCTGCGGGTCAGATGGTGATTTCCGACGACCAAGGGCCGGAAAGCTTGGCCGGGATCATGGGTGGCGAGCATTCGGGCTGCACCGAGGATACGGTCAACGTGTTCCTTGAATCCGCCTATTGGGACCCGATCACTGTGGCTGCGACAGGCCGCGCGCTGCGGATCAATTCGGATGCGCGCTACCGGTTCGAGCGCGGTGTGGACCCGGCCTTTACTATGCCGGGGCTGGACCTGGCGACGCAGATGATTCTTGACCTGTGCGGCGGCACGCCGTCCGAGATTGCTGCAGACGGCGCGGCGCTCGATACCACGCGCGCCTACAGCTTCGATGCCGCGCGCCTGCAATCGCTGGTGGGCATGGATGTGGCCGAGGGGCAGCAGCGCGCGATTCTGGAAGCCTTGGGCTTCCGTCTGGACGGCGCGCAGGCCATCCCGCCAAGCTGGCGGCCTGATGTTCTGGGCGATGCCGATCTGGTCGAGGAAATCGCGCGGATCGTGTCGCTGTCGAAACTGCAAGGCGCGCCGCTCCCGCGCGTGCAGCCTGGTGTGCCGCGCCCGATCCTGACACCGCTGCAAACCCGCGAGCGCGCGGCGAGGCGGATGCTCGCGGGCCTCGGTTACAATGACTGCGTGACCTACAGCTTCATTGACCGTGCAGCAGCCGAGGCTTTCGGCGGTGGCGCGGATGCAGTGAAGCTGGAAAACCCGATCAGTTCGGAAATGACGCATATGCGCCCCGACTTGCTGCCGGGGCTGTTGCAGGCGGCGGCCCGCAATCAGGCGCGCGGGGCAATGGATTTGGCCTTGTTCGAAGTGGGTCCCGCCTTCACTGGGGGGGAGCCGGGCGAGCAGCATATCCAAGCCGCTGGGCTTCTGGTCGGCGCTGCGGCTGGCCGCGATCCGCATGGCAGCCGCCGCATGGTGGACCTGTTCGACGCCAAAGCCGATGCCGAAGCGGTCCTTTCCGCCATCGGCGCACCTGCGCGCGTGCAGATTGGCCGCAATGTGCCTACCTGGTTCCATCCTGGGCGGGCGGGCGTGATTGCCTTGGGGCCGAAACTGCCGCTTGCGGTTTACGGCGAAGTGCATCCGCGCCTTCTGCGGGCCTTTGACCTGAAAGGGCCTGTGGTGGCGTTCACAGTGCTTCTGGAAAACCTGCCGCTGCCCAAAGCCCGCAAAACGGCGCGTCAGGCCCTGAACATCAGCAGCTTGCAGCCTGTCGAGCGCGATTTCGCCTTTGTCGTGAAGTCCGAAGTGGAAGCGCAAGCGGTCGTCAACGCAGCCCTTGGCGCGGACAAGGCGCTGATCACCTCAGTCGCGGTGTTTGACGAATTCACAGGGCCAAAGGCCGAAGCTCAGCTTGGGGAAGGGCGCAAGTCGCTTGCGATTTCGGTGCGCTTGCAACCTGTTGAGCGGACATTGACCGAAGAAGATCTTGAGGCACTGAGCCGCAAGGTCATCGAGAAAGTGATGAAAGCGACCGGCGGGATGCTACGGGGGTAAAGCATGTTGCGCAAAAGTGGGAACCGGTTTTGCGCAATAAAACATGCGGTAAAGACGAGTTACTTACCCTTGTAGCCCTTTGCTGCCCAGTCAAATTGCGCGTCACGCTCGACTGTGCCGGGGCGAGCCGCGCGCAGGCGTTTCAGCGCTAATTCCGGTGCTTCCCCCCGCTCGACCATCAGACGCAGCGCGATCATGCCTGTCCGGCCAAGCCCCGCGCGGCAATGAATGGCCACAGTCCCGCCTTTGTCCAGAATAGCGTGCAACTCTTCGCTCAGTTCTTCCCAATCGCCCTCTTGCTCGGGTTCGGGCGTGCCGAAATCGCCGATGGGCAGGTGGTGCCAGTCGATCCCGTGCGCGTCCAACGCATCGGGCAGGCCCGCCGCGCCTGCGTGAAAAAGCTCCTGCACAGGCGGCAGCGACAGAACGCAGGTCGCGCCCAAATCGGCCAAGGCCTGCACATCAGCGTCCAATGGCGTGACCGCGCCCGGCATCCGGCACATGGCAATCCGGCCCTTGCCTACTGTCAAAACTGAAATCGGCAATTTGTCTGACATATCTGGCTATTCCCCGATCCGACCCACAGGCCCCAAGCTGCCTGTTTGCGCGCGGTGCATCAGCAAGTGGTCAAGCAGGATGCAGGCCATCATCGCTTCGCCCACAGGGACCGCGCGGATACCCACACAGGGATCATGCCGCCCCTTGGTCACGACCTGCGTCGAGCTGCCATCGCGCAGGACCGAATCGCGCGGCGTGTGGATCGAGGATGTGGGCTTCACAGCAAAGCGCACCACAATGTCCTGACCCGTGGAAATGCCCCCCAGGATCCCGCCTGCATGGTTCGAGCGGTAGTGCAGTGCGCCATCGCACATCTCGATTTCATCGGCATTTTCCACCCCGGTCAGGGATGCCGCCGCCATGCCCGCGCCAATCTCGACACCCTTCACCGCGTTGATCGACATCATGCCTGCCGCAAGGTCAGTATCCAGCTTGGCATAGATCGGCGCCCCAAGACCCGCAGGCACGCCGCGTGCCACAACCTCGATCACCGCGCCCACGGAATTACCGTCCTTGCGGATCAGATCAAGCGCCTTGGCCCAGTCCGCCGCTGCCTGCGCATCCGGCACCCAGAAATCATTGCGCGCAATCTCGTCCCAGTCGAAGCGCGCGCGGTCGATCCGGTGCGGCCCCATCTGGGTCATGTAGCCTGTGATCGACAACCCCGGCACCAGCGCGCGCAGCACCTCGCGCGCAACCCCCGACGCCGCCACCCGCGCCGCCGTTTCGCGCGCAGACGACCGCCCGCCCCCGCGCGGATCGCGCAGGCCGTATTTCTGGAAATAGGTGATATCGGCGTGACCGGGGCGGAATGTGTCAAGGATATTGCCGTAATCCTTGGACCGCTGGTCCACGTTGCGGATCATCAACTGAATAGGCGTGCCTGTGGTGCGCCCTTCATAGACGCCTGAAAGAATTTCAACCTCGTCCGGTTCGCGCCGCTGAGTCATGTGCCGGCTTTGCCCCGGTTTGCGCTTGTCCAGCCAGTGCTGGATCATCGCCGGTTCAAGAGCAATGCCCGGCGGACAGCCATCCACTGTGGCCCCCAAAGCAGGCCCATGGCTTTCGCCCCATGTGGTGACGCGGAACAGATGACCGAACGTGTTGAAACTCATGCGCCTGTCAGCCCTTGATTGCACGCAAGGGGGTTACAGGGATTTGCGCTTGATTGGAATAGGGGTCACGCCCGCGCGGTCAGCCGATCACGACCCACAATGTCACAGGCAGGATTGCAGCCAAGCTTGCGCCGATCGCGACAAAAACCCCGTCACGGGCGAGCAACCCTGCCCCAAACAGCGTGATGGCCGCGCCCACACTGGTGCCACTGGCCGGGATGACCTCCATCAACGGGGCGCAAAAGGCGGCGGCGCAGACCAGTAGCTTCAGCGCCGACGCCAAGGGCGGCTGGATCACCCAAGTCAAGCGCGGATGCAGACGCGCATCCAGCCAACGCGCGGGTTTTTCCAGCCAGTTGAGTGCTGCCAATGTCTGCTGGACCGGCACTTCGCGGTTCAGCAACAAGTGTGGCAGCCAAACGGCACGCTTGCCAATCAGGTACTGAACCAAAACCGAGGCAATTATGAGCCCAAAAAGCGTTGTCGCTAAGGGAAGAGCACTGAGCGGGGACACAAGCAGCAACGCGAAAACCAGCATCAGGACAATGAAGCTGTTTTCCTCCAAGGCCCCGCACAGATCGCGCACGGCGATCTTGTCCTTGTCCGGACGTGACAAAACAGTCCCTCGCAAGGTTGCAAGCAGTAGCACGATGTTGCCTGCCGTTGGTGGTGCGGTCACTTTGGTGTCAGTCTTTCCAGAAATAGTGTCATCAAGCATTCTTCTTGAAACTGCGTTTTTGCAATTCTGCAGCTTTGCGTGTCATGTGACGGCGGGCCATAAAGTGCAAAAGGTGCGCATTGTCAGCTATTCACTTCGGCCCGCACAGCCGTTTCAATTTGTGCTGCAAGGGCAGGGTCCAAATCCAAGGCACCTTGCAACCGGGTCAGGAAATTCCGCTCCTCGGCTGTGTCGGGGTCCATCGCAAGCAGCGTGGCGGCGTAAAGCTCGGCTGCGGCCTCTGGTGTTTTGGCATAGGCTGCGATGCGCGCCACAGTCAGGGGCGCTGCGAGTTCATCCATCACAAAGGCTTTGGCATCGGCATCAAGCCCAAACTGGTCGATCTGAGCAAAGATGCGCGCATGTTCCTGCGCATCGATATGGCCATCAGCTTTCGCGCCTTGGATCATGGCGACCAAAATACCGCGCGCAAGGGTGTCATCCGTCCCCGCCACAGGGAAGCCACTATCGGCAGGCGGCAATTGCATCGGCGCAACGTTCTGGCCACGGCTGCGCTGCCACGCCGTGTAGCCAATCGCAGCCACAGCGGCCAAGCCCCCGATTGTCAGCGCAGTTCCGGCCGATTTGCTCACAAATTTCCGCGCCCGCTTGTTGCCTGCGAGCATTCCCAAAACGCCACCTGCTACAGCTCCGGTCATCAACTGACCTTTGCCACCGGATATCCCGGCTTGGGAAAGCTGGCTTGGAATTTTTTTGTGCGCATCAGCCGGAATTGCACCCATGACCTGATCCAGTAACTTGCGCGCGTCAAACATTCCCGAACCTTGCCTATTGTTCCGCCTGAGTACAAGAAGTGGGTAACGCCGAGCAATGTTCAAGGGATTCACATTGCCCACACGAATATTTCATGAGCCCCTGCAATGCCCAAGCGCGTTCGAGGTCTCAGAATGACACGGCCCTTGTCGCGCTGCGTGCCTTAGCGTATCACTGAGCCTACCTCGGGGTGCCTGTCATGGGCTGAGATGCGGCAACGCGGACCCGTTGAACCTGAACCGGTTAGGACCGGCGGAGGGAAGGTTGTGGGCCATCTGGCCCGCCACACTCTTCGCCTGTCGTGAACAGATGGAGAGAGAAAGATGATAAAATCCATACTCGCGGCAGCGACATTTCTGGCAGCAGGGGCCGCGCAAGCGCAGACCCTGACAGTGCTTGCGCCTGATTACTTCGCCTCAAGCTGGGGCCCCGGCCCTGCGATCAAAGAAGGGTTTGAAACCCGCTGCGGTGGCTGCACTGTCGAATTCAAAACGGGCGATGTGCTGCCGCGTCTGATGCTGGACGGCGCGCAGGCGGGCGCAGATGCTGTGATCGGGCTGAACACCGACATGACGCTGCGCGCGCGGGAAACGGGGCTGTTTGCGCCCCATGGGCAGGATTTGGCCCCCCTGACCGTCCCCGTGGCGTGGGAAGATGACACGTTCATCCCCTTCAACTGGGGCTATACGGCTTGGGTTTATGACAACACGAAGCTGGAAAACCCGCCCGCCAGCTTTGCCGAACTGGTCGCGCGCGGGGATATCTCGCTGGTTTGGCAAGACCCGCGCAGCTCTGCTTCGGGCCTTGCGCTGCTGTTGTGGGTGGACCAAGTATTTGGCGATCAGGCGGAAGTAGTGTGGCAATCCTTGGCCGCGCGCACTGTGACCGTGACTGCCGGATGGTCGGAATCCTACGGCATGTTCACGAAGGGCGAAGCCGATATGGTGCTCAGCTACACCACGTCGCCCGCCTATCACATCGTGGCCGAGGAAGATCAGACCAAATCCGCTGCGATCTTCAGCGAAGGGCATTACTTCATGGCGGAAGTCGCAGGCGTCTTGGCCAATGCGGCAGAGCCTGATCTCGCGCGCGATTTCATGGCCTACATCCTGTCGCCCGAGTTCCAGCAGATGATCGGCTATGCCAACTGGTCCTACCCGTCTGCCCTGCCGCGCGATGCCTGGCCCGAGGTGATGCGCGATCTGCCTTTGCCCCAAACGGCCCTGTTCCTGTCTGAATCAGAGGCCGAAGCGCGTCGCACCCCTGCCCTCGACATCTGGCTGCAAGGCATGGCGCGGTGATCCAGACGGCCGCCCAAGCGCGCGCGTTGGTCCTGCTTGGGGCCGGGCTTGTCACCGCTTGGCTGGTCACACTCAATTTCGGCGCGCTGGGGGCTGTGATCTGGCGCGCCAACGGGCTGAGCGGGCTGCGGGCATCCGACTGGATGGCCGTGCGCTTCACGCTCTGGCAAGCAACAGTGTCGGCGGCGATATCCGTGCTCTGCGCGATCCCGCTCGCCCGCGCCTTGGCGCGGCGCAGCTTTCCGGGGCGCAGCATTCTGGTCCTGATCCTTGGCGCGCCGTTTATCTTGCCCACTTTGGTCGCCGTGCTGGGCTTGCTCGCGCTCTGGGGCAAATCGGGGCTGGTCAGTCAGGGGCTGGTGGCCTTGGGCCTGTCGCCGCTGAACATCTATGGCCCCTACGGTGTGCTGCTCGCGCACGTGTTCTTCAACCTGCCACTGGCCACACGGATTCTGTTTCTGGGCTGGGCCGCAATCCCGGCAGAGCGGTTTCGGCTGGCAGCATCCCTTGGCCTGTCCCCCGCGCAGCAGTTCCGTCAGATTGAAGCGCCGATGCTGCGCGACCTTGCGCCCGGTGCGTTCCTGCTGATCTTCCTGATCTGCCTGACCAGCTTTTCCGTGGCCTTGGCCCTTGGGGGTGGGCCGCGTGCAAGCACGATCGAGCTTGCGATCTATCAAGCGTTCCGCTTCGATTTCGACATGGGCCGCGCGGCAACCTTGGCCGCGCTGCAATTCGGCATTTGCGCACTGGCAGGGTTGCTTGCGTGGCGCGTTGCCCTGCCGTCAGGCTTGGGCGGTGGACTTGATCGGCCTGTGGAACGGTTTGAGACCAGTCTGAGCGCGCGCATTCTCGACAGTGCCGTTATCACGCTCGGCGCGCTGTTCCTGATCTTGCCGCTTGCGCTGCTGCTCTGGCACGGGGTGCCGCATGTCCACAAACTCCCGCCCGAGGTCTGGGGTGCGGCACGGCGCTCGGTCATCGTCGCCCTCGGCGCAACAGCCCTGACCTTGCTCATGGCCTTGGCCCTGGCCCATGGCGTCTTGGCCTTGGGCGGGCGCAGGGGCGCGGTGCTCGAAGGGTTGGGGCTGGCCGCACTAGCCGCTTCCCCGCTCGTGATCGGGACCGGGTTGTTCGTGCTGTTGCGCCCTGTCCTGAATCCACGCGATTTCGCGTTGATGATAACCCTTCTGGTCAATGCGGGCATGGCGCTGCCCTTCGTGCTACGCCTGATCCTGCCCGAATTGCGCGCGATCCAGCACATGCAGGGACAGCTGGCAGATAGCCTTGGCCTGCACGGGTTTGTGCGGCTGCGTATCGTCACCCTGCCCCGCCTCCGCCGGCCCCTTGGCTTTGGCGCAGGGCTGACAGCGGCGTTGTCGATGGGCGATCTGGGCGTCGTGATGCTGTTTGCCGAAGCCGAGCGCGCGACGCTCCCCATGGTGCTGTATCGGTTGATGAATTCCTACAGGCTCGATGCTGCGATGGGCGCGGCTTTGGTGCTGGTGGGGACTGCGTTACTGTTGTTCTGGATTTGTGACAGATGGGGGCGCGCAAATGGACGCTGAGGGCTTGGGCTTGCACGACCTAGCACTGGTGCAGGGCGATTTTCGTCTGCGAGCGCACCTGACCATCCCCAAAGGCACACGGGTGGGCGTGATCGGGCCATCGGGGGAAGGGAAATCCACGTTGCTCGCGGCCTTGGCCGGGTTTCTGCCTGTGCAGGCCGGGCGCATCACTTGGGCGGGGCAGGACATGACCGCGCTGCCCCCCGCCGCGCGGCCCTGTGCGATTGTGTTTCAGGACAACAACCTGTTCCCGCATCTGAGCGCGTTTGACAATGTGGCGTTGGGCTTGAAACCCTCGCTGCGACTGACCGCCACCGAGCGCGCGCAGGTTGACCATGCGCTGAACCGCGTTGGCCTGCACGGCATCGGCGCGCGAAAGCCTGCGCAACTGTCGGGGGGTCAACAAGGCCGCGTGGCGCTTGCCCGTGTGCTCTGCCAGTCCAAACCCCTGATCCTGCTCGATGAGCCCTTCGCTGCCCTAGGCCCCGCGCTGCGGGCCGACATGCTCGCGCTGGTGGCCGAGCTGTGCGCGGAAACCGGCGCGACACTACTCATGGTCACGCACCACATCAGCGATGCGCGCGCGATTTGCGATCAGGTGGTGCTGGTGGCCGACAGCGCTGTGACTGGGCCATTTGAAACGGCGGCTCTGCTTGCCGATCCCCCCGCGGCCTTGCGCGCCTATCTGGGCGAGCTCAGGAATTCTTGATCCGCCGCCCCAGCAACTCCAAACGGTGCCCTTCCAGCTTGTAGCCCAGACGGCGCGCGATCTTTTCCTGAAGCGCCTCGATTTCCGGGTCGCAAAACTCAATCACCTCGCCGGTATCCATGTCGATCAGGTGGTCGTGATGGGTGCGGGCGCTGTCCTCGAACCGGGCGCGGCCATCGCCGAATTCCAACTTTTCGAGGATACCTGCCTCCTGCAACAGCTTCACAGTGCGATACACAGTGGCCAGTGAAATCCGCGCGTCAAGCGCGTTGGCGCGGGCATGCAGTTCTTCGACATCCGGGTGATCATCCGAATTCTCGATCACACGCGCGATGGTCCGGCGCTGGTCGGTCATGCGCATTCCATGCGCTTCCAGTCTGGCAAGGATCGTTCGGCTCAAGGCAAGTTCCATAATGGTCAGGCTTCACCTTAGCGCCTTGGGGCGCGCTTGAAAACCGTCAGGCAATCCGCCGAAACGCCGAAACGCCCGTGGAATTGTCGAAAAACGGTACCGAAAGACTGGTATCCTCGCCCGACAAACTGGCTTGCACTTCGGCCAGCACAACTTCGGTGATGAATGGCAGGTTCAGCGCGCGGGCCTGTGCGATGGGCACCCAATGCAGATGCCCCAATTCGTCGCAAGCCCCGGAAAAGTCGTCCAGATCCCCTGTGATGGCCGCCGCATCGGCCAGAAAGAAACGCGCATCGAACCGCCTTGGCCTGCCGGGCGGCGTGATCGCGCGAAAGATGAACCGCAGCGCGCTGCCATCGGGGCGCAGGCCACGTTCAGCAAAACCTTGCCAATCAGGCGGCGCATCAGGCCAATCCGAGGGCACGCCAAGTGCGAGCCCGGTTTCTTCCCATAATTCACGGATGGCGGCGACCGCCAATGCGTCAGGTGTTGGATGACCCGCCCCAAGACGCGCGCCACAGGCGGCAGGCAAAGCTCGGCCCAACGGCACTTGCCCATCGGCGGCATCGACTGCGCCACCGGGGAACACGTACTTGTCCGGCATGAAGGCCGCCCCAGACCCGCGCTGACCCATCAAAACCGACGGCCCATCAAGCCCTGCGCGCACGACAACGATTGTTGCCGCGTCCCGGATTGCAGACTTGTCAGCCGCGTCCGTCATTGTGCTCTTCAAATCCATGCATCCGCCGCGCCCATTGAAACGCGACGATCATGCCTTTGAAGCGCGGCAAAAGAAACAAGGAAACCGCTACCAAGAGTGCAGAGAACAGCGCAAACATCACGAGCGGGTGAAAATCGACATGGAACATCGTCACAACCATCAGCGGCGTCACGGTTTTCAACGTCACAAGCATCGTCAGATACGCTGGACCGTCATCAGATTGCTGCGGGGTATAGTCCTCGCCGCAGGCAGGGCAGGTGTCGCGCACTTTCAGATAGCCGCGCAATAAGGGCCCATCACCGCAAGCCGGACAGGTGCAGCGCAACCCACGCCACAGGGAAAGCCCTAAAGGACGCTCGGTCGAAGCGGTGGGTATTGACAGATCGGACATGGCAGGACCGCAAGCTGAAATTTCAAGTTTAAAGACATACGCAGCACCTCGTGCAATGTGGACTCCCAATTGTCCCTTTGCGTCACCTTGTCGCGAAAATCTGTGCAACGCTGCGACGGAAAGCGACGCATCCCCCGTTTCTATGGGCATGAACCGGCGCAAAGCGCGCCCCTAGTGACGGAGATCACCATGACACAGACGCTTCCCGCAATCGCACTCGCAGCCCTGCTGACCCTTGGCGCGCAAACCGCCGACGCCCGTGGCGAAGGCCGCGCGCTGCTGCCGAGCTTCGATCAACTCGATCCAACTGAGTCGGGGGCAATCACGCGCGCGGACCTGCAAAACTACATGCAAGGCAGCATGACCGCCCGCCATGACCAGTTCATAGCCAAATTGATGGAACAGGCCGATGCGGATGGGAAACTGGACGCCGACGCGCTGCGTAAAGGGCTGGAAGCCATGCACGCCGACCGGCGGGCGGCTTTGGATCAATCTGGACGCCGGGGCGGGGCGCATCGCGGCAATCACGACGCGACCGAAATGGGCGCGCGGCTGTTCGAGCGTATGGACACGAACAAGGACGGCAAGGTGGACGCAGCCGAATATGCGGCTTTTACCGAGCGCATGAGCGAACAGCGCGGTCGCCGTGGTTGGGGCTGGCGCAACTAAGGCGCGGGCGCTAGACCTCGGGCAACAGCAGTTGTGGGACCAGACCTTTGCGCGACACGACAGCCTTGACCGAGGATGCGGCGCTTCTGGCCCAGTTCGCGCGTGGCGACAGGCGTGCAGCACACGTGCTGACCGACCGCTTGGCCCCCCGTATCCTGCGCTTTGCCGCGCGGATGCTGGGGGACCGGGCAGAGGCCGAAGATGTCACGCAAGAAACCATGCTGCGGCTGTGGCGGATGGCCCCGGACTGGCAAGACGGGGGGGCTGCGCCCGCAACCTGGGCGTTTCGCGTGGCGGCCAATCTGGCCACAGACCGGCTACGGCGCAGGCGGGGCGGGGTGCCGGAACTGCCGGAATTGGTGGATACCGGTCCAACGACGGATACACGCCTGATGCAGGACGCCCGCGCCCGCGCGCTGGAAGCCGCGCTTCAGCATTTGCCCGAACGACAACGCCAAGCTGTGATCCTGCGCCACCTGGAAGGGCTGTCCAACCCCGATATCGCCGCTATCCTGATGATCGGGGTGGAAGCTGTGGAAAGCCTGACGGCGCGGGGAAAGCGCAATTTAACCGCCCTTTTGGCGGGCCGAAAAGAGGAATTGGGATATGACGAAACCGACGACTGACCTGGATCTCGATCTTTTTTTGGCCGCTGCGCGCGACGCAGGACCAGTTCTGTCGGATGATTTGCGCGCGCATATTCTGGCGGATGCAGACGCCGCTTTGGCACCTGCACCGCAAAAGCGCGCGGGCCTATCCCGCTTCCTGCGCAGCTGGCTTCCACCTTCGCTTGCAGGTGGGGTGACTGCGGCCTTTGGCGGATTTTGGATCGGGGCCGCGACCAGCTTGCCTGTGGCGGCACTCGACGTTCCAGTCTGGTTGGACCAGACGATGATTTATTTCGATATGGTCGCAATGCCGCTCTTGGGCGTCACGGATCTATCGCTTGCGGGGTTCTAAGCCATGACTGAAACAGTCCCTTTCAAGCCGCGCAGCCCGCTCTGGATGAAGCTGCTGCTTGGGTTCTCGATCATCTTGAATCTAGGGCTGGCTGGGATGTTGGTGGGCTTCGCCACGGGTAGCGCGCGGGATGGATCGGTCATTTCCGCTGCTGTTGCGGCCCTGCCCGACGAAGCAAGGCGCGATATGCGCCGGGGCTTGCGTCGCGATTGGTCCGAGGCACGTGGGCGGGCGCAGTCGCATGGTGTTCGGACAGAGATTTTAGCGCTGTTGCGGGCCGACCCGTTTGACGCCGCTGCCTTCGAGGCAAGTTTGGAGCAAGGTCGGCAGCACCTGGCCGAGATTGGCCAGAAACAACGCGAAAGACTTACGGCAGAAGTCGCCGCAATGACACCGGCGCAGCGGCAAGCTTATGCTCTGGCAATTGAAGAACGGCTGAACAAACGCCGTCCCATGCGCCCATAGATCATGTTGCGCAAAAGTGGAAACCGGTTTTGCGCGTTAAAAACATGCGAAAACAAGAATTTAGAGTATCCGTCTTGTTGAAGCTGAGGAACCAAGCCGCGCAGCGTCGGGCGGAGGCGCAGAGATGCGGCAGATGTTCTAATCCATTTATGGCGGCCACGTCGCCGTCAAGTCTGAGCGATGCGCGCACCTCAACCCAATCGCTGGGCGATTGCCAGCGCGCCCGATGGCAACCTCATGGGGTAATATAGCCCCATTCTCTGTCAGAGGCCCACGCGTCAGCCGTCAGGCAAAAGCGGCAGAACTTTCCGCCATGATCCTGTTGCGGCCGCCCATCTTGGCTGCACGCAATGCTGCATCCGCAGCCGCGACTGTTTCGCGCGCGAATTGTTCCGGTGTCTGATCTGGCTGCGGCGGCCTGATCAAACCCACTCCAATCGACGCGGTAACGTGCACGCCAATACCATCAAGTCCTTGCAAACATGGCTTTATCTGAACTGCCTGTCCGATGCGCTCTGCAATCATCCGCGCCACAGCCAGATCAGCACCCGGCAAAAGGACAACGAATTCTTCACCCCCATAGCGGGCCAGAAGATCGGACTTACGCAAGCTCGTGCGCAATCGGTGCGACAGATCGACCAAAACATCATCCCCGGCATTATGCCCATATTTGTCATTGACTGATTTGAAATGATCGAGGTCGATGACCAACACCGCGCCCAGATTGGCCTGAGGATTAGGGGCAGCCATCGCCAAGCGCCACAATTCCGCAACCATGTGGCGTCGATTGAACAACCCTGTCAGGGGATCGCGCAGCGCATCGCCAAGCTGCTGCACCATCGCATGCGCTTGCGCGCGGCTGCGGTCCTTGTTGCGCAGGATTGCCGCCAACCTGAGCTTGCCTTCCTCTGGGTCAAGCGGCAAGCGCAAGACCTCTGTCGCGCCGAGGTCCAGCGCCATCGAAGCGAGCAGATCAAACCCCTCTGGCAAGATCAGGCACAGATCAGCGTCCCGTGTCCCAGCGCGCGACCGCAGATCAGAAATGATCTGCAACCCGCTGGCTTGCACAACGTCATGCCCGAGCAAGATCAAGTCCGGGGTCATGTAATCGGGGTCCAACCGCAGCACTTGCTGCACGCTCAACGCCGTTATCGTCCGCCCAGGCAACATCTGCTCCAGCAGCGCGGTCACGGGTGTTGGCGCGTCGCTGACAAGAATGATCGCCTCTGGTCGCGCGCTGGCCGTTAACCCAGTTTGCACAAGTTCGAATTGCACATGCCCGTCAACCATCACACCGCGCGGATCATGCGCACGCAACAGCGAACGCATCCGTCCCAGCAGATATGATTCGTCGATGGGTTTGGACAGAAAATCATCCGCCCCAACCGAAAGTGCGCGCAGCCGCAGCGCCCTGTCGCTCGAAGCAGAAAACATCACAAGCGGGATATGCGCAGTCTCCGCATCCGCACGCAGGGATTCGCAAACAGCATCGCCATCCATATCGGGCAAGCGGTAATCGAGCAAAATCAAATCGGGGCACTCGCTGCGTGCAATATCCAGGGCTTCCTGCCCGGTCTTGGCCATCAGGCATGTGTAACAAGCCGCCGTCAGCCGCGCGCGCAGGATCGTGCGGTTGATAGACAAATCATCTACAATCAGGATACGACCAGACATGGAACATCTTTCAGCGGCAGTCGGAACAACATCAAAGAAACGTCCCGCAAAAAGGTTAACAATTCGTTTAATTTTCCGAGGGAGTGTCAAATGATCGAGGCTCAGGCCGAAGAAATCGCTGTGCAAGCACTTGCTTGGCTTTGCGCGGACCCCGACCACCTTGGGGCCTTTCTGGGCCAAAGCGGGGCCAGTCCCGATGACCTGCGCGCGGCCCTGCACACGGGGCCGGATCAAGGACTTTTGGGGTCGGTGCTGGATTTCATCTTGCAAGCGGATCGCTCGGTTCTGGACTGCGCGCGGGCTTTGAACCTGCCCCCGGACCGGCTGCAAATGGCCGCCGCAATCCTGTCTGGCCGCGCGCAGATGCACTGGACATGACACCCGCCCCTTGACTTCGCCGCGTGCAAAAGGTGTATCGCGCAAGCCTGCCACATCGCAAGAAAGGGCAAAACATGCACGCCTATCGCAGCCATACCTGTGCCGACCTGAGCGCCGCCCATGTGGGCCAGTCTGTGCGTCTGTCCGGCTGGGTGCACCGTATCCGCGACCATGGCGGCGTGTTGTTCATCGATCTGCGCGACCATTACGGGATCACGCAGGTTCTGGCCGACAGTGACAGCCCGGCTTTTGCAGCGATTGAGAAGTTACGCGCGGAATATTGCGTGCGCATCGAAGGCGTGGTGAAGGCGCGCAATGCCTCCCTTGTGAACCCGAAGCTGAAGACCGGCGAGATCGAGGTCTATGCCCGCGGCATGGATATCTTGGGCGCGTCGGACGACCTGCCCCTGCCTGTCTTTGGCGAACCGGATTACCCCGAAGAAACGCGCCTTGCCTACCGCTTTCTGGACCTGCGCCGCGACGGGCTGCATGCGAACATGATGCTGCGCTCGAATGTCGTGCGCTCCATGCGGCAACGGATGTGGGCGCAGGGGTTCACCGAGTTTCAGACACCGATCATCACGGCGTCGAGCCCTGAAGGCGCGCGCGATTTTCTGGTGCCGTCACGGCTGCATCCGGGCAAGTTCTACGCGCTGCCGCAAGCGCCGCAGCAGTTCAAGCAGCTGATCATGGTGTCCGGCTTTGACCGCTATTTCCAGATCGCACCCTGTTTCCGGGATGAAGACCCCCGCGCAGACCGCTCGCCCACCGACTTCTACCAGTTGGATCTGGAAATGAGCTTTGTCGAACAGGATGACGTGTTCGCGGCTGTTGGCCCTGTGATTCAGGGTGTGTTCGAGGAGTTCGGCAAGGGCCGCCGCGTGGATGCTTGTGCAGATTGGCCGCGCATCCCCTATGCCGACAGCTTGCTGAAATACGGCACCGACAAGCCCGATTTGCGCAACCCGATCGAGATGCAGGTTGTGTCCGAGCATTTCCGTGGCTCGGGCTTTGCGATTTTCGCCAAGCTTTTGGAGAATGAGGGCACCGAGATTCGCGCCATTCCCGCGCCCGGCGGCGGGTCGCGCAAGTTCTGCGACCGGATGAACGCTTTCGCGCAGGCCCAAGGGCTGCCGGGGATGGGGTATATCTTCTGGCGCGAAGAAGCGGGCCAGATCGAAGCCGCAGGCCCCCTCGCCAAGAACATCGGCCCCGAACGGACCGAGGCGATCCGGCAACAACTTGGGCTTGGTGTCGGCGACGCGGCCTTCTTCCTTGGCGGCAAGCCCGCGCAATTTGAAGCTGTCGCAGGCAAGGCGCGGACCGAGATTGGCCGCGAACTTGGCCTGATTGATGAAAACCGCTTCGCCTTTGCCTGGATCGTCGATTTCCCGATGTACGAGCGGGGCGATGACGGAAAGATCGACTTCAGCCACAACCCCTTCTCGATGCCCCAAGGTGGGATCGCGGCGCTGGACGCGGACCCGCTGACGGTCAAGGGCTATCAATACGACCTTGCCTGCAACGGCTATGAACTGATTTCGGGTGCCATCCGCAACCACAAACCGGAAATCATGTATCGTGCGTTTGAACTGGCGGGCTACCCGAATAGCGAAGTGGACAAGCGTTTCGGCGGCATGGTCAAGGCATTCAAATTCGGCGCGCCGCCTCATGGTGGCTGTGCTGCTGGCATTGACCGGATCGTGATGTTGCTTGCCGATGAGCAGAACATCCGCCAAGTCATCATGTTCCCGATGACCCAGCGCGCCGAAGATTTGCTGCTGAAAGCACCGTCCGACCCGACGAACGAGCAATTGCGCGAATTGGGCCTGCGCCTGGCACCAAAGGACTGATCTGCGTCTCTGCTTGAATAAACCTGCGCAGGTCATGAATTTGCGCAGACTGCTTTGAGGTGAAAGCTGGTGGGGTTCGTCCCTTGCTAGACGATAGCTGGTGTCGGCTAGCGTCGGTTCTTGACCCTCGCGGCAAGCGCCAGCCACATTTCACACCATCGGACTTGCCCGCAGGTAATGCGCAAGCAGGGCCGCCAAAGTGCCGACACGCCCATATCTGCGCGCGTCCGCGACTGCAGCGGCAAGAGCGTCATCTTGCAGCACGCGCGCCAGTGATTGCGTGAAATGCAGCGCATAATCGCGTGTGCCGTCCGACTGCGTGCCACAGAGCAGGTCATGGGCGAGCACCAGATCATCGCGCCGGGCCGCGTGGTCGGGATGCAGATTTCCAGTATCAACAGGCGCATTGCGCAGGGGGAAGAACACCTGTGCCATCAGCCGTTGCACGGCGTGCATATCTTCAAACGGTTTGGCGAAGAAATGATCCGCCCCAGCGGCGAGCGCTGTCTGCGCCACATCCGGCAACCCCGACATCGCCACGATCAAGGGCACCCGGGGCCGCGCGCAGCTCATTGCGCGAATCAGGTCTAGCCCCGAGCCGTCGGGCAATCCTAGATCAATCAGCGCAATGTCGGGGGTATAAAGCGCCAGATGCTGCCGGGCGGCGGCGAGTGTATCCACCCGCCGCAACCGCCCGCCCGAGCCGCGAAACAAAAGCCGGATCAGGTCACTTGCCGCGCGGCTATCTTCGACAAGCAGCAAAGTCCCTGTGGACAGGTGCGCAAGGCGCGGCGCATTGGTTTGAACAGCGCTGCGCGACAGGGTGTTGGCTTCGGTGGACATGCTGCCTCCTTGCTGAATCGTCATTTCATAGGATTCTCATAAAAGCCCTAAGACAGAGTGAACGCCCGTCACTTCAGCTTGCATATTTTCGCCCCCTTGCGCATAACCGCGACAGATTGTTTCAAGGGGGGTGCCATGATTGGCCGATTGAACCATGTTGCCATCGCGGTGCCGGATCTGGAAGCCGCAAGCGCCCAATATCGTAGCACTCTGGGCGCCAATGTCGGCCCGGCGCAGGATGAGCCTGATCACGGGGTGACAGTGGTGTTTATCACGCTGCCCAACACGAAGATCGAATTGCTCTATCCGTTGGGTGAAAACAGCCCGATTCAAGGGTTTCTGGACAAGAACCCGGCAGGCGGCATCCACCATATCTGCTACGAGGTGGACGACATCCTTGCCGCCCGCGACCAGTTGAAGGCCGCAGGGGCGCGGGTTCTGGGCACAGGCGAACCCAAGATCGGTGCGCATGGCAAGCCGGTTTTGTTCCTGCACCCCAAGGATTTCAACGGCTGTCTGGTGGAACTGGAGCAAGTCTGATGTCGATCATGTCGGCCATCGCGCTTTATGGAATTTTGTGGTTTCTGACCATGTTCATAATCCTGCCCATCCGCTTGAAAACCCAAGGCGATGTGGGCGAGGTGGTGCCGGGCACCCATGCCTCGGCACCGTCTGATGCGCAGATGTGGTCCAAGGTGAAGCTGGTGACGGCGATTGCGACTGTGGCGTTTGTGGTGATCGCGGGTGTGATCCTGTCTGAAGTTGTCACCTTCGACATGATCGAACGGATCACCCGCGGGCGCTGACTCGGTGATAGAGATGGGTGAAGGCCGCAGCGCCCACCACCGGTACAAGCAGGTTAACGAAAGGGATGGTCAACGGCACGGCCATCAGCACGCCTGCAAGCCACAGCCGGAAACCGTGTTTGTGGCGCAGGTCCAGCGCCGTCTGCCTGTCCATGCGCCGCATGGCGACCATGACAAAATACTCGCGGGACAAGAGCCAGGCATTGATGGCCCAGAGCACGATCATCCCAAGTCCGCCCGAAATGACGAACACGACCATACCGAGCAGGTTCAGGCCCACCAGCAACCCGAAATAGCCCAAGGTTTCGCGCAAGGCTGTCAAAAAGCCCACAGGCGCGGGCGGGGTCATATGGGGGTAATGTTCGGCCTCCACTGCATTCGCGACATCGTCCAGAAACAGGCTGGTGAAGGCAGATGCAACCGGGGCCATCAGAAAAATCGACAGCCCGATCACGAACAGAAGCGAGCCGATGGACAGAAGAATGCGCAGGCCCGTTACCTCGCCTGCCAAGGGAACTGTCAGCGTCCCGGGCACGAAAAGCTGCACAACCAGCAGGATCAGCGCATACATGACGAACAAAAGCGCTATGGCCAGCGCGATGCCCAGCCAGATCACATGCCGGAAGCGCGGGTCACGAAGCTGTCCGATGGCGAAAGCGAACGACGACAGGATCATTCCGTGACCCATGTCGTGATCGCGGCAATGTCAGGGCGCGGGCGTTCGGGCAGGGTGGGGCCTGCAGTGCCGATATGGACGAAGCCTGTGACCCATTCCTCGGGGGAAAGGGTCAACAGACGCCCTGCAAGCGCGCGGTCATGGGCGACCCAGCCTGTCAGCCAGACTGCGCCCCAGCCACTTGCCAAAGCGGCGTTCACAAGGCTGAGGCAGACCGCTCCGGCGGAGAGGGTTTGTTCGATCAGCGGGATCTTGTCCGACGGTTTGGGGCTGGCGATCACAGCGACGATCAAACTTGCCATGGCGAATGTATCGGCGGCTTTCGCGACCTTTTCCAGGTCCAGTCCGGTCGCTGCCCCATAGGCAGCGATTTCGGGGGCGAGGCGCTGGCAGGCAGGCGCGGTCAGGATGACGAAGCGCCATGGCTCCAGCTTGCCATGATCGGGCACGCGTGCTGCGGCGCGCAGGAGGGTATCGAGTTGTGCGGCATCGGGCACAGGCAGCGACAACGCCTTGGCAGGATGCGACCGGCGCGCGAGCAGGAAATCGAGGGCAGCAGGATTTGCAGGCATGGGCATCCTTTCCGAGTTGCCCTTGATCTAGGCATTGCCACCCGTCTTGGGAAGCCGCCATTTGGACCGAGTGTCAAATTTGGCAAACGCGCCACCTGACACGACGCTTTGCCAATCCGGGCTTGCCAAACGCACAAAAACCCCGTTTCGTCTCGCCACGCACACCTTTCGCCCTGCAAGAGATTTTCGCGCATGAGCAATAAACCCGTTGTTCTGGTTACTGGTGGCGCGGGATATATCGGCTCTCATGCGTGCAAGGTGCTGGCGCGGGCGGGGTATCTGCCAGTGACAGTCGATAATCTGGTGACAGGCTGGGCGCGGGCGGTCAAGTTCGGCCCTTTCGCGCAGGCGGATTTGCTGGACGCCGCTGCGCTCGATGTGATCTTTGCCACCCATCGCCCTGTCGCGGTGATGCATTTCGCGGCACTCAGCCAAGTGGGCGAAGCCTCGCGCGATCCGGGGCGGTATTGGCGCAACAATGTGATGGGTTCGCTCAATCTGGTGGAAGCGATGCTGCGCGCGGGCTGCAAGCAGATCGTGTTTTCATCCACCTGTGCGACCTATGGCGATCAGGATGGCGTCGTGCTGGACGAGGACAGCCCCCAGCGCCCGATGAATGCCTATGGCGCGTCCAAGCGCGCGGTCGAGGATATCTTGCGCAATTTCGGCGCGAGCCACGGGTTGGAATCGGTCATTTTCCGCTATTTCAACGTGGCCGGTGCTGATCCAGACGCCGAGGTGGGCGAATGGCACCAGCCAGAAACGCATCTGATCCCGGTCATGATCGAGGCCGCTGCCGGGCGGCGCGAGGCGCTGGTGATCCATGGCAAGGATTACCCCACCCATGACGGCACCTGCATCCGCGATTACGTGCATGTGATGGATCTGGTGGATGCGCATGTGCTGGGGCTGGCATGGCTGCGCGCAGGGCGCGGGAGCCGGGTGTTCAATCTTGGCACGGGGGTTGGCTTTTCCGTGGCCGAAGTGATCCGACAATGCCGCGCGGGCACGGGGCGGCGCGTGCCGCATGTCTATGGCCCGCGGCGCGAGGGCGATGCGGCCTGTCTGGTGTCAGGGTCGCGCCGGGCATCAGAGGAATTGGGCTGGGTGCAGGAAAGGTCCTCGCTCAA
Organism: Roseinatronobacter sp.; assembly: GCA_046296275.1. Classification (GTDB taxonomy): domain Bacteria; phylum Pseudomonadota; class Alphaproteobacteria; order Rhodobacterales; family Rhodobacteraceae; genus Roseinatronobacter. Next base: position 175,678 of record JBKBLP010000001.1, on the reverse strand, counting down.
GCAGATGATCGAGGATGCGTGGCGCTGGTATCAGACCGGGGGGTATTCGGGTTAGGGTTTGACCGGGGGAGTTGGTTTAACCAAATTGCGCGGCTGCGCCGCACGGCCTTTATGTCACCTTCTGCCCGTTCCGGTCAGAAGGTTCCGGTGCGCCCGGCGAAACTGTTCCGCCCGGTTCAGAAATCGATGGCGATGCCCTTCTTTTCCCAATCGCCATAGCGCACGGGATCGGGGCCTTTGCGGCCGCCCAGCTCTACAGGCAAGTCCGGCGTCGCAGCCGCTGCCGCCCGGCGCGCATCGGCTTCTTCCAGCGCGCGACGGGCGATTTCCGGCAAGGCGGCACGGCGTTCGGCTTCGGATTGGATCGGTTCGGGCGTGTCGGTCATGGGCAAAGCCTGCTTGTCACGGGGGTGTGCCTGATATACCGCAAGCCAGCTTTGGGACAAGGACAGATGGCCAAGAACATAACCTCCGCTTCTTATGAACCCCGCGCGGCGGCCTTGGATCTGATCGAGCAGGTTTTCACTACAAGCATCGGCCTGTCCGAGGTTCTGGCCAATCCCCCGGCGCGTTTCGCAGCCCTGCCGCCCGATGGCCGCGCACGCGCGCAGCGCTTGGCGGTGGAAGCATTTCGTCACCATGGGCGCGCAGACCATTTGCTCAGGCGCGCAATGCGCAAGGCCCCGCCAGAAGCCGTGCAGTGGATTTTGCGCCTTGCCTGCATGGAAATGCTGCATGGGGGGGCGGCTGCCCATGGGGTGATCAATGACGCCGTCAGCTTGACGCGGGACTGGGCAGGGGAGCCGAAGCTTTCAGGGCTGGTGAATGCGGTCTTGCGACAGGTCGCCGAAGCGGGCGCAGAGGGCTGGGCCGCAACACCTGTGCCCCGGCTGCCTGCATGGCTGCGCGGGGCGTTGCAGAATGCTTACGGGGCAAAGGGGACAGCCGCGATTGAGGCCGCGCATTTGCGCCCTGCGCCTTTGGACCTGACGCTGAAATCTGCGCGACCAGAGGATCTGGAGGGCGCGCTTTTGCCGACAGGCAGTCTGCGGCTTGCGCCGGGCGCTCAAGTCACGGCGCTACCGGGTTATCATGATGGGGCGTGGTGGGTGCAGGACGCCGCCGCCGCCCTGCCTGTGCAGGCCCTCGGCCCGCAACCGGGCGAGCGGGTTCTGGACCTATGCGCGGCACCGGGGGGCAAGACCATGCAGATGGCGGCCCTTGGGGCAGATGTCACGGCGCTCGACATGTCCGGGCCACGCATGGCGCGGCTTGCGGAAAACCTGTCGCGCACGGGGCTGAATGCAGAGCAGGTCGTGGCCGATGCGCTGCATTGGCAGCCTGACAGGCCGTTTCCGGCCATTCTGCTCGATGCGCCCTGTTCTGCCACCGGCACGATCCGGCGGCACCCGGAATTGCCCTATTGCCGCACGCGCGAACAGGTCCGCGCGTTGATGCAGCTACAGGCCGCGCTGCTCGACCGGGTGCTGGACCCCGCGCATGGTCTGCTGCAACCGGGCGGGCGCGTGGTCTATTGCACTTGCTCGCTCTTGCCCGAGGAAGGCGAGGGGCAAGTGCGCGCCGCCCTTGCCCGGCATCCCGACGTCCGGCAAGTGCCGATCACGCTGCCTGCCCTACCCCCGGACTGGAGCGCGCCTGATGGCGGTCTGCGCACGCGCCCGGATTATTGGGCGGATTTGGGCGGGCTTGACGGCTTTTACATCGCGCTTTTGCAGCATGTGGCGTAATTGCCCCGTTTGGCTGCAATATCTAGCGGTTTTGGCTGACGCGGCGCACTTGGCCCGCTAATGTGACTGGTAATGTGCTGACCTGATTCCCTCAACCCATTGCAGACCTGCCCATGACCGCTGCCCTTGGCACACAGCCTGTCAGCCTGACCGACCGCCTTGTGGCGCGGGTGCTTGCGCGTGTGCAAGCACCGCAAGCGCTGGTTGTGACGCCTGATCCGCGCGGGACGGGTGGTTTCGCGCGCGGTCAGCAGATGCTGGCAGGGAATTTCCTGATGGCGGGGGAATTGGTGCAGGCGCTGCCCGGCAGCGTGCCATTTGAAGCCACAACCCCGGCTGCTGTGGATGCCCTGCACGGTTTCGACTGGCTTGATGATCTGGCAGCCGTGGGCGACCGGGCGGCGCGCGCCCTTGCCCAGAAGGGCCTTGTCGATTGGCTGGCCGCGTGTCGCAAAGGGCAGGGGCCGGGCTGGACCCCCGGTCTGGTCGGGCGGCGGTTGATTAACTGGCTGTCGCACGCGGTCTGGCTGATGCAGACGCTCGAAAAGCCCATGCAAGACCGCTTCCTGCGCGCTTTGGCCCATCACGGCGCGTTTCTGGCGCGGCGGGCACATCGGGCGCCTGCGGGGATGGCGCGGATTGATGCCCAGGCGGGGTTGCTCCATGCAAGCGTGTCGCTGCAAGGCTGGGAGGCGCTTAAAGCAAGTGCTTTGCGTGACTTGCTCGCCTCGGGTCAGGCGCTGGTGGGCAGCGACGGCAGCATTCCCAGCCGCAATCCCGAGGAATTGCTGCATATCTTCGCGCGTCTTGCTTGGGCTGCGCGCCTCATCGTGGATCAAGGCGGGGCGCTGTCGCAGGATTGGCTTGATCTGCTTGGGCGCTGTGCGGGGGCGCTGCGCGTGCTGCGCCATGCCGATGGGGGGCTTGCGCGGTTCCATGGGGGCGGGCGCGGGAATGAGGCCGAATTGATCGCAGCTTTGGGGCTTCTTGACCGGCTCAGTTCCGGCCAGATGCAGCCCCCTGCGGCTCGCGCGATGGGCTATGCCCGGCTTGCAGCGGGGCGGGTCACAGTCCTGATCGACGCAGCCCCACCCCCTGCGGGCGAGGGGGCGGGGACGGCCCATGCCTCGACCCTTTCGTTTGAATTAACCTCGAACAGGCGCCCCGTGATCGTGTCTTGCGGCGATGGCCGCCCCTTTGGCGCGGATTGGCAGCGCGCAAGCCGTGCGAGTGCGTCCCACTCTGTGCTCTCGCTCGATGGCTTTTCGTCCAGCCGTTTCGGGGGCGGGGATCGAGCGCGCTTGAACCTGACGGACGGGCCGCAATCGGTCGGTTGCGAGTTCAGGCACAGCACTTGGTCACGCGTCGCAGCCATGTCCCATGATGGCTATCTGGCCAGTCATGGGCTGGAGCATCTGCGCTATCTGGACCTGTCCGCCGATGGTCGCATCCTGACGGGCGAGGATATGCTGGTCGCCGCAGGCAAATCCGGGCGCAAGCGGTTTGACGATGTGCGCGCGCGGGCGGGTGAGGACGGAGTGCCATTCTCGGTGCGCTTCCACCTGCACCCCGACTTGGAAGCGTCCGTGGATATGAACGGCACCGCTGTGTCGGTCGTGCTGCGTTCGGGCGAAGTCTGGGTGTTCCGCGCGGATGGCTTGCCCGTCACGCTTGCCCCTTCGGTTTATCTGGAAAAAGGCCGCTTGAAACCCCGACCGAGCCTTCAGATCGTGTTGTCCTTGCGGACCGCAGACTATACGACGCAGGTCAACTGGACCTTCCAGAAGGCACAGGAAACCCCGCTTGCCGTGCGCGACACGGCCGAACGGGATTTGCTGGATGTGCCGGACCTGTAACCTGCGACCAAGGACTATTGCCTATGACCGATCTTGCCCCCCTCAAACGCGCACTATTGTCTGTGTCGGACAAGACCGGGCTGATTGATCTGGCCAAGGCGCTGGCCGCGCGCAAGGTGGAACTGGTGTCCACGGGTGGCACGGCGCGGGCTTTGCGCGAAGCGGGGCTGAAAGTGCGCGATGTGTCGGACCTGACGGGGTTTCCCGAAATGATGGATGGCCGCGTCAAGACGCTGCACCCGATGGTGCATGGCGGCTTGCTCGCGTTGCGGGACAATCCCGAACATCAGGGCGCGATGGACGCGCATGGGATACTGCCCATCGATCTGCTGGTGGTGAACCTGTATCCGTTTGAAGCGACCGTCGCGCGCGGGGCGGATTACGACGAGACAATTGAAAATATCGACATCGGTGGCCCCGCGATGATCCGCGCCGCGGCCAAGAACCATGCTTTCGTGTCGGTCGTGACCGATCCGCAGGACTACATGCCGCTTCTGTCGGAACTGGATGCGCAAGAGGGTCGCACGCGGCTGGTGTTCCGCCAGAAGCTTGCCCAAACCGCCTATGCGCGCACAGCGGCCTATGATGCCGCCGTATCCACGTGGATGGCCGGGGCCATCGGGCAGGACACGCCCCGCCGTCGCGCTTTCGCGGGCACACTGGCCCAGCCCCTGCGCTACGGCGAAAACCCCCACCAGCGGGCCGCGTTCTACACAGATGGGACAAACCGCCCCGGTGTGGCGACGGCAAAGCAATGGCAGGGCAAGGAATTGTCCTATAACAATATCAACGACACGGATGCGGCCTTTGAACTGGTGGCCGAATTCGACCCCACAATGCCCGCTTGTGCGATCGTCAAGCACGCCAATCCTTGCGGTGTGGCCACAGGCGCTACCCTAGCCGAGGCCTATGCGCGCGCCTATGATTGCGACCGCACCAGCGCATTCGGCGGGATCATCGCGCTGAACCAGCCGCTTGACGGGCCGACCGCAGAGAAGATTGTCGAAATCTTCACCGAGGTTGTCATTGCCCCCGGTGCCGATGACGCTGCGCGCGCGGTCTTTGCGAGCAAGAAGAACCTGCGATTGCTGACCACCGACGGCCTGCCCGACGCGACAGCCCCCGGTCTGGCCTTCAAGCAAGTTGCGGGCGGGTTTCTGGTGCAGGGGCGCGACAACGGTCAGCTTGACCCTCGCGCGCTGCAAGTCGTCACCAGGCGCGCGCCCACAGATGTCGAACTGGCCGACCTGCTGTTTGCGTGGAAAGTCGCCAAACATGTGAAGTCAAACGCCATCGTCTATGTCCGCGACCGCGCGACTGTGGGTGTGGGCGCGGGGCAGATGAGCCGGATCGATTCGACCCGAATCGCTGCGCAAAAAGCCCGCGACATGGCGCAAGTGCTGGACCTGCCCGCACCGCTGACGCAAGGCGCGGTCGTGGCCTCGGATGCGTTCTTCCCCTTCGCGGACGGCCTGATGGCCGCAGCCGAGGCCGGAGCCACCGCCATCATCCAGCCCGGCGGGTCCGTGCGTGACGCCGAAGTGATCAAGGCCGCTGATGACGCAGGCCTTGCGATGGTGTTTACCGGAATGCGCCACTTCCGACACTGAAACGAGGGGACCATGCGCGCCGCCATCGGGATGATGACCACAATTTTCGTCGCCGATCAGGCGACCAAATGGGCCGTGATCTCGGTCATGGGGCTGGACCAGCGGCTTTATATCCCGGTCTGGGACCCCTACCTGAATTTCGCCATGGCGTGGAATACGGGCATCAATTTCGGCCTGTTCGGGTCCGGGTCCGATGTGACCCGCTATATTTTGATCGCTCTGGCGCTGGCAATTTGCGCGTGGGTCTGGGTCTGGATCAAGCGCGAAGGGGCGGGGCTGCGGCTGCAACTGGCCGCAGGGCTTCTGATTGGCGGGGCGCTTGGCAATGTGATCGACCGCATCCGCTGGGGTGCTGTGGCCGATTTTCTGAACATGTCTTGTTGCGGGTTCAGAAATCCGTATTCTTTCAACATCGCAGATATCGCGGTTTTTGTGGGTGCTGTCGGTCTGATCTTGTTTTCGGGGGGCATGTCAGCCTCTGCCAAAGCGGAAAAGACGGATTGAAGCGCCAAGACCGGGTGACGCGCGGGACGGAATGCGCTAGACACAGCGCAATCGACGGACGAGAGGGGACGGGCATGGCAATCGCATTCAGGACAGGCGCAGCCTTGGCGGTGTCGCTGCTTGTGCTCGCGGCTTGCGGCGAACGAAGCGAGCCGATCCTGATGCACGCCGCTGCCCAGGATCGTGGCCCGGATGAATTCAGCATCGTGCCCAATCGCCCGCTAGAAATGCCCAGCAGTTTCGCGGCACTGCCCCCCCCCAATCCCGGCGGCGTGAACCGTGTCGAACCGCAACCGCGCGCCGATGTTGCGCGCGCTCTGGGTGGGTCGCCCGCTGTGGCCTTGGCGGGCGGGGGTGCCGATGGCGGGATTGTCAACCATACCAGCCGCTTCGGGCGCAACGCCAACATCCGCACCCAACTCGCCGCCGAGGATTACGACCTGCGCGACCGCAATCGCGGGCGTGTGCTGGAACGGTTGTTCGCGGTGAATGTCTATCACCAAGCGTATCAGTCGATGTGGCTGGACAAATACGCAGAACTCGAACGCTGGCGGCGTGCGGGTGTGCGGACCCCAGCGGCCCCACCCCCCGCAGAGTAAGCCCAGTTTTCAAACTGCTGCTCTTTTCATCGCGCCTTGGCGGGCTACTCTTTTTTTGCGGCATTTCGCCGCATAAGGGAGGACAGCCAATGCTACGACTGACGACCTTTGCCTTTGCCCTGACACTTGCAGGCCAAGGCTTTGCACAATCGCATTCTCACGGAAATCACGGCGACGGGGCCGCGCGCACCCCCGCCCCGGAAAACGCGATGGCCTATATCATCAGCCCTGCCGATGGGGCGACTGTATCGAATCCCGTGACCATTTTGTTCGGCGCACGCGGCATCGGGATCGCGCCCGCGAATGTCGAATGGCCCAATACCGGCCACCACCACCTGTTGATAAATGTTGACACGGCCGAGATCGACTTGGACCTTGGCCTGCCCGCCGATGACCAGCACCGCCATTTCGGCGGCGGCCAGACGCAAGTGACGCTCGAACTGCCCGCAGGCACACATACACTGCGCCTGCTCATGGGCGATCACAATCACGTCCCCCACATGCCCCCGATCCTGTCCAAACCTGTCACGATCACAGTGCAGTAAATCTTTGGTGCCGGGACAGCCCGGCCCCAGTCACGCTTGCGTGGCGGGGGTTGAACTGCGCGCGGGGAAGCGTAGCTTGCAGCCCTAGCACAAGCCGGAGGACCCGATGCGTTTATCAGCCCTGCTCTTGGCCACCGTAACGCTCGCCCTGACCCTGCCCAGCGCGCAGGCCAAAAGCGTCAGCCACGCGACCTTGGAAAATGGGATGGAGGTCGTGGTGATCGAGGATCGCCGCGCACCTGTCGTAGTGCACATGGTCTGGTATCGCGTGGGCGCGGCAGACGAGCCGCCGCTCAAATCCGGCATCGCGCATTTTCTGGAACATCTGATGTTCAAGGGGACCGAGCAACAGGCCCCCGGCGAGTTTTCTGCTACCGTCGAAGCCAATGGCGGGCGCGACAATGCGTTTACCTCTTGGGATTACACAGGCTATTTTCAGCGCGTTGCGTCTGACCGGCTGGACCTGATGATGCGCATGGAAGCGGACCGCATGGTGAACCTGAATTTCACCGATGCCGAATGGCTACCAGAGCGGTCGGTGATCTTGGAAGAGCGGGGGCAAGTGCTGGAGAGCAGCGCTGGCGCGCAATTCAACGAATTGCTCTATTCTACCCTGTTCAAATCCCATCCCTACGGCACCCCGATCATCGGCTGGCGGCATGAGATGGAGGGACTGACAGGCGATGACGCGATGGCCTTCTACCGCCGGCACTACGCCCCCAACAATGCTGTGCTGGTCGTCGCAGGCGATGTGGATTTCGACAGTGTGATGGCATTGGCGCAGACCTATTACGGCCCGATCCCGGCCAATCCTGCCGTGGCCCCCGTCCCGCGCCCCATCGAGCCGCCCCATCTAGGCGAGCGGCGTGTGCTGTTCGAAGATGCCCGCGTCGGCAACCCGCTTGTCAGTCGTGTGCATCTGGCGCCCGTGCGGCGTAGTGGCGATCAGGCGGAAGCGGCAGCGCTGCAAATGCTCGGAGCCCTTCTGGGCGGCAGCCCCACGACATCAGTGCTGAACCGCAAGCTGAATTTCGAGCAAGGTGTCGCGTTGCAAGCTTGGGCCAGTTACATGGGCACAGCGCGCGATTATGGCACATTCAGCGTGGGGATCGTGCCAGTGGAGGGCGTGTCGCTCAATGACGCGGAAGCGGCGTTGGACGCGGCTATCGCCGAATTTCTGGACGAAGGTGTGGACCTTGCGCAATTCGAGCGGGTGAAGCGGCAACTACGCGCCTCGGAAATCTTCGCGCTCGACAGCACACAGGGGCGCGCGCGGCAATATGGGGTCAGCCTGTCAGTCGGGCTGACAATCGAAGATGTGGAGGGCTGGATCGCAGCCCTCGACGCTGTGACGCCCGAAGATGTCATGCAAGCCGCGACCCTGCTCACAGACCGCCGTGCCTCTGTCACGGGCTATATGCAACGCCCCGCCACCCCGGAGGTGATCCAATGATCCGCGCCCTGTTTCTGGCTGCAAACCTTGTTTTGCCCCTGTCGGCCAAGGCTGAAATTGACATTACGCCTGTCACCACCCCCTCTGGCCTGACGGCCTGGCTGGTGCAGGAACCGTCAATCCCGTTCGTGGCGATTGATCTGGTCTTTGTCGGTGGCTCCGTGTTGGATGCGCCTGACAAACTGGGCGCGACCAATCTGATGACTGCTCTTCTGGAAGAAGGGGCAGGCGACATGGACGCCCAAGCCTTCGCCACGCGGTCCGAAGAACTTGCCGCCCGGCTTGGCTTTGACTCTGGCCGCGATACGATCACCGTCAGCGCGCGCTTTTTGACCGAAGATGCCGATGCCGTCATCGACCATCTGCGCTTGGCCCTGACCCAACCGCGCTTTGACGCCGACGCCATTGAACGTGTGCGCGGGCAGATGCAGGCGCAGTTGCGCCGCGACGCGCTGAACCCCAATTCGATGGCCAGTCGCGCTTTTGCCGCGGCGGCCTTCGGCGATCATCCCTATGGCCGCCCGACAGACGGCACCCCGGAAACTGTGGCCGCATTGACCCGCTACGACCTGATCGCCGCGCATGAAGCCGCCATCACCCGCGACCGTGTGTTTATCGGCGCAGCAGGCGATATCGCGCCCGACGCGTTGGCTGCGCTTCTCGACAAATTGTTCGACGGCATTCCTGTGGCGACCGCGCCCTTGCCCGAGCGCGTGGCGTTTCAGGCTGCGCCCGGCGAGCAAGTGATCGACTTCGACAACCCGCAATCGGTCGTGGCCTTTGGCCATCGCGGCATTCCGCGCGATCACCCAGATTTCATGGCCGCTTTCGTGCTGCAAGAAGTGTTCGGCGGTGGCCGTTTCGGCACAAGGCTGATGACCAGCCTGCGCGAAGAGCGGGGGCTAACCTATGGCGTGGGCACGGGGTTGGCCTCTGGCACGTATGGCGACAGTTTTCAGGGCCGCGTGTCCACCGATAACGCCAATGTGCCGCAAGTGATCGAGTTGTTGCGCGCGGAATGGGCGCGTGTGACCGAGAGCGGCCTGACGGCGGACGAGTTGACCCGCGTACAGACCTACCTGACCGGGGCCTATCCGCTGCGGTTTGACGGTAACGGGTCTATCGCCTCGATCCTGTCGTCGATGCAGTTTCAGGGCTTCGATATCGACTACGTGAACCGCCGCAACGATCTGGTGCGTGCGCTGACCTTGGACGATGTCAACCGCGTCGCCCGCGACCTGTTTCACCCCGATGAATTGGTGTTCATCATCGTGGGCCGCCCTGTCGGGCTGAACTGAACGCTTGGCACAAAGCCGGGGGACATGCTACATCCTGTAGGATGAACAAAGTCTCCCGCAACATACGCCCACAGATTCGGCAACTGGATGAGGCCGCGATCAACCGCATCGCCGCAGGCGAGGTGGTGGAGCGCCCAGCTTCGGCCGTCAAGGAACTGGTGGAAAACGCGCTCGATGCAGGCGCAAGCCGCGTTGACGTGACTTATGCCGATGGCGGCAAGACGCTGATCCGCGTGCGCGACGATGGCTGCGGCATGGCCCCCGATGACCTGCCCTTGGCGCTGTCGCGTCATGCGACATCGAAGATCGACGGGTCGGATTTGCTGAACATCCGCAGTTTCGGGTTTCGGGGCGAGGCGCTACCCTCGCTCGGCGCTGTTGGGCGGCTGACCATCACCTCGCGCGCAGCGGGGCAGGACGGCGCGCGGCTGACGGTCGATGGTGGGCGCATGGGAACCGTGCGGCCCGACGCCGCCCCGTATGGCACGACTGTCGAGTTGCGCGACCTGTTCGTTGCCACGCCCGCGCGGCTGAAATTCCTGCGCACCGACCGCGCCGAAGCGCAGGCGATTGCCGATGTGGTCCGCCGCCTGGCGCTGGCTGAACCCGGTGTCAGCTTCACCCTGACCGATGTTTCCGACGGCGAAAGCCGCCTGATCCTGCGCACGGATGCGGCCCAAGGCACACTGTTTGACGCCCTAGAAACCCGAGCGGCCACGCTGATCGGGCGCGATTTCGTGGACAGCGCGATCCGCATTGATGCGGCGCGCGACGATCTGCGGCTGGTGGGGCTGGCAGGGCTGCCCACGTACAGCCGGGGCGCGGCGGTAGCGCAATACCTGTTCGTGAATGGCCGTCCTGTGCGCGACAAGCTTCTGGTCGGCGCGTTGCGCGCGGCCTATTCCGACCTGATGGCGCGGGATCGTCACCCGGTGGTGGTGCTGTCGCTCGATTGCCCGCCGGAACTGGTGGATGTAAATGTCCACCCGGCCAAATCCGAAGTGCGCTTCCGCGCTCCGGGGCTGGCGCGCGGGCTGGTCGTGTCAGGGTTGCGCCACGCTTTGGCGGAAGCGGGCAGCCGGTCGGCCACGACGCTTGCAAGTGGGATGCTGGGCGCGATGCAGCCACAGGCGCGGCCGCTGTGGCAGGCGGACCGCCCCTCGGCCAACGCGCGCGCGATTGCCTACCAAATGCAGGCCCCCACGCTTCAGGAAGCGCCTGCGCTTTGGGATAGTGGGCAGATCACCTCGGCCCGCGCGGAACCTGCGCCCGACTCTGTGGACGCGCCTTTGGGGGCTGCCCGCGCGCAAGTGCATGGCAATTACATCATCGCCCAGACCGCGCGCGGCATGGTGATCGTGGACCAACACGCCGCCCATGAGCGGCTGGTCTATGAGCGGCTGAAACGCGCGCGGGCGGGGGCGCGGGTGCCGTCACAAGCGCTGCTGATCCCGGAAATCGTGGATTTGCCGAATGCGGGTAGCCTGCTCGACCAAGCCGAGGCACTGGCAGAACTCGGGCTGGTGATCGAACCCTTCGGCGGAACGGCGATTTGCGTGCGCGAAACGCCTGCCCCTCTGGGTCAGGTCGATGCAAAGCGCCTGGTGCAGGACATTGCCGACGAATTCGCCGATCTGGGGCATAGCCAAAACCTTGAAGCGCGGATAGACGCGATCCTGTCGCGCATGGCCTGTCATGGCTCAGTCCGGTCTGGTCGCGCGCTGCGGGTCGATGAAATGAACGCGCTTTTGCGGGAAATGGAGGCCACACCCCATTCCAGCCAATGCAATCACGGGCGTCCCACCTTCATCGAGCTTGCGCTGTCGGATATCGAAAAGCTCTTCGGGCGGACCTGATGGCCACAACGATCACCCTGCCCGATTGGCTTGACCCGCTGACGGCTGCGCTCGCGCTTGGTGTGGTGGCGCTGGTGCTTCTTGGGCGGCTGGCGCGGCTGCTCGGGCCTTTGGGCGGGCGGCTTTCTGTGCTGGATGCGCGGCTTTCCAGCTTGTCGGACAATCAGCAAGCGCTGTCCGGGGGCTTGGCGCAAGTTGCGCAAACCCAGACCCAAGTGATCGGGCTGGTTGAAGCGCGCTTGGGCGAAATCGGGCGCTACATGGGCGAAAGCCTGTCCGTGAACGCCCAGACCACCGCACAAAGCCTAGGCGCGTTGCGCGAGCGGCTTGCGGTTATCGACGCAGCCCAGACCAAGATCGAAGCGCTGTCGGGCAATGTGCTGTCCTTGCAAGACATCCTGTCCAACAAGCAAGCGCGCGGCGCCTTTGGCGAGGTGCAACTGGAAGCGCTGCTCTCGGACGCGCTCCCCCCGGACGGCTACCGCACGCAAGCGACCTTGTCCAATGGCAAGCGCGTGGATGCGCTGGTGGCGATGGACCCGCCCTTGGCTGTAGACGCGAAATTCCCGCTGGAGGCTTGGCGCGCACTGACAGCGGCTAAGGACGACCCCGCACGCCAGGCCGCGCGGCGCACGCTCGGGCAAGACCTGCGCGGCCATATCCGGGCGATTTCAGAGCGTTACATCCTGCCCGGTGAAACGGCAGATGGCGCGATCCTGTTCCTGCCATCTGAAGCGGTTTATGCCGAACTTCATGCCAATCTGCCCGACATCGTGCGCGAAGGCTTCGCAGCCCGCGTCTGGATCGTGTCGCCCACGACGCTGATGGCCACGCTCAACACGTTGCGCGCCGTGATGAAAGACACCCGCTTGCGCCAGCAAGCCCAGCTTGTCCGGCGCGAGGTGCAGCTTTTGGTGCAAGATACCGAGCGGTTGGGGCAGCGCGTGGCGAAACTGGAAAGCCATTTCGCGCAAGTGACGGGCGATTTGGGGGAAATTAGGATTTCCATGGACAAGATCACCCGTCGCGGCGCGCGGCTGGATGATTTCGATTTTTCCGGGGAAGCGGATCAGCGCGGGCGATGACCCGTGGCGACAGGCGAAGACACGCTCGGCGGCATCTTTAGCCGCGTAACCTGTTCGGCAATCGGCGGCACGGACAACGGATGCGTGCTCGCGGAATAGCGTTCTGGGTTGCCGATGGGCGACCAGATGCCGTCGTGATAAATTTCCAGCCCGGAATAGCCCGCCTTGTAATTCATCTTGGGACTGCCCGGCACCCAATAGCCCAGATAGACAAAGGGCAGACCCGCTTCTTGGGCCAAACGGATATGGTCAAGAATGATGTGCACGCCCAAGGACTGCGCCGCGCGCGCGGGGTCGAAAAAGGAATAGACAAGACTTAACCCATCATCGAGAATATCGGTCAGACAAACCGCCGCCAGCGCCCGCTTGCCGCGCTCGGCAATGTCGCGGTATTCGATGACGCGGGTGCGGACCGGCGTTTCCTCGATCATTGCGGCGAATTCAAACACGTCCATATCGGCCATACCGCCATCTGCGTGGCGGCTGTCCAGATAGCGGCGGAACAATTCGTATTGCTCCTCTGTCGCCCAAGCGCTGGTCACTTCGCGGCTTAGACTTACATTGCGTTTGGCATTGCGGCGCTGGGTGCGCGTGGGCACGAAATCAGCCACACGGATACGCGCAGACAAGCAGGCGGAACAATCGGCGCAGGACGGACGGTAGAGCACGTTTTGAGAGCGGCGGAAACCTTGCTTTGACAGCGTGTCATTCATTGCCTCGGCCTGATCGCCTTGTAGAGCGGTGAACAGCTTGCGCTCCATCCGGCCCGCAAGATAGGGGCACGGCTGTGGGGCCGTGACGTAGAATTGCGGGATCGTAGGCAGGCTGTGGCGCATGGGCAGTATTCACGTCTCCGTGGCGATGCCTGTAACCCTAACAAGTGTTTTTGCGAGCGCCAAGCTTTCTGATGCTCCAGCCTGAATAAAGCCGGGGGGGTGCGGGTCAATCAAAGCGGAAATGGCGATAAAGGGCCATTTGACGATGGATTGAGGCTTCCGCTGCAGGCAATCATACATGCTGAACCCTTCCTGTCGCCTTGTCTTTGCCATAATCATGATTCCATGAGCGATTTGTTCTCGTCTGGTATTACCCCCGCTGCAAACCCCATGCCGGGTCCGCTTGCCGATCGTCTGCGGCCCGCGCAGTTGAGCGATGTGTTGGGCCAACAGGCCGCGCTCGGACCAGATGGGCCATTGGGAGCGATGCTGGCCGGGGGGCGGCTGGGGTCAGTGATCCTGTGGGGGCCGCCCGGTGTGGGCAAGACGACTATTGCGCGGTTGCTGGCCACCCGGACCGACCTGCATTTTGAACAGGTCAGTGCGATTTTCACAGGCGTTCCCGATCTGCGCCGCGTGTTCGACGCTGCGCGCCTGCGCCGCACCCAAGGGCGCGGGACGCTGTTGTTTGTCGATGAAATCCACCGTTTCAACAAATCGCAACAAGACAGCTTCCTGCCGCATATGGAGGATGGGACGATCACGCTGGTGGGGGCCACGACCGAAAACCCCTCTTTTGAATTGAACGCCGCGCTGATGTCGCGCGCGCAAGTGATCGTGCTGGAACGCCTTGGGGCCGATGCGCTTGCCTCGCTGCTGGACCGTGCCGAGGCCACTTTGGGCAGTGCCCTGCCCCTGACGCCAGAGGCCCGCTTGGCGCTGATCGACATGGCTGACGGCGATGGCCGGGCCTGTCTGAACTTGGTCGAGCAGGTCATGGGCTGGGCCTTGCCCGACGGTGCGACGCTCGACACCCCCGCTCTGTCCAGCCGCCTGATGCGGCGCGCCGCGCAATATGACAAGGGCGGCGACGGGCATTACAATCTGATCTCGGCCCTGCACAAATCGGTACGCGGCTCTGACCCCGATGCTGCGCTTTACTGGTTCGCGCGCATGGTGCAGGGGGGCGAGGATCCGCGTTACCTCGCGCGCCGCCTGACGCGCATGGCGGTTGAAGATATCGGGCTCGCTGACCCCCAAGCGCAGGCGTTTTGTCTGGAAGCGTGGCAGACTTACGAGCGGCTTGGCTCGCCCGAAGGGGAGCTGGCGCTTGCTCAAGCTGTCATTTACCTCGCCCTCGCGCCCAAATCGAATGGCGGCTATGTGGCGTGGAAGGCCGCGCAGGCGCTTGCGCGGCAGACAGGCTCGAAACCCCCGCCAAAGCATATCCTGAACGCCCCTACCCGGATGATGAAAGATCAGGGTTATGGCGCGGGCTATCAATATGACCACGATGCCGAGGACGGCTTCAGCGGCCAGAACTATTTCCCCGACGGCGTGCCGCGCGAAGCCCTCTATCAGCCGCCTGAACGGGGGTTTGAGCGCGAACTGCTAAAGCGGCTGGCCTATTTCGAAAAACTGCGCACCAAGCGCCTTGGTTGACATTTCGCCCGCTTGCGGGGATGGAGAGGGGTTGAAAAAGGGGCGCGCTGATGGCTGTGCAGATGATCGAAGTAGGGCCGGATGACGGCGGGCAGCGGCTGGACCGCTGGTTGCGGCGCGCATTCCCACACCTGACCCAAGGCTGGGTGGAAAAAGCGTGTCGCAAGGGCGAAATCCGCGTGGATGGCGGGCGCGTGACGGCGGCGACGCGTGTGGAAGCAGGCCAAGCCGTGCGCGTGCCGCCCATGCCCGACGGCCCCGCAGCCCCCCCGCAGCCCAAGCCCAAAGTGGCGCAGTCGGACGCGCAGATGATCCAATCCGCCGTGTTGTGGAAGGATGAGCATATCATCGCGCTGAACAAGCCTGCGGGGCTTGCCAGTCAGGGCGGCTCTGGCCAAGGCGAGCGGCATGTGGATGGCCTGACCGAAGCGCTGATGTTCGGCTACAAAGAGCGCCCCGTTTTGGCCCACCGTCTGGACAAGGACACGTCCGGCCTGCTGCTGCTCGCGCGCACCCCGCGCGTGGCCCGCAAACTGGGCGAGGCATTCCGCCACCGCCTGACGCGCAAGATTTACTGGGCTTTGGTCGCCGGTGTGCCGCAACCGCTGAAAGCCACGATCAAATATGGCCTGCTGAAAACCGGCGGGCGCGGCAATGAAAAGATGGTCTGCATCCACCCCCGCGACATCGACACGACCGAAGGGGCCAAGCGCGCCGTGACCGATTACGCTGTGCTGGAACGGGCAGGGTCGCGCGCGGCATGGGTCGCGCTGTCCCCCATCACGGGCCGCACGCACCAATTGCGCGCGCATATGGCCGAGATTGGCCACCCGATTGCAGGCGATGGCAAATATGGCGGCGCGGGGCAGGAAAATCTGGGCGACGGCTGGGGCGCGCAAATCGGCGGCGATATCAGCCGCAAACTGCACCTGCACGCGCGCTCGATGAAGTTCGAGCACCCGGTGACAGGCGGTATCCTGACCCTGACCGCGCCCCTGCCCGAGCATATGCTGCGCACATGGGGCCTGTTTGGCTGGTCGCAGATGGATGTCCCCGCCGACCCGTTCGAGGAAGAGGAATGAAGCACCTCGTCATCTTCGACGTGGACGGCACGCTGATCGATTCGCAAGATCACATCGTGGCCGCGATGACAGGGGCCTTTGGGGCTGTTGGCCTGCCCTTGCCGCCACGCGCGGCGCTGCTGGGGATCGTAGGCCTGTCGCTGCCGCAGGCAATGGCGGCGCTGGTGCCGGATCAGCCGCTCGAAACCCAGCTTGCGCTGGTCGATGCCTACAAAGCCAGTTTCATGGGCCTGTCGGTCACGGATCACGCCCAGCTTTATCCCGGCGCGCGGGCAGTGCTGGACCGTCTGGCCGCTGGTGGCAGCATCACACTGGCGGTCGCCACGGGCAAATCGCGCCGGGGGCTGGATCGCATGGTGACGGCTTTGGGGCTGGACGGGTATTTCGCCACGATGCAGGTGGCCGATGACCATCCGTCCAAGCCGAACCCGTCCATGATCCTCGCCTGTCTGCGCGATACCGGGATCACAGCCGAACGCGCCGTCATGGTGGGCGACACAAGCTTTGACCGGGACATGGCGCGTGCTGCGGGCGTGGGGTTCATCGGCGTCAGTTGGGGCTATCACGCGACAGACACGCTTGGCCCGCGCGTGATCGAGCACTTCGGCGCACTGCCCGGCGCATTGGAACAGCTTTGGGGACTGGAACTGGCATGAGCGGTTGGGTCAAGAAACGATTCTGGACAGATGCGCACGTGGCCGAGATGGACGGCGGGTTTACCGTCACGCTAGACGGGCGTGGGATCAAGACGCCTGCCAAAGCCGCGCTGATCCTGCCCACCCGCGCACTGGCCGAGCTGATCGCGCAAGAATGGCGCGACCAGCCGGAAAAAATCGACCCCGGCCTGATGCCCGCGACCCGTGCCGCCAATGCCGCCATCGACAAGGTGACGGGCCAGCGCGGTGAAGTGGCCAAGCTGGTCACAGCTTACGGCGACAGCGATCTGGTCTGCTACCGCGCGACAAAGCCCGAGGCGCTGATCGCGCGTGAAGCCGCCGCTTGGGACCCGCTCCTTGACTGGACCGCGCATCGCTATGGGTATCGGCCTGTGGCGCAGAACGGCGTTGTGCATGTCGCACAACCCGCAGCGCTTTTGGCTTCGTTGGAGGCCGATGTGGCCCGCTTCGACGCCTTTGCGTTGACAGCCCTGCACGATCTTGTGGCCCTGTCTGGCTCGCTTCTGATCGGTCTGGCCGTGACAGACCGTTTCGACACGCCTGAAAAGCTGTGGCAAGCCTCTCGCGTGGATGAAGATTGGCAGATCGAGCAATGGGGCGAAGATGACGACGCCACCGCGCTTGCCGAAGGACGCAAGCGCGGCTTCATGGACGCCGCGCGCTTCTATTTCGCGCTGAAGGGTTAAGTGTCCATCGTCACCAGCGCGCCATAATCCGGCGCTTTGGGCCGCCCGGTGCCGGCCCACAGGACCGGGAACTTTGGCGCGGGCGGCAAGGGCGCTTCTAGATCGGTCAGAACGATCAGCATCGCCGGAACAAGCTTTGCCGCCTGCGCGAACAGGTCCGCGAAATCTGTCCCGCCGCCTTGGCGCAAGGCGAGGTCGCGCAGACCCTGCCAACCGTTCGGGTCAAGGCGCATTTGGTGGTGCACTTGAGTGTCGAAGGCCAGCAAATGCGCTTCTGCGCCGGAGCGGCGGGTGATCGACTCGGCCTCACCGGCCAGAAGGCGCAGCGTGAGGGGGTCCACCGAGCCGGAAGTATCCAGCCCGATCACCAGCCGCGCGCGGCGGTCCATGCGGCTGGTGCCGGGTTCATAGATCGGCACCGGGCCATCCCGCGCCCCGGCCATCTGCGCCACCCAACGCCCCGAAGGACGCCGCCAGTTCGGATGGGGTAGGTCCATGACCGCGCGCGCAACCAACCCGCGCAGATGCACTTCCCACGGAACGCGGCCTGCGGGCAGGTCGGCCAGCACAGCCCCAAGCCGCCCGATGCCGCTGCCCGCCTTGCGCCCGGCTTCCAAGGCTTGCAACATCCGGTTGCGCCACTCAGCCGCCTCGCCCGGATCATCGGCTCCGCCACCATCGGGGGACAGGTCGCGCTGGAACCGCCGCGTTTTGCCCCAGTCCGCGACCCGTTGCGCGCGGCCCTGATCGGAATGCAGCGCCATGGTCAGGCGGTCCGTGTCCCAATCCGCGAGCGCCGCAAGCGGGCTTGTGGCGGTCAAGCCCGCCGCCGCCAGCAGGTCGGTCAAGGTCACAGCCGGGCGCGGCACTGCATGGCCTGCCAAGATCAGCGTTTCATTCACGATCCCGTCTGCGGCCATGCCGAAAAGGTCGGGCTGGAATTCCGGCCCCAGCCGCTCTGCCAGCCCGGCCCCCCGCGCGGAATGGCGAAGCGCCACATGCAGGACATGATGCGCCACGGTTCCCACCTGTTCTGCCAAGGGCAGCGTGTCAAAGGCCGGGCCATAGGTGATCGTGGCCCCTTGGGTCGTGGTTTCCCCCGGCCCGTCGCGATGCGCGCACCAGAGCGCAAGGACGGCCAAAGCCGGATCCACCTCGCCCAGATGGGCCAAGGCGCGCGCGGCGCGGGTGGAATGACCGTTCACGGCAGTCCCGCTGCCTGACGCTCAGAGGCATAGGCCGCATAGACGGCCGAACCCGCGAACACATCCTGCCAGCCCTGTTCAAACGCCCGCCCGATCAGCATTTCAAAGCCGAAAGTCGCCAGTTCCGCCAAGGGCAGGCCGCCCAGACCCTTCAACTCGCGCAGGTCCGCCAGAATTTCGATCGCCGCAGGCAGGGTCGCGCGGGTGGAGCCCCCGATCAGGCCATAGACCAGCGCAGTCAGCCCGTGCAGCGTGCGCGGATACATCTCGGCCCGCTCGGCGCGGGATGTGGCGAGCATCGCGTCAATCTGCACGGTCGCCGCAATCTCGTCGGCCAAAAGCGCGAACTCCGCAGCCGCAGCCGCGCCCACAGTGCCTGCTATCATCACTTGGCGCAGCGCGCGGTCGGGCACAGCATGCAGGATCGCACTGACCCGCGTCCAACTGCGCGGGGTGCTGGCGATCATCTGGCCCCGGCGCAGCGCATCCTCGCTCGTTTCCAACAGATCAGGCCGCGCGCGGATGAAGGCCGCGACAGTCGGGTGAATACCCGCAGGCACGGCATAATTCTTCAACCAATCGTCCGGGTGGGCCTGCACGATCATGTGGACCAGCCGATCACTCAACGCGCTGCCCATGTCATAGGCAATGGCGCCATCTTCGACCCGATTGCCCGCCGCCACGATCAGCACCTGATCGGGCAGCACATGCCGCCCCACGCGCCGTTCCTGCAACAGCCCGTAAACCGTGGGCTGGAGCGAGGGCGCGGCCGCCGTCAATTCATCCAGAAACAGCACGGCGGGCGCGTCGGTATCGGGCAGGTCCTCGGGGCGATACCAGATCGTTTTCGCGGCCGCATGGTCGAAATAGGGCAGGCCGCGCAGGTCTTGGGGTTCAATCGTGGTCAGCCGCAGATCGTAAAGCTTCGCGCCGATCCGCTGGGCGAGCGCTTGCACGATTTCCGTCTTGCC
This sequence comes from Roseinatronobacter sp., assembly GCA_046296275.1. Lineage (GTDB taxonomy): Bacteria > Pseudomonadota > Alphaproteobacteria > Rhodobacterales > Rhodobacteraceae > Roseinatronobacter. The sequence goes on along the minus strand of JBKBLP010000001.1, from coordinate 156,125 downwards.
CACACCGGGGCGACCATGCAGCATCCAGCTTGTGCGTAACTGGCCGCGCGCTTGCGCGTCCCATGCGGCTTGCAGGACGCGCAAAGCCTCGCCCGCTGAAACTGTGGTGGCGTTCACGCTCACGATGCCGCCCTCTTTTCCATCAATGCCGCGAGCCGCGCATGGGCCGACACGCCCCGCGCGTCCTGCGCGATGTCGCGCAGATAGGTTTCCTGCCGCAGGTTCACGGCCAACAGGTCGCGCTCGGTCAGGTCGGCGTCAAACAGCCCCTCGCGCAGGATGGTGATTTCATCGCGGTCCAAAGCCACGACCTGCGGGCCGGGGCTGTCAGTCTGGACCGTGACGAAGGTCAGGGGCGAGACGCGCGCGAAATCGGATTGCTCGATCACCAGATGCAGTGTGCCGTCGGTCAGGCCGCGCTTGGCCGCAATCTTGCGCAAACACGCCCGCGCGCGAAAGGCCAGCGTATCAAGCCTGCGCGCCGCTTCATCCCCGTCCACCAAGCGTTGCCGGGCGGCTTTCGACATACGCAGCACGCGAAACTCCACGACACCGATCACGAACAGCATGATGACGGGGGCTTGGCTGACAGTCAGCGCAACCTCGCCCGAGATGAAGACGAGCAGGACGAAGGGCATCAGCGTGACCAGATAGCGTAGAAGCTGCACTTCTAGAAGGATACGCAACCACAGCCCGAGCGAGCCATCGCGCGGCAGCACCAGAACCCGCCCGAAGAATTTCTTGGGCAAACTGCGCGTTTCCAGCACGGCGCTATTGGTAACTGTGGATTTCGTGATGATGAACATCTGCCCCCCGCTGCGCCAAAGATAGACGCGCGCGGGCCAAGGGCAATGGCGGGGCGTTTGGTGGCCCCGCCAAGTGGGTTCAGCCGATGATCGCGTTGAGCGTGGCCGATGGGCGCATGACAGCTTCGGTCTTGGCTGGGTCGGTGTGGTAATAGCCCCCCAGATCAGCAGGCTTGCCTTGGACTGCGGCCAATTCGGACAGGATTTTCGCCTCATTCTCGCTCAGGGCCTTGGCCACGGGCGCGAATTCAGCCGCCAGAGCCGCATCTGCGGTCTGCGCCGCAAGCGCTTGGGCCAGATAGAGCGCGAAGTAGAAATGCGTGTCGCGCGTGTCGGGCTGCCCGACTTTACGACCGGGCGAACGGTCATTGTCCAGGATCCCCTTGGTCGCTTCATCCACCGCATCGCCCAGCACTTGCGCGCGCGCATTGCCGGTCACATCGGCCAGGAACTTGAAGCTTTCGCCCAAAGCACAGAATTCGCCCAGACTATCCCAGCGCAGATGGTTTTCTTCCACCAATTGCTCGACATGCTTGGGCGCAGAGCCGCCCGCACCCGTTTCAAACATACCCCCGCCCTGCATCAGCTTGACGATCGACAGCATCTTGGCCGAGGTGCCGAGTTCCAGGATCGGGAACAGGTCCGTCAGATAGTCGCGCAGCACGTTGCCCGTGATGGCGATCATGTTCTCGCCTTTGCGGATGGTTTCCAGCGCAAGGCGCGTGGCCTTGGCGGGCGACATGATCTGGAAGCGATCCGCCACACCCTTTTCCGCGAGGATCGGCGTCACATAGGCAATCAGCTCGCGGTCATGCGCGCGGGCTTCGTCCAGCCAGAACACGGCAGCGCAGCCTTCGAGCCGCTGGCGGTCGATGGCAAGTTGCACCCAGTCCAGGATCGCCGCCTTGCGCGCGAAGGACGAGCGCCAGATATCGCCTGCCTCCACCGCGTGTTCGTGCAGCACCGTGCCATCGGCCAGAACCATGCGCACGATGCCGTCGGCGGCGATTTCGAACGTGGTGGGGTGCGAGCCGTATTCTTCCGCCTTCTGCGCCATCAGGCCCACATTCTGCACAGTCCCCGCCGTGCGCGGATCAAGCGCGCCGGTTTCCTTGAAATACGCAATTGTCTGCGCAAAAACATGCGCATAGGTGCTGTCGGGAATGACACAGACCGCATCTGCGGCCTTGCCATCCGGGCCCCAGCCCTTGCCGCCCGCACGGATCAGCGCGGGCATGGAGGCGTCGATGATGACGTCGGACGGCACATGCAGGTTGGTGATGCCCTTGTCCGAGTTCACCATGTAAAGCGGCGGGCGCGCGGCAAGGGTCGCGTCGATTTCGGCCTGAATTTCCGCTGCATTGGGCATGGTGGCCACGCGGTCGAGCACTGCGCCAAGGCCGGAATTGGGGTTCACGCCCGCTGCGGCCAAAGCCGCGCCGTGCTTGTCGAACACAGGTTGCAGATAGGCGCGCACGGCATGCCCGAAGATGATCGGGTCGGACACCTTCATCATCGTGGCCTTCAGGTGCAGCGAAAACAGCGTGCCGTCAGTGGCTGTGTCAGCAATCGCCTGCGCGAAGAAGGCTTGCAGCGCCTTCGCCGATAGGAAGGTGGCGTCTACCACCGTGCCTGCGGGCATTTTCAGCCCATCCTTCAGGATCGTGACGGTGCCATCTTTCGCATGGTGTTCGATGCGGATGACCGAATCAGCGGCCAGCGTTGCGGATTTCTCGTTCGAGAAAAAGTCATTCGCCCCCATCGTGGCCACCCGGGTCTTGCTGGTGGGTTCCCACTTGCCCATCGAATGCGGGTTAGCCTGCGCATAGGCTTTCACAGCCTTGGCCGCGCGGCGGTCGGAATTGCCTTCGCGCAGGACCGGGTTCACGGCTGACCCTTTGATCCCGTCATAGCGCGCGCGGATGTCTTTTTCGGCATCGGTTGCGGGGGCTTCGGGGTAGTCGGGCACAGCATAACCTTGCGCCTGCAATTCCTGAATTGCCTCAAGCAGTTGCGGGAGCGAAGCCGAGATGTTGGGCAGCTTGATGACGTTGGCGCGCGGGGTCAGAACCAGTTTACCTAAAGCGGCCAGATCATCGGACCGGCGCTGCTCGGGCGTCAGATGGTCCGCGAACGTGGCCAGAATGCGGCCCCCTAGCGAAATATCGCTGACCCCAACGCTCAGCCCCGCCGCCGAAGCAAAGCGGCGGATGATCGGCAGAAGCGAGGCCGAAGCCAGTTCGGGCGCTTCGTCCACTTTGGTGTAAATGATGTCGAAAGATGCAGGATCGGTCATGGCGTCGCGTGCCTCTTGTTGATGTTGCGCGCTGCATACTACAGTATACATCGCTCGCCAAGTCGGATTGACATCACGCGCAGATATTCCTGCCTTAGGTAAGCGAGGAGCAAGAGCCATCACGCATCCGAGGCAATTTTTCGCGGCATACCTGCATAACAGTGGTGTTGTTTGCCCATCCGTTTTCGGATCGCGCAGTCGGCTGCACAATCCACATGGTGTTCGTATGGTATTGTTACTTGAACGGCTTTGAGCACAGTTTCCGCAAGAACTTATGGGCTCTAGATGTTCAAATTTGTCTTAAAACAATAGGATAGAGCGTATCTGGCGCGACAAAGAACCACCAAACACGCTCTATGGCGCTATTCAAGCGACTTTCGACGTGCGGCTTGACAGTGGGATTTTGAATGAAAGCAGGTTTTTTTCGCCCTCGCGGTGATATTCCATCGACTTGGCCAGGGCCAAGATCAGCGGCCAACCGTACCCGCCTTCTGCAAGCGCAGACGGGTCCGGCGCGATCGCGGCATGAAAGGATGGATCAAAGGGCTGTGCGCCATCCGTTACGCGACAAGCGATGTAAGTGTCACAAATCGTGACAGCACAAGCGATCCAACCGCCACGTGAACAATATCCATGACGCACCGAGTTTGTCAGGATTTCTGTCAAAACGATGTTCAAGTCATCGCGCTCGCTTTCGGGTACGTTCTGTGCGGCCAGCATCGCGTTTATGGTGTCCAGCGTGCTCCCGATCTCGCCGAGAGCCGCTTCGAAGACCATCTCCAGACTAGGCCTAGTCTTGATCCTAGCTGTCATGTGAGCTCCCTTGGTTTCAGGCAAGTCAAGCGAAGCTGACATGGGCTATTCCGCCGCCGCTATGCCTGCGACGGAAGGCAAAGCATCATGGATGCGCAAAACTGTGTCCATGCGGGTCAAACGAAACACCTTGATCACCGCTGGTCGCAAGGCCGCCAATTCAAGAGGTCGATCAGGGCCAAGCAATTTCATCGCCCCAACAATCGATCCCAAACCACTGCTATCCATGAATTCGACATGCCCCAAACCCAGAATGACCGGCGAGCCAGGTGCATTCGTCGCTTCACGCAAGGCATCTTTGAACGCGAGCGCTATACCCGCATCAAGCCTGCGTTCCCGCAATTCAATAACCAACGCACCACCGCTATTGCCCAAAGTCACAATCATGTTGACCATCCCGCCCAAATCCTGCTGGAAAGCATAGAGCGCAAAGGTTACCCAAGAATTGACGCCTGCCAGAAAGTTGCCCATGCCTGATTACCTGGACCTTGCCGCGCGCATCGCCGCACTTACAGAAAATGAAACTGACACGGTCGCGCTGATGGCGACCTTTGCATGCGAAGTGCATCACAGTGATGATCGCTTCAACTGGACCGGATTTTACCGGGTAACAGCGCCGGAATTGTTGAAAATTGGGCCCTATCAGGGCGGGCATGGGTGCCTGGTTATCCCGTTTTCGCGTGGCGTTTGCGGTGCTTGCGCCCGGACAGGCCAGGTGCAGCTTGTGCCTGATGTTGATGCCTTTCCCGGTCATATTGCGTGCGCAAGCTCGACCCGGTCCGAGCTTGTCTTGCCAGTCCGCGACAAAACTGGCGCATTGATCGGCGTTTTCGATATCGACAGCGACCTGCCGGATGCTTTCACGGACACGGACGCCGACGCCTTGCAGGCGATTCTGGACGCTACTTTCGCGCGCGATCTGACATGACGCATCTATGGGTCAGGGCAGAGCAACGGGCAGACGAATGCCGTGTTGGCGTAACCCCAGACGGTGTTGCTGCCTTGGTGCGCGCGGGGATTCGTGTGACAATCGAGGATAGCCCGGACCGTGTCATCCCGCTCACGCCGTATCTGGCCGCAGGGGCTTTGGCTGCGCCATATGCGTCGTGGCCTGATGCCCCCTCGGATGCGATTATTTTCGGGCTTAAAGAATTGCCAGAAAATGACGCGCCCTTACGACACCGCCACATATACTTTGGTCATGCGTTCAAAGGCCAAGCAGGGGCAACGCGCCTGTTTGCGCGGTTTCGCGCTGGGGGCGGTGCGCTTTATGATCTAGAATACCTGACTGATCAAAACGGAAGGCGCGTTGCAGCTTTTGGGTATTGGGCGGGCTATGCAGGTGCTGCCGTTTCCCTTTTGGCCTATGCGGCGCAGGAAAATAGCGCGATCTGCCCCCCTGTTGCGCGTTTCGCAGATAAAGGCGCGATGACAAAGGCGGTCGCAGCCGCTCTGTCTGATCTGCGCCCAAGCGTGCTTGTTGTGGGGGCTTTGGGGCGTGTCGGAACCGGGGCGAGCGATTTGTGCCGGGCAGTTGGGGCGCAGGTGATTGCGTGGGATGTGGCAGAGACAGCACATGGCGGACCATTTCCCCAAATCCTGGCTGCGGATGTGTTCTTGAACTGCATTCTTGCAGGGCCGGGATGCCCCGTTTTTGTCCCGGCATCAGCTTTGACCGACACGGCGCGGGGCTTGCGCGTCATTGGCGATATAGCCTGCGATCCAAGCTCTGATTTTTCCCCTATCAAGGTCAATGATCGCGTGACTTGTTGGGCGGCCCCGGTGCACCGTGTCGCACAGAACCCTGTGCTCGACGTCATGGCCATCGACAATCTGCCATCACTTCTGCCGCTTGAATCATCGCATGATTTCGCAGCACAGCTTCTGCCGCATCTGTTGACACTATCAGATCTGACGGATGGAGTATGGGCGCGGGCGCGGGCAGTGTTTGACGCGCATATTGGCTAGAGCATGGCGCGTGAATGCGACCGAACGCGACAGGCTCTTATCATCTGTTATCGCATGTCTTTATGCGCAAAACCGGTTCCCACTTTTGCGCGACATGCTCTAAAGCCTGTCGCGTTCAGTCGTTTATCCGCGACGCATCGGATGTAGCAAAGCCCCGGGGTGAGCCGGGGCTTTGTTCATGATTTCGCTCGCAAATCCGCGATCAGGACCTGCGATAGCTGCGTGCTGGTTCGTCATACTCTGACGTTTCCGCCAAGCTGAATTCCCCATTGGCCGGGTTGCGGTGCAACCGTTCTTCGCGCAACACTGTCTCAAAGGCGCGAACCATGTCCTCGCGGGTCAGGGTTTTGCCCGCGTTGAATGCCATCACATAACTGATCAGGCTGGACCTCGTGAAGCTTTCTTGTCCTTTGACATGGGTCAGATACGCCGCAGCAGCTTCGATCTGCTCGTCCAGCAACCATGCATCGACTTCATCCGCGAAACGCTTGAAAGCAGTCACATCGTTGGGGGTCATTGCGTCTTCGGGTTTCTGCGGCGCAGTTGTATCTGACGCGGCAGCAATCCCTACGCGACGCGGGCGTACACGGCCAGTCGGTGCAGGCGCATCGACCCGTTGCTCTGACACCAAAACCAGCGGGGCGCGCGGCGCGGGGCGTGGTGTACGTTCCCCACGAGATGTCCCCAGACTGACAGGCCGGCGCGGCCGTGGTGCAAGCTGCTCGATTGTTGCTGTTTCGCTGGTCTTGGGTGCCTCGATCGGTGTGATCAAAGTCGGCCGCTCAACCGGATCGGGCGCTTCGTCATAAAGGCCGTCTGCCGCATCTTCGCGATCAAGCTCTTCTTCCAGCGCGGATTTCGGGAAATTGCGCTTCACAGTGGCAATTTCGGACTCTGGCAGAACAACCTTCTTTTGCACAGCTTCAGTCAACGGCACGGATTTGGGCGCTTCCGCTTTCACAATGGGCTGTTCGCTTATTTCCACAACCTGCTGGTGCGGTTCCGGCGTGGCAGCCTTTTGTGCTTTCGGTGTCTCGACCGCTTCAACCAATGCTGCCTGCGCTTTTGCCGCATCGCGTGTTGCTACCAAGTCGCGCGGATCGGGCATATCAAGATCTTCGCGGTAACGCTCGATTTCCCGCGCCTGAGCAATGTCGGGCCTGCGTTGGCCGATCGCTTCTTCTTCAGCGCGGGTCGCAGACACTGCAAGCGCCAGATGCTCGAACGCTTCACGACGACGACGGGACGAGGAGTCCTGCATTTGATCACTGGCTTTCTCGGCCAAGCGGTCAGCGGCAACATCTGCATTCTCGGCCAAAGCGTTGGCGCGCGTTTTCAGGAAATTGGGATGCTTGATCACCATTTCCTGTTCGATATAGGCCAGCTCCGAGATCAGGCTCTCTTCTGCATCTTTCGCAAGCCCTGTTCCGCCCAAGACTGACCGGATTTGCGCACGCAGTTTTTCAATCTCGTGCTGCTCTGCCTGCGCTTGCTGGGCCTTATCCAAGGCGCTCGACAATTCTTCATCGAACGAGTCATCGAGGACGTCAGTGGCCGTGTCAGCGTCATCCTGACCAGCAAGGGCTGTCGCTTCCTCGAAATCGTCAACATCGTCTCCGGCTTGTGCAGCCACGTCGCTTTCCGCTACGGGGTCCAGATCATCCTCGACCTCGGCTTCCTGTTCGGGGGTGTCGAGTTCTGCCTGCTCATCCTTGTCAAACGCGTCAAATTCATCGTCCTCTGCGACCGCCGCTGCTGCAACGGCAGGCGTTTGTTCTTCCAATTCGGACAGGCTCTTCAGGATCGCCGCGCGCTGTGCGGAAATCTCGTCCCTGTTGAATTGCATATCGTGGTCGTCGGCTACATCTTCATCCAGAAACTCGTCGAAGATATCAGGTGCTTGCGCCTTCGGCGCGGTGTTTTCGTCGGGGGAGTCATCCTCGTCAAAGAAGTCCGCAGGCTCCATCACCTCTGCTTTCGGCATATAGGCGTCAAGCACGTCCATTTCGGTCGCGGCAAACGCCGACGCGCTGGACGGTGCCTCTTCGCGCACGTCAAAGGATGGGGCTTCTACCGTAAGTTCGGCGTCGTCGAGTTCCTCCTCGGCGCCTTCCAACAACGGCGCGAGAACCGAATCCTCGGCGTCGAATTGATCGTCCTGCCCATCGTCAAGGGACGTGTCTTGCGCTGCTTGCAGTTCTGCGTCCACTTCCGCAGACTGGGCGTCCTGTGCGGTTTCCTGCACGACCTCCTGCGCGTCATCCTGCGCTGCGGATACATCAGTTTCCTGCACGGCGGGTTCAATCACGTCAGTCGCAGGCGTGATCGCGTCCGTCTCGGCCATCGCGGCACGAATGCGCGCAAGCTTGTCCGCAATTTCGGCTGTGCCCTGAAACTGGGCCGGGGCGGCAACGCTCGGCTCGGTCAGTGCAGTTGCCGCCACAACCGGCGCCGCGACGGCTGCCGGGGCCATCGGAGCCGCAGCCGGTGCATTCAATTCCGGGCGCAGGACAATTCCGTTGTCTTGCACACGGGCTTCGACCCGGCGCTTGATCTCGCGTTCGGCGATGCGGTGAAGCATTTCAGCATCCGGCGTCGGCGGTTCGGCACCGAAATATCGGTCATCGGCGGCCAGATCGCGGAAATACTCGGCGATTGCCTTCATTGTGCCGAAGGGTTCGTCAAACCCTTCGAGTGTGCACGAGAACGTGCCATAAGACACGGTCAGGATCTTGTTCTGGCCTACCATAACGTTGCTCGCCTTCTACTAACGCTTGCCTTGTTCGGTGAACTTCACGCATCACATGAGCGATTGAATGGTCAGACTTGGGTAATTTAGTGATCTGATTATGACCAAAACAAAGGCAACGCGCCTTATTCGTGGAAGGGTAGCACGTTGGGGACAGTTGTAAACGCCTCTCAGGCGGTCACGCTTGTCGGTGGGGGCGAGGTCTTGGTGGGCGATCTGACCCATGCCCTAAGGCTCGCGCCAAAGCTGGTCGCGGCGGATGGGGGCGGCAACATATTGGCTGATATGGGCCTGACGCCGGATGCGGTGATTGGCGATATGGACTCGCTGCGCGCCGATCTGCGCGCGCTTTGGGCGGACAGGGTGCACCCTGTCCCCGAGCAGGATAGCACCGATTTCGACAAATGCCTGCGCCTTATTCGCGCGCCCCTAGTGCTGGCTTTGGGATTTACCGGGGCGCGGATGGATCATACCCTGTCGGCCATGTCGGCCTTGGTGCGTCACGGGCGCTGCCGCGTGATTCTGGTGGGTCCGCAGGATGTCTGTTGCCTTTGTCCGCCTGAAATCGCGTTTCAGGTGGCGTCCGGCGCGCGCGTGTCGCTTTACCCAATGGGGCGCGTGACGGGTCGGTCGCAAGGACTGCATTGGCCAATTGATGGGATCGCATTCTCGCCGGCCGGGGTGATCGGCACATCGAATCGCGCGGATGCGGGCGCGGTTCGTGTCCAGATGGACCGCCCTGAAATGCTTTTGATGCTGGAACGCGATAGGCTTGACGCGCTTGCCGCATTGCTTCCGACTGTGCCGGACTGGCCGTTATAGGCGAAACCGCAAGCTGATCCGGCTGCCTGCGCGCAGCACATCAAGCGCCCAGTTCCGGGTAGGTTCCGCTGCAGCGGTCAACACATCGTCGGGTGCGGTGATCCTTGTGCCGTTGATCGCAAGGATCACATCCCCCAGCCGCAGCCCCGTGCGCGCGGCGAAGTCGCGCAAGTCGGTCACGACAATCCCCTCGGCATCGAGCGCAAGGTCCATCTCGGCAATGACCGCGGGATTGATCCGCGCGACTTCCAGCCCGCGGAAGGCGCTCGGTCCCTCTACCCGGCGCAGGTCTCGCGGCGGGCTGTCTGGGGGGGCGATCAGGCTGATCGTGACGTGCGAGAGCGCCTCGCCACGGCGCACACCCAGTTCCGCTTGCCCGCCCAAGCCACGCGCGGCAAGGCGGAACATCATCTCGGGCGCGGAATTGACGGGCGCGCCATCGACACTGACGACGATATCCCCACGCCGCAGCCCGGCTTTTACCAAGGGGCTGTCAGCGTGCAGATCAATCAGCGCCACCCCTTCGGGCCGCGCTTGACCAAAGGCCCCGGCCAGACTTGCATCCACGGCCTGCGCTCTCACGCCTGCCCAAGGCCGCTGAAACCGTGTTCGTCCCTCGGCCGCCTGCGCCACCACCTGCGCGACCAGATTTGCGGGGATGGCAAAGCCGATGCCATGGGACGCGCCAGTGCGGGTGATGATCGCTGTATTCACGCCCAGAAGCCGGCCCCGCATATCCACAAGCGCGCCCCCCGAATTGCCCGGATTGATCGGCGCATCGGTCTGGATGAAATAGCCGCGCCCCGACCCCACCGCGATCCCTGACCGCGCAAGACCAGAGACAATCCCGCTCGACACAGTCTGCCCCACGCCGAACGGGTTGCCAATGGCCAGCACCAGATCGCCCACCTCTGCCCGGTCGCTATCGGCCAAAGGCAGCACAGGCAAATCCGCCGCCCCGCGCAGCCGCAGGATGGCAAGATCGCTTTCTTCATCGGTCAGGATAATGTCAGCGTCAAATTCGCGCCGGTCGGTCAGGATCACACGGATTTCCGTGGCATTGCCAACTACATGGAAATTCGACACCACAATTCCGTCCGCGGTCAGGATCACCCCCGACCCGAGCGCATTCTGCACGCGCGGGGTGACTTGGCCGAAATTGCGGAACAGATCCCCAAAGAACGGATCATCCGCGAAAGGCGAGGCACGCTCGGCCACGACCCGTTGCGCATAGATATTAACCACAGCAGGCGCGGCTTGACGCACGACAGGCGCGAAGCTGAGCTGCATTTGCATCTGGCTGTCAGGGACTGTCTGCGCAGCGGCAGGCAGCAGCGGCAGGGCAAGAGCAAGGGTCAGGGCGAGCAGGCGCATGTAACCTCCGGGTCTGTGGGCCTGATATAGGCAGCGCGTGCCCAAAGCAAAAGGCCCGCACTTTCGCGCGGGCCTTTGGAAAGCTTCCGGTGCGCGGCGGATTATTCCGCTGCCGCTTCTTCTGCTTCCAGACGGGCGCGGTCAACGGCCCCTTTGGCCGATACATCGCGCTCGACGAATTCGATGATCGCCATCGGCGCCATGTCACCATAGCGGAAGCCCGCTTTCATGATGCGGACATAGCCGCCCTGACGGTCCTTGTAACGCGGGCCGAGGATTTCAAACAGTTTCGCCACATAAGCGTCCTGCTTCAGTTGCGCGGCCGCTTGACGGCGGGCGTGCAGGTCGCCGCGCTTGGCGAGCGTGATCAGCTTTTCGATGATCGGGCGCAGTTCCTTGGCCTTGGGCAGCGTGGTCTTGATCTGTTCGTGTTCGATCAGCGAACCGGCCATGTTGGCCCAGAGCGCTTTGCGGTGTTCGTGGGTGCGGTTCAGGCGGCGATAGCCACGGGCATGACGCATTGTAAATCTCCTAACGTCTTTTTGCTTTGTCTTGCCAGCGCTGCGTTGGCGCGGGCATCATTGGGGCGGAATTGCCCGGGGTAGTGACGGGCGAGGTTCCCCCCGCCCGCACATCCTAGAATTGATCCTCGAAGCGCTTCGCCAGATCGTCGATGTTTTCCGGCGGCCAGTCTTCTACATCCATACCCAGATGAAGACCCATGCCCGACAGCACTTCCTTGATTTCGTTCAAGGATTTGCGGCCGAAGTTCGGGGTGCGCAGCATCTCGGCTTCGGTTTTCTGGATCAGATCGCCGATATAGACGATATTGTCGTTCTTCAGGCAGTTTGCCGAACGGACCGACAGTTCAAGCTCGTCCACTTTCTTCAACAGCAGCGGGTTGAATTCCAGCCCGTCATCCGCGTCCTTGTTCAGGGCCGATTCCGGCTCGTCGAAGTTGACAAACACTTGCAACTGGTCTTGCAGGATACGCGCGGCATAGGCCACCGCGTCATCCGGCGTGACCGAGCCGTCAGTTTCCACCTTCATCGTCAGCTTGTCATAGTCCAGAACCTGCCCTTCGCGGGTGGGCTGGACTTCGTAGCTTACTTTCTTGACCGGCGAGAAGATCGCATCAATCGGGATCAGACCGATGGGCGCATCTTCTGGGCGGTTCTTGTCGGCGCTGACATAGCCTTTGCCCGTGTTGACCGTCAGTTCCATATAGACCGACGCGCCGTCATCCAGATTGCAGATTTCCAGATCCTTGTTCAGAACCTCGATCCCGTTGGTGACAGCGATATCGCCTGCGCGGACCACGCCGGGGCCAGTCGCCGTGATCGACAGGCGCTTCGGCCCTTCGACTTCCATGCGCAGGGCCACGCTTTTTAGGTTCAGAACGATATCTGTCACATCTTCGCGCACGCCCGGCACGGACGAAAACTCGTGCAGCACGTTGTCAATCTGTACGCTGGTGATCGCGGCACCTTGCAGCGACGACATCAGCACGCGGCGCAGCGCGTTGCCCAGCGTCAGACCAAAGCCGCGCTCCAGCGGCTCGGCAACCAGCGTTGCCATGCGCGAAGGATCAGCGCCCGGCTTGACGTCCAGTGCCACCGGCTTGATCAGTTCTTGCCAATTCTTGTGGATCATGTGTCGCCTCCATTCTTGTCGCTAGGCCATGACCTGCCTCAGCGACGCCCGAGGATCAAATGACGTAAGCGGGCCGCGCAAAAGCGCAGCCCGTTAGAAGAGTGTTACCAATCAGACGCGGCGACGTTTCGGCGGGCGGCAGCCGTTATGCGCCATAGGCGTCACATCGCGGATCGAGGTGATCGCGAAACCGACAGCGGCCAGCGCACGCAGAGCCGATTCGCGGCCCGAACCGGGGCCTTGCACTTCGACATCGAGCGTTTTCACGCCATGTTCCTGTGCCTTGCGACCTGCATCCTCAGCGGCAAGCTGGGCTGCGTAAGGGGTCGATTTGCGCGACCCCTTGAAGCCCATCGTCCCCGAGGACGACCACGCAATCGCGTTGCCCTGCACGTCAGAGATCAGAACCTTGGTGTTGTTGAAGCTGGAATTGACATGGGCAACCCCGGCGGCGATATTCTTGCGAACCTTGCGCTTAACGCGCGTCTTGTCACGAGCCATAGTTCAACGCCCCCTTATTTCTTCTTGCCAGCGATTGCTTTCGCCGGGCCTTTGCGCGTGCGCGCGTTGGTATGGGTGCGCTGACCGCGAACGGGCAGACCGCGACGATGACGCAGGCCACGATACGAGCCAATGTCCATCATGCGCTTGATGTTCATCTGAACTTCACGGCGCAGGTCGCCTTCGACCGTGTAATTCGCGTCGATATATTCGCGGATGGCCAGCACTTCGGCGTCTGACAACTGGTTCACGCGGCGCGACACGTCGATATTGACGGCGTCACAGATTTCTTGCGCGAATTTTGGGCCAATGCCATGAATATATGTCAGGGCGATGGGGACGCGCTTCCCCGTCGGGATATTTACGCCAGCAATACGTGCCACGTAGGTCTTTCCTTTCGTTGCGGTTCCGTAATTCCAGAACCTTTTTTCACAACACGGGGGATCGGCCCGCGTCATATGACAAAACGACAAGCGCGCCCATGGTGAGGGCGCGATTCCTGTCTCGAGCGTTCGGTATGGCGTTTTGCCGCGAAGGTCAAGGGGCCTGTGTCACAGAAAGCTTTGCGGGTCGATATCCACGCTCAGCCGCAGATTGCGCGGGGGTTTGTGGGGGGCCAGCCAGTCGCGGATGGCAGCTTGCAGGGGGGCGCCCTTGGCGGCCTTGACCAGCAGGCGGATGCGGTGGCGGCCCCTGATGCGGGCGATGGGGGCGGGGGCGGGGCCAAAGACCTGCGCGCCGATGGCCCGGAGGGGCGCGTCGTTCCAGGCGAGCGTCTGGCCAAACTCGAATGCCGGTTCCAGCGCGGAGCTGGACAGGATGATGCCCGCAAGCCGACCGTAAGGGGGCATTCCAAGCGCGTGGCGTTGCGCGGCCTCGGCCTGCCAGAACGCCTCCTCGGCCCCGGACAGGATTGCGCGAATCACGGGGTGTTCGGGCTGGCTGGTCTGGATCAGCGCGACACCGGGCTTGTCCGCGCGTCCGGCCCGGCCTGCCACTTGGCGCGTCAGTTGGAACACGCGTTCCGCCGCGCGCAGGTCGGACCCGGACAGGCCCAGATCGGCGTCGATCACCCCCACCAGTGTCAGGCGCGGGAAATTGTGGCCCTTGGCCACAATCTGCGTGCCGATGATGATATCCGCGCCACCATCGGCAATGGTCGCAATCTGCTCTTTCAGCGCGCGCGCCGTGCCGAACAGGTCGGATGACAGCACGACCACGCGCGCATCGGGCCAGAGCGCGCGGGCTTCTTCCTCCAGCCGCTCCACGCCCGGCCCGACAGGGGCCATGCGCCCTTCGGCCCCGCAGGACGGGCAGGCAGTGGGCACAGGCGCGGTGGACCCGCATTGGTGGCATACGAGCCGCTTCAGAAAGCGGTGCTCCACCATCCGCGCATCGCAATCCGTGCAGCCCACTTGGTGGCCGCAGGCGCGGCAAAGCGTCAGCGGCGCATAGCCGCGACGGTTCAGGAACAATAGCGCCTGCTCGCCCGCCGCGATCCGCGCGTCGATGGCTGCTTTCAGCGTGGGGGAAATCCAGCGTTCGGACGGCAAATCCTCGGACCGCAGGTCGATGGCGCGCATTTGTGGCAGGGTGGCCCCGCCAAAGCGGGCGGACAGATCAAGCCGGGTGTATTTGCCCGCCTGCGCATTGGCCCAGGATTCAAGGCTTGGCGTGGCCGAGGCGAGCACCACCTGCGCCCCGTTCAGAGCGCCGCGTAACACTGCCATGTCGCGGGCATTGTAGAGTACGCCATCTTCTTGCTTATACGATGTGTCGTGTTCTTCATCCACGACCACCAGCCCCAGATCGCGGAAGGGCAAGAACAGGGCAGACCGCGCGCCCACGACCAATTGCGCCTCGCCCAGACCCACCATGCGCCAAAGCCGCCGTCGCTCGGTTTGGGTGACGCCCGAATGCCATTCGGCAGGCCGCGCGCCGAACCGGGCCTGCACGCGGGCCAGAAATTCGCCGGTCAGCGCGATTTCGGGCAGCAGGACCAAGGCTTGGCGGCCTTGGGCAAGGGTGGCCGCGACCGCTTCCAGATAGACCTCGGTCTTGCCAGACCCTGTGACACCCTTCAAAAGCGTGGTCCCATAGGCCCGCCGCGCCACGCCCGCGCGCAGGGCGTCGGCCGCGTGGCGCTGATCGTCGGTCAGGTCCGGCCCCACGCGATGGGGGTCAAGCCGGGGGTAAGGCTGATCGCGCGGCGCTTCGCGTTCCACAAGCGCCCCCGCATTCACCAAACCACGCACGACCGCCGCGCCCACGCCCGCCGCCAGCGCCAGTTCCTGCACGCCCAAGCCCGCCCCGCCGAAGCGCGCGCAAACCTCGAGCACCCGGGCGCGGGCATCGGTCATGCGGGCAGGCACCACGTCGCCCCGGTATAGCAGCTTACGAGTGGCCATCCCGTCCCCCAGCCCCGGCGCGCGGGTGGCAAGGCGCAGCATCGCGGGCAGGGGCGTCAGCGTGTAATCGGCGACACGGCCCAGAAAGTCGCGCAACTCGCTGCGCATGGGGGCCGCATCCAGCACACGGAGCACGGCGCGCAGCTTCGCGCGCGGGAAATCCCCAGATGCCGCCCCCCAAACGACCCCCAGCACACGGCGCGGGCCAAGTGGCACCTCGACAAACGCGCCCAGCCAACAGCCCCCCTCGGGTGCCAGATAATCCAGCACGCGGTCGAACGGCTCGACTGTCAGGACACCGCATGGGGTGCCTGCATCGAAGAAGTCCGGGCTTGGGGCGGGATCACGGGTCAATGGGGGTTCCGGTTCTGGGCTAATTCAGGTATGACGCCCCCGGAAACTGGCTGCAACCCATGGGCGGGCGATATGAAATTCTTTGTCGATACAGCGGATGTCACGGCGATCCGGGAACTCAATGACCTTGGAATGGTGGACGGGGTCACGACCAACCCTTCGATCATCCTGAAATCCGGCCGCAACATTGTCGAGGTCACGCGCGAGATTTGCGAGATCGTCGACGGCCCCGTTTCCGCCGAAGTCGTGGCGCTGGAAGCCAATGCCATGATCGCCGAAGGCCGCAAACTGGCCGAGATTGCGCCGAACATCACGGTCAAGCTGCCGCTGACCTGGGACGGGCTGAAAGCGTGTAAAGTGCTCTCGGGCGAAGGCAAGATGGTGAACGTCACGCTTTGTTTCGGTGCGAACCAAGCGCTTCTGGCCGCCAAGGCCGGGGCCACGTTCATTTCGCCCTTCATCGGACGGCTGGACGACATCGCGCTCGACGGCATGGACCTGATCCGCGACATTCGCGTGATCTATGACAATTACGGGTTCCAGACGCAGATCCTTGCAGCCTCGATCCGGTCGGTGAACCATGTGCTCGAAGTGGCGCGCATTGGCGCCGACGTGATGACCGCCCCCCCCGAAGTGATCCGTAAACTGGCATCACACCCCTTGACCGATGCCGGACTGGCACAATTCATGAAAGACTGGGAAAAAACTGGTCAAAAAATTCTGTGACCCTGCTATAGTCCGGGCAAAATACTAATCCGAAGCAGTTAGCGGACAGGCACAGCATGGCAGGCACAGCAGTCAAACCCGACGGGCTTGATGAGATACGCGCGCGGATCATGGCCGATCCGACGCTCATTCTGGACGACAAGGACGTGATGCGCGCCCTTGTCGCGGCCAGTGAGCGGAATATGGGCAGCAATATCGTGGACCTGCGTGGGCTGGCGATGGAGCGGCTGGAAGCCCGCCTTGACCGGCTGGAGGAAACCCACCGTGCCGTAATTGCAGCAGCTTATGAAAACTTGTCGGGCACGAACCAGATCCACCGCGCGATCCTGCGGATGTTGGACCCGGACCAGTTTGAAAGCTTCCTGCGCAATCTGGGAACGGACGTGGCCGAAATCCTGCGGGTGGACGCGATCAAGCTGGTGCTGGAAAGCCCCGCTGCCGGCCCTGACCCGGCACTCGAGCGCATTTCAAATGTGCTTGTCGTGGTCGAACCGAACTTTGTCGAGGCCTACATGACTGCTGGGCGCGCGAATGCCGGGCGGCAAGTGGTGCTGCGCCAGGCCATTCCGAACACGCCTGTCCTGTATGGCCGTGTGTGGCAGGACATGCGGTCCGAAGCGGTCATGCGCCTTGATCTGGGCGCGGACCGGATGGCGGGGATGCTGGTGATGGCGTCGGAAAACCCGCATATGTTCAAGCCGGGACAGGGCACGGACCTGCTTTCGTTTTTCGCAGGCATTTTCGAGCGGTCCATGCGCCGCTGGCTGGCCTGATGGTGGGGCTGACCCCCGGACTGCAAGCGGCGCTGTCGGATTGGGGCGCGCAGTTGCGGGCGCTTGACGGGGCATCCGAGCACACGGTTGCAGCCTATCTGCACGATACAGGAGCCTTTCTGCGGTTTATAGCCGGTCATCTGGGGGGCGCAGAAGGGGTCAAGCAACTGGCCACGATCCGCACACCGGACCTGCGCGCGTGGTTGGCACGAGAGCGCGCGCGCGATGTGGGGCCACGTTCGCTTGCGCGCAAGCTGTCAGCGGTGAAATCCTTCGCCCGCTGGGTGGCCGAACGCGAGGGGATCGACATTTCCGCCATCCTTGCCATGCGCGCGCCCAAACATATCCGATCGCTGCCCCGCCCCCTGACCGAGGACGGCGCGCGCGACATGCTCGACACGGTGGGCCTGCAGACCGCCCAAGACTGGGCCGGGCTGCGGGATACGGCTGTCTTGACCCTGCTTTACGGAAGCGGGCTGCGCGTTTCGGAAGCCCTGTCGCTGACAGGCCGCGATTTGCCCTTGCGCGACGCGCTGCGGATCACTGGCAAAGGCGGGCGCGAGCGGATCGTGCCGCTTCTGCCTGCCGCGCGCGACGCTGTCGCGGCTTACTTGCGCGCCTGCCCGTGGCCTGTGGAACCCGACGCGCCCCTTTTCCGCGCAATCCGCGGCGGCGCGCTCGACCGCCGACACGTTGCCCGCGTGATGGAGGCTTCGCGGATGCAACTGGGCCTGCCCGCCACCGCGACCCCCCACGCCCTGCGCCATTCCTTCGCCACGCATCTGCTGGAAGCGGGCGGCGATCTGCGCGCGATACAGGAATTGCTGGGCCATGCCTCGCTTCAATCCACGCAAGTTTACACGGCGGTGGACACGTCACGCTTGCTGGCCGCTTACCGCGCTGCCCATCCGAGGGCGCAGGCTTGACGCGCAAACCGCCCACCCCGCTCGGTCTGAAAGCCTATTCGGTCCACCTGTTCACCGCGACGGGTGCCGTTTTCGCGATGCTGGCACTTCTGGAAGCGGCCAAGGGCGACTGGTCGATGATGTTCCTGTGGCTGGTCGTGGCCTTCATCGTGGACGGGGTCGATGGCCCGCTCGCGCGGCGCTATCACGTCAAGGCCAACGCGCCCATCATCGACGGCGCGCTTCTGGACCTGATCATCGACTATCTGACCTATGTGTTCATCCCTGCTTTCGCGCTGTTCCAGTCGGGGCTGTTGCCGGGCTGGACGGGCTGGATCGCGATTATCGTGATCACCTTCACCTCGGCGCTCTATTTCGCGGATACGCGGATGAAAACGGCGGATAACTCGTTCCAAGGTTTTCCGGCGTGCTGGAACATGGCGGCCGTGGTAATCTTCGCCACCAAGCCCGGTTTCTGGATCATTCTGGCCATCGTGGTGTTTCTGGCACTGACCATGTTCACGCGGCTGAAATTCGTCCACCCTGTGCGCACGGCGCGCTGGCGGTCCGTGACCTTGCCTGTGGCACTGATCTGGACTGGCTTGGCAGGCTGGGCCGCATGGTCAAACTTCACGCAGCCCGCACTAGTCACTTGGGCGCTTTCCGGCACGACGCTTTATCTGATGCTGGCGGGGATCGCGCAACAGATGCTGCCAAAGCAGGGGACAGGCGATACTCAGTGACTGTCGGTCTTGACATGATCTGCGCGCTTGCGGGTTAAAAACGCCTCGGCATCGAAGCGCGCGCTGACACCACTCGCCAGCGCCTCGTCCACCATTGCCTGAAGCTCTCCAATCGCCTGCTTGCGCTCTTGATCGCGGCGGATCAGGTCGCGGACATAATCGCTTGCGTTGCTATAGCGCCCGTCGCGGGTCTGTTCTTCGACCCAAGCTTTCATCTGGTCAGGCAGGGAAACATTCATCGTGGCCATGGCGCATCCTCCGGTTTTCCGCAGGATGGCACCTTTTGGCAAAGTTTGTCAAAATCTACTTCTTCTTGAAGCGCGGCTCGGTCCGGTTCCAGAGCCGCTTGATATTCTCGCGGTGCATGTAGAACACGAGCACTTTCATGACCACGAGCAGCGCCACGACAGGCAGGTATCCCATCAGCCCCGCATAGATGGACGACATGCCCACAGCCATCAGGCCGGAAAGCGAGGAGTAGCGGCTCAGCTTGAACGTCACGAGCCATGTCGCCGCTGTCACCAGTCCCACAGGCCACGCGAACAGAAACACGATCCCGAAGAATGTCGAAACCCCCTTGCCGCCCTTGAAGCCAAGGTAAACAGGGAACAGATGGCCCAGAAACGCGGCCAAAGCGGCGGCCTGCGCAGCATCCGCTCCGAAAATCGCCCAAGCGATGGCAGCGGCCACAGCCCCTTTGGCGGCATCCAGCGCAAATGTCAGCCCGCCCGCCAGCTTGTTGCCCGTGCGCATGACATTTGTGGCGCCAATATTGCCCGATCCGATGGCGCGCACATCGCCCAAGCCCATCACGCGCGTAACCACCACCCCGAAGGGCACCGATCCGAGTAGATAGCCCAGCAAACCCACCAGACCAATCGCCCAAAGCGGTGTCACAAGGTCGGGGATCATGCGGGCACCTCTGGCGCGTAGACTAGCGCACCCCTGACCCAAGTGCCCAGCACCCGCCCCTCCATCCGCGCGCCGTCGAAGGGAGTGTTCTTGGACTTGGACAGCAGCTTGAAACGGTCCAGAACAAAGGGCGCGTCAGGGTCGAACAGCACCAGATCGGCGGGCGCACCGACGCTTAGGCGACCGCTATCCAGACCTAGCCGCCGCGAAGGGTTCAGCGCCAGCGCGCGCCACAGAAGCGGCAACGCGAGCCTGTCGGAATGGTGCAGCCGCATCGCCGCAGGCAGCAGGGTTTCCAGACCCACGGCACCTGCGGCGGCTTCTTCAAACGGCAGGCGCTTGGATTCCTCGTCCTGGGGCGTGTGCATCGAACAAATCACGTCGATCAGCCCATCGGCCACTGCCTGCACCATCGCGCGGCGGTCATCTTCGGAGCGCAAAGGCGGGGTGAGTTTGAAAAACGTGCGATAATCGCCCACATCCAGATCATTCAGCGTCAGGTGGTGGATCGAGATTCCAGCCGTCACATCGAAGCCATTGGCCTTGGCGCGTTCCAGCGCAGGCAGGGTGCGCGCGCAAGTGATCTGGTCCGCGTGATAGCGCGCCCCGGTCATTTCCACCAAACCCATGTCGCGGTCAAAGCCCATCCGCTCGGCCATCGGCGAGACTGCAGGCAACCCCCGCAGCGACGCGAACTTGCCCGATGTGGCAACGGCCCCTTTCGACAGGCCTGCATCCTGTGGATGACCGATGATCAGCGCGCCCAAGCCCCGCGCATAGGTCATGCAGCGCGCCAGAACCTTGGTGTCCGTGGTCACATTTACCCCATCGGTAAACGCCACTGCGCCTGCATCCATCAGGAAACTGATTTCTGCCATCTCGCGCCCGGCCCGCGCGCGGGTCAAAGCGGCCATCGCGCGGATATTCACCACCGACCGCGATTGCGCGCGGCGGGTGACATATTCCAGCACTTCGGGCGTATCAATAGCGGGGTCCGTGTCGGGGCGCAGGATGATCGTGGTCACGCCACCCTTCGCAGCAGCCTGTGACGCAGTGCGCAAGCTTTCCTTGTGCAGCGCCCCCGGCTCGCCCACCAACACGCCCAGATCGACAATGCCGGGCGCAAGGCACTTGCCCCCGCAATCGACCGGCACCGCGCCATCAGGATACGCGCCATCGCGCGCAACGATCACGCCATCGCGCACCAGAAGCGTGCCAAGGCTGTCGGTGCCCGCTTCAGGATCAATCAGTCGGGCATTGTGAAACCAGAGCATCAGCGCCCCCCCGTTACTGCGATGGCATCGCGGATCAATGTGGCCACAGCGGGCGGGTTGACCAGATCGGTCAGGCTCGACTTCAACCGCCCGGAATAGACGACGACCCGCGTGGTCCAGACGCGCAAGCGCGAGATGTCGCGCAGGTCGATCTCGTCATCTTCCGCCACGATCAGGCGCTGGTTGGTCAGCACATAGACTGCGGGTTTGCGCAGGAAGCGGCCCACGATCACTGGCCCGATCAGGAACAGGATCGAGAAAAACGTGCTCCCGCCGGGCGCTTCCGGGGCAAAGCCGCGCAGAGCGTTGAACCAGATCGTGCCCAGTGTCAGCACGATCAGCCCGCCCACTGTCAGCAGCGCTTCATTCAGGAAGCCCACCTGCCGGTCCTGCGGGATCAGCGCCAAGGCACGCTCGCCCGCGCGCAAGGTCACATAGGGCGGCAGGGCCACGATCACCTCAGGCCCCCTTGCGCTTGGCGCGCTTGTCACGCGCAGCGGTGATTTGGGCCACCAACGCATCGGCTTTGGCATTGTGCTTGATCAGGAACTTGTCGCCGGTTTTCGTGACCAGTTGCAGATCGCTGAACAAGCGGCGGACGCTGTCGATTTCCAGCAGGAAAATCGACCGCCCCCCCGGCCCCACCATGCGCCTGTCTGTCAGCACCCAAGCGAACTTCATCTGTTCCGAATACAGCCACAGCCCCCGCACCGAGAGTGCCAGCACAGCGCCCAGCGCGCCAATCGCCACATGCGGCGAGCCCATCAGCCACAGCACCAGCCCCGCGCCTGCCATGCCCAACAGCGCCATCACGCCATGGTCGCGCCAATAGGTCGCGCGGTCGCTGGTGATTTCCAAAAGCACCTTCTCGCCCGGTTCCAGATCGAAAACCGTGTCGCCGCTCTTGGGGTCTGCGATGCGCTCAGCCATGCGCAGCCTGGCGCAAGCGGGCGCTTTCGCGCGTGCGGCGCAAATTGCGCGCGAGCAGGTCCATGCAGGCCATGCGCACGGCCACGCCCATTTCCACCTGTTCCTGAATGACCGAACGGTTGATGTCATCGGCAATCGCGCCGTCAATCTCGACCCCGCGATTCATCGGTCCCGGATGCATGACAATTGCATCGGGTTTGGCAAAGGCCAGTTTCTCTGCATCCAGCCCGTAGCGGTGGAAATATTCCCGCTCGGACGGCACGAACGCGCCGTCCATTCGCTCGCGTTGCAGCCGCAGCATCATCACGACATCCGCGCCTTCAAGGCCTGCGCGCATGTCGTCATAGACCTCGACCCCGAATTCGCTGACTTGCGCAGGCATCAACGTGGGCGGCCCCACCAGCCGCACGCGGTTTTCCATCTTGCCGAGCAAGATCAGATTGGACCGCGCGACACGGCTATGGGCAATGTCGCCACAGATGACCACGGTCAGACGGTGCAACCGCCCCTTGGCGCGGCGAATCGTCAGCGCATCAAGCAGCGCCTGTGTGGGGTGTTCGTGCTTGCCATCGCCCGCATTCAGGACCGCGCACGTCACCTTTTCTGCCAACAAATTCACTGCCCCCGAGGACGGGTGCCGCACCACCAGCAAATCCGGGTGCATCGCGTTCAGTGTCAGCGCGGTGTCGATCAGCGTTTCGCCCTTCTTCACGCTCGATTGCGCGACCGACATGTTCATCACATCCGCGCCCAGCCGCTTGCCGGCCAGTTCAAAACTCGCCTGTGTGCGGGTGGAGTTTTCAAAGAACATGTTGATTTGCGTCATGCCCGCAAGCGCACGCGCGTGCTTTTCGGCGGAACGGTTCAACGCCACATATTCTTCGGCCAAGTCCAGAACCGTCGTGATCTCGATCGGGTGCAGGGTTTCGATCCCCAACAAATGCGTGTGCCGAAATGTCATGCTGCCCCCGCCGCTTGGCTTCGCATGTTATAGAAACCCCGCTCCGCGACGACAAGGCTGCTTTACGTCGCGGGCAGCACGGCCTAGCTATGGCGCATGGGCGTAGAACTCGACTGGCAAAACGATTGGCACATCGCGCAGGCGCTGCTCGACTGGCAGGTAGAGCTTGGCGCGGTTGATGCCATTGGCGATGCGCCCATCAACCGCTTCGAGCTGGATGCGCGCCCAATACCCAAAGCCGCAGCGCCCATCGCCACACCCGCCCCTGTCGCTGTCACCATCGACCCCGTCGCGGAAGCGCAGGCCATGGCCGCTGCCGCCGCGACGCTGGACCAGTTGCGCGAGGCGCTCGCCGCCTATCCGCATTGCGAGCTGCAGAAGGGCGCGCGCAATCTGGTATTCTCGGATGGCCAGGCCAGTGCCCGCGTGATGATCGTGGGCGAAGCGCCGGGCCGGGACGAGGATATGACAGGCCGCCCGTTTGTGGGCGAGGCCGGGCAATTGCTGGACCGGATGCTTGCGGCCATCGGCATGGACCGCGCCCACCCTGATCCTGCGCGCGCGGTCTATATCACCAACATCCTGCCCTACCGCCCGCCACAGAACCGCGACCCGAGCGCAGAGGAACGCGCCATGTTCCTGCCGTTTGTGGCCCGCCATATCGAACTGGTGCGGCCTGAAATTCTGGTGCTGATGGGCCGAATTTCGACAGGCACGCTGCTGAATACGGCTGAAGGGATCACCAAAATCCGTGGCCAATGGCGCGACTATCGCGGCACACCCTGCCTGCCCATGCTCCACCCCGCCTATCTGCTGCGCAACCCCGCCGCCAAGCGCGAGGCTTGGGCGGACCTGCTGACCCTGCAAGCAAAACTTCGGACCAAATGACATGAGCCGCATTGACGACACCAAACCCTTCTTGCCTGTGCGCTTTGCCGTGCTGACTGTATCGGACACCCGCGACATGGGCAGCGACAAATCCGGCGACACGCTCGCAGGCCGCATCGAGGCTGCGGGCCACACCCTTGCCGCGCGCGACATCGTGCGCGATGAACGCGACCAGATCGCCGCCAAGCTGCGCGCGTGGTGCGCCGATCCCGGCATCGACGCGATCCTGACGACGGGCGGCACGGGCCTGACCGGGCGCGATGTGACAGTCGAAGCCCACCGTGATGTGTATGAAAAGGAAATCGAAGCCTTCGGGACCGTGTTCACGATCATTTCGATGCAGAAGATCGGCACATCCGCGATACAATCGCGCGCCTGTGCGGGCGTAGCACAGGGCACCTACCTGTTCGCCCTGCCCGGTTCGCCCGGTGCCTGCCGCGATGCGTGGGACGACATTCTTGCCCTGCAATTCGACTTCCGCCACCGCCCTTGTAACTTTGTCGAGATTTTTCCCCGTCTGGACGAGCATTTGCGACGGAAATAGGGTTCAATCACGTTCACTTGTGAACCAAGCCCAGTTTGCGGGCGTAAGTCCCCATGAAGAGCCAAGATTGGACCTGAAATGCGCTTTCTGACCCGTAGCCTTGTCGCGCTGTTGTTGGCCTCTGTCTCGGTTGGGGCGCTCGGATATGCGGGCTACACGATTTCAAACGCTGTCAGCGCGCGCGCCGAAGCAACGGGCCGTCCCGCTGCAGGGCGCGAGCGGGTGTTTACCGTGCGCGCCTATCCGGTCACGTTGTCCGAAGTGGCCCCAACGCTCTCGGCTTTTGGCGAAGTGCGCACCCAGCGCGCGCTGGAATTGCGTGCGCCTGTGGGCGGGCAGGTGCTGGAAGTGGCCGAGGGGTTCGAAGATGGGGCAGAGGTCACAGCCGGGCAGCTTCTGTTCCGCATCGACCCCGCCGATGCCACAGCAGCCCTTGCGCTTGCGCGCACAGACATGACGCGTGCCGAAGCCGAATTGCGCGACGCCGAGCGGGCTTTTGCTTTGGCCCGCGAAGATGTGGCAGCGGCCGAAGCGCAATACGATTTGCGCGCGCGGGCATTTCAGCGCCGGGGCGATCTTGCGCAGCGCGGGGTCGCAACCGAAGCCGCGCTGGAAGAAGCCGAGCTTGCAATGGTGTCGGCCCGTCAGTCGCTCGTGGGCCGCAAACAATCCGAAGCGCAGGCCGAAGCCCGCCGCGATCAGGCCCGTACAGCGTTGGAACGCCAAGCGATCACGCTGTCGGAAGCCGAGCGCCGCTTGGCCGATACAGTTGTGACCGCAAGCCTGTCGGGGATCCTCGCTGATGTGGGGCTAGTGGCAGGGCGTCAGGTCAATACCAATGAACAATTGGGGCGGATCATCGACCCTGACGCGCTGGAAGTGTCCGTGCGCGTGTCCACTGAACAATATCTGCGTCTGCTGGACGAGAGCGGCCAATTGCGCGACACGAACGCCGAGATTGCACTGCAAGTGGCGGGGTTCGAGATCACCTCGCCTGGTCGCGTGGTGCGCGTGTCGGCCACAGTCGAACAGGGCCAGAGCGGGCGGCGGCTGTTTGTGGCGCTCGACGCCCCGCGCGGCTTTCGGCCCGGCGATTTCGTGACTGTGCGGCTGTCGGAGCCGGCATTGCAGAATGTTGCGCTGATCCCGGCGGCGGCCCTGACATCAGGCGGGGCGGTGCTGGCGATCAACTCAGATAACCGTCTGGAAGCGATCCCTGTCACGGTCGAGCGTCGCCAAGGCGATCAGGTGATCGTGCGCGCGGACAACCTGAAAGGCCGCGAGATTGTGCCAGAGGTCGGCCCAACCCTGGGCGCGGGCTTGCTTGTGCGCCCCCTGCGGACCGATGACAGCGGCACAGTCGCCGCGCCCGAGCCGGATATGATCACGCTCGACCCCGAACGCCGCGCGGCGCTGAAAGCGCGAGTCGAGGCCAATACGCGCATGCCGCCCGAAGTGCGCGACCGGATGCTCGCACAGCTTGAGCAAGACCAAGTGCCCGCCCAGATGGTCGAGCGGATCGAATCGGGCGGTGGCGGCAGACCGGCGAGCGGGGGTTAAGCGATGGAGCCAACCCTTCTGAGTGCCGCGCGCGACCGCCTTGCCGTTCAGGCCCTTGGCATTTTCCGCTATTTCACCCGCCACAAGACCGCCGCGAACCTGCTTCTGGTCGTGATGCTGGTGGCAGGTATCGCGGCTATTCCGCAGATGCGGACCCAGTTCTTCCCCGATGTGGTGGTGGACAATATCAGCATCGACATTCGCTGGCCTGGTGCGGGGGCGGAAGATGTGGACACGGCCATCGTGCAAGTGGTCAGCCCGGTGCTGCAAGCTGTCGAAGGTGTGACAAAGGTCAGCGCACGCTCGACAGAAGGACGCGCGCGTTTCACGCTCGAATTTGAAAGCGGCTGGGACATGGCCCGCGCCTCGGCCGAGGTGCAGGACGCCATCGACGCCGCAGGCAGCCTGCCCGAAGATGTGGAAGCCCCTGTCTCGCGCCGCTCCAGCTGGTCGGACCGCGTGACGAATGTCGTGGTCAGCGGTCCGATCGGGGTCGATCAACTGGCCCGCATCGCCGATGAATTCGCAGGCCGCCTGTTCGATGCTGGGATCACCCGGACCGATATCAACGGGATTGCCAGTGGTGAAGTGTCGGTCACAGTGTCGGCCCGGAACCTGATCGAGCATGACCTGTCACTGAATGACATCGCGACAGCGATCCGTTCGGCGGTCAGCATGGACCCGACGGGGAATGTGGCCTCTGGCACCGCGCGCGTGCGCACCGGGACCGAACGGCGCAGCGCAACCGAGATTGCCGAGATTGCCCTGCATACGCGTGCAGATGGGTCCGTCTTGCGCGTGGGCGATGTGGCAGAAGTCAGCGAGGGCGCGGTTGATCGAAACCGTGCCTATTTCGTGGGCGACAATCCAGCGATTTCGATGCGTATTTCCCGCTCGGCCAGTGGCGATGCCATCGCCATTCAGGACACGGTCGCGCGTGTGGCCGCCCAGATGAACACCACCCTGCCCGAAGGGGTCAAGATCAAACTCGTCTCGACCCGCGCCGAATTCATCACCGGGCGGATCATGCTGCTTTTGAAAAACGGCTTGATGGGGCTGGCGCTGGTCGTAGTGCTGCTCTTTCTGTTCCTGAATGCGCGCACGGCGTTCTGGGTCGCCGCAGGCATTCCCGCGGCGATGCTGGCTGCGATTTCGGTCATGTATCTGCTGGGGCTTTCCATCAACATGATCTCGCTTTTCGCGCTGATCATCACGCTTGGGATTGTGGTGGATGACGCGATCGTGGTGGGCGAACACGCCGATTACCGTGCGCGCGAATTGGGCGAAGCCCCGGCAGAGGCGGCTGAGAATGCCGCGACCCGCATGGCCCAGCCGGTTTTTGCCGCGACGATCACCACAATCCTCGCCTTTGGCGCGCTGATCCTTGTGGGCGGGCGCTTCGGCAATCTGATTGCCGATATTCCCCTGACCGTGATTGCGGTTCTGATCGCATCGCTGGTCGAATGCTTCCTGATCCTGCCCAACCACATGTATCATGCGATTGCGAGCGGGCTGAAGGAACGCTGGTATGACTGGCCCTCGCGCCAAGTCAACAAGGGTTTCCGCTGGGTGCGCGAACGCGCGTTCCGCCCCGTCATGCGAGCGGTCATTTTCGCGCGCTACCCCGTCATTGCCGGGCTGATTGCGCTTCTGGCGTTCCAAGCGGCGCATATGCTGCGCGGCGATCTGCCCTTCCGGTTCTTCATCCAGCCCGAGCAAGGCTCGATAACCGGCAATCTGGTGATGGTGGACGGCGCCACGCGCGCAGATACGCTTGCGGCTTTGCGCGAGTTGCAACGCGCAACAGACATCGTGGCCACCCGACTGGCCGAACAGGACGAGGTCAACCCTGTGACCTTCGTCATGGTCGAAGTCGGCGGGCAGTCGGGCCGTCCGCTGCCATCGGCGGAAAACAAAGACGGCGATCTGCTCGGCTCGATTTCCATCGAGCTTGTGGATCAGGATTTCCGCTCGATGTCGTCCTTCGCCATCGCATCGGCCATTCAAGCCGAATTCCCCCCCAATCCGCTGGTGGAAGAGGTCAGCTTTCGCTCTTTCGGCATGGGTCCCGGCGGCGGCGATTCGCTGTCGGTCGATATTGCGGGCGCGGATAGTGCGACACTCAAGGCCGCCGCCGATGCGCTGCGCGTGGCACTTGCCCCCTTCCCCGAGGTGACAGGGCTGGAAGACAACCTGCCCTATGACAAAGCCGAGTTACTTCTGGAACTGACCCCGCAGGGTCAGGCGCTTGGCTTCACCGCCGACCAATTGGCGCGCGACCTGCGCCACCGCCTGTCGGGCATCGAAGCCGCGACATTCCCAGATGGTCTGCGCACTGGCCGCATTCGCGTCGAACTGCCCGAGGCCGAGCGCGCTGCGGACTTCCTCGACAACATGCTGCTGCGTGCCAATACTGGGGCCTATGTCCTGCTCGGGGATATCGTGTCAGTCCGCGAGCGGCAGGGCTTTTCCACAGTGCTGCGTGAAAACGGTGTGCGGGTCGTGACTGTGTCGGGCGATCTGTCCGAGGACGATGCAGGCCGCGCCCGCGAGGTCAATCTGGCACTATCGACTCAAATCCTGCCCCAGATCGAAAGCGACTTTGCTGTGACCACGCGGCTTTCGGGTCAGGCAGAGCAGGAACGCGAATTCCTGTCCGATGCGGTTGTGGGCCTGATCCTGTGCCTGACACTCATTTACTTGACACTCGCTTGGGTGTTCTCGAGCTGGATCCGCCCGCTGGTGGTGATGTCGGTCATCCCATTTGGTCTGATCGGCGTGATCTATGGCCACCTAAGCTGGGGCGTGGCGATGTCGATGTTCTCGATTGTGGGCATGATCGGCATGGCGGGGATTATCATTAACGACTCTATCGTCCTTGTGACGACCGTTGACCAATATGCCAAAGATCGCGGGCTTCTGCCGTCCATCATTGACGCGACCTGCGACCGTTTGCGGCCAGTGCTGCTGACCACCTTGACCACTGTGCTCGGGCTTGGGCCGCTGATGTTTGAAAACTCAACGCAGGCCGCGTTCCTGAAACCCACTGTCATTACGCTGGTCTATGGTCTGGGCTTTGGCATGTTCGTCGTGTTGCTGCTGGTCCCAGCCGTGCTGGCGATTGGCCATGATTTCAGCCGGATGTTCACCTCGCTCCGCCGCTCGATGACCCTGCCTGCTCCTGCACGCTCGCTTCTGGCAGTGCCTGTAGGGGCGGCTCTGCTGGTCGCAAGCTGGTTTGCTGCGACGATGGGGGCTGTGTTGGTGACCGGGACTTTGCCAACCCTCCTGGCACCCATTGTGCCCGAAGCGCCCAACGCCATGCGCGCAGCGCTGAAGCTGTTTGCAGGCGGCACAGCAGGGGTTATCGTGCTTGCATGGCTGGTGGGCGCCGTGGGGATGTTGGTCGCAGGCGCGCGTAAACCCTTACCTGCGGACTGAGCAACCCCTATGCTGCACAGCTCCGTTTTCGCTGACAACTGTGACCAGCACATTTGATCGGTCAATGGCTGGCACACGCCCATCACGGGCGCGCAGGAATACCTGCCCTGTCAGTTGATCTTGCGCGCGCGCACTTGGCACCGGCTGGGCAGGGGTGCCGGGCAATTCCACCAGCAGAAATTCGCGCGCGCCCATCATAGGCAGGGTGGCCGCGACCTGAAACATCGCGCCTTTCTTGTGGGGATGCAGATCGCACGCCACATCGCGCAACCGCGCAGGCCGGGGGCGGCTATCGAGCGCGGCCGAAATGGCGCGATCGGGCCGCCCGGCCCCCTCGATCACCTGATCGAAATGCAGATCGACGGGGATGCAGATATCGGCGCAGACACCAATCGAGAGCGTTGCGCGCAAGCGCACAGGCTGTGCCGGGTCGCGCGGGGTCAATTCGATGGGAAACACAACCTGGGACTTGTAGCCGATGCTGTTATAGCCAGCCTTGATGTAAAGCTTCGGTTCTGGCCAATGCACGCGCAAATCGGCCAGATTGTCGGAATCTGACCATTCCACCTGCGGGGCGATGCCGGACTCGCCGGGATGGCGCCAATAAGTCATCCATCCATCGGCCAAGCGCAGGTGAAAGCCTGCGATCTGCGCGCCTCCATCCATACGCCACCCATGACGGAACTGCACGTCCACGATATCCGACGGACGGATTGATTGGGCAACAAGCGGCTGGGCAAGGCAAAGGGCGAGGGCAAGCAGACGTGTCAACATGCCCCTACATCGGCCAAAACCGCCCTGAAACACGAGTCACGATTCAGCGACCCGCGCGTGGTGTGACATCTTCGTTCCGCCAGTAGCCTACACTTGCAAAAGACGCAGTCTGCGGCATTTTAAGATTACGCTTAACAAGACGCGATTCATGTCCAGCCTGACCGGAAAACTTCTGATAGCAACCCCCGCCATGCCGGACCCTAGGTTCGCGCATGCGGTGATTTACCTCTGTGCGCATTCCAAGGATGGCGCGATGGGGCTGATCGTAAACCGCCCACTGCCTGACATGACCCTCGGCGGGCTCGTCAAGCATCTGGATTTGCCGCAAGGACAAGCCAATGCGGGGCTTGGGCTGTCGGAAGCGGGGCTGGATGGGCCAGTGCATTTCGGCGGGCCTGTGGAAACCGGACGCGGTTTCGTTCTGCATTCGCCGGATTACTTCGCGCATGACGGCTCGGTACAGGTCAGCTCGACTATCGTGCTGACCACGTCGCGTGATATTCTAGCCGATATGGGCCGAGGGCAAGGGCCACATCGCGCGATCACGGCCTTGGGCTATTCTGGCTGGGGCGCGGGACAACTTGAAGGCGAATTGCATGCAGGCGGGTGGCTTTTGGCAGAAGGGGACGCGCGGCTTGTGTTTGACACACCGGACCCTGCCAAATGGGTAGGCGCGCTTGACGGGCTTGGCGTGGACCCCAAGATGCTGTCGGCCACGACGGGCCATGCCTGAGCGCCCTTGTGCGTGCGGGGCCGTGCGCTACATCCACAACAACATCACGATAGGAGCGCCCGATGTTCGGCCTTTTTGACAAGAAATCCCAGATGGTCAGCCGCGAACAGGCCCTGCCCGGTCGTGCCTTTGCCGTTCCGACCGCCGACACCCATGCGATCAGTGGCCGCCCCCTGAAAAGCCCGCTGCCCGAGGGCATGGCGGAGGCGATGTTCGGCATGGGCTGTTTCTGGGGTGTGGAGCGGATTTTCTGGAAGCTTCCGGGCGTTTGGCTGACGATGGTGGGCTATGCAGGCGGCTACACGCCAAACCCCACTTATCAGGAGGTCTGCACGGGCCAGACCGGGCATAACGAAGTCGTGCGGGTGATCTACGACCCCGCCGTGATCAGCTACGCCCAGCTTTTGCAAGTGTTCTGGGAAAACCACGACCCAACGCAGGGCATGCGGCAGGGCAATGACCGGGGCACGCAGTATCGCTCTGGCATTTACGCTTACGACGACGCGCAGATGCAGGCCGCCATGGCCAGCCGCGATGCGTTTGCCCCCCGGCTTCAATCGGCGGGCTATGGCGCGATCACGACCGAGATCCTGCCCGCGCCCGAATTCTACTATGCCGAGGATTACCACCAGCAATATCTGCACAAGAACCCGAACGGATATTGCGGCATCGGGGGGACGGGTGTGACCTGCCCCATCGGATTGAACGCCTGACGCTTGCGCCAAGCGGCCCGAGCCTGTATCGGGCCGCAACACCAGCGCAAAGGCCTGCCCATGCCCACCTATACCGCGATGACAACGCTGCCCACCGAGGCCACGGCCTATGCCCTGTCCGAGGCGATGGAGAATATGGACCCCGAACCCACGGGCGTGGGCGTATTCGAGTTGGAAGATGGGTCGAACCTGTGGGAGGTGGGCGCCTATTTCATCGAGGAACCCGACACGATCGAATTGATGCTGCTTGCGCAAGCCTTCGGCGCGAAGCCCTTTGTCGTGTCGGAAGTGCCTGAAACCGATTGGG
Organism: Roseinatronobacter sp.; assembly: GCA_046296275.1. Classification (GTDB taxonomy): domain Bacteria; phylum Pseudomonadota; class Alphaproteobacteria; order Rhodobacterales; family Rhodobacteraceae; genus Roseinatronobacter. The sequence goes on along the minus strand of JBKBLP010000001.1, from coordinate 124,197 downwards.
TCGCCAAAGTCCAGCGCGACTTGTCCCCAGTCGAGGCCGGACGCTTCTTCGTCTATGGCAGCCATGACGCCGACAAGTTGCCCGAAGGGCGCGTGGGCCTGTTGATCGAAGCGTCGATGGCTTTTGGCACGGGCCACCACGGCACGACCCTGGGCTGCCTGCGCGCGCTCGACCGGTTGGACATTGCGGGCTTTCGGGGCAAGAATGTGGTGGATATCGGCTGCGGGACAGCCGTCCTCGCCATGGGTGCGGCCAGCATCTGGCCCGATCCGGTTCTGGCCAGCGACATCGACGCTGTCGCCGTCGAAGTCGCGCAAGCCAATGTCACCGCCAATAATCTGGAAGGCCGCGTGACCTGTCTGGAGGCCACAGGCTTCGACCATCCGACCCTGCAAGCCGCCGCTCCCTTCGATCTGGTCTTTGCCAATATCCTGATGGGTCCGCTGATTGATCTGGCCCCAGATATGGCGCGCGTTACGCAGACAGGGAGCTTTGCGATCCTGTCGGGGCTGCTGGTCGAGCAAGCCGAAAAGGTGCTCGCGGCCTATGTCGAAGCCGGTTTCGCGCTGCACCACCGCGAAGATATCGGGGAATGGTCCACGCTGACATTGTCGCGTGGATAAGCGAAAATCTGGCTGAAATAGCCATATTTTTGCCCGTTTCAGTCGGTATTCCTTGCGCGCATGGATATCGAAAGAGCGCATCATGTCGATGAAAGCCATTGCTGACTTCAAAGCACGCCGCGCGGCTGTGCTCGCCGCGCATCTCAAACGCGACAAGGAATTTCTTTCCCATCGGCGCAAGCGCCGGATTGGGTTTCTGTTGGGCACGATCAAGGTCAGTCTCGGCACGATCGCGGCGCTTGCCGTGATCAAGAGCGCCGCCCTCGCGACCCATGGGACAACTGGCTATCTGCAAATCGTCGCCCCGGTCCTGAACAGCTTGGCCCCCGATCACCTGCTCGCGCAGGCCGTCGCGCCCGATGCCTATACGCAAAGACTTGCCGATACGCTCGCCCCCTATGTCCGGGGGCAGTCAGCGGGGCTCGTCCATGGTCCCCAGCCCTTGCCAAATACCAATGTGAATTGAAAAAGGCGGCCCAAAGGCCGCCTTTCTTCTATTCTAACTGCCAGATCAGGCGTCGGCTTCGAGCGTTTCAAGCGCCTTTTGCAGCGCTTCCTTGGTCACTTCGGTTTCCGTCACAGTGACCTGCGCCAGAATGTGATCCACGACCTTGTCCTCGAAAATCGGCGCGCGCAGTTGCTGCTGCATCTGCTGGTTCTGTTGCACGAATTCAAAGAACGCGCGTTCTTGACCCGGATATTGACGCGCCTGTGCAATCACCGCTTGCGTCATTTCCTGATCGGTCACAGTGACTTCGGCCTTCTGACCGATATCGGCCAGCAAAAGCCCCAGCTTCACGCGGCGCACGGCCAGCTTGTCGCTTTCCGGTGTGGTTTCAATAGCGCCGTGGCTGTGGTCATGCGCGTCCACATCCTTTTGCGTGTCGTGCCAAAGCTGGTGGGCAATCTGCTTGCTTTCCGCTTCCACCAGCGCCGAGGGCAGGTCGAACGCCACTTTCGCATCCAGCGCATCCAGAAGCCCACGCTTCAGCAGCGCGCGCGCAGCCCCCGCATATTCGGCTTCCAGACGCTCGGAAATCTGGCCTTTCAGCGCAGCCAGATCTTCGGCCCCGAATTGCTTGGCCAGATCATCGTTGATTTCAGCTTCCGCCGGGGCCTTGATTGCCTTGATGGTGCAGTCAAACACAGCTTCTTTGCCGGCCAGATGGGCAGCGCCATATTCGGTGGGGAAGGACACGGTGACTTCTTTCACGTCACCCGCCTTCACGCCGACAAGTTGCTCTTCAAAACCGGGAATGAACTGGCCCGACCCCAGCACAAGCGGGAAATCTTCTGCAGCGCCGCCGTCAAACGGCACACCGTCGATCTTGCCGAGGAAGTCCATCGTGACCTGATCGCCGTTTTCCGCAGCCCCGTCCTTGTCGTTGAAATTTTGTGCCGATTTCGCAAGGTTCGACAGCGCTTCTGCCACGGCTGCATCGTCGGCTTTCACGACCATCTTTTCCAGCGTCACACCGGACAGGTCCGGCGCGTCAATCTTGGGCAGCGCTTCGTAGGACAGTGCGACGACAACATCATCGCCCTCTTTCCAGTCCTGATTGGTCATTTTGACATCGGGCTGCATGGCCGGACGGTCGCCCGAGGCTTCGAAATGTGCGCTCATCGCCCCATCGATCGCTTCCTGCATCGCTTCGCCCAGCAGCTTGCGACCGAATTGCTTCTTGAGCAGCGCCATTGGCACCTTGCCCTTGCGGAAGCCCTTCATCTCGATTTCAGGCTGTGCCTCGACCAGCTTTTCATTCACTTTCGCTTCCAGCTCTGCCGCTGTCACGGTGATGGTATAGCCGCGCTTCAGACCTTCGTTCAGGGTTTCCGTAACTTGCATGAGCATCCTCGCATAAGGTGACAGGCCGCCTTGGGGCGGCCTGAGGAATTTGGGCTTACCTAAAGGGCTGACGGGACAGGATCAAGGGGGATTCGTGGGCGCGCGGCTTCAAGGGACTGGCGCATCAGGTGGTGTGTCGGCAACTCTCTGCCTTGTGTAAGCCCGCGATGGAAACGTGGCTTTGCGCGGGCCGTGGGGTTGGGATAAGAGCAAAAACATGCGTATGTCCCGCCGTTCCCTGCTTGCCGCCCTGCCTGCTTTCGCGCTGGTTCGTCCCGCGCAGGCGCAGATCATCCCTTTGGCCGAATTGTCGCGCTATTTCAACGCGTTCACGACTGCAGAAGGGGAGTTCACCCAGATCAACCCCGACGGCACCCTTGCCACAGGGCGCATGTTCATCCGCCGCCCCGGTCGTGTGCGGTTTGAATATGATCCGCCCGAACGCTCGCTGGTTATGGCCGGGGGGTCGTCGGTTGCAGTGTTTGACGGGCGGTCCAATCAGGGGCCGAACCAGTATCCTTTGCGCCAGACACCGCTCAACATCATTCTGGAGCAGAATGTCGATTTCAGCCGCGCGCGCATGGTTGTGGGGCACACGACCGACGGCACCACGACGACAATCATCGCCCAAGACCCGGAAAACCCGCATTATGGTTCGATCCGGCTGGTGTTTTCGTCCAACCCGACCGAGTTGCGGCAATGGGTGATCCGCGACGACACTGGCGCGGAAACGACTGTCATCCTTGGCAACATGCGCTTTGGTGGCAGTCTGTCTGCACGCCTGTTCGACATCGTGGCGGAAACCGAGGCGCGACGGCCTCGCTAAACGCCGCTGCTTTGGGCGTGATGGACAAAAACCTTGCAGCTTTGGCACGACAAGGGTGTTTTCCTTGTATATCCATGCGCTAGGGTGGCGCTGCATAGACAGCCCAAGGACGCGAGAATGGCCATCCACGCCGGTATTACCCACCTGACGCATTACCGTTATGATCGGCCCGTCAGTCTGGGGCCCCAGATCATCCGGCTGCGGCCTGCGCCCCAGTCCCGGACACGGGTGATTTCGCACAGCCTGAAAGTCGCGCCACAGCCGCATTTCGTGAACCACCAGCAAGACCCCTATGGCAACTGGCTTGCGCGCTTCGTGTTCCCCGAACCCGTGACCGAGTTCAAGATCGAGGTCGATCTGGTCGCGGATATGTCCGTCTACAACCCGTTCGACTTCTTCGTCGAAGAAAGCGCCGAGCATTGGCCCTTCGACTATCCCGCTGATCTGAAAGACGATCTGTCCATCTATCGCACGCCCGAAGCCGAGGGGCCATTGCTCGCGCAGTTCATTGGTGGCATCGACTTCACCCGCACGCGGACGGTGGATTTTCTGGTAGGCCTGAATGCCCGCATCGCGGCGGAGGTAAACTACACCATCCGCATGGAGCCAGGCGTGCAAGCCCCGGACGAAACCCTGTCAATCAAATCGGGATCGTGCCGTGATTCGTCTTGGCTGCTGGTGCAGGTGCTGCGCCATCTGGGTTTCGCCGCGCGCTTCGTGTCAGGCTACCTGATCCAACTTGCCCCCGATGTAAAATCGCTCGACGGCCCCTCGGGGACCGAAGTCGATTTCACCGACCTGCACGCTTGGGTCGAAGTCTATCTGCCCGGCGCAGGCTGGATCGGGATGGACCCGACAAGCGGGCTTTTGACGGGCGAAAGCCACATCCCTTTGGCCGCCACACCCCATTACCGCAATGCAGCCCCCATTTCCGGGGGCTTCACGGCCGCAGGTGCCCCGAAGGTTGATTTCAATTTCGATATGAAAGTCACGCGCGTGTCCGAGCATCCGCGCATCACCAAGCCCTTCAGCGACGAGGCTTGGGCGCGACTGATTGATGCCGGGCACAAGGTGGACGAAGTGCTCACCGCGCAGGATGTGCGCCTGACCATGGGGGGCGAGCCCACCTTTGTTTCTATTGACGATTTCCAGTCGGCGGAATGGAACACGGACGCTGTCGGCCCCATGAAGCGCGATCTGGCCGACAAGCTGATTCGCCGCCTGCGCCACCGCTTCGCCCCGGGGGGCTTTTTGCACTATGGGCAAGGCAAGTGGTATCCGGGCGAAAGCCTGCCGCGCTGGACCTTTTCGCTCTATTGGCGGCATGATGGCGCGCCCGTGTGGAAAAACCCGGCGCTGGTCGCGCAGGAAGCGCAGGATTACAACGCCACCGCCGCGCAGGCCGGGCAGTTTATGGAGGCGTTTGCCGAGAAGCTCGGCATCGCGCCCGAATATGCCCAACCGGCCTACGAGGATCCGGCCGAGTGGATTCTGAAAGAAGCCAATCTGCCCCCGAATGTCAGCCCGGAAAACTCGAAGCTCAAGGACCCCGAAGCGCGGTCGCGCTATGCACGCGTCTTTTCGCGCGGTCTGACGGAACCATCCGGCTTCATCCTGCCCATTCAGCGTTGGCAGACCAAGGCCACCGCCCCCCGCTGGCGGTCCGAGATGTGGAAACCAAGGCGCGGTTATCTGTTCCTTGTGCCGGGTGACAGCCCTGTGGGCTTTCGCCTGCCGCTCGCGGGCCTGCCCTATATCCCGCCCGCGCAATACCCCTATAGCTATCCTGCTGACACCTCGATCCCGCTGGGGCCGCTGCCGGATTTCCACACCTTCCTGACCCGGTCGCGCGTGGACCCCGCGCGTCTGGCGGAAGTACAATCCGAACTGGATCGGCTGGCGCAGGAAGAAGCCGAGATTGCGGCGCTGACGCCCAAGACCAGTGGCGATCATGTGCAGGCGGGCACGACCAAGCTGGACGACACGCGCCGTCAGCGTCAGGTGCCGCAAGTGGGTGTGGACCCCGCCGAAGGGGCGGTCCGCACCGCGATTGCCATCGAACCCCGCGACGGGCGGCTGTGCTTGTTCATGCCCCCCTGCGAGGCGTTGGAGGATTACTTGGAACTGCTCGCTGCCGCCGAACTGACCGCGCAAGAACTGGGTCTGGCCATCCATATCGAAGGCTACGCACCGCCCCATGACCCCCGCCTGAACGTGATCCGCGTGGCGCCCGATCCCGGTGTGATCGAGGTAAACATCCACCCCGCGCATAGCTGGGACGATTGTGTGGCCACGACGGAAGCGATTTACGACGAAGCCCGCCAGTGCCGTCTGGGGGCAGACAAATTCATGATCGACGGGCGGCATACGGGCACAGGCGGGGGCAACCATGTCGTTGTGGGTGGGGCCACAATGGGCGACAGCCCGTTCCTGCGCCGCCCCGATCTGCTGAAATCGCTGATTCTGATATGGCAGCGTCACCCGTCGCTGTCCTATCTGTTCTCGGGCCTGTTCATTGGTCCGACATCGCAGGCTCCGCGCATTGATGAAGCGCGGCACGATAGCCTGTATGAATTGGAAATCGCGCTGAACCAGATTGGCGATCCGGTGGCAGGCGGGCCGCTGCCGCCACCCTGGCTGGTGGACCGCCTGTTGCGCAATATCCTGATCGATGTGACCGGGAACACCCACCGCGCGGAAATCTGCATCGACAAGCTCTATTCCCCCGATGGCCCCACTGGTCGACTGGGGCTGGTCGAATTCCGCGGCTTTGAAATGCCGCCCCATCCGCGGATGAACCTCGCGCAACAGCTTCTGATCCGGGCGATTATCGCGCGCGTGGCGCAATCGCCTGTGCGGGGGTCGCCCGTGCGCTGGGGCACGGTCCTGCATGACCGTTTCATGCTGCCGCATTTCATCTGGGCCGATTTCCTGTCGCTTCTGGACGATCTGCGCGCGCATGGCTTTGACCTTGATCCCGTCTGGTATCAGGCGCAGGCCGAATTCCGCTTCCCCTTTGTGGGCGAGGTGACTGTCGAAGGCGTGCATCTTGAACTGAAACAGGCTTTGGAGCCATGGCATGTGCTGGGCGAAACCGGCGCGATTGGTGGGACAGTGCGCTATACGGATTCCTCCGTGGAACGCCTGCAAGTGCGCATGACCACGCTGCACCAGGACCGCTTCAAGGTTTTGTGCAATGGTCGCCCCGTGCCCCTGACCCGGACCGAAACAAGCGGGGAATCGGTAGGCGGTGTGCGCTTCAAGGCATGGCAACCCGCGGCCGCGCTGCACCCGGTCCTGCCGGTGAATGCGCCTCTGACGTTTGACGTCTTTGACACGTGGACCGGGCGCGCGATTGGGGGCTGCGTTTACCATGTGGCCCATCCCGGCGGGCGGAATTACGACACATTCCCGGTGAACGGGTACGAGGCCGAAGCGCGTCGCCTTGCGCGCTTCTACCCGCACGGCCACAGGCCCGGTATCCACGCCCCCGCGCCGGAGGCGCCGCACCCGGAATTTCCGCTGACCCTCGATTTGCGGCGCGCGCCGGGGATCTAAGGTTTGTGCCCGCTTGGCCCCCTGCCGAAGCTCTTGCACGGCTACACCCCCCAACCGGGTGTGGCCGATGAACTGCTGACCCCGGACGGGCAGATGCGGCCCGTCTGGGCTCCGTTCATCCGCGCGCTGGATGCGCTGACCCCCGACGACATCGCAGCCCGGTTCGCACGCGGCGAGCAGTATCTGCGCGATGCGGGCGTGTATTTCCGGCTTTATTCTGGTGGCCCTGCGCAAGAACGCGACTGGCCGCTCAGCCATGTGCCCGTGATGATCGCGCAGGCCGAGTGGGACAGCATCTGCGCGGGCCTGTCGCAACGGGCCGAGGTTCTGGAGCGCATCGTGGCGGACCTCTATGGCCCAGCGCGGTTGGTGGCGGATGGGCATTTGCCCGCCGAACTGGTCGCGCAAAGCCCGCATTGGCTGCGGCCCATGGTGGGCATCACCCCGCGCGGGGGGCATTGGCTGCACCATCTGGCCTTTGAAATCGGCCGCTCGCCGGACGGGTCGTTTCTGGTGCTGGGCGACCGGACGCAAGCGCCCTCTGGGTCCGGCTTTGCGCTGGAAAACCGCATGGCCACGACGCGGATTTTCGCGGACGGGTTCAACCGCGCCAATCTGCACCGCCTGGCGGGGTTCTTCCGCGCGTTTCGCGACACGATGGACCGACTTGCCGGCGACGGACGCGGCATGGCGCTGCTGACACCGGGGCCGAATACGGATACCTATTACGAGCACACCTACATCGCGCGCTATCTGGGGATGCTGCTGGTCGAAGGTGGGGATCTGGCCATCCGCGACGGGCAAGTTATGGTGCGCACGATTGCGGGGCTGGAGCCCTTGGGCCTGCTTTGGCGGCGGATCGACAGTGAATTCATCGACCCGCTGGAGCTGGACGAAGGCTCGCAAATCGGCACGCCCGGCCTGATTGACGCGCTGCGCCAAGGCAGCATCACGATGATGAATGCGCCGGGATCGGGCGTGCTGGAAACGCGCGCCTTCATGGCGTTCTTTCCGCGGATTTGCGAAACGCTGCTGGGCGAGCCACTCTCTTTGCCCAACATTGCGACGTGGTGGTGCGGGCAGCCCTTGGAACGCGCCTATGTGCAGGAAAACGCCGCCCGCATGATGATCGGCGCGGCCTTGGACACGGCGCTTCCCTTCGCCATCGGCACTGACACGGCTTTGGGCGGCCAGTTTCGCGGCACGGCACCGGGGCCGCTGGCGGATTGGATCGCGGCCCAAGCGGGGCGGTTGGTGGCGCAGGAGGCTGTCACCTTGTCCACCACCCCCGCTTGGGACGATGGCCGCTTGGTTCCCCGCCCCATGACCATTCGCGTCATCGCCACGCGCACGGAAAACGGCTGGTCCTTCATGCCCGGTGGCTATGCGCGGATCGGGCGCAGTGATGATGCCACAGCGCTCGCCATGCAAGCGGGCGGGTCCGTGGCCGATGTCTGGGTGTTGGCCCCTGCTCCGGTGCCTGCCGATACGCTGGTCAAAAGCGGGGGCGCCGAACGCGCCGCCCCCGGTGTGCTGCCTGCGCGGGCGGCTGATAACCTATACTGGCTGGGCCGCTATACTGAACGGACCGAAGGCGCGATCCGACTGTTGCGCGCGTGGCATCTGCGGCTTGCGGAAACCGAAGCCGATGATCCAAGAATGGAGCATCAGGCGGCCTATCTGACAGCCCTTGGCCTGACCCCGGACAAGCCCATTCCAGATGCGCTTCTGGACCTGATCGCGCGGGCGAGCGGGGCTGCGGCGCGGGTGCGGGACCGCTTTTCGCCCGATGGGTGGAACGCGCTGGCCGATCTGGAACGCAGCGCGCGCAAACTGGCGGCCAAAGTGCAGCCGGGGGGCGATGCGGCGGCGGCTTTGTCCGTCCTGTTGCGCAAAATTTCGGGATTTTCGGGACTGATCCACGAAAATATGTATCACGTGGCAGGCTGGCGCTTTCTTTCCTTGGGCCGCGCGCAGGAACGGGCGGACAGCACGCTCGCGCTTTTGTCCACCTTCAGCGCGCCCGATGCGCCGCCCGGTGCGCTCGATATCGCGGTCGAGGTTGGCGACAGCCTGCTCACCCACCAGCGCCTGTTCCGCTTCGCGCCCTCGCGCGCGTCAGTGCTGGAACTACTCTTGCAAGACGCCCAAAACCCCCGCGCGGTTTTGTATCAAATCGAGCGGATGCGCGGCCATGTGGCCGAACTTCCCCGGCCTGCGCAGGGGTTGACGGACCTGGACCGAACGTTGCTGATATTGGACACGGACTTGCGCGCCGCGCGAATTGACGCGATCACCCCCAAGATGCTTTTGGACCTGCGCGCGCGGCTGGGGGCCGCGTTTGGCCATATCTCGATGCAGTTTTTCAGGTAGCGGCCATGCTCTATGACATCCGTCTGACGATGGACTATCGCTACACGGCCGCGTCCGACCAAGTGCGCAATATCCTGCGGCTGCTGCCGGTGGATGGGCCAGAGCAGACCGTTCTGCGCCGCGTGCTGAAAATCTCGCCCGCGCCTGACCTGCGCCGCGATGGGGTGGATTTCTTTGGTAACCTGACGACCACGATCGCGTGGCACCGCCCGATTTCCGAAGTGACCTACAGCCTGCACGCCCAAGCGCGCCGCCATCCGGTGCGGGGCGGCTTCCCCATTGGTTTTGACCAGTTGGAACAGGCGATGGATGACACGGCGCTGGATGCGCGCAGCCCGTGGCATTTCTGCGGGCCGTCGGCCCGGATTGGGCTGATCCCGGAAATTGCCGATTTTGCCCGTAGCGTGGCCGACCCAAAGGCCACTCTGACAGATGTGGTCGAGGCGATAGGCCGCGCCATTCACCGCCACATGACCTTCGATGCGGATGCAACCGACGTTTCCACGCCCCCCGAGCAGGCGTTCAAGGCCCAGCGCGGTGTCTGTCAGGATTTCGCGCAAATCATGGTGGCCGCCCTGCGCGCGCTGGGCGTGCCTGCGGGGTATGTGTCGGGCTTTCTGCGAACCCTGCCACCCCCCGGCAAGCCACGGCTGGAAGGGGTGGATGCGATGCACGCTTGGGTCATGGCATGGGCTGGACCGGGACAGGGTTGGGTGGAATATGACCCGACCAACAGGCAATGGGCGGGGGTGGATTATGTCACTGTCGCGCGCGGGCGCGATTATGCCGATGCAGCGCCCTTGCGCGGGGCGATCCGCACCTCGGGCGGGCAGGAAACTGGGCACCGGGTGGATGTGGTCCCGATCCCTCAGGTCGCGCGGTAGGTTCGCAGGGCGGCTTCCAGCCGCGCCCATTCCGCTTCCGACCCCGGCAGACCAAGGCGCAGCCATGTCGGGCTGTAGGGAAAGATGCGGCTCCAGATTTGGGCGCGGGCAAGATGGGTCTGGACCTGCGCGGCGTCCGGGGTGTTCAGGGTGACGAATAGCGCCGTCTGGCCGACAATGGGCCAACCAAGATCATCGGCAATGGCGCAAAGCCGCGCGCTGTCAGTGTGCAGGCGCGCGGTTGTGGTGCTTTGCCAATCTGTATCCGCCAAAGCCTGTTGGCCAATGTCCAACGCCGGGCCACTGACTGCCCAAGGGCCAGCGTGCGCGCGCAACTGCGCGGCGGTTTGCGGGCCAGACAGCGTGAAGCCTAGCCGCAGCCCGGCCAGCCCATAGAACTTGCCGAAAGAGCGCAGGACGATCACGTTTTCCCCCAGATCGTGCAGATAAGGGGCAAGCGAGAGGGCGGGCACAGGGTCTGCGAAGCTTTCATCCACGATCAGACGGCCCACCTTCGGCGCAAGGGCGGCCAAAGTTGCGGGCGGCCAGAACCGCCCATCTGGGTTGTTGGGATTGACCACCACAGCCAGATCGGCCCCTTCCATCGCCTGCAAATCCGGGGCTTGGTGGACCTGCCAGCCCTGCGCGACAAGCGCTGCGCTGTGCTCGTTATAGCTCGGCCAAAGCACCGCCGCGCGACCGGGGGCAGACAGGCGCGGCACAAGCTGGATCGCGGCCTGCGCGCCGGGCAGGGCTGTAACCTCGGCTTGTGTGCGATAGGTTTGCGCGGCTTGCTGTTCCAGATCATGCAAGGCACTGGACAGGGGCAGGGCCGTCCACGCCTCCGGCGGGATTGGCCCGACAGGATAGGGCACGCGGTTGATGCCGGTGGACAGGTCGATCCAGTCCTGTCCACCATAGAGCACCTTGGCCCGGTCCAGATCGCCGCCGTGATCGCGCATGAATGCCCCCATCTGCACCTGACCTTTCCCGCGCGCGGGTGTCAAATACAAGGGGTTATCGCACGCCTGTGTCAAACTGGAACACGCCTTCATAGCCTGTGCGGGTCATCTGCGCCGCCGCCCCCACAGGCACCGCGCCGGGGGGGAAGATCACGGCGCGGGCGGGGCCTGTATGCGCGCGCGCCCAGCCCAGTGCGCCAAGCGATGCGGCAAGCTCGGGCGTAGGATCGCCCATAGACCCGCGCAGATCGGTCGTGCGCTGGGCCGAGGCACTGGCCAAACGCGCAACCGTTTGCAGATCAGGCCCCATGGCCCAAGCCTCGATCAAATCGCTGATGACTGGAAAACGCGCGTCCGTGGGGTCGGTCCGCTCCATCTCGCCCCAGAAGCCACCAAGGATCGTGGCTTTGGGGGGCGGGGGCATATCCGCCAGAACCATTACGCGCCGGGAAGCCCAAAGCACCCCATCCGGCGCGGGCAGCATCAGTGGATCGCTTGCGCCCTCAATGGCCAGACAGGCAGGGGCAATTCCGCCCTCGGGCGCCCCAAACGCGCGCGCCAAAGCCACCAGCGCGGCTGTGGACATGCCCGCACCCCCACCGGGCGGCAGATCGGCGGTCAGAGTGACGCGGCCCACGGCTTTCACCCCAAGCAGCGCCAGAAACCGCTCGGCCCGCGCCTGATCCAACAGGGCCACGTTCTGCACCAGCCCGAAACCCGGCGCGTCCTGCCATTCCGCCGAAACCCCCCGCGCGCGGCAGGCCAAAGTCACCAGCGCAACATCGCCGTCAGGGCCAGCCAGCCCTTGCAGCCATTCGCCAAAATGTGCCTGAACCCGGATCATGTGGGTGGCTTTGCCAGAACCCCCCGCGAAAGTCGATCCTGCTTTGGGTGTTGACCTGCCCCGGCGCGCATGGTCCATCTTGACCAGACACAGGGGGGAACCATGGCGGAAGCAAAAATCGTTCTGGTTACAGGGGCCAGCCAAGGGATCGGACGGGCCACGGCCTTGGCCTTTCTCACGGCTGGGCACCATGTCGTATTGGCCGCGCGCAAGCGCGACGGGCTGGAGGCCGTGGCAAGCCACGCCGCTGACCACTGCTTGGTCCATCCCTGCGATGTGGCTGACCCCGATCAAGTGGACGCGCTTTTTGCCGCGATCCAAGACCGCTACGGGCGGCTGGATGTGGTGTTCAACAATGCCGGTATCAGCCTGCCCGCGACCGAGATTGCCGATATCTCGTGGCAGGATTGGCGGCGCGTGGCATCTGTCAATCTGGACGGCGCGTTCCTGATCGCGCGCGGGGCATTCGCGATGATGCGCGCACAAGACCCCAAGGGTGGGCGGATCATCAACAATGGCTCGATTTCCGCCCATGCCCCGCGTGTTGGGTCGGTCCCCTACACCACCACCAAACACGCGATCACAGGGCTGACCAAGACGCTCTCGCTTGACGGGCGCAAGCACAATATCGCGTGCGGGCAGATCGACATTGGCAATGCCGCGTCCGACATGACCGATGCGATGCGCAAGGGCGTGCCGCAGGCCGATGGGTCATTGCGCCCCGAACCTGTGATGGATGTGGCGCATGTGGCCGATGCGGTCGTGCACATGGCCAGCCTGCCCTTGGAGGCGAATGTGCAGTTCATGACGATCATGGCCACCGCGATGCCCTTTATCGGGCGGGGTTAAGGCAGTGGGATATGTTCGTCCCGGTCCGCAGGCGGCAAGTCGAACATCCCCTCGCCCCAGCGCTGCGCGCGCCATGCGACCTTGGCGGCCTCGATCCGCTCGCGGGACGAGGCCACGAAATTCCACCAGATATGGCGCGGCCCGCTGAGCGTGGCCCCACCCAACGCCATCAGCCGCGCGCCCTGCGCCCCGGCCTGCACGGTGATCCGGTTACCGGGGCGGAACACCATCATTTGCCCGGCGGCGAATTCATCCCCCGCGATCTGGACCGAGCCAGAGGTGATGTAAAGCCCGCGATCTTTATGGTCATCGGGCAGTGGGAAGCGCGCGCCACGCGCCAGCATCACATCCAGATAAAACGTCTCGGAAAACATCCGCGCAGGCGCGGTTGCGCCATATGCCGTGCCCAGGATCAGCCGCGCCGTGATCCCGTCATCGCGCAATTCGGGCAGGGTGCCCGCGCCATGGTGTTCAAAGAACGGCGCGTCATCTTCATGTGCGTCGGGCAAAGCAAGCCAGGTCTGGATACCGAACAGCGATAATGGCCCAGTACGGTCCTGCGATGGTGTACGTTCAGAATGCGTCACCCCGCGCCCCGCCACCATCCAGTTGGGCGCGCCCGGTTCGATCACCTGATCGGCGCCTGTGCTGTCGCGATGGTGGAACGCGCCGCGATACAGATACGTTAGCGTCCCCAGCCCGATATGCGGATGGGGGCGCACATCCACCCCCTGCCCGGTCGGAAACTCGGCCGGCCCGGCTTGGTCAAAGAAAATGAACGGCTCCACCATCTGCCGCCTGGGGGCGGGCAGGGCGCGGCGGACCTCAAAGCCGCCAATGTCGCGGGCGCGCGGCACGATCAGGGTTTCGATGGCATCAAGCCCAATGTCATCAGGGCAACCAGGTTCAAGGCTTGGGTTCCAGCTCATTGTATGCCCTTGCTGTTTGTGGAAAACGTAGCGCAGCGATGACAGGAAGGACAGAGCATGACCCACTCCCCACTCACAGGCGGCCAAATTCTGGTGGATCAACTCCGGGTCCACGGCGCGGACACTGTGTTTTGCGTGCCAGGGGAATCCTATCTGGAAGTGCTCGACGCGCTTTATGACCACCGCGACCAGATCGCGCTGATCAATGCCCGTCACGAAGGCGGAGCTGCGAATATGGCCGAAGCCTATGGCAAGCTGACAGGCAAGCCGGGGATCGTGATGGTCACGCGCGGTCCCGGTGCCTGCCATGCCGCGATTGGCGTGCATATCGCGCGCCAAGACAGCACGCCGATGATCCTGTTCATAGGGCAAGTGGCGCGGAACGTGGTAGACCGAGAGGCGTTTCAGGAAGTCGATTACCGCGCCATGTTCGGCCCCTTGGCGAAGTGGGTCGCGCAGATCGACGACGCGGCGCGAATCCCGGAATATATCGCGCGCGCCTATCGCGTGGCCACATCCGGGCGGCCCGGTCCTGTGGTGCTGGCTTTGCCCGAGGATATGCTGCTGGACCGCGTCAGCGTGGCCGATGCGCGGCCCTATCAGGCCACACAGGCGAGCGTGACTGAGGGCGAGATTGTTCAGGTTCTGGACCATCTGACCCGCGCCGAGCGTCCGCTTCTGGTGTTGGGCGGGTCGGGTTGGACGGATGCCGCCTGCGCGGCGATCAAGGATTTTGCCGAAAGCACGCGTCTGCCCGTCGCCGTCAGCTTCCGCAGGCAGGACGTGTTCGACAACCGCTCGCCATCCTATGTCGGGGAATTGGGGCTGGCGGGGCCGAAATCGTTCCGCGCGCGAGTGGCGCAGGCAGATGTAATCATGGCTTTGGGCACGCGGCTGGGGGATATCACCTCGGGCGGGTATGAGGCGCTCGTGCCGCCACACCCGCCGCAAACGCTGATCCACATCCACCCCGACGCGGACGAGATTGGCCGCGTCTTTGCCCCCGATCTGGGGCTTGTGGCCGATGTCGCGCGCGTGGCGCAGGCGGTGCAGGGCCGCGTGATCCAGACCCGCGCGCAGGACTGGACCGCGACCTTGCGCGCGGAATACCTGCGCGACACCGAAACGCCCCAAGGCGACTGGCCGCTCGACATGGGCAAGGCATTTTGCGCCATCCGCGATGAGCTGCCGCGCGACACGATCGTCACGCTCGACGCAGGCAATCACACCGGCTGGGCGCAACGCTTCCTGCGCTTCGGGCGGCCGGGGCGGGAATTGGGATCGACCTGCGGCGCGATGGGCTATTCGGTGCCCGCTGCTGTTGCCGCAAGCCTGCGCCACCCGGACAGGCTGGTTCTGTCGATGGTGGGCGATGGGGGCTTCATGATGACGGGGCAGGAATTGGCGACTGCCACGCAGTATGGCGCAAAACCCATCGTGCTGGTGTTCAACAATGGCGTCTATGGCACGATCCGTATGCACCAGGAACGTGACCACCCGAGGCGGGTCAGTGGCACCGACCTGCGCGGGCAGGATTTCGTGCAGATTGCCTTGGGCTATGGCTGCCATGCCGAACGCGTGACACAGACCGAGGATTTCGCCCCAGCACTCGCCCGCGCCCGCGCAAGTGGCCGGGCGGCGGTGCTGGAATTGATGACAGACCCCGAGCAGATCACATCGCGCACGACCATCGAAGGGTTGCGCGCGCAGGCAGATCGGGCGGCGCTTACAAGATAAGAACGCCGTCCGAAAATTCGAGCGCTTCGATATTGAACAGGAAATTGATGCCGTCCTCGCGGCCGCCGCGGACATGCGCCACGCGCAAGGCCCCGGCGGCGTTGGGCCAGATGTCGTAATCCGCGCGCCGGCCTACAAAGACCGCCACATCATAGTCCGCACCGCCGTCGAGTGTGTCATTGCCTGACCCCCCGATCAGGCGGTCATTGCCATCGCCCCCGGACAGGCTGTCAAAGCCAGAGCCACCAAAAAGCGTGTCATTCCCGGGTCCGCCGATCAGCACATCGTCGCCTGACGCACCAAACAGCAGATCATTTCCCTCGCCACCATGGACAGTATCATTTCCCGATCCCCCATCGAGCGTGTCATTGCCAGCCTCGCCAAACAGCAGATCATCGCGCGAACCGCCCAAAACCAGATCATCGCCGGTGCCGCCATAGATCGTATCCCGCCCAGAGCCGCCTTCGATGGTGTTGTTGCCAAAGCGCCCGTAGATCAGATCGCGCCCGCTGCCGCCCGAGATCGAGTCGTTCCCCGTCCCGCCATCCAGACTGTCATCACCTGAACCACCAAAGATGGTATCGTCACCGGCGCCCCCCTCGATCGTATCATTGCCCGAGCCGCCTTCGATCAGGTCATTGCCCGCATCGCCCAGCAGCCTGTCATTGCCGGACCCCCCGTCGATTGTGTCAGCGCCCGGCCCGCCGTTGATGGTATCGATCCCCGATCCGCCGAAAAGCTGATCGCGCCCAAGCCCGCCGAAGATCAGGTCATCACCGGCAAGCCCGAAGATCGTATCATTCCCTTCTAGCCCATACAGGATATTGGCGGCATCGTCCCCTTCCAGAACATCGTTGAAATTCGATCCCGTTAGATTCTCGATAGAACGATAGACATGCCCATTGGCCATGCCGCGTGTGCCAAGGCCCGTCAGAAGCGAGGCTGTGACGCCACTGGCCGCAGGCGTGTAATCAACTGTATCATTGCCCGACCCCCCGTCGAACGTATCCGCCCCAAGCGAGCCATAGAACAGATCGCGCCCTGATCCGCCCTGCAACAGGTTTGGACCGTCATCGCCGGTCATGATGTCATTGAACATGGTTCCGGCCACGTTCTGAATGTTGCGCAGCGTCCAGACTTCGTCCCCGGCGCGGGCTTGTTCGTTGGACAAGTCTACAACGACCCGTTGCGACAGATCGGCGAAACTGACACGGTCCGTGCCCTCGCGACCGTCTACCAGATGTCCCACAGGCCGGGCGACCAAGTTATCATTGCCTTGGGTTCCGATCATGTCCGTGCTCATCGGCTGTGCCGTAATCAACAGCCGGTCTGGCCCTTGCAGCCCACGCGGGAACATATCTGCCACACTCAGCGCGCGCGACAGTGTCGAGGTGATTTGCACCTGTGTTGCCGCATAGCTAATCGTGGCCCCCGTCGCCGTGGATTGAAACTGCAACTGGCTGACCGAACGGAGCATGGGAAAATCGGTCAGATCGATACGATCCTCAGCGGGGTTGAAATCGGTGATCCGTACGGTTCCGGGTTGGGCGCGAATGACAAAGACATCCGCCCCGGCACCCCCGGTCAGGCTCGTGACACCGGGTGCTGCAACCAGAATGTCCTGACCCGCTGTGCCCTGCCCTGCGCGAATGCCGCCCAGCGCGCCAATGGGAAAGGTCAGCACAGTGATCCCGGCATCGCGTTGCGAGGTTGCTGTCACGATGACCTGCGTGCCTTGCACCACCGCCGACAGGCGCACAACATTGTGCAGTCCCGTGGCGGATGTGTCGAACAGCGTATCAAGCCAGATCAGCCGCCCGTCCGGCGCAACAGCGAAGGCTGTAACCCCGTGATCCCCGCCCGCAGCAAAGAGCAAATCCATTGGCCCGCCAGAGGTCTGGACAGTCACGCCTGCCAAAGCCTGTACCTGTGCGAAAGCGGTACTGCCCGTGTCGATCACATGGTCCGTTACATCGACCCGACCCTGAGTCGTCAGGCGCAGGACCGAGAGCGATGATCCAAGCCCCCCGGCCACGACCACACGCTGCCCGGCGCCGCTGCCGAAACTGACCATATCTGTCGGCCCGGCAATGCCGATATCGGTGGCGCTCAGGCGGCTTTGTCCTGTCCCTGAAATCTCGAACACACCGTGTTGCGTGGCGCTCAGCATTAGATGACCTGCCGCTGTGGGCGTCAGGCCAACAGTTGATTGCCACGCCGCAGAGGCCGCGAACCCGGTCGGCGCGTCCGGGCGCATCAGCGCCCAAAGCGCCAGATAATCTTGCGACCCCGCCGCAATCTCTTGCAGCACAAGGTCCGTGGACACCAATCTGCGCGCGCCAATCGAGCCATTGGCATTGATCGCATGACCCCAGAATTGCGTGTCGTTCCAGCCGAAGAAGGCCACCACCTCGCCACGCAGGGGCGCAAGAACCACCGCATCCTTGGCCGCTCGCGTGCCTGTGGTGGAATAGCTTTCCGTCCCAACCAGCCGCAACTGACCTGTGGACTCGATGCGCCATGTGCTTAGGCCGCCCTGTTGCCCGGAATTGACCACCAGAAGCGGTCCCCCCGGCGCACCCTGCCACAAGGTCGATGCACCAAGGGAATAATCAAATGTTGTGATACCCGTCGTGAAACGGCCCTGAACACGCAGCCGCATACCCAACCCCACCAATACTCACCCGCAGGCAGGGTCGGTCGGGGGAATGGCAAGGTTTGGAGCAAAATCCCGGCAAAAGGGCGGCTTTTGCCAAGGGTTTTATCTATCCGCTCTGCGCGCTTTGGCGCTCATTCTTTGGTCAGCGCTGCATCATCGCTGCGGCGGTTCATGTTCTGGACATGCTGGGCGATGCCCTCTTCGATATCGTCATAATAGGTGAGGATTCCGCCCTCGAGCACGGCGACACTATCGCAAATCTTGCGGACTGCCGATTCCGAATGCGTGATGAAAACCGCGCCGCTGTTTTTCAAACGGTCTGCCAACAAGGCTTCGCTCTTCTCGCGGAAGGCAGAATCGCCAACGGCCGTAATCTCATCCATCAGATAGATATCGAAGTGAATGCCCATCGAAATCCCGAAGGCCAAACGCGATTTCATGCCCGACGAATAGGTATGTACAGGCTGGTGAAACTGTTTGCCGAGCTCAGAGAAATCCGCGACAAAATCAATCAATTCGTGTGAGTCCACACCATAGACACGGGCGACGAACCGCGTGTTCTGTGCGCCTGTCAGGTCGCGGTGAAAGCTGCCCGAGAAGCCCACAGGCCACGACAGGGTGCCGCGGACGTGAATGCGGCCGTAATCAGGGTCAATCGCGCCCGAGATCATACGCATCAGGGTGCTCTTGCCCGCCCCGTTACGCCCCAGAAGGCCTACGCAACTGCCTGTGGGGAAGATTGCGCTAATATCGCGGGCAACCGTTTTGGCACCTTTGCGGGTGTAAAATGTCTTGGACACGTTCTGAAGCCGGATCATCTGTCAGCCGCCCTACCCGGCTTACTGCCGGTCGCGTAATGAATAGATAATCAGAACGCTCAAGGCCCAGACCCCAAAAATGATGAACCCGCCGACCAGCATGATCACAGACCGATTGGGATACAGGGCCGTTTGGGCCAGGGTCGGCTCGATATAGGCAGCTAGATATCGGCTTTGGCGACGCGCGGCGGCAGAGGCAGTGTCAAACGCCGACAAGGCCGAGACATAGGTCTTTTCGGCAATGTCCAGATCGACCTGCAAACTTTGGAATTCGCCTACTAGATCAGCGAAAGCACGACCCGTCGTGCCCTGACTGACGCCCAGTTTTTCCCGCTCCTCTTGAATGCGACGCTCGACCACAAGGATACGGCGCTGTGCCTGTTCCAGCCGTGGATCAGATGTTCGTGTGGTCTGGGTCAGGATATCAAGCTCGATCAGCGCTTCTGCAAGTTGCGCGTTCAACGAGTTGAGCAAACTCATCTGCCCTTGAATATCCGCACTTGGATCGACGATCTGAGTCTCGTTGCGGAACTGATTCAGTGCCAAACGCGCAGTCTTGAGCCGCTCAATGGCCGTATCAAGCTCGTCGCGCGCATTGCGCATGGTGTCGTCACGCGCAATGGCCGAAAGCTGGTTGATCCGCTCGCTGGAGCGCTGGAACAGGTCTTGAGCGATCCGCTTGGCATCGACCGGATCAAAGGCCCGCACTTCAATTTCCATCAGACCAATGCCTGGATCGTAGTAAATCCGAACCATCCGCTTCCAGTAATCGACCAAATCCTCTATACTGCTGTCCGATGACAACGAAAAAACGGGGTCGAAAGTCGGTTTGCTGAACAAACTGCGTAGGTCAAGATCCCGGTCAATGATCTGAACAAGCTCTTGGCTCTGGATATACTTGTATAAAATGTCCGTGTCTGACGAACTGGCTGTCGATAACCGCGACAGACCGCCGAGGATATCCATCGCCGAGCCCGCTTCCTCAGTCCGGACTGTGAAGCCCAGCCGCGAAGCATATTGATCAGCCGCGATGACATACAGATAAAATGCCATCGCCAGAATTGGGGTCACGACCAGCGCCGCAAAACTGAGCAACAGCATCTTGTGACGTAGCTTCAGCCCTTGCAAAGCCCCGCCGCGCTGCCCACGCTTGCCCTTAAGCTTACCTGCTGACGGCGCTTCAGAAGTCGAAGTCAAAGGCAACCATCCTTTTCCATTCTGGCATCAGCCGAAATTCTGCGCTACTGCTTGGAGCGATTATCGCAAAAAGGCAAGAAAGAACACGGTCTTTCGATGTCCATTCCAACCGCGCAGCGCCCTGCCTCGTCACGTTTTCGTTTCATACGATCCTTCGTGGCGCTGGTCGTGCGCGAGATGACCACGACCTATGCGCGCTCGCCGGGCGGCTATCTTTGGGCCATTCTTGAACCCGTGGGCGGGCTGATCCTGCTCACGATTGTCTTTAGCTACATCTCGCGCACGCCCGCTTTGGGCAACAACTTCATGTATTTCTTCGCAGGAGGCATTTTGCCTTTTGGGCTATACATGACCCTGAGCAACGTCACTGCGACATCCGTGCGTTTTTCCAAGGGATTGCTCGAATACCCATCTGTCAGTTTCATGGATGCCGTATTTGCCCGATTTGCCCTGAACGCAATCACGCAACTTTTGATCATGGCTGTAGTGCTGAGCGGGGTCGTTCTGTATTATGATCTGCGCCCAATTCTGGATTGGCCGTCTCTATTCCTGGCCATTGCGATGGCGCTATCTCTCGCCTTCGGGGTCGGTGTGCTGAACTGTTTTCTCATCACGTCTTTCCCAGTGTGGGAGCGGGTCTGGGCGATTATGAACCGGCCTATGTTCCTGATTTCAGGGATTTTCTACATACCGGAAATTCTGCCTCCGAATTTCAGAGGCTATCTGCTCTGGAATCCACTCATTCACATCACAAGCCAGTTTCGCAAGGGCCTGTTCAGTACCTATGACGCTGTCTACGTGAACGCACTTTACGTATTTGTCACAGCCTTGCTTCTGTCCATCCTGGGCCTGATTTTTCTGCGTCGGTATTACCGCGACATGCTCTTGAAGTAACCGCGTGGTTAACAAAGCGGTCCCCCTCGTTACCGGGGCTTAGCCACTCTTCCCCTATCACGGCAGTCTGTTTTCCCACAAAAGGACTGCTCTATGGCTGATCCAGAGCGCTCGACCCGGCTTGACCTGCCTTTCATCCTTCCCGCGCAGGCACAAAAGCACGTCACCCATAACGAGGCCATTCAGGTTCTGGACGCATTGGTCCAACTCTCCGTGCAGGGTTTCGATGCGACTACCCCCCCCGTCAGCCCCGTCGAGGGGCAGGTTTTCGCACTCGGCAGCGCCCCCGATGGGGCATGGGCCGGGCACGGGGGCGCACTTGCGATGCGCGCGCAATCGTCGTGGCTGTATCTTGCGCCACAAGACGGGTGGCTGGCTTATGACAGTGCGGCGCAAATCTACCGCGTCCATCGCGCAGGCCAGTGGCACGCCGTCTTGCAAAACCTGACCGGGCTCGGGATCGGGACAAGTTCCGACAGCACAAATCGTCTGGCCGTCGCGGCGCAGGCCACACTGCTCAGCCATGACGGGGCAGGGCATCAGGTCGTCGTGAACAAAGCTGATGCGGCCCAGACTGCCAGCCTGCTGTTTCAGTCGAACTGGTCGGGCCGGGCTGAAATGGGCATCGCAGGCAACGACGATTTCAGCATCAAGGTATCGCCCGACGGGACAAGTTGGACCGATGCCGTCAGCGTGAACCGCACGACTGGCTCGGTCGCGCTGGCAACAGCCTTGCCTTTGGCATCTGGGGGAACGGGCGGCACCACCGCGGCCACCGCGCGCAGTGGGCTGGGTCTTGGCAATGCCGCGACCGGCACCGTCACAACAAGCACGCTTGATACGACAACAGGTCGGCATTTGCGTGTGGGCGATTTCGGGGTGGGTGGCCTTGCGCCGTCTTGGACCACGACAACGGATCTGAATGATATCATCTTGGGCGGATCGTATACCTTGAGCGGCAGTTTCGCCAACGGTCCAAGCGGCGGCGGGTCGGTTAGCGGAGTTTTGAGCGTGATCCGGCGCGCGTTTAATGCCGGGGCGACAGTCACACAGCTTTTGTCCCGATCCGGCACCGAAGTCGCGCTTTGGGTGCGAACTGGCACCGGGAACCCCGTGTCGTGGACAGCATGGTCACGACTGATCGGGCAGAACAACATCCTTGGGACTGTCAGCCAATCGGCAGGAGTGCCCACAGGCGCAGTGATCGAGCGGGGCAGCAATGCCAATGGCGAATTTGTCCGCTTTGCCGACGGCACCCAGATTTGCACGCGACAAGTGGCCCTGGATGGGCTGTCCATCGCCACGACGCATGGTGGCGTGTTCCGCTCTGCCCCTGTCAGCTACACGCTTCCGGCCAGTTTTACATCCGTGCAATGGGCCGATGCCGTAATCGGGGCGTCCGACACCGCGAATATCCGAACCGGCGTGATCGGGTCAAAACTGCGCTATGGAGCGGCTTCGGGGACACTCGACTGGCAAGACATCGTCTTTCTAAGCGCGCTTTCTGCGACCGGCAGCGCAGGTCAGATCACCCAGGTTGGACTGGTCGCACTCGGCCGATGGTTCTGAGGAGTTCCCCATGAAACTGCTACTCTCACCTATCCGCGCCGATCAAGCACTGAACCTGACGATCGTCGGCCATGTTCTGACCCTGAACGGAGTGGACCTCGATTTCACGCCGCTGCCCGTGGGTGCGATCTTGCCACACGGCGCGATTGACTGCGATTGGATCGCAGGCGACGTAACGCGCGATCTGGATTGCGGCCTGATCGTGCCGCTCTTGCTACCCCATGGCGCGAAGGCCCCGCAGGAAACGCTCTTTCCCGCGCCCATTGTGGTCACAGCCGATGGCCCCGTCCAACTTCCCCCCTATGACACCCCGGAGTCCCCAGATGCGGATTGATTTTTCCCGAATGATCACCGCCGAGTTGCGCCATTTGCAGGACGAACGTACGCGCCTGCACGACACTCTTGCCAGCGCACAGGCCAAATTGTCGGACACAGATTGGATGGTGATCCGCGCCAGCGAAGGAGGCGCGCCCCTGCCCGACAGCATTCGTGCGGCCCGTGCCGAAGCGCGCGCACAGATCAGCGCTTTGCGCACTGAGCTGGCACGCCTGCCGGATGACGTGGGAAACCCGGTCTGATCCATAGCCCCTGATTGCCACCTGTCGCGCAGGTTGCTAGACCTGCCCCCAAATTGGCAGGAGCGCGCAATGGCCATTGGTCCCGATCCCCAGATCCAAATCAGACCGCGCATCCTGATCCTGCTTGCGGTCTATAACGGGGCCGAACATCTGAGCAGGCAGCTTGACAGCTATCTGGACCAGACTGACCCCGACTGGGACTTGTTGGCTTCGGACGACACCTCGCTGGACGACAGCCGCACCATCCTCGACGATTTCGCCACCCGCGCGCCGGGGCATTCGGTCACTGTTCTGACCGGGCCGGGGCGCGGGGCTGTGGGGAACTTCTTTCATCTGCTTGCACAAGTGCCAGAGGGGACCGAACTGGTCGCGCTGTCCGATCAGGATGATGTCTGGCATCCCGGCAAACTTGCCCGCGCGCGCGCTGCATTGGCACAACTCGACCCCGCGACACCCGCACTTTATTGCGCTGGCAGTATCATTTGCGCTGCTGACCTGACGCCCGTACGCCGCTCGCCCACATTCCACCGCCCCCCACATTTCCGCAATGCGCTGGTGCAATCGGTGGGCGGGGGCAATACGATGATGCTGAACCGCGCGGCCATCGACCTTGTGCGACTTGCCGTGACCGAAGCACAAGAAGCCGCTATGCATGATTGGTGGCTTTACCAGATCATCACGGCCTGCGGTGGGCAGGTGCTGCGCGATCCCGAACCCGTGCTCGATTACCGACAACATGCGGGAAATGTGATCGGGGCCAATACGACCCTGCGCGGCCAGATTTACCGGATGCTGTTCATCATGGGCCGGCGCTTTGCCGACTGGAACGCCATCAACCTGCGCGGGTTGCACGCCACACGCCACCGCTTCACGCCGGAAGCGTGCAACATACTTGATCATTATTCAGCGGCGCGGACAGGGCCAGTTCTGGCCCGTCTGCGGGCGCTACGCGCCTCTGGCGTTTACCGGCAGCACCGCAAAGGCACGATTGCGCTTTACATTGCCTGCCTGTTAGGGCGCTTGTGAGGGCAGAATGGCGCAGCGCATGTGACCTTGCGCCCATAATTGCGCAAGATACGTCGGATCAGAGAAGATGATGCAAGACCCCAGACTTTTGCCGATGCTGTCCACAGATGCATTTTTCATGGCCCCCGATTTCTGGGTATCCAAACAGGCACGGGTATGTTTGCCCATTGTCTTTTGGCTGAGCGATATCCTGCGCCCGAAAAATATCACCGCGTATGGAGCGGAAACGCTAACTGCCTACCTTGGAACATGCCAGCTTGCGCAAGCCCGCGGATTAATGCCCCGCGCGACGCTAAGTGCTGAGTTTGGCGCTTTGGGCGCAGGACTGGCGGCGCGACATGACCGACTTTATGGCGCGTTTTCGACGCTGGTGCAGGGGTCGCATGTTCCGGAAAAGCTTGACGATGTTGACTTGCTGCTGATTGACCCAGACCAGATTGATATCGTCCAGGCTGTCTTGGCAGAGCGCCCGGACCTAGCCCCGGCTTTGACGCTGCTTGTCTGCGGCACAACAGAGCGCACGGAACACCTACGCGCTATGGCCCAAGGCTGGATCTGCCTGCCCGGTACCGGACTGGAGATCGGCTTTTTTGGCGCAATACAACATGCCGCTCGGGAAATGATCGACGCGCTACAGCCGGGGTCGGGGTCGTTGGACCTTTTGACCCACCTCCTGACAGGCTTGGCGCAGCACATACCAGAGCAAGCGGCGACGATGCACACCGATGCTGATATGCTGACGCTCTATCAGCAAGAAAACCACTTGCTGACGAAAGCGCTGCAGGCGGCATTTACCGAACGCGATGCGCTGCGCAGATTGTATGCAGCGACAAATACGGGGCAAGCGGTCCAGCAACATCTGGAAATGCTCACCCGCGCGCATGACGCCAAAGTAGCCGAGTTGAACACCCGCATCGCCGCCCTGACGCACCAGCTTGACGCGGCGCGGCGCACAAAGCCCGGAAAAACACAGACACCGAGCGCGAAAGAGCCTGCTGAGAACCCGTTCTTATCCGCATCGGCGCCTGAACATGGCGTCGTTGCGACCCGCAAGGACCTGCAGATCAGTTTGGCACGCTGGCAGGCAGAATGGCTTGCCCGACAAAAAGGGATTTTGCGCCGCAAGATTGGTCCGTCGGGCGGGGCCTATGCTGATGAATTGGCAAAAGTCGCCGCCAGCCCGCATTTCGACCCGGACTGGTATCTGAAAACCTATCCAGACGTAGCCAAGGCGCGGCTTTCGCCGCATGAACACTTCCTGCGGCATGGTTTGTTCGAGGGGCGCAATCCCGGCCCCAATCTGAATGT
The DNA here is from genome assembly GCA_046296275.1 of Roseinatronobacter sp. Classification (GTDB taxonomy): domain Bacteria; phylum Pseudomonadota; class Alphaproteobacteria; order Rhodobacterales; family Rhodobacteraceae; genus Roseinatronobacter. Next base: position 98,717 of record JBKBLP010000001.1, on the reverse strand, counting down.
ACTTGGCTGGTATCTGGCGCATCCCGACGCTCTCGTTGCTCGGCGCAATCCACTACTTGGGCCAGAGTGATCGAAAACTGCAAAGACTACACAATAATCAGTCCTTGCGTTTTTGGTCCCACACGCCTATATGCCCTGTCATAGCGGCGCTGTGGGACACCACGGCTCCACCGGAAAAAGCAACGGGCCGCTCGGCCCGTTTTTTCGTTTTGTCCCTTCGGAAGGGGAAGTGCATGAGCGACCTGATCGCCAAGACCCCACTTGACCAGCGCCTTGCTGGGCTTGTGCAGCCGGTCATCGAAGGTCTGGGGTTTGAACTGGTGCGCCTGCGCGTGATGTCGGGCAAGCATCGGACGTTGCAAATCATGGCCGACCGTCCCCAGGGCGGGATCGAGGTCGATGATTGCGCGCGCATCTCGACGGCTGTTTCGGCTGTGCTGGATGTGGATGACCCACTGGAAGAAGCCTATACGCTCGAAGTGTCCAGCCCCGGCATTGACCGCCCGCTGACCCGGCTGAAGGATTTCGCTCTGTGGGAAGGCTATGACGCCCGCGTGGAAACCGCCGAGTTGATCGACGGGCGGCGGCGCTTCAAGGGCATTCTGGCAGGTGTCGAGGATGACGAAGTCCTGATCGAAATCGAAGAAGGCGGCGAGCCTGTCACGATCGGACTGAAATTCGACTGGCTGACCGACGCGAAGCTGATCCTGACTGACGAGTTGATCGCGGAAATGCTGCGCACCCGCAAAGCCGCTGGCGTTATCGACGAAAGCCAGTTTGACGAGATTGAAACCGAGGACGACTCGGACGACACACCCCGACAGGAGCATTGAGAGATGGCGATCACCTCTGCCAACCAGCTTGAACTGCTGCAAACCGCCGAAGCGGTCGCACGCGAGAAGATGATCGACCCCGAACTGGTCATCGCCGCGATGGAAGACAGCCTCGCGCGCGCAGCCAAGTCGCGCTATGGTGCGGAAATGGATATCCGCGTGAAGATCGACCGCAAGACCGGGGTCGCCACGTTCAGCCGCGTTCGGACCGTTGTGGCCGATGACGAACTCGAAAACCACCACGCGCAACTGACTGTGAAGCAAGCCGCGCCCTATCTGGACGCTCCGCAGATCGGCGATGAAGTCGTGGATCAGGTGCCGCCGGTGGAACTGGGCCGGATCGCCGCACAATCGGCAAAGCAAGTGATCTTGCAGCGCGTGCGCGAAGCCGAGCGTGACCGCCAGTATGAAGAATTCAAGGACCGCAAGGGAACCATCATCAATGGTGTCGTCAAGCGCGAAGAATATGGCAACCTGATTGTGGATATCGGGCGCGGCGAAGCAGTGTTGCGGCGGAACGAGAAGATCGGGCGCGAAAGCTATCGCAACGGCGACCGCATCCGCTGCTTTGTCAAGGATGTGCGCCGCGAAGCGCGCGGCCCGCAGATTTTCCTGTCGCGCACAGCACCCGAATTCATGGCGGCCCTGTTCAAGATGGAAGTGCCCGAGATCTATGATGGTATCATCGAGATCAAGGCCGTGGCCCGCGACCCCGGTTCGCGCGCGAAGATCGGTGTCATCAGCTATGACAACTCGATTGACCCCGTTGGCGCCTGCGTCGGTATGCGCGGCAGCCGTGTGCAAGCCGTGGTGAACGAGTTGCAGGGCGAGAAGATTGACATCATTCCGTGGACCGAAGATCAGGCCACGTTCCTTGTAAACGCGCTGCAACCTGCGGAAGTGTCCAAAGTCGTGATCGACGACGAAGCAGGCAAGATCGAAGTCGTGGTGCCCGACGAGCAACTTTCGCTCGCCATTGGTCGGCGTGGTCAGAACGTGCGTCTGGCCAGCCAGCTCACAGGGCTGGACATCGACATCGTGACCGAATCGGATGACAGCGCACGGCGTCAGGCGGAATTCGCTGAGCGCACCAAGCTGTTCATGGATGAACTCGACATTGACGAAATGATGGCCCAGCTTCTGGTCGCCGAAGGCTTTACCAATCTGGAAGAAGTGGCCTATGTCGATCTGGACGAGTTGACCTCGATCGACGGTTTCGACGAAGATACCGCGCAAGAACTGCAAACCCGTGCGACCGAACGTCTGGAAGCCGTGGCAGCCGCAGCGCTCGAATCGGCCCGCAAACTCGGGGCAGAGGACAGCCTGATCAGCTTCGAGGGTCTGACGCCTCAAATGGTCGAGGCTTTGGCGCGTGACGGGATCAAGACGCTCGAAGATTTCGCCACTTGCGCCGATTGGGAACTGGCCGGGGGCTGGACCACGGTGAATGGCGAGCGGGTCAAGGATACCGGCCTGCTTGAAAAGTTCGATGTGGGTCTGGCGGAAGCACAGAACATGGTGATGACTGCCCGCGTCATGCTGGGCTGGATCGATCCGTCGGAACTGCACCCGGAATCGGATGAGGAAGCGGAGGAAACGGCCTGAGAACAGCGCGCGCACAGATGGGACGGGGCGGACGCGATATTGAACGCGACGGGCCAGAGCGGCGGTGCATCGCCACTGGCCAGTCCCAACCTGCACGCGGGCTGATCCGCTTCGTGATGGGGCCAGACAGCCAGATCGTGCCTGATCTGGCCGGGCGCTTGCCGGGTCGCGGGATCTGGGTCGCTGCGGATCGCGATGCACTGGACCGGGCAGTCGCCAAAAAGCTGTTCGCCCGCGCGGCCCGTCAGCCAGTCACCGTGCCCGATGGGCTGACCGATCTGGTCGCGGACCTGCTCGCGAATCGCGTGATCAACACGCTGTCGCTTGCGCGCAAGGCCGGGCAGGCCTTGGCAGGGTATGAAAAATGCCGCGATCTGGCCCTGCGCGATGAAATGGCCGTGCTGGTTCAGGCCCATGATGGCTCGACCCGCGGCAAGACCAAACTGCGCCCGCCCGATGGGCCAGACAGCCATATCGACTGGCTGAGCGCGCAGGAATTGGGGCTGGCCTTTGGCCGGGACTTTGTGATTCACGCCGCGCTTCGCGCTGGTGGATTGAGCGAAGCTGTTGTAGAGGAAGCCGCAAGACTTGCAGGTTTCCGCAAGGATATCGGTGGATCTGCCACCGCAGAGGACGAAACGGACGCATGAGCGATACTGACGGAAAAAAACCCTTGGGACTGGGCGGCAAAAGCGGACAGGTGAAGCAAAGCTTCAGCCATGGCCGCACGAAAGCTGTGGTGGTCGAGACGAAGCGCAAGCGTGTCGTGGTTCCCAAGCCCGGTGCGGCGACACCGGCTGCGCCCAGTCCGACGGGCAGCGCGCCGCGTCCTGATCCGGCCCGCCGGCCTGCTGGCATTTCGGATGCGGAAGTCGAACGCCGTTTGAAAGCATTGTCAGCCGCGCGTGCCCGCGAGGCCGAAGAAGCGGCAACACGCGCCCGCGAAGAAGCAGAGCGCGAAGCGGAGCGCCTGCAACGGCGCGAGGAAGCAGAAGCGCGGGAACGCGAAGACCGCGCCCGCGAAGCTGCTTTGCGTGCGAAAGCCGAAGAAGATGCGCGGCTCGAAGCTGAAGAAGAAGCACGCAAGGCCCGCGCTGCGGCGGCTGCTGCGGCCCCTGCGCCTGCACCAGCGGCGCCTGCGGCAGAACGACCGGCACGTCCGGCACCTTCTGGGCCAGTGCCGGGCACGGATGCGCGCAAGACAGGTAAACGCCAAGACGATGACCGCGCCGCGCGTGCTGCAAAACCGCGCGATGACGCAAGCCGCCGCTCGGGGAAGCTGACCCTGACCGACGCTTTGTCAGGCGACGGGGACCGCGAGCGGTCCATCGCCGCGATGAAGCGCAAGCAAGAGCGCTTGCGTCAGAAGGCCCTTGGCATGTCGCAATCGCGCGAGAAAGCGTCGCGCGATGTGCAATTGCCCGAAACCATCGTGGTACAGGAACTGGCCAACCGCATGGCCGAACGTGTGGCCGATGTGGTCAAGGCGCTGATGAAAATGGGCGTCATGGCGTCCATGAACCAGACGATTGACGCGGACACCGCAGAACTGCTGATCGAAGAATTCGGCCACAAGGCTGTGCGCGTGTCGGATTCGGATGTCGAGCAAGTCATCGACACCGTGCAGGATCGTGATGAGGACCTCATGCCACGCCCCCCGATCATCACGATCATGGGGCATGTGGACCACGGCAAGACCTCGCTCCTCGATGCGATCCGCAAAACTAATGTCGTGTCGGGCGAAGCAGGCGGGATCACCCAGCATATCGGGGCCTATCAGGTCACGACCGAAAGCGGGGCTGTGCTCTCGTTCCTCGACACACCTGGTCACGCGGCGTTTACGTCGATGCGGGCGCGCGGGGCGAATGTGACGGATATCGTTGTGCTTGTGGTGGCCGCAGATGATTCGGTCATGCCGCAGACGATTGAAGCGATCAACCACGCCAAAGCCGCCAAGGTGCCGATGATCGTTGCGATCAACAAATGCGACAAGCCGTCGGCCGATCCCAACCGCGTGCGCACGCAGCTTTTGCAGCACGAAGTCGTGGTCGAAGCCATGTCGGGCGATGTGCAGGATGTGGAAGTGTCCGCGATCACGCGCAAAGGTCTGGACAACCTGCTGGACGCCATCGCGCTTCAGGCCGAAATTCTGGAACTCAAAGCCAATCCCAAGCGCGCCGCGATGGGTGCTGTGATCGAAGCGCAGCTTGATGTGGGTCGCGGGCCTGTGGCCACGGTTCTGGTGCAAAACGGCACGCTGCGCCAAGGCGATATCTTCGTTGTGGGCGAGCAATGGGGCAAGGTCCGCGCGCTCGTGAATGACAAAGGCGAGCGCATCAAAGAAGCTGGGCCGTCTGTCCCGGTCGAAGTGCTGGGTCTGAACGGCACGCCCGAAGCGGGTGACGTGCTGAACGTGGTCGATACCGAAGCGCAAGCGCGCGAAATCGCGTCCTACCGCGCCCAAGCTGCGAAGGACAAGCGCGCGGCGGCTGGGGCTGCAACCACGCTCGAACAGCTTATGGCCAAAGCGAAGGCGGACAAGGATGTGGCCGAACTGCCCGTTCTGGTCAAAGCCGATGTGCAGGGGTCAGCCGAAGCCATCGTGCAGGCCTTGGAAAAGGTCGGCAACGACGAAGTCCGCGTGCGCGTGCTGCATTACGGTGTGGGCGCGATCACCGATTCGGATGTGGGTCTGGCGGAAGCGAGCGGCGCGCCGATCATCGGCTTCAACGTGCGCGCGAATGCGACGGCCCGGTCCTCTGCCCAGCAAAAGGGCGTGGAAATCCGCTATTATTCGATCATCTACGACCTGATCGACGACATCAAGAAAGCGGCGTCGGGCCTGTTGAAAGCGGAAGTGCGCGAAACCTTCATCGGCTATGCACAAATTCGCGAAGTGTTCAAAGTGTCGAATGTCGGCAAGGTTGCAGGCTGCCTTGTGACCGAAGGCATCGCGCGCCGCTCTGCCGGTGTGCGCCTGCTGCGCGACAACGTCGTGATCCACGAAGGCACGCTGAAAACGCTCAAGCGCTTCAAGGACGAGGTCAAGGAAGTGCAATCCGGTCAGGAATGCGGCATGGCGTTTGAGAATTACGACGACATCCGCCAAGGCGATGTGATCGAGATTTTCGAGCGCGAGGAAGTTGAGCGCAAGCTGTCTTGATCCGGCCCAAAATTTGAAAAGCCGCGCAATCCCATGGGCTTGCGCGGCTTTGTCTTGTCAAGCAGGCAGCAGCCCTTGGGCGTTCAGATGCACCACGCGCCCCTCGGTCGCCGATACCTGCGCGGCCATCCCCATCAGCACCGCCCACATCCCGTCTTGTAGCGTTACCTCGACCTGTCCCTGCCCGCGCACAACATCGGCGAAGCGGGCGTGTTGATAATAAGTAGAGCCGTTATGATCCCCCGCAGCCAGCAGCGCGGGGTCAACCGGCACCTCCACCAGACGCGGCCCTTTGGGGTCGCGCGGGCTGACGATCACTTGCGGCACAGGCGGTTCGCCCAGATGCGCGGGCCAGAAGCGGCCGGGGCCAGGGACAAGGCATTCGATCTTCCCCTTGGGACCGACGACCGAGATTTCTTCCTGATAGCGCGCCCCTTCGGCGAACATGCACAGCTCCAGCATCGCCCGCGCGCCACGGGCGAAATCCACGATCACATAGGCATTGTCCCAGATGTCGGAGCGTTGGCCATTATACGTTTCGTCGCGGTGGTTCACATCCTGCCCGCCCGAGGCCATCACGCGCACAGGGTCATCTTGCAGGATCAACCGCATCAAGTCAAAGAAATGGCAGCATTTCTCGACGAGCGTCCCGCCGGTATTGGCATTGAAGCGGTTCCAGTCGCCCACCTTTTGCAGAAACGGGAAGCGGTGTTCGCGGATGGACAGCATCTTGATCCCGCCTGTGACCTCCTCCGCTTGGGCCACAAGTGCGGCTACAGGCGGCATGTAGCGATACTCCATCGCGACCCAGATCGGCGCGGGGTAATTCAGCGCGTTGAGCCGCGCCACTTGCGCGGGGTCGGTAAACAACGGCTTTTCCACCAGGAGCGGCAGCGGGCGCGTGGCCGCAATATGCTCGATCTGCGGCAAGTGCAGATGGTTGGGGCTGGCGATCAGCAGCGCATCGAGATCAGCGGTCGCAAGCAGGCCTGCCACATCATCGCAGAACACCGCATCAGGCACCAAGGCCCCGGCACTGGCGCGCATTCCCGCGTCAGGCTCGAAAATCGCCGCAACATGCGCATTGTCCAAAAGTGCTATGTTCCGCAGGTGCTCTTGCCCCATCATGCCGCAGCCGATGATGCCATATCGTATCGGTTTCAAGATGTTATCCTTATTTCAGGCGCACAGTGTAGCGCACGTTTTCTGGGTCATACCAAGTGAAGGACGCTTCGACGCTGTCCCCCGCATGGCTAGTGGACACTCGGGTAATCAGGGGCAAGTTCGTGCCCGGTGCATGGGGAAATTCGGGCGGCGCCCAGTCGGGCAGCGGCCCCATACCTACACGATCTTCGGCGCGGGCAATGCGCAGGTTCAGGCGATTGGCATAGAAATAGTAGAGCGAATCGGACAGGTCGGCGATGGTCAGCCGGTCCGCATGGGCAGCATCGAGCCAGATCTCTTCCACCGCCGCGACAGTGCCCGACAAGAAACGCAGGCGGCGGATGCGGTGGCCTTCGGGGTGGGTGCCAAAGACGGGCAGCCTTGGGTCTTTGGGCAAGCGATCCACTGACAGCACGCGCGCAGTGGGCAGGCCACCGCCTTCGGCCAATTCCAGCCGCAGGAAGCTATAGACCGAGGGCGCATCCACCTGCGCGCGGATGTAATTGCCCGACCCCTGCACGCGCTCCAGTAGTCCCTTGTCCTGCAAGGATTGCAGCGCCTTGCGCAATGTACCCAGCGCGATGCCGTGGGATGCCGCCATATCGCGCTCGGGCGGCAAGCGTTCGCCATCCACCAACCGCCCCGCAGCAATATCCCGAATCAGCAATTCCGTGATCTGCATATGCAGGGGAAGCGCGCCCGTTTGTGCCACTTTGACCACCGAAACTTTCTATGGCTCAGAATTGATACAGTATTGATTTACAATCTGGCGAGTGTTACGCAATAAAAAAGATACAAGAGGGATGGAGAATTTCATGAGCGTGGTGCCCGTCACCTCGGCCGATCTGGACGCCGCCGAAGTCAGCTGGTTCGCGGCACTTTGCTCGGACGATTACGAATTTCTGGGCGTGCCCGATGGGCGGCTGCGGTCCAGTTGGGAGCATTGCTCGAGCATCGTTAAGCGCGCCGAATCACACGGCTTCCGCAACATCCTGTGCCCGTCCAGCTATCAAGTTGGCCAGGATACACTGTCATTCGTCGCGGGCTGCGCGCCGATCACCGACAAGATCAACTTTCTGGCCGCGATTCGCTGTGGCGAAGTGCAGCCCGTCATGCTCGCCCGCACTGTGGCCACGCTGGACCATATGCTGAAGGGGCGGCTGACGCTGAACGTGATCTCATCCGACTTCCCCGGCGAGGTTGCCGATAGCGCCTATCGCTACAAGCGCAGCCACGAAGTCGTAGAGATCCTGCGCCAGGCCTGGACTCGCGATCATATCGAATATGCGGGCGATGTGTATCATATCAGCAAAGTGTCCGCAGACCCTGCCCGCCCCTACCAGCAAAATGGCGGCCCGCTTCTCTATTTCGGCGGCTATAGCCCCGACGCGCTGGAACTGTGCGGCGCGCAGTGTGACGTTTACCTGATGTGGCCGGAAACCAAGGACATGCTCGCGAAACGGATGCGCGATGTGCACGTGCGCGCCGAAGCGCATGGCCGGACCCTCGATTACGGGCTGCGTGTGCACATGATCGTGCGCGATACCGAAGCCGAGGCGCGCGAATATGCAGAACATATCGCGAGCAAGCTGGATGACGAATACGGCCAGTTGATCCGCAACCGCGCGCATGATTCGATCAGTTTGGGCGTGGCGCATCAGGCGCGGGCGCGGGAATTGGCGGACCAGTTCGGCTATACCGAGCCGAATCTGTGGACGGGCATCGGGCGCGCGCGCTCTGGCTGTGGCGCCGCACTGGTGGGGTCAGTAGATCAGGTTTTGACGCAAATCGAGGAATACAAAGCGATGGGCATCCGCGCCTTCATCTTCTCGGGCTATCCGCATCTGGATGAATGCGACCATTTTGGAACGAAGGTGCTGCCACAGTTGAAAACCTGCTCACTGCCCCATGCTTATGGGCGCGTGCCTGCCGGAACACCGGCCACGCCGCTGGGCTCGGGGGTGCGGGTATGATCCGCGCGGCACTTTCCCCGGACCTGAGCCTGTCGCGTCTTGTCTATGGCATGTGGCGGCTGGGCGATGACACCGACACCAGCGCGGCCCATGTGCAGGCCAAGATTGAAGCCTGTCTGGCCCAAGGCATCACGACCATGGATCAGGCCGACATCTATGGCGGCTATACGGCCGAAGCGCTGCTGGGGGCTGCGCTGAAAGCCGCCCCTGCCCTGCGCGACCAGATCGAGATCGTGACGAAATGCGACATCGTGGCCCCTGTGGGCCGGCACGCGGGCGCGCGGGTGAAGCATTACGACACCTCTGCCGCACATATCACGGCATCTGTCGAAACCAGCTTGCGCGAAATGGCGACAGACCGCATCGATCTGCTTCTGATCCACCGCCCCGACCCGCTGATAAATGCCGATGAAACGGGCGCAACGCTGGACGCTTTGGTGGCGTCGGGCAAGGTGCGTGCCGTGGGCGTGTCGAACTTCCGCCCGTGGGATTTCAGCCTGCTGCAATCGCGCATGACTGCGCCTTTGGTCACGAACCAGATCGAACTGAGCCTTTTGGCCCATGACGCGCTGACAAACGGGGATCTGGCCTATCATACGGAGCGCCGACACCGCGTCATGGCATGGTCGCCACTCGCGGGTGGGCAGCTTGCGACGCACCCGATGCGGGCCAAGCTTGACGCTCTCGGCGCGGAAAGCGGCACAGATTGGAGCGCGGTTGCAGTTGCGTGGCTGCTGCACCACCCGGCAGGGATCATTCCGGTCATGGGCACTAACAATCTGTCCCGCATCGCGCAGATTTCCGACGCTTTGAAAGTGCCGATGGATCGCCAGACGTGGTTTGAACTCTATACTCTGGCCCTTGGACGCGAGGTCGCATGATGGCAGACGGGGGCATGATGCACGAGAACGAATTCACACCAGACGCAGAGCATGCGAGGGCATTCCGCGACGCTTTGGGGCGCTACGCAACCGGGATCACGCTGGTCACAATCGCCAGCAGCGAAGGGCCGATGGGGTTCTTGGCCAACAGCTTCGCGTCAGTGTCGCTCGATCCACCCTTGGTGCTCTGGTCGCCCGCGAAATCGTCAAGCCGCTTTCACCACTATGCGACCGCGCAGCACTACGCGATCCATGTCCTGCCCGAAACAGCGCAAGACTGGCTCGCCCGCTTCAATCGCGGTGGCCCCGGCTTTGACGGGCTGGAGCATCGCTTCAACGACCAGGGCGTGCCGGTCATTCCGTCCGCGCTCGCCCGGTTCGACTGTATCCAGCACGCCACCCACGAAGGAGGCGATCATCTGATCGTCGTGGGTCGTGTGCTGCGCGCCGCTTATCGCAGCGGTGCCCCCTTGCTGTTCAGCCAGGGGAAATATGGCGTCTTCAGCCCACAAGGTTGAAGAACGCCACCACAGGGAGGAGGAACGCATGGCGCTGCTGATCGGCATTGCCAGATGGATTGGGATCATCAATGCAAGCGCGCTCACTCTGGGCCGCTGGCTGGGTGCAATCTGCATTGCGCTGATGGTCGTGTTCATTCTGGCCCAAGTGTTTTTCCGCTATGTGGTGGGCAATGCCCTCGCTTGGCCCGAAGAGGCATCCCGCTTCCTTATGCTATGGTCCGCCGGTCTGATGATCGGCACGGCCTATCGGCGGGGCGGGCTGGTGGCGATCGAGGTGCTGACCGCCATGCTGCCGCGCTTGTTGCGGCATGTGCTGGCATTGGCGCTTTTGGCCATGTCGCTGGTCATTCTGTGGAAGGGACTGCAAATCGGGCTGAAAGAAGTCACAGGGATTTCGGGCCGTTTCGGCACAGACAGCCTGAATTATCCCGTGAACTGGACCCTGTCTGAATGGAAAAAAGTTCCGAAAAGCTGGCAGATGACGTCGATGGTCGTGGGGCTGGTGGCGCTGATCGCTGTCAATCTGGAACTGATGCTACGCGAATTCATCGGTTTGATCGGGGGCGAAAAGCGCCTGCCCGAGATCGCCGACCAAGTCCAGATGGGGGCCGAATAGATGCTGTCCTTTTTCCTGCCCCTGTTTCTGGTCTTCCTGTTCCTTGGCCTGCCTGTCTTTTTCGGCTTGCTCGCCGCCCCCGGTCTGCTGCTCTATGCGGCGGGCATGGAGCGCGACATCACGCTTCTGTATCGCAACGTTTATAACGGCATGGACAGCTTCCCGCTGATGGCGATTCCGTTCTTCATGCTCGCAGGCGAATTGATGAACCGCTCCGGCATCACGCTGCGGCTGGTGGAGTTTTCGCAAGCCCTGATCGGCCACCTGCGCGGGGGCCTTGCGCATGTGAACGTGCTTTCGTCCATGCTGTTCGCGGGCCTTTCGGGGTCTGCCGTGGCAGATGTGTCCGCCCTCGGGTCCATGCTGATCCCGGCGATGGAAAAGAACGGCTATTCCAAGAAATTCGCCGCCGCCATCACCGCCGCCAGTTCGATCATTGGCCCGATCATCCCGCCATCCGGCATCATGATCATCTATGCCTATGTCATGGGCGAATCGGTCGCGGCCCTGTTCTTGGCAGGCATCGTGCCGGGCATTCTGATGGGGGCGGGGCTGATGGTCGCGATCTGGCTGATGGCCGACAAATACGACCTGCCCGCCGCGCAGAAGCGCGCCACATGGGGCGAGCGGGGGCAGGCCAGTTTGCGCGCCTTCTGGCCGCTGCTGACGCCGGTCATCATTCTGGGCGGTATCTTGGGCGGTATCATGACGCCGACCGAGGCTGCGGCCGTCGCTGTGGGCTATTCCTTCATCGTGGCCATGTTCATCATGCGCACGATGGGCCCGCGTGACATTCCCGATGTGCTGATCCGCTCGGGCATTACCTCGGCTGTCGTGCTGCTGCTCGTGGGTGCCGCGATGGCGTTCAAAACCGTCGCCGCGCTGGCCCGCACGCCCGAACAACTCGCAGGCATCATTCTGGCCCTGTCCGACAACCCGCTGATCCTGCTTTTCCTGATCAACGTGCTTTTGTTCATCGTCGGCATGTTCCTGGATGCAGGGCCTGCGATCATCATCCTTGGCCCGATCCTTGGCCCGATCTTTGTCGAGCTTGGGGTGGAGCCTGTGCATTTCGCGATCATCATGGCCGTAAACCTGACTGTGGGATTGCTCACACCACCGATGGGGCTTGTGTTGTTCGTTACATCTTCTGTCTCTGGCCTGCGAGTCGAGACGGTTTCCAAGGCGATCCTGCCGTTCCTTGCTGTGCAAGTGACGGTGATCTTCCTGCTCACCTACTTCCCCGCATTAACGCTGACCGTTCCGCGTTTCTTCGGGTTCGTGCAATGACTTCAGACAATCCAAGGGAGGACTAATATGCTGAAGAAAACCCTCAAATCGCTGCTCGTGGCGACCATGCTGACTGCGCCCGGCGTCGCAGCTTTCGCGCAGGACATCACTTTGCGCGCGACTGCGACCTCGAACACGGATGACGAAGACTATGACGGGCTCGTCGTGTTCAAGAACTTCGTCGAAAACGCCTCCAACGGCGCGATTGCGGTCGAGCTGTTTATCGGCACCCAGCTTTGCACACGTGGCGATGAATGTCTGGCCGGTGTGGCCGACGGGTCCATCGACATTTTCGTGTCCACCTCGGGTGGGGCAGCCGGTCTGTTCCCCTATATTCAGGTGCTCGACCTGCCCTATCTGATGAGCGACGACCGCGCGGCCGAATACATCCTGACCGAAACCAGCTTCACGCGCGAATTGCGCGATCTGGCCATGGCCGATAGCGATGGCATGATCCGCCTGATGACCATCGGCAATACGGGTGGCTGGCGGTCCTATGCCAACACCAAAAAGCGCGTGACCGCGCCTGCTGATCTGGCTGGCATGAAAATGCGCACTGTTCCCGCCGACCTGCCGCAAACGCTTGCCCGCGCGCTGGGCGCGGCACCGACCCCGATTGCATGGCCGGAACTGTTCACCTCGCTCCAGACCGGCGTGGTCGAAGGCACGGCAAACGGCATCACCGACATCATGAACATGAAGTTCCCCGATGCCGGCCTGAAATACCTGACGCTCGACAACCATTCCTATATGGGTGCCTTCTGGTGGATGAACAACGACCGCTTCATGGGCATGTCGGATGACCACAAGCGCGTGGTGCTTGACGGCTTTGCCGCGCTGCAACAAGCGACTTTCGCCAGCCCCAAGCGCAAGGAAATTCAGGCATATGAAGATTTCAAAGCCGCCGGTGGCGAAATCTATGTGCCCTCGGATGCCGAGAAGGCCGCGTTCAAAGCCGCGGCTGAACCTGCTTTCGACTGGTTCCGCGCGAATGTGAAAAGCGGGTCCGAAGTTCTGGACAGCTTCATGGCCCATGCCGCCGCAGCCGATGCCCACATTGAAGCACAGCGCGCCGCCGACATGAACTAGAGCATGTTGCGCAAAAGTGGGAACCGGTTTTGCGCAACTGAGCACGCGAAAACCGTAAGTTAGAACGTTGTCGCCATCAAAAATCAGGAAACCCGGTCAGCATATGGCCGGGTTTCTTCATGTGTTGGACGTCATCTTGCCGAAAAATACTCCAGGATGAATTGGCCGCGCGAACGGCGAAGCGGGGCAGCGCCCCTCGACCGACAGCTCAAACGAAAACCGCCCCGAACAGATGCTCGGAGCGGTTTCAAAATCCCAACGCAGGCAAAATCAGCCCTGACGCGCCTTGAATTTCTTCTGGGTCTTGTTGATCACATAAACGCGGCCTTTGCGGCGCACGATCTGACAGTCACGGTGACGCTGCTTGAGCGACCGGAGCGAGTTTCTGACCTTCATCGGCCTTCTCCTTATCGCGGCGCGCGAGCGCCTCGTGGGTTGTCCTGCGGGACGCAGGGGTGAATGGTGGGCACGACAAGGTTCGAACTTGTGACCCCTACGATGTCAACGTAGTGCTCTACCACTGAGCTACGCGCCCTGAGCGAACCAATCCACGTCCCCAAAACAAAAGGGACGCGGAGCAGCCCGCGTCAATTGCAGATCCTATAAAAGGAGTCGCAGGCAGGATCAAGGGCTTTTGAAACAGCAAAATGTCAGGCTATAGTCGAGACGAACAAGGCAGGTGCAATGCGTTCATTTGATTACATCCCCGCACGGCAAGCGACCTCGGCGGCGATTTTCGCATCGCCCCATAGCGGGCGGGACTATGATGCGGCGTTCCTGCGCGCCTCGGTTCTGGATCAGGTCAGCTTGCGATCCTCTGAAGATGCGTTTGTCGATCTATTCTTGCGCGCGGCCCCCGCTTCGGGGGCGCCGGTCCTTTTGGGCGCGGTTCCGCGGGCCTATGTGGATTACAACCGGGCCGCGACTGAACTTGACCCAGCGCTGATTGACGGGGTGGCGCGCAACAGCGCCAATCCGCGCGTGTTGTCGGGCCTCGGGGTGATTCCCCGTGTCGTGGCAGGGGGGCGCGCAATTTATCGCGGCAAACTGCCCATGGCCGAGGCAGAAGCCCGTCTCGCGCGCTATTGGTTCCCGTATCATGCGCAATTATCGGCTATCGTGGACCGCCAACGCGCTCGGTTTGGTAGGTCGATTTTGTTCGACCTGCACTCCATGCCACATGACGCGATTGCGGGGTCTAGCCTTGGCAAAGGCCAAGCGCCTGAAATCGTGCTGGGCGATAGATTCGGCGCAGCCTGTCACCCCGATATCAGCGCGCGCGTCGCGGAAATTTTTCGCGCAAGCGGTCTGCGCGTTGCGCGTAACTCGCCCTTTGCGGGCGCTTATGTTGTGCAACGCTATGGCACGCCGTCAATGGGCCAACACGCGATCCAGATCGAGATTGACCGCGCGCTCTATATGGACGAACGCACAATAACCCCTCGGTCCGATTTCACAGCGTTTCAAGCCCTGATGGACAAGATTGTGGTAGCGCTGGCCGCACTGGGTCAAGACATGATCCCCATGGGCCAGACGGCAGCGGAATAGCCGTCAGGATTTTTCGAATGACGGCAGGTCCAGCGTAACACCCCGGCGCACTGCCGAATCGACAACAGCTTGATAAAGGGTCTTGTTACGCCCCAGCATCCGTTTGAAACGCACTTCGTCCAGCGCGAGCAGGGTGGAATGGCTGATGGCGTGAACCATCGCGCGGGTGGGTTCGCGCGTCAGCATTCCCACATGACCAAAGAACTCGCCCCGGCCTAGGCGCGTTTTCTGGCCTGCGCGCTCAAGCTCGACTGCGCCCGAGGCAATGAAGAACACCGCCTGTGCGACCTCGCCCTTTCGGATCAGAACTGCGCCGGGGGCCACATAGCGCGTCGTCAAAACGCGGGCGAGGGCATTGCGTTGATCTTCTGTCATGCCCTGAAACAGGGGAAAAGCGGTGACAAAGGCGTCCTTTTGCAACGCAAGGTCCAGATGCGGGCGCTGGTCGAGCAGCGCGCGTTCACGTGCGGCACGGTTGCGCAGAGTCGTGTACAATTCCGGGCTGACCAGACCATCATCGCGGAGCAATTCATATTCGCGCTCTTCCAGCCGCAGGGTCGTGCGGCGGATGAAACGGCGCTCCATTTCTTCGGCATAGCCGGGATATTGCAGGCGTAGCCCTTCGAGGGCGTTGTCCGTCTCCTCCTCGCGCCGCCGTAGCAATTCGTGCAGCAAGTCGGCCACACGGCGGCCATGAATGCGGCGGATCTTGGAATGCAGGAAGTCGTGCAATTGTCCAAGCACCAGCCGCTGATTGAGCAGGATTTCAAACTGATCCGCCGTCAGCGTTTCCAGCAGGAACGACACACGAAGCCGATTGTGCAGCCAGACCGCCAAACGATACCAAGCGCCATATCGCAAAGCCTGCCGCCCGGCGGCGCGGTATTCATAGCGCCCCCCTTGCCGCGTGCGTTCGATCAAGCGGTCCACATCGGTCAGCATCTGATCGACCAGCCGGGCCGAGAAAACCTGCTGACGAAAATTCTCGATGATCAGATCGCGCTCGCGCCCCGCCAAAGCCACCAGCCCCAGTGTGATCCGGTCGCGGTCAGGGATGGCTTGGCCATTTTCGGCCAGATCGACTGCGATTTCCAACCGCGTGCCGAAGCGCTTGGCCTCTGCCCGAATGATCTCTTTGGGCAAGCGGTAGTCGCGGACAGTTTCGGCCACAGCCTCGCGCACATTTTGCAGCGCGACGGCGATGACCTGATTGGCAAGGGCTTGGTCAATGGGCGCAAGTCGGTCCAAACCCAATTTCGCAATCACCCATCGCAGGGTCGTCCCCTGCACCAGCAGCGTGAACAGCGTGAATCCAGTGGCCAGAATCCCCACTTCGCGCTTCACGGCAATCGGCACCAGCGCGCTTTCGGTCACGGCCAAGGCCAGCGCCAGCGTCACTGCCCCGCGCAGCCCCCCCCACAGGATCGCTACACGGTAAGGGCGATCCACGCGTGGCGACAGGCGCAAAGCCGTCAGGACGGGCAGCACGCCAAACAGGATGACCGCCCGAGCCACAAAAGCTGCGATCACGACAATTCCCACCAGTGCCAGATCATAAACCCGCACATCGCCCAGCAAGCGCGGGATCAGAAGGGCCGCCAGAATAAAGATCAGCGCGCCGGCCCAATAGGCGAGCACGTCCCAGACCTCGCGCAGGTAGTTCCAGCTTGCAGGCGTCAGCCGCCCCGGCCCCATCAGGTTCAGGGTCAGGCCCGCCACCACGACGGCAATCACGCCCGATGCGCCCGCGAGTTGTTCCGCCGCGATATAGGCCAGATAGGGCAAAGCCACGCTGATTGAAACTTGCGCGCGCGGGAAGTTCGGGATGAATGCCATCAACGCCGCCCCGACCCGCGCCGCGACCCAGCCAATCAGCACGCCACCGCCAATCAGGACAGGGAAGGCCATCAGAATTTCGTTTAATGTCGGGTCAGGAACGCCCAGCATGACAAAGGTCAGGAAGAAGCCAAACAGCGCAATCGCCGCCGCGTCATTCAGCAGGCTTTCCCCTTCCACGATCCGCGTCAGCCGCTGGGGGGCGGCGATATTGCGGAAGATGCTGACAACGGCAGAGGGGTCTGTGGTCGAAACAATCGCCCCGATCAGCAGGCAAGCGACCAGCGGCAAGCTGGTGAATGGGGTCAGCGCAAAACCGATGATCAGTGTCGCCACAAGCACCGCGACCACGGCCATGACCAGAATCGGCATCCAATCGTCCAGCATCCGCCGCGCATTGACCACAAGCGCCACCTGAAACAGCAGTGTCGGCAAAAGCACATACAGGAACACATTGGCCCGGATGGGCTGTTCCAGAAACCGCAGCATCACAGGGTTGATCTGTGTGCTCAGGTCGGAATTGAGCACATAGAGCGCAAGCGCCCCCAGCACGGCACCCACAAGCGCAAGGATCACCGTGAAGGGCAGCCGCAACCGCTCGGACAACGGTTCGGAAATGCCGATCACGATGAACAGGATCGCGATAGAGGCGACAAGGGTGATGATATCCATGCATCAACTATAGATATGAAATCCGACGATGCGAGAGGTGTAACCGCGATTATTCCACTTGCCTTTGTGATTTATGGTATGCACGAAATTTAGGCGCATCGCGATAAAACTGCGCAGATTACGCGCCCAGCGCAAAGCGCATTCCCGTCGCTCAAACTTCGAATTGTCGGCGGCAAGCGGTCCTCTTATCCAGAAATCGGGGGGCTGAGATGGTTGCATTGACAGATCTTGATGTGCATCAGCGGGCCAAAGGACGGACCCATGCTGCGTTCGCGCGCACCGCGCGCGGACCTGTCCTGCGTGACCTGTATCAGCAAGGATCGGCCAAGGTCATCATACTCCCGGGGCCGGAGGCGGTGTTCCTGAACACCTCGGGCGGGCTAACAGGTGGGGACCGGCTGTCCTATAGTGCTACGATCGGGCCGGGCGTGTATCTGACCGCCACCACGCAAACCGCCGAGCGCGCCTATCGCAGCCAATCGGGTCAGGCACAGCTTGGCGTCAGCTTTGAAGTGGGCGCGGGCGCACATCTGGACTGGTTGCCTCAAGAAACGATCCTGTTCGACCGCGCCAATCTGCGGCGGCGCACTGTGATTACGCTAGGCGCAGGTGCGTCCTGCCTGATGGCCGAAAGCGTGGTTCTGGGGCGCGCGGCGATGGGCGAAACGGTCCAGCGGCTCGATTTCCACGACTGGCGCGAAGTCAGACGCGGGGACACGCCTCTGCATCTAGAGGCGCTGACGCTATCCGATGCCCGCCTGCGCAGTCAGGCGGCCGGGCTTGCCGGAATGCGCGCGTTTGCCTCGGTCGTTCTGGTGGCCGAGGGTGCTGCGGACAAGCTGGATGCGGTGCGCGCGGCCTTGGACAACCCGGATGTCCGCGGCGCTGCAAGTGCCCTGCCCGGACGCCTGATGCTGCGGCTGATGGCCCCGGATGGCTGGCCCCTGCGACAACAGATGGTGCGCGCGTTGAACGTGCTGCGACACAGACCGCTCCCGCGCGTCTGGCAATGCTGAAAGGGACAAAATGAACCTGACCCCCCGTGAAAAAGACAAGCTTCTGGTGGCCTTGGCCGCAATGGTCGCCCGCAACCGATTGACGCGAGGTGTGAAGCTGAACCACCCGGAAGCGGTCGCGCTGATCACTGATTTCGTGGTGGAAGGCGCGCGCGATGGCCGCTCGGTCGCGGACCTGATGCAGGCAGGTGCACATGTGATCACAGCCGAACAATGTATGCCCGGCATCCCCGAGATGATCCATTCGGTGCAGGTTGAAGCCACATTCCCGGACGGCACCAAACTGGTGACAGTCCACCACCCCATTCGCTGAAAGGTCTTGCTATGATACCGGGCGAAATCATCACTCCAGACGGTGAATTTGAAATCAATGCAGGCCAGCCCGTGACAGTTCTGGTCGTGCGCAACACGGGCGACCGGCCTGTGCAGGTGGGCAGCCATTACCACTTTGCCGAAATCAATCCGGGGCTGGACTTTGACCGGGACATCGCGCGCGGCCAGCGGCTGGATATTCCGGCAGGGACCGCCGTGCGGTTTGAACCGGGGCAAACGCGCGAGGTCAATCTGGTGCCGCTGTCCGGGGCGCGCGTGGTCTACGGCTTCAACGCCAAAGTGATGGGGGCGCTCTGATGGCTTACCGGATTTCACGCGCGGCCTATGCCGATATGTATGGCCCGACTGTGGGCGACAAAGTGCGCTTGGGCGATACTGACCTGATCATCGAGGTGGAACGCGACCTGATCGCCGAACGCTCCAGCGGGGGCAGCGGGCGGAGTGGCCTCTATTACGGCGAGGAGGTCAAGTTCGGCGGGGGCAAGGTCATCCGCGATGGCATGGGCCAAAGCCAGATCACCCGCGCGGATGGCGCGATGGACACGGTCATCACCAATGCGCTGATCGTGGATTATTCCGGCATTTATAAAGCCGATGTGGGCCTGCGCGACGGGCGGATTGCGGGGATCGGCAAGGCGGGAAACCCCGACACGCAACCCGGCGTCGATGTGATCGTGGGTCCGGGAACCGAGATCATCGCGGGCGAAGGGCGCATTCTGACCGCTGGCGGCATGGATGCCCATATCCACTACATCTGCCCGCAACAGATCGACGACGCGCTGCATTCCGGCCTGACGACCATGCTGGGCGGTGGCACGGGGCCCGCGCATGGCACGCTTGCCACAACCTGCACACCGGGGCCGTGGCATATTGGGCGGATGCTGCAATCGGCGGATGCCTTTGCGATGAATCTGGCCTTTGCGGGAAAGGGCAATGCCTCGCTTCCCGCAGCTTTGCACGAACAGGTGCGCGCCGGGGCCTGTGCTTTGAAACTGCACGAAGATTGGGGCACGACCCCCGCCGGCATCGACTGCTGCTTGACGGTGGCCGATGAAACCGACGTTCAGGTGATGATCCATACCGACACGCTGAACGAATCCGGTTTCGTGGAAAATACCCTCGCCGCGATCAGGGGCCGGACGATCCACGCTTTCCATACCGAAGGGGCGGGGGGCGGCCATGCGCCGGATATTTTGAAAGTGGTGGAAAGCCAGAATGTGCTGCCATCGTCCACCAACCCGACCATGCCCTATACGGTCAACACGATCGAAGAACACCTTGACATGCTGATGGTGTGCCATCACCTCGACCGCAAGGTGCCCGAGGATGTGGCTTTCGCCGAATCCCGCATCCGGCGCGAGACGATCGCCGCCGAGGACATCCTGCATGACATGGGCGCGATGTCGGTCATGGCATCCGACAGTCAGGCGATGGGGCGCGTGGGTGAAGTGATCACGCGCACATGGCAGACCGCGCACAAGATGAAGGTGCAGCGCGGGCGGCTGGCGGAAGAGCAGGGCGCGAATGACAACATGCGCGTGCGCCGCTACATCGCCAAATACACCATCAACCCCGCCATCATCCACGGCATCAGCCGCCACATCGGCAGCATCGAAGTGGGCAAGCGCGCTGACCTGGTGCTCTGGTCGCCTGCCTTTTTCGGCGCGAAGCCCGAAATGGTGCTGATCGGGGGCATGATCGTCCTGGCGCAGATGGGCGATCCGAATGCCTCTATCCCCACCCCGCAGCCCATGCATTCGCGCCCCATGTTCGGCGCGTTTGGGCGGGCGGTGGAACGCTCTGCCGTGACCTTTGTCAGCCAAGCCGCGCAGGCGGATGGCGTGCGCGAACGGCTGGGACTGGCCAAGGATACGCTGGCGGTCGAACACTGCCGCGAGATTGGCAAGCGCGACATGAAACTCAACAGCGCCACACCCAAGATCGAGGTGGACCCCGAAACCTATATCGTGCGCGCCGATGGCGTGGCGCTGATCTGCGAACCGGCCAGTGAATTGCCGCTCGCCCAGCGCTACTTCCTGTTCTGATGGCGGATAATCGAGCTTATGCGGCGGGGGAATGCCTGAAAACAGGGCATTGCCTGCGCGCGCGTGCAAAGGGGCGCAAGATTCACCGAATCGCAACATCTCGGTGTGCTAATATCTGGGATACACGTTTTGTTGCGACCCCGGATGTCATGACTTTGCGCCCCGCCAATTCCTTGCTCAGCCCCGCACAGGCGGCGACACTGGACTTGTTTCTGGCGGTGCAAGGCTTTGGCTTCAACCCCGCCCAAGGACGCGGCGCGCGGGAAGCGGAATTCGCCCGCCTTGACCGGCTCCCTGATGGCGCGCTGCGGTCCATGGGGCTGACGCGCGCGGGACTGGCCGCGCATGTTTATCGCGATCTGTTTGCAAAGGTGACGCATGACTGACCTGCCCCCCATGACCGCGCTTTTGCGCGATCCGCCTGAGCGCGCGGATGCTTGCGTGATGCTCGACTATGACGCGCGGCTGATGCGGCGCAAACGGCTGGTCACCGATGACGGGCGCGGCTTTCTGGTCGATCTGCCCGAAGTGACCAATCTCGACGCCTTCTGGGGGTTTGAGCTGGCGGACGGGACCAAGGTCCAGATCGTCCCCGCGCGCGAGGAACTGGTGGAAGTCTTGGGCGATCTGCCCCGTTTGGCCTGGCATATCGGCAACCGCCACACCCCCTGCCAGATCGAGCATCGTCGTCTGCTCATCCGCCGCGATCATGTAATCGAAGCGATGCTGACCCATTTGGGCGCGCATTTGCACTACATCTCTGGTCCCTTCACCCCCGAAGGCGGGGCTTACGGGCATGGGCGCACCATGGGGCATGACCACGGGGGCCATGCGCATGGCGGCCACGATCACGGCAGCCACCATCACGATCACGGCCATTCCCACGCCCACGTGCATAGCCACGATTAACCATGCTCTCGCCCGCAGCCCTGACCCTTGTGCAATGGCTGTCCCCGTCTTTTCCGACGGGCGCGTTTGCCTATAGCCACGGGCTGGAGCAGGTCATCGCGGATGGCGCGGTCACGGACGCGGGGAGTTTGCGCGACTGGATCAGCGATATCCTGTGCTTCGGCACCGGCTGGCAGGACGCGATCCTCTTGTCTATGGCGCTGCGCGACGGGGCCGATCTGGACACGATCGAAACGCTCGCACGCGCGCTGCAAACCAGCGCCGAGCGCCATCGGGAAAGCGCCGAACAAGGCGCAGCCTTTGCCCGCACAGTCAGCGTCGTGACGGGGCGCTATCTGCCTGCGCGCCTGCTGCCTGTGGCAGTGGCAGAAGCGGCAAGCCCCCTTGGCCTGCCCCCCCGCGATGTGATTGCGCTTTATCTGCAAGGTTTTGCGAGCAACCTTGTACTGATCGGCGTGAAGCATATTC
This sequence comes from Roseinatronobacter sp., assembly GCA_046296275.1. Taxonomy (GTDB): domain Bacteria; phylum Pseudomonadota; class Alphaproteobacteria; order Rhodobacterales; family Rhodobacteraceae; genus Roseinatronobacter. The sequence continues at coordinate 76,755 of JBKBLP010000001.1, read as the reverse complement.
CCTTGGGCCAAAGCGCCGGGCAACAGGTGCTTTCCGCTCTGTTGCCCATCATCAGCGACCTTGCCGCCGATGCTGAACGTGCGACGCCCGCCGATTTCGGCAATTCCTGCCTTGCAGCCGATCTGGCCGCGATGGCACATGAGACCATGGAAACTCGGATTTACCGGACATGAGCAAGCATGGACCCCTGCGCGTGGGCATTGGCGGCCCCGTAGGCGCTGGCAAGACGACGCTGACCGAACACCTTGCCCGCGCGCTTGCCCCGCGCTGCTCGATGGCGGTCATCACAAACGACATCTACACCCGCGAAGATGCCGAAACGCTGATGCGCGCCCAAGTCCTGCCCGCGGAGCGTATTCGCGGCGTGGAAACCGGCGGTTGCCCGCACACAGCCATCCGCGAAGATGCGAGCATCAATCTGGCGGCTGTCGATAGCCTGAACCGCGCGTTTCCCGATCTGGACCTGATCCTGATCGAATCGGGGGGCGATAATCTGGCCGCGACCTTCAGCCCGGAACTGGCCGACATCACGATCTATGTGATCGACACGGCCGCCGGTCAGGACATTCCGCGCAAAAAGGGGCCGGGCGTGACCAAATCCGACCTTCTGGTGGTGAACAAGATCGACCTTGCGCCTTATGTGGGCGTGGACCCCGTGCTTCTGGAGAGCGACACGCAGAAAGCGCGGGGGACGCGGCCCTATGTTTTGGCCAGCCTGCGGGCTGGGCGCGGGGTGCCGCAGGTCGTGGCGTTTCTGGAACAGGTGGGCGGCCTGACTCTGACACCCGCTTGACCCATTCCAGCTTGCACTTGGCCTAGGCAGCGCCCTATGGTTTGTGCAGTTGCGGCACAGGGGACAAATATGGCCATTCAGTCAGTGGGGATCGTGGGCGCAGGCCAAATGGGCACGGGCATTGCACATGTGTTTGCCTTGGCAGGCTATGACGTGCTGCTTAACGACATCTCGCCCGAGATGCTGACAAAGTCGCTTGCCCTGACTGACCGCAACATCGAACGCCAAGTCGCGCGCGGCAAGGTGACGGCAGATGCCAAAGCCGCTGCCCTTGCCCGCATCCGCACCACCACGCAGCTTGCTGATCTTGGCCCCTGCGATCTGATTATCGAAGCCGCGACCGAACGCGAAACGGTCAAACAGGCGATTTTCGAGGATTTGCTGCCCCATATCCAGCCGCACACGATCCTGACCTCGAATACCAGCTCGATTTCCATCACGCGGCTGGCCAGCCGCACGGACCGGCCCGAGAAATTCATGGGCTTCCATTTCATGAACCCCGTGCCCGTGATGCAGCTTGTGGAATTGATCCGGGGCATTGCCACGGATGATGCGACCTACAAGGCCCTTCTGGGGGTGGTCGAGAAATTGGGCAAAACGGCTGCCAGTTCCGAGGATTTCCCCGCCTTCATCGTGAACCGCATCCTGATGCCGATGATCAACGAAGCGGTCTATACCCTTTACGAAGGGGTTGGGTCGGTCAAGTCCATCGACGAGTCGCTGAAACTCGGGGCCAATCACCCGATGGGGCCGCTGGAATTGGCGGATTTTATCGGGCTGGATACCTGTCTGGCCATCATGAACGTGCTGCATGACGGCTTGGCGGATACCAAGTACCGCCCCTGCCCGCTGCTGACGAAATATGTCGAGGCCGGATGGCTGGGCCGCAAGACGCAGCGCGGCTTTTACGATTACCGGGGCGAGGTGCCAGTTCCGACTCGCTGACATTGATCTGTCACAAAGCGCTGGGCGCGGGATTTTGGCAATATTCCCCATCTGAATGGAGGGGGACACCATGATCAGCGACACAGACATTCTGGATATGTGCTGCCTGACGCGCGACGAGATCGCGGCTTTGGCGGCGCGTGACCATATCGATCCGGTCAGCGCGGCGGGGCTGGGGGAATACCTGATGCACCTGCATCACGGCCCGCAACACGTTCAGCAGATCATTTGCGATGACATCTCGGCGGCACTGCATGGCGGGCAGATTGGCACGGCAAAAGCGCTCTACGCGACGCTGAAGGCATTTCTGGCCGAACATCCCGAAGCGCTGCGCAACAACGGTTAATCACGCGCTGCGGAACAATTGCTCGAAGCGTGCGGCACTGGCGGCAACGTCGTGCGCCGCTTCCACGCGCGCGCGGCCGGCGCGACCCATACGCGCCAAGTCCTCGGGTGCGGTATCCAGACATTCGGCCATAGCCTGCACCAGCGCAGGCACATCGCCTGCGGGCACGAGCCAGCCGCATTCGCTGTCCACCAATTCGGGAATGCCTGCGATATAGGTCGAGATCACCGGGCGGCCCAGAGCGAAGGCTTCCATGATGACAATGGGCAGCCCTTCGGCGAAACTGGGCAGCAGCAGCGCTCGCGCTTCGCTCAGCGCTTGTGCGACAGCGGCGTTATCTGCCCAACCGCGCAGCTCGATCCGGTCGGTGAGCCCATGGGCGGCAATCGCGGCCTGCACGCGCGGGCGGGTGTCGCCGTCCCCGATCAGCACCACGCGCGCACTTGGGTAATCCGCACATACCCCCGCCATGGCCTCCACGATTAAATCCTGTGCTTTCGCATCGCACAAACGCCCCACACAGACAAAAGGCGCATCGGGCGCGGGGGCAGGTTGGGGCTGCAAGCTGTCCAGATCGACACCACAGCGCACGACATGCAGCTTGGGCCAGACCTGCATCCCGCCCGCAAGCGCCAATTGCACGCGGGCAAATTCCGTGATCGCCACGGCAAAGCGGCATTCCTCCAGCTTCAACCGCAGGGACGATGCCTGCATGTCGAAGAACTCATCCGGCCCATGCGCGGTAAACGAAAAGCCGGGGCCCCCAAGGCGCGCGCACAGAAGCGCCACAGCCGCAGTGTTCGTGGAAAAATGTGCATGCAGGTGGGTGCAATCGAGGATTTCCCGCTTCAGGCGCACGGCTTCGAGCAGATAGGCCACATGCCGGATCAGCGCCCCACCAACTGCTGCGCGCGCCATTTCCCTGGTCGCAGCGATAGCGCGTGCCATGCCGCGCGGGTTCACCACAGCTTCGCGCACAGCTCCAAGGATGAGCCCCACACCGCCTGTCAACAGATATGTCACGCGTTGCGATTCAAGCTGATCGGCCGGGTCCACCAGTTTGTCAGCCCAAGTCCGCACCGCAAACCGGCGCACGTTGACCCCGCGTGCTTCCAGCGCGGCAATCTCGCGCCGGATGAACGTGGCAGAAGTCACGGGGTAGGTGTTCATCAGATACGCGATCTGCATCCCGCCCCCATCACGCTGCCAAGGAAAATGTCAGTGCGTCCAGACCTGACGGCGGTTGGTGGCGAAGTTGTCGCCATACCCACCGGGGCGCAGATTAGGCTGCCGCTCTTTCGGCTCGATCACGATATACTCGATACCATGCTCGCGGGCATAGGCTTCGGCACTGGTGCGGTCATCAAACCGCAGCTTCACTTGCGCGTCCATATCACCCGAGCTGGTCCAGCCCATCAGCGGATCAATCTGCCGGGCGCTCGCAGGCGCATATTCCAACACCCATTCATGGGTCTTGGCAGTGCCGGATTGCATGGCGTTGCGGGCAGGGCGATAAATTCGGGCGCGCATGGCAGACCTCATGTCAGAGCGGGATGTTTATGCGGCACAAAACAGCATTTTGCAAGCCAAAGCGCACCTTGGTGCAGACAGGGCTCAACCAACCGAAAGGAGGGAACGAGGAGTTGGTCTTCCGGGGAGGGTCGATCCTGCCTGCCTGACTAAAGTAAGACCGTGATAACCATGCGGCAAGAAAAATGTTATTTAATATACATGTTTATTCCAGATTTTTGCATCGCTCCCGAAAGGTTGGCTGTTGACTTTGCAGCCTGCAAATTTTGATCCCCGAGGCGTGACTTGAAAGCCCGCGCGAAGCCGTCTATGACGCGCGCAGCGATTCACGTCCGTGGATCGCCTTTGTCATGCTGTGTTGCCCTGATCCGTCGCTGGCAGGGTATTCCGGCGATAGGAGTAGCGACATGAAGTTGAATGAACTGCACGACAATCCCGGCGCCCGCAAATCCAAGAAGCGTGTGGCGCGTGGTCCCGGCTCGGGCAAGGGTAAAACCGCGGGTCGCGGGATCAAGGGTCAGAACTCGCGTTCGGGCGTTGCGATCAACAGCTATGAAGGCGGTCAGATGCCGCTCTATATGCGTCTGCCGAAGCGTGGCTTCAACAAGCCCAACAAGCTGCATTTTGCTGTGATCAATCTGGGCGCAATCGAGAAATTCATCGCATCCGGCGTTCTGGACGCCTCTGCGCCCATCACCGAAGATGTGCTGGTCGCCTCGGGCGCTGTGCGCCGCAAGCTGGACGGTATCCGCGTTCTTGCGAAGGGCGAGATTGCTTCCAAGGTCGCGCTGCATGTTTCGGGCGCATCGCAATCGGCAGTTGACGCTGTGGCAAAAGCCGGCGGCAGCATCACGATTGTAGAGCGCGCCGAAAAAAACGCTGACGCAGCGGCGTGATCGCGGTTGTGAGCAGGCCGCGCGCCGCTTACATCTAGACATGGGATTTCGCGCCGCCGACCGCTATCCGGTCCGGCGGCGCTGGCACATAGAGAGTGACACGAATGGCATCTGCTGCTGACAAACTCGCCGCGAATACAAGCTGGGGGGCTTTGGCCAAGGCCAGTGACCTGCGCAAGCGCATCTTCTTCGCGATCGGGTTGTTGATCGTTTATCGTGTCGGAACCTACATTCCCGTGCCCGGCATCGACGGTATCGCGCTGCGCGAGTTTATGACCGAAGCGGCGGCGGGCATCGGCGGGATGCTAAATATGTTCACCGGCGGCGCGATCAGCCGGATGGGCATCTTTGCACTGGGTATTATGCCCTATATCTCGGCCGCAATCATCGTGCAGCTTGTGGGCGCGATGTACGAGCCATGGAAGGCGCTGAAAAAAGAGGGCGAATTGGGGCGGCGCAAGCTGAACCAATATACCCGCTATTTGACTGTTATTCTGGCTTTGGGTCAGTCCTATGGTCTGGCCGTGTCGCTGGAAGCGGGCGATCTGGCCACTGATCCGGGTTGGTTCTTCCGCGCGAGCGTGGTGATCACGCTTGTCGGGGGCACGATGTTCCTGATGTGGCTGGGCGAACAGATCACCGAGCGCGGCATCGGCAACGGCATTTCGCTGATCATCTTCGTGGGCATCATCGCGGAAATTCCAGTCGCTCTCGCGCAGTTCCTGTCGCAAGGCCGTTCGGGCGATCTGTCGGCGGCACTGATCATCGGCGTAATCATCATGGTGATCGCGACGATTGCTTTCGTCGTGTTCATGGAGCGCGCGCTTCGCAAGGTCACGATTCAGTACCCGCGCCGGCAGGTCGGGATGAAGGTTTATGATGGCGGCTCGTCGCATCTGCCGATCAAGGTAAACCCCGCCAACGTGATCCCGGCGATCTTCGCGTCCTCGCTCTTGCTGTTGCCGACGACCATCGCGACCTTCTCGGGGAATGCACAATCTGAAGTCATGGCCACGATCCTGGCTTATTTCGGACCCGGGCAGCCTGCTTATCTGGCCTTCTTTACGGCGATGGTGGTGTTTTTCACGTTCTTCTACACGCAGAACGTCGCGTTCAAGACTGAAGAAGTCGCTGAAAACCTGAAGAACCAAAACGGCTTCATCCCCGGTATCCGGCCCGGCAAACGGACCGAGGAATATCTGGATTACGTCGTCATCCGCCTTGTCACGATTGGGGCCGTTTACCTTGCTGCTGTCTGTCTGCTGCCAGAAGTCCTTCGCGGACAATTGGCGATCCCGTTCTATTTTGGCGGAACATCGGTTCTGATCGTCGTGTCTGTGACGATGGACACTGTCACGCGCGTGCAATCACATCTGCTGGCCCACCAATATGAAGGGCTTCTGGAGCGCTCGCAGCTTCGCTCGAAGGCGAAGAAAGACACCCGTCCGAAACCCCCAGCGCGTCGTTAAGCGGAATTGCACATGAACCTGATCCTGATCGGCCCGCCGGGCGCTGGCAAAGGAACACAGGCCCAGCGCCTTGTTGACGCACGCGGCATGGTGCAACTGTCTACAGGTGACATGCTGCGGGCCGCAAAATCCTCTGGGACCGAGATGGGTCGCCGCGTCGCAGAGGTGATGGATAAAGGTCAACTTGTCACCGATGACATCGTGATCGGGCTGATCGAAGAACGCCTTAGCCAAGGGGCAAGTGGGGGCTTCATCTTCGACGGCTTCCCTCGCACCTTGGCGCAAGCTGATGCGCTTGGCGCTCTGCTGGAGCGGATGGGGCAGCGGCTGGATGCCGTGATCGAGTTGGTTGTGGACGATGCGGCCCTTGTGGGTCGGATCGTCAAGCGCGCGGATGAAGCACGCGCGGCGGGGCAACCCGTTCGCGCCGATGACACGCCCGAAGTTTTCGCAGGCCGTTTGAACGCCTATTACAAACAAACCGCACCGCTTCTGGGGTATTATTACGCCAAAGGGCAGTTGGCCCAAGTGGACGGCATGGCCTCTGTCGAGACTGTTTCAGAAGCGATTGCCGACATACTGGACCAAGAATGACGCCCCCAGCTTTGCCCGGCTATCGTTACGAATGTGACTTCTCGCTTGGTAACGCCGTCTGGCAACTGATATTGTGGGTGATCCTGGTGATCGTGAGCTTTGGGCTCGCGTTGTTTTTCCTGCCCTATTACTTCCTGAAAGCGCCGATCAACCACACTTGGCTTGTCGCACCCGATGGTCGGCGCGTGGCGCGATTATCAGTGGATGTCGGCTTTGCCGATATTCTTGGCCACATGCTGCTGTGGCTGATCCTGACCATTCTGACGCTCGGTCTGGCCTATCTGGTCTATTGGCAATCGGTGATGAAACGGTTGATGAACGCAACCCGGATCATCGAGGTTTAGGCAGATACCGCCCGGTTTGGCCCGGGCGGTTCAGGTCAATGGATATTTTCCGACGTCGCGGCTTTTGGCTCTGCGGTTTCGACGGGGGCGGCTGTCTCTTCTGGCTCGATTGGCTTTGGTAGGTGTGAAGCCAACCATTCCGCCCGCTCAACCAGTGTCGCAACCACGTCGCGCCGCGCGGCCATACGTTCGGCTTTCTTTGCACCCTTCACGGTTTCGGCGGCTTGGGTCAGTTCATCCCGCAAGCCTGTCAGTTTGGCGATGACTTTGTCCAGCTCTTTGTGCTTAATCTTCTTGTCATGGCCTTGGCCGAAATGGGAAAACATCTTCCCAAGCTTTTCGGCCAGTTCATCGCTACGCATTCTGATTCGTCCTATCATAAGTTACGGCAAACGTATTTTAGTATTCTTATGTAACAAAGGTATGACAAAGGACAGATTTTCGCAAATTTTTTGCCGTGGCTCTGCGCATGCTTGTCCTTGAACCTAGCTTGTGAAAGCCCAACTATGGCGTAACTTTCAAAGGTGCCGCGATGAACCAGCCTGTCCTGCAATCCGACCGCCTACAACGCGCGAAACTGGAAGGGGGCAAGCAATTCCGCATGGCCAGCCCGTTCAAACCCGCAGGCGACCAGCCAACCGCGATTGCAGAACTGGTCGAAGGGGTTAAGGCGGGCGAGCGCAATCAAGTTCTGCTTGGGGCGACGGGGACGGGAAAGACGTTTACTATGGCCAAGATCATCGAAGAAACCCAGCGCCCGGCGATCATCCTTGCCCCGAACAAAACCTTGGCCGCCCAGCTTTACGGCGAATTCAAAGGCTTCTTTCCCGATAACGCGGTTGAGTATTTTGTCAGCTACTATGATTACTACCAGCCCGAAGCCTATGTGCCGCGCTCGGACACCTATATCGAGAAGGAATCCCAGATCAACGAACAGATCGACCGGATGCGCCACTCAGCCACCCGCGCGCTGCTGGAACGTGATGATGTGATCATCGTAGCGTCGGTGTCCTGCATCTATGGCATCGGGTCGGTCGAAACGTATTCCGCCATGACGCAGGATTTGCAAGTGGGGCAGATGTACAACCCCCGCGCGATCATTGCCGAGCTGATTGCCCAGCAATACCGCCGCAACGACGCAGCATTTCAGCGTGGCAGCTTCCGCGTGCGCGGCGACGTGATCGAGCTTTGGCCCGCCCACTTAGAGGATCGCGCGTGGAAGCTGTCTTTTTTTGGCGATGAGTTGGAGTCGATTTCCGAATTCGACCCGCTGACAGGGGCGCGGACCGACAATTTCCAGCAAATCCGCGTCTATGCCAACAGCCACTATGTGACCCCGCGCCCGACAATGCAGCAGGCGATCAAGGGGATCAAACACGAATTGCAAATCCGTCTGGATCAATTGGTGGCCGAAGGCAAGTTGCTGGAAGCCCAGCGCTTGGAACAGCGCACCAAGTTTGACCTCGAAATGCTGGAAGCAACCGGTGTCTGCAACGGGATCGAAAACTATTCCCGCTACCTGACAGGCCGTGCGCCGGGCGAACCACCGCCCACATTATTCGAATTTATCCCCGACAATGCGATTGTCTTTGCCGACGAATCCCACGTCTCGGTCCCGCAAATCGGCGGCATGTATCGGGGCGACTATCGGCGCAAGTTCACACTTGCCGAGCATGGTTTCCGCCTGCCGTCCTGCATGGACAACCGCCCGCTGAAGTTCGAAGAATGGGACGCGATGCGCCCGCAATCGGTGTTCGTGTCCGCCACCCCCGCGTCATGGGAAATGGAACAAACCGGCGGCGTATTCACTGAACAGGTCATCCGCCCCACAGGCCTGATCGACCCCGAGGTCGAAATCCGCCCCGTGCATATGCAGGTCGATGACCTGCTCGACGAAATCCGCCGCGTGGCTGCCCGCGATCTGCGCGTGCTGGTCACAGTCCTGACCAAGCGCATGGCCGAGGATCTGACGGAATACCTGCACGAACAAGGCATCCGCGTCCGCTACATGCACAGCGACATTGACACGATCGAGCGCATCGAAATCCTGCGTGACTTGCGGCTTGGCGCGTTTGACGTGCTGATCGGCATCAACCTGCTGCGCGAGGGGCTGGACATTCCCGAATGCGGGCTGGTGGCGATCCTGGATGCGGATAAGGAAGGGTTCTTGCGGTCCGAAACCAGCCTTGTGCAGACGATTGGCCGCGCCGCGCGCAATGCCGAAGGGCGCGTGATCATGTATGCCGACCGGATCACCGGCAGCATGGAACGCGCTTTGGCGGAAACCAACCGGCGGCGGGAAAAGCAGATGGCCTATAACCTGAAACACGGGATCACGCCGCAGACGGTGAAGAAGAATGTCGAAGATGTCCTTGCCGGGCTGTGGCAGGGCGATACCGACATGGCGCGGGTGACGGCCAAGGTAGAAAAGCCCATGGTCGGCTCCAATCTGGCCGCTCATCTGGACGCCTTGCGCGCGCAAATGCGCAAAGCGGCTGAGAACCTAGAGTTTGAAGAAGCCGCCCGCCTGCGGGACGAGGTGAAGCGGCTGCAAGCTGTCGAGTTGGCCATCGCCGACGATCCGCTTGCGCACCAGTCAGATGTGGAGGACGCGGTAGAAGACGCCGTCAGGATGAAAGGCCGCTCAACAGCCGGGCGGCCCGGTCAGCGTGGCGGAGTGAAGCGGCGGGGCAAGCGCTGATTACCCAATCCGCGCCCGCTGCACGGCAAGAATACCCGCCATCACGATCAGCACGCCGATAATGTCATAGGGCCCCAGCGCCTCGCCCAACAGCAGGGCGGCAACGGCGACCCCGAAAAAAGGGTTCAGGAAGTGATAGGTCGCGGCTCGAACTGCGCCGATCCGGCCCACCAGCGCGAACCAGACCCAAGTGGCCAACAGGCCCGGCACAAGAACAGTGTAGGAAAACGCGGCGAGCAATTGCCAGGACCACTGGACCGTGAATTCCTCGAACACCAGCGCGGGCCCGGCCAAAAGCACGGACCCCACCAGCATCTGAAGCCCCACGATCATCAACAGATTTCCGCCCCCCGCTGACGCACCGCGCACCGCCAGAGTGGCCACCGTCAGCGCAACGACCCCCAGGACACACAGTCCGACCCCGAACAGGTCCACACCCCCCGCGCCCATGCGCGCGCCCATGATGATCGCCACACCCGCAAACCCGCCGGCAAGCCCGGCAATGGCCAAGGGGCGCAACTTTTCACGGAAAATCACCCACCCGGAGAAGGCCACAAGCAAAGGCATTGTGGATGCGATGATCGCGGCCACCGATGCTTCGATCGTTTGCATCGCGACGAAATTCAGCCCCAGATAGAGCGCGTTCTGCGTGACCCCGAAAATCACGGTCGCGCGCCATTGCGCGGGCGTCAGCCGCCAGGACTGGCCCAAGGCCAGCGCAATCCCGATCCCGATGATCCCGGAAATCAGAAAGCGCAGCGAAAGCGCGGTCATGGGCGGGGCCGCCGCAACGATGATCCGCGCACTGGTGAAGGCGCTCGACCACATCAGCGCGAAAGCCAGCCCCATGAATAGCGCGCGAATGTCCATGCCTGGCCTCTGTCCTACACCTGTGCAGCTTTAGCCGCTTCCGTTTGCAGGCACCAGTGGGGCGCTTGCGCGGTCACATCCGCTTTTGCTAAGCGAAAGCACCAGAACAGGAGCCATCATGCCCCCTAAACCCCCTCGCGCGTGGCAACGGATGTTGTCGGGACGGCGGCTTGATCTGCTCGACCCGACGCCTGTTGATATCGAGGTTGCCGACATCGCGCATGGTCTGGCCTTTGTTGCGCGCTGGAACGGACAGACAGCGGGCGATTGGCCCTATTCTGTGGCGGAACATTCGCTGCTGGTCGAACAGATTTTCACCCGAATTTGGCCCGGTGCCGGGCCGCGGTGGCAATTGGCAGCCCTTCTGCACGATGCGCCGGAATATGTCATCGGCGACATGATCACGCCTGTCAAAGCGGCAATTGGGCCGGGCTATGGGGGACTGGATGAACGGCTGACAGCCGTGATCCATCAGCGCTTCGGCCTGCCTGCCATTCTGCCTGTGCAGGTCAAGACACAGATAAAAGCGGCGGATAAAGTCTCGGCTTGGCTAGAGGCGACCCAGCTTGCGGGCTTTTCGCAGCCAGAGGCGGATCGTTTTTTCGGAAAACCCGACCGCGCGCTTCTATCGGGGCTGCATTTGCACCTGCGCCCCCCAGCCCTTGTCCGCGCGGCGTTTCTGGATCGGCACGCTGCGCTGCTCGTACAGGTCTGACTGTCAATCCAGCTTGTCACTTTGCCCGCGCCATGCAACACAGGACCATGACCCAAGCGAGGACCGCGCCATGACCACTGTTTCCGAAACGCACAAGGCGCAAGCCGCCGCTTGGTTCCGGTCTTTGCGCGATCAGATTGTTTCTGCGTTTGAAGCCGTCGAAGATAGCCATACAAGCGGACCACTTTCAGACCGCGCGCCGGGCCGGTTCGAGTTGCGAGAAACCAGCCGCACTGGGCCGGATGGGCAACCTGCGGGGGGTGGGCTTATGTCGGTCATGCGCGGCGGGCGTGTGTTCGAGAAAGTCGGCGTCAATGTGTCCGAAGTCTATGGGGCGCTCGAGACACAGGCGCGGCGCTCGCTGACGGCACGCAAGGAAATTCCGGGGCTGGATGCTGACCCACGGTTTTGGGCCAGCGGGATTTCCCTTGTTGCGCATATGCAGAACCCCCATGTGCCTGCGGTCCACATGAATACCCGTATGTTCTGGACACCGGGCGGCTGGTGGTTCGGCGGTGGGTCGGACCTGAACCCCTGCATCGAATATGCCGAAGACACTGCCGATTTTCATGCCACCCTGCAGCGCCATTGCGATCCACATGGTGCGGATCTGTATCCGCGCTTCAAGGTTTGGGCAGATGAGTATTTCTTCATCCCGCATCGCAACCGCGCGCGTGGGGTAGGGGGGATTTTTTACGACGATTATTGCACCGGCGATTGGGCGCAGGATTTCGCGTTCACCCAAGATGTCGGTCGTGCGTTTTTGCCCGCGTTTTTGGCTCAGGTCGAGCGGCGACGCCTGATGTCCTGGACCGATGCGGACAAGGAAACGCAACTTGTCCATCGCGGCCTTTATGCGGAATACAACCTTGTCTATGATCGTGGAACCAAGTTTGGGCTCCAGACTGGCCACGATCCTGATGCCGTGCTGATGTCGCTTCCCCCGTTTGCGCGTTGGGTTTGAGGGTGTGCAAGAATGCGATCAGATTGAAAGTCTCACTGATGCAATTCGCAAAAGCTCGCTGTTTTTCGCATTTTGCAATGATTTTCGTTTCAATTCGCTAAATTAACGATTTCTAGCCAGATTCCTGCCATATTTGAGCAGCATCTTTGTCTTTGACAGGCAACCGGGCAAAAGGTGACAGAATGTCGATCATGTCCTTAACGATCACGAACGAAATCGCCCCACGGGCAATCCTTGCAGTTTTTGAAGGGCTGACCAAAGATCCGGTCCGTTCTCGCTTGAAGAATGTGGAAAGCGACCTGACGAATGACGCGCCCCGCCGTAGTGTCTTTCGTCAGTGATACTTGCGCCATATAGCTTCGTCGCCAAGATTTTCGACAAAGGCCGCATGAGCCGCTGCCTCTTGCTCGGTCAATCGCGATGGCAGCGCCTTTGATCGGTGTTGCGCTTGACCAGTCCGCTGCGAAAGCCCGTCGCCTGCAGGCGATGGTGCGACCGACAAGGCAAAATCTGGCTGCTGGCCACCAAGCAGTTCCAGATAAACTTCTGCTAGAATTTCGCTATCAAGCAATGCGCCGTGCAGGGTTCGGGAACTATTGTCGATCCCAAAACGACGGCACAAAGCATCCAATGACGCAGGCGCGCCGGGGAATTTCTTGCGCGCAATCAGCAAGGTATCCACCGCGCGCTGGTCAGGGATAAGGGGCAGGCCGACCCTTTGCAATTCGGCGTTCAAGAATTTCATGTCAAATGTCGCATTATGGATGACGAGCTTCGCATCGCCAATAAAGCTCAGGAAATCCTGCGCCAGATCGGCAAAAAGCGGTTTGTCCGCCAAAAAGTCGTCGCCAAGGCCATGCACAGCGAAAGCTTCAAGCGGCATAGAGCGTTGCGGATTAAAATATTGATGCCATGTTCGGCCCGTAGGCATTAGGTTGACCAGCTCGACAATCCCGATCTCGACCAACCTGTGGCCTTCGGATGGCTCAAACCCCGTCGTTTCTGTATCCAGCACCAGTTCACGCATCCCCGCCCCCCAGCTTGCGCACCAAATCCCGCACCTGCACGCGGGCCGTGTCCATATCAACTGTCTCGATCACAAAATCCGCTCGTGCGCGCTTTTCCGCATCAGGCATCTGCCGCTCAAGGATCAAGTTCAACTGCGCTTCCGTCATGCCGGGGCGGCCCAAGACGCGCGCGCGCTGAATGTTCTCGGGCGCGCTGACAACGACCACAGCATCGACCTGCGCACCCGTTTCCAGCAAGAGTGGAATATCGAGCACAACAAGCGGACCAGTTTGCGCGGCGATAAATGCCGCCCGATCCGCTGCCACAAGCGGATGCACGACAGCCTCTAGCGCGGCTAGGTGCGAAGAATCGCGCGCGAGCCAAGCTTTCAGTGCCGTGCGGTCTACAAACTCCAAGGCTGTCGCTTCCGGGCAAAGCGCGCCAACCAGCGCGATAGCGGCGCCGCCGGGCGCATAAAGCCTGTGCACGGCCGCATCTGCATCCCAAACTGGCACTCCAAGTTCGCGAAACATCTGTGCTGTGGTCGATTTCCCCATCCCAATGGAGCCTGTCAGGCCAAGCACAAAGGTCATGCAAGGACCGCACGACGCAGCGCTTCTGTCACTTCTGGCGTTTTCCCAAACCAACGCTCGAAGCCGGGCACAGCTTGGTGTAGCAACATGCCGATTCCATCAACAATCTGGTTTCCGCGTGCTGCCGCCTGCACCAACAGGTCCGTCATCAGCGGCACATAAACAATATCAGTCACAAGCGTCTTGCGCGGCAGGCCGGAAAGCGGCATGTCAAGCGGCGCTTGGCCGGACATACCGAGCGATGTTGTGTTGACCAGCAGCCCTATGTCGGGCAGGGCAGCCGCCCGATTGGACCAGTCCAGCACCTTTACTTTAGCCCCGAATGTATCGGCCAACACCTCTGCCCGGTCGCGTGAGCGATTGCTCAGCCAAATCCGGTCCATGCCCGCTTGCAAAAGTCCATCCACAACTGCCCGCGCAGCACCGCCTGCGCCAAGCACTAAAGCGGCACCGCCCGGTTGCCAATCCGGCGCGGCTTGACGCAGGTTTGCCATGAAGCCGTAGGCATCGGTGTTATCTGCCAAAATCCGCCCGTCGCGGAACGTCAGTGTGTTCGCAGCCCCGATCCGCCCTGCTGTGTCAGATATGTCATCGGCCAAATGCAGAACAGCTTCCTTATGGGGGATCGTGACATTCGCGCCGACAAACCCCATCTGCGGCATATTCCGCAACACGTGCTCCAAATCCCGGGTTTCAACGTGCAACGGCACATAATGACCCGGCAACCCATAGGTCTGTAGCCAGTGACCATGCAGTCGTGGCGAGCGAGAATGGCTGATGGGGCAACCGATGACACCGGCAAGGGGGATCATCCCTCAATCACTCCACGCGAAGTCAGAAAGTTCAGCAATTCCAGCATAGGTAGCCCCAGAACAGTGAAATAGTCGCCCTGAATCTGCGAAAACAGCCGCACGCCTTCGCCCTCTAATTGATAGGCTCCGACCGAAGACGCAATCGCAGGCCAGTTACGGTCAATATAGGCCTTCAGATACGCCTCCGAAAAGTCCCGCATCGTCAGCCGCGCAACACCGACATGGCGCCAAACAGGCGCGTTTTGATGATAGAGGACAGCGGCTGATAAAAGCTGGTGCGTTTTTCCCTTGAGTTCCAAAAGCTGGGATCGCGCCGCATCGCGTGTCGTTGGCTTTTCTAGGCAGGCCCCACCAATGGCCAGAACCTGATCACAGCCCAGTACCCAAGCAGCGGGGTGCTTGGCCGCCACTTTGCGCGCTTTGCTTTCGGCCAAGGCATCTGCAATATCACGGGGCGTAGCGCCTTCTGCCAAAAGTGCATCACGGATTGCGGCCTCATCGACACGCGGGTTGACACAATCGATACATAGACCCGCCGAGCGCAGAAGCTGGGCGCGGATAGCGGAAGAGGATGCAAGTATCACAGGCATGTGGACAAGTATGTGTGCAAGCTGCGGTTAAATCGTGACATGCCCCTTTAGACCATCCACAGACCCGACCCGCAAGAGATCTATCCCTATCTCCAATTCCGGGCGGCCCCTCTTATCCCGTTGTGCGAAGCGATAACCGTAGCCTGTGGACAAATTCCAGAGCGTGTTTACGCCTTCGGAATGATCCAGATTCGTTCTGAAAATTTATAAGCTTTACCAATCGGTTCCACCTCTCTGGACAAGATCATTCAGCGCAGCGGGCTGTGGACAAGTCTTTGGATAGCCGACTTATCCCCATATCCACAGGGCCATCTATCAACCTCTATTTTCTTTTCTAATCTTATTATTTTAAGAAGGGACAAACGAAAGGCTCAAACATGCTGGTGACTCTCTACCCATGGATCAAGGCGCTGCATATCATGGCAGTCATTAGCTGGATGGCAGGCTTGTTCTATCTGCCGCGTTTGTTCGTGTATCACGTCGAGCGCAGTGAAGGGGCGGGGATGGACGCTGTATTCCAGACCATGGAAGAAAAGCTTCTGCGCGTCATCATGAATCCTGCGATGATTGTCGCGTGGGTGACTGGCTTGTTCATGGCCATTTGGGCTGTCGATGCGAGCGCCGTTTGGCCCTACACCAAGTTCGCGGCCCTTGTCGGGATGACGTGGTTCCATATCTGGTGCGCCCGGCGGCGGCGGATTTTCGTGGCAGGCGGGAACACTCTGACAGGGCGGCAATATCGAATGATGAATGAAGTCCCGACAATGCTGATGGTCGTGATTGTCCTGTCTGTCATCGTGAAATTCTAAGCTTCGTTGACTTTCGCAGGTATCTTGCGCTAAAGGCATGGCAGCTCCGCCGTCCGGCGGATCGCGTTTCACGTGAAACACTCTCTTGCCCCCTGCGTGCCACTGGCACGCTGACAGGATTTGCGCATGTCCGACACTTTCGCCCCCGATCAAGAACAAGACGAGATCGAGACACTGAACCTTGCTGATCTGAAGTCTCGCAGCCCGGCTGAATTGCTGGCCATGGCAGAGGAATTGGAAATCGAGAACGCCCCCTCCATGCGCAAGGGCGAGATGATGTTCTCGATCCTGAAAGAGCGCGCCGAAGATGGGTGGGAAATTTCAGGCGATGGTGTTCTGGAAGTGCTGCAAGATGGTTTCGGCTTCTTGCGCGCCCCAGAGGCGAACTATCTGCCGGGGCCAGATGATATCTATGTCTCGCCCGACATGATCCGGCAATATTCGCTGCGCACAGGCGATACGGTCGAAGGTGTGATGCAAGCACCGGGCGAGAATGAGCGCTATTTTGCCATTACCAAAGTCACCAAGATCAATTTTGAAAATCCCGAAAAAGCGCGCCACAAAGTCCATTTCGATAACCTGACCCCGCTTTACCCGGATCAGCGTCTGCGGATGGAACTGGAAGATCCCACGATCAAGGATCGCTCTGGCCGCATCATCGACATCGTGGCCCCGCTTGGCAAAGGCCAGCGCGCGCTGATCGTGGCCCCGCCGCGCACGGGTAAAACGGTTCTGTTGCAAAACATCGCGCATAGCATCGAGAAGAACCATCCCGAGTGCTACCTGATCGTGCTGCTGATCGACGAACGGCCAGAGGAAGTGACCGATATGCAGCGCTCGGTAAAGGGCGAAGTCATCGCATCCACCTTCGACGAACCAGCAACGCGGCATGTGGCGGTGGCTGAAATGGTGATCGAGAAAGCCAAGCGCCTTGTCGAACACAAGCGCGATGTTGTGATCCTGCTCGATTCGATCACCCGTCTGGGTCGCGCGTTCAACACGGTTGTGCCAAGCTCGGGCAAGGTGCTGACCGGCGGTGTCGATGCGAACGCCCTGCAACGGCCTAAGCGGTTCTTCGGGGCCGCCCGGAATATCGAAGAGGGCGGGTCGCTGTCCATCATCGCAACCGCGCTGATTGATACAGGTTCGCGCATGGATGAAGTGATCTTTGAAGAATTCAAAGGCACGGGGAACAGCGAAATCGTGCTCGACCGCAAGATTGCGGACAAGCGCGTGTTCCCAGCACTCGACATTCTGAAATCCGGCACGCGGAAAGAAGATCTGCTGATTGACAAGGCTGATCTGCAAAAGACCTTCGTGCTGCGGCGTATCCTGAACCCGATGGGCACGACGGACGCGATCGAGTTCCTGATTTCCAAGCTGAAGCAGACCAAATCCAATAGCGACTTTTTCGATTCGATGAACGCCTAAGGCCATGGTGCGGGCGGGCGGCATGGAGACGATTTTCGCATTGGCCTCGGCACGCGGAAAATCGGGGGTCGCCGTTATCCGCATTTCGGGCGACCAAGCGCATGGGGTGTGTCTTGCGCTTGCGGGCCGCGTGCCCGCGACACGGCGCGCGACCCTTTGCACGCTGCGTGACGCGGCAGGGGCTGTTCTGGATCAGGCGCTGGTCGTGGTCTTTGCCAAGGGCGCCAGCTTCACGGGCGAGGATGTCGTCGAGATTATGACCCATGGCAGTCTGGCCACAATCGCCGCGGTTGAAACCTGCCTTTCCCGCGAGCATGGCTTGCGACTGGCCGAACCTGGGGAATTCACCCGCCGCGCGCTTGAAAACGGCGTTCTGGACTTGACGCAGGTCGAAGGGCTGTCAGACCTGCTTGCCGCTGAAACCGAAAGCCAACGTAGACAGGCGCAGCGCGTGCTCGATGGCGCAATAGGCCGGGTTGTGGCGGACTGGCGCGCTGATCTGCTCAAGGCCGCCGCGCTGATCGAAGTGAGCATCGACTTTGTCGAGGAAGATGTGGGCAATTGGGATGACCAGATTCTGGCAGCGTTGCGCAGGGTCATTGACAGCGTGGGCCGCGAAATTTCCGGGCAGCACGCACGCGAGCGTGTTCAGACCGGATTCGAGGTCGCAATCGTGGGTTCTGTCAACGCTGGGAAATCCTCGCTCCTGAATACTCTGGCGGGGCGAGAGGCTGCAATCACCTCTGACATCGCCGGAACAACCCGCGATGTGATCGAATTGCGCATGGACATTGGCGGTTATGCCGTTACGCTGCTTGATACGGCCGGATTGCGGGAAACGACCGAGCAAATCGAGGCGATTGGTATCGCGCGCGGCCAGAAACGGGCTGAAGGCGCTGATTTTCGCATCATATTGTGTGATGGTCCGCATGGAGCGCCACCTGTAGTGGCAGGACCGGATGATATCGTATTGTTCAGCAAGGCCGACCTTTATCCGGGCAAGGAAGGCGGAATTTCCTCGGTCACAGGGCAGGGGATTGACGACTTGCTTGCTACGATCACCCAGCGCTTGGCTTCCCGCACTCCAGCAGATGGCGTGACGATCCGTCGCCGTCACCTGATAGCGATGGAAAACGCCCTAGATGCACTGACCAAGGCAGTTGATCCAGTGGCGCAGGGGGCTTATATCCCCGAATTGGTAGCGGCTGATATTCGCGCGGGAATTACGGCACTCGACTCCCTAATCGGCAAGATTGATGTGGAAGACCTGCTTGGAGACATCTTCAGTAGTTTCTGCATCGGCAAGTAAGGACGTTTCACGTGAAACATTATGAGGTCATTGTTATTGGTGGCGGTCATGCGGGCGTCGAGGCGGCGATGGCCTCGGCGCGCATGGGTGCGCAAACGGCCTTGGTGACGTTCCGCGAAGCTGATCTGGGCGTCATGTCCTGTAACCCGGCGATTGGCGGGCTTGGCAAGGGTCATTTGGTGCGCGAAGTTGATGCCCTTGATGGGATCATGGGTCGCGCTGGCGATTATGCTGCGATTCAGTATCGCTTGCTCAACCGCTCCAAGGGGCCTGCCGTGCAAGGTCCACGTGTTCAGGCGGACCGCGCGCGGTATCGTCAGATTGTCAGCCAGTGTGTGCGCGCGCAATCTGGTTTGCGGGTTATCGAAGGCGAAGTGACGGCGCTGATTCAGCGCGGCCAAAGGATTGTCGGTGTTCGGCTTGGCGATACAGACCTTCATGCGCGCGCGGTTGTTCTGACGACAGGCACATTTCTTGGCGGCAAAGTCTTCATCGGTGATGTCAGCTATCCCGCTGGACGGATGGGCAATGCGGCGTCAAGCGTCCTTGCTCAGCAGTTACGCAGCTTGGGATTGCCTATAGGGCGGCTCAAGACAGGAACCCCGCCGCGTCTGGATGGCCGCACAATTGACTGGGTGCGGCTGGAAAGCCAACCGGGCGATGACGACCCCGAGTTTTTGTCCTTTGCGTCTGACCGCGTCATCGCGCCGCAAATTTCTTGCGCGATCACACATACCAACGAACAAACCCACCAGATCGTGCGCGATAATTTGTCGCGCTCGGCCATGTATGGCGGCCATATCGAAGGGGTGGGGCCGCGCTACTGCCCTTCGATCGAGGATAAAATTACCCGCTTTGCTGACAAGTCGTCGCATCAGGTGTTCCTGGAGCCTGAAGGATTGCAGGATCACACTGTTTATCCCAACGGGATTTCGACTTCGCTACCTGCCGAAGTGCAAGAAAGTTACGTGCGCACGATAGCCGGACTGGAAAATGTCACGATCCTTCAACCGGGCTACGCGATTGAATACGATTACATTGACCCGCGGGCCCTGCAACCAAGTTTGCAGTTGCGCGAGTTGAATGGCCTGTATCTGGCCGGACAGATCAACGGAACAACAGGATATGAAGAAGCGGCCGCGCAGGGTCTTGTCGCGGGTTTGAATGCTGCATTGTCAGCGCTTGATCGCGATGTTGTTTCCTTCAGTCGCGCTGATAGCTACATTGGCGTGATGATCGACGATCTGACGTTGCGTGGCGTGACAGAACCCTATCGGATGTTCACCTCGCGCGCCGAGTATCGCCTGTCCTTGCGCGCGGACAATGCAGACCAGCGGCTGACACCGCTTGGATTGGCGCTTGGCTGCATTGGATCGGAGCGGGCCAGCGCGTTTTTCGCAAAGATGGATCGTCTGGACGCGGCGCGCGCGCAGTTGCGCGCCCTCAGCTTCACCCCGCGCGAAGTCAATTCCGTCGGTGCAGCTTTGTCCGAGGATGGGGTGCGCCGGGATGGGCTGACACTACTTGGGCTGTCTGGAATCGATTTGGCATTGCTAATGCGCCTTGATCCGTCTTTGGCTCTGATTGACCCCGCAACCCGCGCGCAGCTCGAAAAAGAAAGCGTCTATACATCTTACCTTGATCGGCAAGAGGCGCAAATCAGGGCGTTGCGCGCGGATGAAGCGCGGGCGTTTCCGGCGGATTTCGATTTTGGTGCCGTCACGGGCCTATCGAATGAATTGCGGAGCAAACTCGTCAAGCATCGCCCGGCTACAATGGCACAAGCCGCGCGCGTTGATGGAATGACGCCTGCTGCGCTGGTTTTGTTGCTTGCGCGTTTGCAACAACACGACAAACGCGCTTTGGCATGACGAAAGGGACTTTACCGATAGATGTTTCACGTGAAACAATCGAGCGGCTTCAGGATTATGTGGAGCTTTTGCTGAAGTGGAACGCGAAGATCAATCTGATTGGTCCGGCGACATCATCAGATGTCTGGGGCAGGCACATAAACGACTCCGCTCAGATTTTCGCGCTTAGTCCGCCGAGCGTGCGACATTGGGTTGATCTTGGGTCAGGAGGGGGCTTGCCTGGCCTGGTGGTTGCGATCATTGGACAGGCGCAAGCGCCCGACGCGCGGTTTACGTTAATCGAAAGCGACCAGCGAAAGGCTGCGTTCCTTTTGACTGTGGCGCGCACGCTGCATCTGGACCGGGTCACTGTCCTTCCAGAACGGATAGAATTGGCCCCGCCCCAAGGGGCAGATATTGTGTCGGCCCGTGCGTTGGCGCCGTTGCCTCAGCTTGTGGCTTATGTGCATCGGCACCTGTCGCAGATTGGTGTCGCTTTGCTGCCCAAAGGGCGATCCTACGAAACAGAGCTTGCCGCAGCGCGCCAAGACTGGCATTTTGATCTGACCACGCATGAAAGCCAGACGGATCCGATGGCGCGCGTGCTCGAAATAAAGGACATTTCTCGTGCTTGACCGAATCAAGACTCGCACCATTGCGGTTGCAAACCAAAAAGGTGGTGTCGGAAAGACGACGACAGCAATTAATCTGGCTTCCGCACTGGCCGAGGCTGGGATGAAGGTTCTGCTTATTGATCTTGATCCGCAAGGTAATGCTTCGACAGGACTGGGGGTTGCGACGGGATCGCGCAAGCTGACGACCTATGATCTTCTTTTTGCAGAGGCATCGCCGGCCCGAATTATGTACCCCACACCGCAAGAAGGGCTGACGCTTATACCGGCGACAACAGACTTGTCGTCTGCCGATCTGGAGCTGATGTCGCGCTCGCGTCGGTCGCATTTGCTGCTGGATGCACTGCGTCATCCGGACATTCTCGAAGAGCGCTTCGACTATATTCTGATCGATTGCCCGCCATCGCTTAACCTATTGACCGTAAACGCCATGGTCGCAGCGCAATCCGTTCTGGTTCCGCTTCAGGCAGAATTTTTTGCACTCGAAGGTTTGTCGCAACTGATGCTGACCGTGCGCGAATTGCGAGAAACGGCCAATCCCGTTTTGCGGATAGAGGGCATTTTGCTGACCATGTATGACCGCCGGAACAATTTAGCGCAGCAAGTCGAAGCCGATGCCCGCGCCAATCTGGGTAATCTGGTCTTTGACACAATGATCCCGCGCAATGTGCGGATTTCCGAAGCACCGTCTTTCGCGGTTTCGGTGCTGTCCTACGATAGTCAGTCAAAAGGGGCGCAAGCTTATCGGGACTTGGCGACAGAATTGCTCGTCAAACATAATCGCATCCTGCAAGAAGGGGCGGCATGATGACCGACCGTAAGCTGGAACGTCGTGGGCTGGGGCGGGGGCTGTCGGCCCTCATGGCAGATGTTGCGGCGTCCGCGCATGTCGGGGGCGGGGAGGCGTCGGCGCGCGAGGTGATGCTTCCGATAGAAAAGCTGGTCCCCAACCCGGACCAACCGCGTAGCTATTTTGACGCCGAGCAACTGGCCGAACTTGCGGCCTCGATCAAGCAGAAGGGGATCATCCAGCCTTTGATCGTCCGGCCGGTTGGGGATTCATATCAAATTGTCGCAGGCGAGCGTCGTTGGCGCGCCGCCCAGCGCGCGCAGGTCCATGAAGTGCCTGTGGTCATCCGAACCCTGTCGGATACCGAAGTTCTGGAAGTTGCGATCATCGAAAACATCCAGCGCGCCGATCTGAACCCAGTCGAGGAGGCGTTGGGTTATCGCGCCTTGATTGATCAATTCGGCCATACGCAAGAGAAACTGGCCGAGGCGATGGGAAAGAGCCGGTCGCATATCGCGAACCTGATGCGGCTGCTCACGCTGCCCGACGATGTTTTGGCGCTGCTGCGAGAGGGTAAGTTGACCGCCGGCCATGCCCGAGCCCTGGTCACCACGAATAATCCCGGCGGGCTCGCACGCAAGATCGTGGCAGAAGGGTTAAGCGT
Organism: Roseinatronobacter sp.; assembly: GCA_046296275.1. Lineage (GTDB taxonomy): Bacteria > Pseudomonadota > Alphaproteobacteria > Rhodobacterales > Rhodobacteraceae > Roseinatronobacter. The sequence goes on along the minus strand of JBKBLP010000001.1, from coordinate 54,100 downwards.
GCGGCAGGTCGAGGCAATGGTGAAGCATTCTTCCGAAGGGCCAGCCGCAAAGCCCGCGCGCTCCCCCAAGGGCAAGGATGCCGATCTGCGCGCGCTTGAAAACGACTTGTCAGCTTCGCTTGGGATGCCGATTGATATTGCCGATACCGGCAAAGGTAGCGGCAAGTTGACGATCACCTACCGCAGCATGGATGATATGGACAAGCTGTGTCGGCTCCTGGGCGGCGCCGTTAATTAAGCAACATCCGCAGGACACCGTTCAAGACTGCGCGCCCGGATGGCGTGGCGCGCAGTGTCGCGCCATCGGTCAAAACAAGCCCATGGTCAACGAGCGTTTCGATTTTCGTGGCAGGCAGATCTTGCCCGGCCAAGCGGGAGTAGCGCGCCATATCTATGCCGCTTGTCAAACGTAACCCCATCATCAGGTATTCGACCGCTTGCTCTTCTGTAGGAATTGACTCTCTTGGATTCTCGCCAGTTCCCTTGGTATTGACCTGATCAAGCCAGGCTTGGGGCGCGAGAGGGGTTGTTGTGGCATAGCGCGTGCCGTCCAAAGTCAGCCGCCCATGTGCGCCGGGGCCGATTCCCGCATAATCACCATAGCGCCAGTAGATCAGGTTGTGCCGGGATTCGGCGCTATCTCGGGCATGGTTGGACACTTCATAGGCGGGCAAGCCATGGGCTGCGCAAATCTCTTGTGTCGCCAGATACATATCCGCTGCGCTGTCATCATCTGGCAAGCCACGCAAGCTTCCCTTGTCGTAGCGCGCGCCAAACGCCGTGCCGGGTTCGATGGTCAGTTGATAAAGCGAAAGATGGTCTATGGCCATGCTCAGTGCATCGTCCAGTTCTTTTTGCCATCCCGCCAACGTCTGGTGCTGTCGTGCATATATCAGGTCAAAGCTGACACGCTTGAACACAGTGCGGGCGATGTCGAAAGCGCGGCGCGCATCTGCGGTAGAATGCAACCGGCCAAGGCGTTGCAGGTCCGCGTCATTCAGGGCCTGCACGCCCATGGACACACGGTTCACCCCTGCGCTGGCAAAGTCGTGAAAGCGCGCGGCCTCAACCGAACCGGGATTGGCTTCTAATGTGATTTCCAGATCATTGGCTACAGGCCAGCGCGCGCGGATACGCTCGATTAACGCAGCAACCAGCGCAGGGTCCATCAAGCTGGGGGTCCCGCCACCTAAAAAGACGGTATTTAGCACGCGGCCTGGGGTTTCTGCGGCGATCCGGTCAATCTCGGACAGATAGGCGTGCTGCCAGGCGGCTTGGTCAATTTTTGCCGCGACATGGCTGTTGAAGTCGCAATAGGGGCATTTTGACTGGCAAAACGGCCAGTGCAGATAGAGGCCAAATCCGCCATTCTGCCAGTCCTGCACGGGTCAGCCCTTGAGCGCCGTGACTTCGATTTCGATCTTCATTTCCGGCTTGATCAATCCCGCGATCACGATGGTTGCGGCGGGGCGGATCTCGCTCATGGCCGCGCCCAGGGCCGGGGTGACTTCGGCCATCAGATTTGCGTCGGTCAGCGTGTATTGCACGCGCACGATGTCCGCCATCGTGAAGCCGCCTTCGATCAGCACCTTTTCGATGGTTGCCCAGCAGTTCCGCGCTTGGTCGGCCACGCTGTCGGGCATGGTCATTGTGGCGTAGTCATAGCCTGTCACGCCGGATACAAAGCACCAATCGCCTTTGACGATGGCGCGGGAATAGCCAAGGGTCTTTTCAAAGGGCGACCCGGTCGAGATGCGTTTCACGTGAAACATCCTTTCAGAAGGGCAGCAATAGCTGCTCCACGGTGGGAAAGCGTGTTCTTTTCCGCATGGGTCATTTCCGCGAATGTGCGGGTTTGCCCCTGCGGCTGGAACATCGGGTCATAGCCATGCCCGTCTGAGCCACGCCGGGGCCAGACGAGAGTGCCATTGGCATAGCCTTCGAACACTTCATCTTGCCCATCGGGCCAAGCCAGAACCAGCGTGCAGCAAAAGCGCCCGGTCCAAGGCTTCGGGGCGCCACTGGCCAGAAGCGCATCATGGGTCTTGGTCATCGCGTGCAGAAAATCGCGGCCCTGCGGGGTTTCGGCCCAATCGGCGGTGTAAACACCGGGGGCACCGTTCAGCGCATCGACTTCCAACCCGGAATCGTCGGCTAAAGCGGGAAGCCCTGTGGCCTTCGCGGCAGCGTGGGCTTTGATCCTTGCATTACCGACAAAGGTCGTTTCCGTTTCCACAGGCTCTGGCAGCCCATGGTCCTTGGCCGAGGTAACTGTGATCCCCAGCGGCCCAAGGATTTCCTGAAACTCTTCCAGTTTGCCTGCATTGTGCGTGGCGACCAGAAGCGTTTGGCCGGTGAAGCGCCGTGTCATGCGATGGCGGCCTGTTGCGCGGCGATCAATTCGCCCACACCTTTTTCGGCCAGATCCAGAAGCGAGTTCATCTGGTCGCGGCTGAAGGTGGCACCCTCGGCGCTCATCTGCACTTCCACCAGTCGCTTGGACCCCAGCAGGATGAAATTTCCGTCAACGCCTGCACTGCTGTCTTCCGCATAGTCCAGATCGAGTACAGGCTGGCCCGCATAAATGCCGCAGGACACGGCCGCCAGATGATCCATGATCGGATCGCTGAAAATATTCCCTGCTTTCAACAGCTTGTTCACAGCCAGACGCAATGCGACCCAGCCCCCGGTAATCGCCGCGCAGCGCGTGCCGCCATCGGCTTGGATCACGTCGCAATCGATCGTGATTTGGCGCTCGCCCAAAGCCGACCGATCAATGCAGGCGCGCAGGGAACGGCCAATAAGCCTTTGAATTTCAACAGTTCTTCCCTGTTGCTTGCCCGATGCGGCCTCGCGCTTCGTCCGCGTGTTGGTAGCCCGCGGCAACATGCCGTATTCTGCCGTGACCCAGCCCATACCTGTATTTCGCAAAAACGGCGGAGTGCGATCTTCAAGTGACGCGGTGCAGATCACTTTCGTATCGCCCACAGTGATCAAGCATGACCCTTCGGCATGGCGGGTCACATTGGGTTCGATATTCACAGCTCGCAGAGCGTCTAGGGCGCGGCCAGAGGGGCGCATGGGCTTTCCTTTCAACATGTCCGATTTCGCATACAGGGCCAGGCCAACCTTGCGCAAGCCTGTTGACCCGATGCGCCATGCGGATATGTCTGATTCAGTCCTTGTGGATGTTTCGCCGTGCCAAAAATACCGACGCAACGCAGCTCTGCTGAAATTCTGTCCGAAATGAACAGCCGCTCGCGCGAGGTGTTTCGCCGCGTCGTCGAAGGCTATCTGGGCAGTGGTGCGCCGGTTGGGTCGCGCACGCTGACACGCGAACTCAGCGAAAAGGTCAGCGCCGCGACAGTGCGCAATGTCATGCAGGATCTGGAGTTTCTGGGGCTTCTGGATGCCCCCCATATCTCGGCGGGCCGAGTGCCCACCAATCTGGGACTGCGGCTGTTTGTTGATTCGTTAATGGAAGTGGCCAAGATCGACGACGCAGACCGCTCGAAGCTGGATCAGACCCTTGGCAGCAATGAACGCGATGTCGGCGCGATGCTGGAAGCTTTGGGTGGGGCGCTCAGCGGGCTGACGCATGGCGCGTCGCTTGTTCTGACCCCCAAGCATGAAGCGGCCCTGCGCCATCTGGATTTCGTCAGCCTATCGCCCGAGCGCGCGCTGGTCGTGCTGGTTTTTGCCGATGGCCATGTCGAAAACCGGCTTTTCATGCCCCCGCGCGGGCTGACGCCCTCGGCCTTGCGGCAGGCGGCGAATTACCTGAACGCGATGGCCGATGGGATGACCGTGGGCCAGCTCTTGGCGCGTTTCCGGGCCGAGATCACCCAGAACAGGCGCGAGATTGACACGATTGCTGCTGATCTGGTCGAGCAGGGCTTGGCTGTGTGGGAAAACAAGGGCGAAGCGCAGGAGCGGCTGATCGTCCGGGGGCGCGCGAATCTGCTTGACGATGCGGCACAGGGCGAAGATATCGAGCGCGTCCGCATCCTGTTCGACGATCTGGAACGCAAACGCGACATTGCCGAGTTTCTGGAACTGACGGATCAGGGCGAAGGCGTGCGGATTTTCATTGGGGCGGAGAACCGTCTTTTTTCGCTGACGGGTTCAACTCTGGTGGTTTCCCCTTATATGAATGCCGAACGCAAGATCGTGGGCGCTGTGGGCGTGATCGGACCGACGCGGCTGAATTACGGGCGCATCGTGCCGATTGTCGATTACACGGCGCAACTGGTCGGGCGCATTCTGTCGGAGCGGTCATTGGACCGGCCCGGTGACTAGAAAGAAGGTTAGATTATGGCTGAACCGCATGTGCAACCCGACGCTGACACCCCTGATGCGGTCGATCCGCTTCTGGCATTAGAGGCAGAGCTTTCGACCGCGCTGACTGAGCGCGAAGAAATGCGCGATCGCATGATGCGCGCCTTGGCCGATGCCGAAAACAGCCGAAAGCGCGCCGAAAAGGATCGCCGTGACGCCCAGCTTTACGGCGGCGCCAAGATCGCGCGCGACTTGCTGCCTGTTTATGACAATCTGTCGCGTGCTTTGGCTGTCACGACCGACGAAACCCGCGCTGCTGCGGCTGGTTTGGTCGAGGGGGTCGAGTTGACTCTGCGCGAATTGTCAAATGTCATGGCCAAGCATGGGGTCGAGCGGGTGACACCGGAAGTGGGCGACCAGTTTGACCCGCATTTCCATCAGGCAATGTTTGAAGCGCCTGTGCCGGGCACCAAAGCCGGGCAGATCATTCAGGTTCTGGGCGATGGGTTCCGGCTGCACGAGCAGTTGCTGCGTCCTGCACAGGTCGGTGTTTCGTCGAATGTCGGATAAGAGGAGGGGGCGCTGCCCCCTCTTGCGCGTGCCGCGCAATTCACCCCCGGAGTATTTACAGCAAGATAAAGTCAGCCCGGCAGAAGGGCCTTGAGGCGATAGAGCGCGTCGAGGGCCTCTTTCGGGCTTAACTCATCAGGGTTCAGGTCTTTGAGCGCGTCGAGCGCGGGGTTTGCCTTGGGGGCAGGGGGCGCGGGCTTGGCTGCCGAAAAGAGCGGCAGATCGTCGATCAGCGTCTTTGCGGGCTTGCTGTGCTCGCCCTGTTCCAGTGCCGTCAGGATTTCGCGGGCGCGGGTGATAACAGGCTCTGGCAGGCCCGCAAGCCGCGCCACATGCACCCCGTAGCTGCGATCCGCCGCGCCAAGGCGGACTTCGTGAAGGAAGATGACCTCGCCTTCCCATTCCTTGACACTGACAGTGGCATTTTGCACGCCTTTCAGCTTGCCTGCGAGCGCGGTCATTTCGTGATAATGCGTGGCAAACAGTGCGCGCGTGCGGTTGATGTCGTGCAGGTGTTCGAGTGTGGCCCAAGCAATCGACAGTCCGTCATAAGTGGCCGTACCGCGCCCGATTTCATCCAGGATCACAAGCGCGCAGTCATCGGCCTGATTAAGGATCGCGGCGGTTTCAACCATTTCCATCATGAAGGTCGAGCGCCCGCGCGCCAAGTCGTCGCTCGCGCCCACACGGCTGAAGACTTGGCTGACCAGCCCGATATGCGCCGCGCGGGCTGGCACGAAGCTGCCCATCTGTGCAAGGATCGCGATCAAGGCGTTTTGGCGGAGGAAAGTTGATTTACCCGCCATGTTGGGGCCCGTTAGCAACCAGATCGCGGCGTTGTCCGTCGCGCTCAGGTTGCAGTCATTGGCGATGAAGGGCTGGCCTGTGCGTTCTAGGGCCGCTTCCACGACCGGGTGGCGGCCTGCCTCGACCTTGAAGGCGCGGCTCGTGTCCAGTTTGGGGGCCGTCCAGTTCCGTGCGCGGGCAAGGTCCGCAAGCGCGCTGATCACGTCGAGTTCCGCCAAAGCGCGCGCAAGGGTGCCAAGGGGTCCGGCTTGCGCCAGCACGGCGGCGCGCAGGTGGTCGAAATGGTCTTTTTCGAGCTCAAGCGCGCGGGCGCCCGCATTCAGGATGCGGGTTTCGATGTCGGACAGCGCCAAGGTGGTGAAACGGACTTGGTTCGCGGTCGTCTGGCGGTGGATGTAGCGCTCGGACAGGGGCGGGGACAGCATCCGGTCGGCATGGGTGCTGGTGACTTCAAGAAAGTAGCCCAACACATTGTTATGTTTTATTTTCAGCGACTGGACGCCAGTATCGGCCACATAGTCTGCCTGCATTCCGGCAATGACCGCGCGCCCTTCGTCGCGCAGGCGGCGGGCCTCGTCAAGGTCCGGGTCATGGCCCGTGGCGATGAAACCACCGTCCCGCGCAAGCAAGGGCAGGTCGGCGGTCAGCGCGGCGTCCACCGTCGCGCGGAGTGGGTCATGCCCGATCAGATCGCGCGCGGCGTCCCGCAACAAAGGCGGCAGATCAGGGGTGAGCAGGTCGGCAATCACCTGCGCTGCTGCAAGCCCCGCGCGGATCGCCCCCAGATCGCGCGGCCCGGCACGGTCAAGCGCCAGTCGCGACAGGGCGCGATCAATGTCGGGCACTGTTTTCAACGTCGCGCGCAGATCGCCGCGCAGGCGGTCATCATCGTGAAGGGCTGCAACGGCGTCGAGTCGCGCTTGGATCACGTCTAACCTGCGCGCGGGCGAGGACAATCGCCGCTCCAGCAGGCGCGCGCCTGCGGCGGTTACTGTGCGGTCGATCACTGACAGAAGTGCGCCCTCCCGTCCGCCTGCAAGCGATTGCGTCAGTTCCAGATTGCGGCGTGTGGCCGCGTCAATCTGCATCAGGTCTTCGGCCCGGTCAGGGACGGGCGGGTGCAGCAAGGGCAGCGCGCCGCGTTGGGTCAGATCCAAATAATCGACGAGCGCCCCCAGCGCCGCACGTTCAGCCCGGTCAAACTGCCCGAACCCGTCCAAAGTCGTCACGTTATACAAGTCGCACAACCGCTTTTCCGCTGCCTGACTGTCGAAGCTTGCAGGCGCGAGCGGGGTCAGGGCGGCACCCATCTCCTCGATCTGGGGGCGCAGTGTTTCAGCTTGGGGCTGGGCTACCAGCACTTCGCGCGGGGCAAGCCGCGCCAGTTCTGGCCCCAGACGCGCGCGCCCGCAGGGCATGACGCGCACGGCCCCGGTCGAGATATCGGCCCAGGCCAAAGCGCCTTCGTCGCGGATTTCCGCAAAAGCCGCCAGAAAGTTATGCTTGCGTGCATCGAGCAAGCTGTCCTCGGTCAGCGTGCCGGGGGTGACGAGGCGCACGACATCGCGCGCCACCACAGATTTCGAGCCGCGCTTTTTGGCCTGCTCAGGGGTCTCCAACTGCTCGGCAATCGCCACACGGAACCCTTTGCGGATCAGCGTCAGCAAATACCCCTCGGCGGCGTGATAGGGCACACCGCACATGCTGATGTCCTGGCCCAGATGCTGGCCGCGCTTGGTCAGGGCGATGTCGAGCGCGCTGGCAGCCGCCACAGCATCGTCAAAGAACAGCTCATAGAAGTCGCCCATGCGATAGAAGAGCAGCGCATCAGGATGTTGCGCTTTCACGGCCAGATACTGGGCCATCATGGGGGTGATCTGGTCGGACACGGGCAACCCTTCGCTGGTGTTCACAAAAGCCTAATCAAGCTTAGCCGTGGGGGAAAGCCCCCTTGGCGCGGGCGGCTTGCGATGCCACATTGCGCTGAAATCACGAGGGTCCGCATGAGCGTTTATTGCTTCGGGTCGATCAATATCGACCATTTCTACACATTGCCCTATCTACCCGCCCCCGGCGAGACATTGTCGGCGCAAAGCTATCGCACCGAACTGGGGGGCAAAGGGGCCAATCAATCCGTCGCTGCGGCGCGGGCGGGCGCGGATGTATTCCATCTTGGAGCGGTGGGGCAGGATGGGGCGATGGTGCTGTCGCAGCTTGCGGCGACCGGGGTTAATGTAACGGGGGTGCAAGTTCTGCCCGACATCGCTACAGGAACGGCAATTGTGATGGTTGATGCGCAGGGCGAGAATGCGATCCTCCTTCATGCTGGGGCCAATCGCGCGCTGGCGCTTGAGGACAGCCTGCGCGTGCTGGAAGCGGCCGAATTCGGCGATATCCTGCTGATGCAGAACGAAACCGCCCATGGCCCCCAAATAGCGCGCGCAGCCCAAGGCAGAGGCGTCGAAGTGATTTACTCTGCCGCCCCCTTCGATCTGGACCATGCGAAAGCGATGCTGCCCCATGTCAATGTGCTGGTGGTGAACGCCGTTGAGGCCGCGCAGCTTCAGGCTGCGATGGGATTGTCGCTGCTTGATTTGCCTGTGGATACGGTCGTTGTGACCCGAGGCGCGGCGGGCGCAAGCTGGCACGCGCGCGGCTGGGCGGAAATTCATGTGGATGCGCTGCCTGCGCAAGTTGTCGATACGACCGGGGCCGGGGATTGCTTCACAGGGGCGCTTGCAGCGGCGCTTGATCGTGGCGATGGGCCAGAAGCCGCAATGCGCTTTGCCGCGGCTGCGGCCAGTGTGCAAGTCTCGCGCACTGGGGCGGCGGGGGCGATGCCCAGCTTGGACGAAATCACAGCGCTTTTGGGCTGATCACTTGGCAAAGGCGGCGGCTGTGCCCCAAACTTCGCGCACGCGCGCATCGCGTCCGCAGCCTTTGCGATAGGCTTGATAGGCTTCGCGCCGCTCGATCCAGCCGAAGCGGGTCAGGGTGCGTTCGGTGCTGTTGGCGTAATTCTGGTGGAAGTCGTCGGCTTCATAAAACGGGCCAGCCTCGCGCAGGGCAGTCACGATGGGGCGGCCCAGATCGGCACTGGCTTGCACCAAAGCAGCTTCCGCCTGCGCGCGTTGGTCGGGTAGCGCGAAGATCGCTGTCGTGTAATGCGCGCCCCGGTCGCAGAATTGCCCGCCCGCATCGGTCACATCCACCGAGCGCAGGAATTTATGCACGATCTGATCATAGGTGATGATGGTCGGATCAAAAGTGACTATCGCGGCTTCAAGATGAGACGTGCGCCCGCGCACCACATCGTCGTAAACTGGGTTCGGCTCGGTCCCGCCCGTAAACCCCACGCGGACATCAGTCACCCCCTCGACCTTGCGGAAGTCGGATTCCACACACCAAAAGCACCCGCCCGCGAAAGTGGCTGTCTGGGTCTGTTGTGCCTGTGCAGGCATAGCAAGGGTCAAGATCACAGCAAGCCAACGTAGCATGCAACACTCCCGATCAGGTGATGCTTGATCATATTCTGTTCGCGCCAACAGTCCAACAGATCCGCGTCACGATAGAGTGACAGTCCCAGGAAAACAGATTCTTAAAGCTTTTGGGATAGGCAAGGGTCCGGAGGTTACTTTGGCCATGCTGCGTGTTATGTTCGTCCTGATATCTTTGGCGCTTTCCAATCCCGCTTTGGCCGCGTGCGTGTCGCAAGGGCTTTTGCAGGGCGCTGCGCCGAGTTGGGATCAACGCGATGCGCTCGCCCGGACGCTGGAAGTCGAAGCCTCTGGTCTGGGCATCGCGGCTGACCGGGTACAACGCTTGGCGCTTGCGCTGCGCATGGGGAAACCTGCGCTCGGCCAGCTTGCCGCGCAGGATCTGGCTTTGTTGGCGCAACTCGAGACCGGGTGCGATCCGCCTGCTCAGGTGGCGAATGTCGAAGAAACGGCCAGTTTCGGTTTTGATCTATATCTGGGATGGCCCCATCTGCTGGGGTCCATCGCCGTCACAGGTCTGTCGTTTGGCGTGCTATTCGGCTTTGCGCGTTGGAACGCAGCCTTGCGGCGGCGTCGGAAACGCTATTTTTGCTCAATTGACGTCATGTGCGCCGCTGATGGGCAAGACCCGGAACGCAGCCGGGTGCGCGACCTGTCCCTTACAGGTTTGCGTATGACCCCGCCCAAGGCGGGTGCGTACCCTGTGGGACAGAACCTAACTATCGATTTCGGCGCGTTTCGCATGACAGGGCGGATAGTCAGCCGCAACCGTCACTATCTTGGAGTAGAATTCGAGCGCGATCTGACTCGCGCTGAGTTGTTGCATTTGGTCCGGCCCGAGAAATATCCGACCCCGTTTGGCGGGGCAGATGCGCGATCCCCACCCGCCTGATGTCGTCTCTACAGCGCAAGCCCTCGCATCAGGCGCGGCGTATCCCCGGACAGCCCCGCAGCCGCCCGCATGAAACCTGTGCGCAAGCTCGGAACAGCACTGACCGCCCCCATGCCAAGCCCGCGCAAGCCCCGAAAAAGCGGGTTGTCATTGGAAAACAGTCGGTTCACACTGTCTGTCCCCACTGCCATGGTCATGGTATCGAAGCGTCGCCAGTGTTGATACCGCTCCAGAACCAAGGGGCTGGCGATATCTTCGCCCCGGCGCTGGGCGTGGGTCAGAACCTCTGCGAGGGCGGCAACGTCGCGCAGGCCGAAATTGAACCCTTGGCCCGCAATTGGGTGCATTCCGTGCGCGGCATCCCCCACCAGTGCAAGCCGGGGTGCGATGAAGCTGTTGGCGATGGTCAGCCGCAACGGATAGGCAAAGCGCTTTCCAGCCAGCGTGATCGCGCCCAGAAAATCCCCAAACCGGGGGCGCAGCACGTCCAGATAGGCGGCATCGGGCAGCGTATGGATGCGCGCGGCGTCCTCGGTCCGCTCGGTCCAGACAATCGACGAACGATTGCCGGGCAGGGGCAGGATGGCCAAAGGTCCAGCGGGCATGAAGAATTGATGCGCGCAGCCATTATGCGGCAGTTCATGCGCAATCGCGCAAACAAGGCCAGTCTGGCCGTAATCCCAACCAGTCCGCCGAATTCCTGCCCGTTGTGCTGTCGGGCTGTCGCGCCCGTCACAGCCGATCAACAGTCGCCCGATCAGCAGCCGCCCGTCATTGAGCGTGATCGACACACCGTTGCCCGTCACAACCTGCGCCACCACGCGCGCCCCATCGATCTGGGTGATCGCGGGGTGTGTATCCATCGCCGCCAGAAGCGCGGGCCGCAGGAAGCGATCCTCCAGCATGTAGCCCATGGGGCCTTCGTCCAGTTCGGCCGCATCAAAGTCCAGAAAGAATGGCCCCGCGCCTTCGCCGGGGCGACCATCACTTGCCTTGATCGCCAGAATGGGCTGCGCCTGTCCAGCCACGTCTTGCCACACGCCAATGACGTCCAGAACCCGTTTCGACGCCAAAGCCAGTGCATAGGACCGCCCGTCGAACCCCTCTTGGGCGCGGTCCGCGCGCGGCAAGGCGTCAATGACAGTGATCCGCAGCCCCGACCCGGCCAAAGCCAAAGCAAGAGCAGGCCCATTCAGACCGCCGCCAACAATCAAAATATCTGTGTCATGCATCATGACGCAAATATCGCATGCAAATCAGCACTGTCCATGCGGCAAAAGGCCAAAAGCCTGTTTTCAAGCACAATGTCCTTGGCATAGGCTGCGGGCAAATCAGGGGGGGGTGGCATGGATCCGTGGCTGACCAAAACCGCAAGCGCGCAAGGCCGCGCCATCGCGGCGGGCAAATTGTGTCCCGTCGATCTGACCGAGGCATATCTGTCCGCCATTGACACCCACCCCTATGGCAGCCGCATCTACGCCCGCCTCACCGAGCGCCGCGCACTGACCGAGGCTATGGCCGCCCGCTCGCGCGCCAAGTCAGGGTTCCGGCGCGGTCCGCTGGATGGTGTGCCGCTGTCGTGGAAAGATCTGTTCGACACAGCCGGTATCGGGACCGAAGCTGGCTCTGCCCTGTTGCGCGGTCGCGTGCCAGACACGGATGCGGTTGTGCTTCAGGCGGCGACGCAGGCGGGGACGATCTGTCTGGGCAAGACGCATATGACGGAACTGGCCTATTCCGGGCTGGGGCTGAACCCCGTCACAGCGACGCCGCCCTGTATCAATGATCCTGACTTGGTGCCGGGGGGGTCGTCGTCGGGGGCGGCGACATCCGTGGCCTTTGGTTTGGCCGCATTGGGCATCGGGTCGGATACAGGTGGCTCTGTGCGGATCCCGGCGGCGTGGAATGATCTTGTCGGGCTGAAAACCACCTCTGGGCTACTGTCGCTCGATGGCGCGGTGCCCCTTGCGCCACGCTTTGACACGATCGGCCCCCTTGCCCGCAGCGTCGAGGATTGCGCGCAAGCCTTGGCTGTTCTGGGCGCGATGCCGCTGCTAGATCTGACGGGGGCCAGCCTGTCAGGGCGCAGGTTTCTGGTGCTTGACGGCGCGCCCTTCGACGCGATCCGCGATGCCCCACAGGCCGGCTTTGACCTTGCGGTGGACGCACTTGCGCGCGCCGGCGCGCAGATTACGCGTGCAGAACTGACTTGCGTCAGCGATGCGCTTGCGCTTTCTGCGCCAATCTACACACCGGAAACCTATGCCCAATGGCGTGACCTGATCGAAAGCGCCCCTGAGCTGATGTTCGGTCCTGTCCTCGCGCGCTTCCGCTCGGGCCGCGATGTTCTGGCCACAGATTATGTTACAGCTTGGGCGCGGTTGGATCAGTTGCGTCAGACCTATCTGGCGCAAACCGCCGGATTTGATGCGGTCCTGTTGCCCACAGCCCCAAACCTCCCGCCCAATGCCCAGCGCTTGCTGGATGATCCGGCCTATTTCGCCGCTGAAAACCTGCTCGCGCTGCGCAACACGCGGATTGGGAACTTGCTGGGGCTGTGCGCGCTGACCCTGCCCACGGGAATTCCCAGTGTCGGCATCAGCCTGATGGCCCCGCCCATGCAGGAACGGCGGCTATTGCGGTTGGGTGCTGCGGCAGAGCGCGCTTTGGCAGGCTAGCGCTAGCGAAGCTCGACCCAGCCAAACACGATATCTGGTAGATGCGCGAAAAAGCCACAATTCCCAAGGTTTAGAGCGCGTTCTTCATTCCTTTTTCTGGACCCGCGCAACAGCCCGCGCTATTCTGCTGTCAAATCAGGGCGTCAGACCCTGACGAGCAGAGGCACATCATGGCATTTCCAGAGCGGTTCGCGAACCTGCCGGAATACGCATTCCCGCGCCTGCGCGCGCTGTTGGATCACCATCAGCCCGGCGGCGTGCCTGTCGCCATGACCATTGGCGAGCCGCGGCACGACATGCCGCCCTTCGTAGGCGATATTCTGGCGCAGCACATTGGCGGGTTTGCGAAATATCCGGCCAATGACGGGATCGACGTGCTTCTGAGCGCAATCATTGGATGGATTTGGCGGCGCTATGGCGTGACCGTCACAGATGCGAACCTGATGGCGTTGAATGGCACGCGCGAGGGGTTGTTCAACGCGGTTTTGGCGCTTTGCCCCGAGCAAAAGCGCGGCAAGCGGCCCGTTATCCTGATGCCAAACCCGTTTTATCAAGTCTATGCGGTGGCGGCGCTGGCTGTAGGGGCCGAGCCTGTCTTTGTGCCTGCGACCGCCGCGACGGGCCATTTGCCGGATTATGCGAGCCTCCCTTCAGAGGTGCTTGATCGCGCGGCGATCGCCTATTTGTGCTCGCCCGCAAATCCGCAAGGGTCCGTGGCCAGTCCTGATTACTGGCTCAACTTGATCGCGCTGTCGGAAAAGCACGATTTTCAGATCCTTGCGGATGAATGCTACAGCGAGATTTACCGCGACAGCCCCCCTGTGGGTGGCTTGCAGATGGCGCAGCAAATAGGCTGCGATCCCGAGCGGGTTGTGGTGTTCCATTCGCTCTCCAAACGCTCGAACCTGCCCGGTCTGCGCTCTGGCTTTGTGGCGGGGGGCGTGCAGTCGATCCGCCGTATTCGCCAATTGCGTGCTTATGCCGGCGCGCCTTTGCCCGAACCCCTGCAATATGTGGCCGCTGCAACGTGGTCGGATGAGGAGCATGTCCGCTCGTCCCGCGCCCGCTATCAGCAGAAATATGCGCTTGCAGACCGTATACTGGGCCAAGTGCCCGGCTATGCCCCGCCCGAAGCCGGGTTTTTCCTGTGGCTGCCTGTGCAAGATGGCGAGGCCGCAGCGCTGAAGCTTTGGCAGAAAACAGGCGTACGTGTGCTGCCCGGCGCGTATTTGTCGCGCGAGGTGGATGGATTTAACCCCGGCGCAGGCTTTATTCGTGTGGCCATGGTCACGCTCATTGATGAAATGCAGGAGGCGCTGACCCGATTGCGCGCCTGCCTGTATCCGCAAGCAGACAGGTCCCACTGATGGCATCTTACAACATCAACAAACCCGGCCCCTTGCTCGACAGCAATGTTCAGGCGCTTCTGAACAAACGCGGACGGGAATTGTTGGGACTGGTGCTGCTGTTCATGGCGGCGACCTTTGCGCTGATTTTGGGATCGTATCACCCCGCTGATCCGGGTTGGATGGCCGCGAGCGACGCGCCGGTGCGCAATTCTCTTGGCCGCGTGGGGGCTGCGCTTGCTGGGCCGCTGATGGTTATTTTGGGTATGTCAAGCTGGGGTCTGGTTGTTCTGTTCCTTGGCTGGGGCTTGCGCTTGGTGACAGGGCGTGGACATAACAAGGGGTTGTCGCGCGGGATATTCGCGCCACTGGGACTGGCAGTTGGGGCTGTCTGGTGCGCGACCTTTGTTCCGATGGCAGGTTGGGATATGCCCTATGGGATGGGCGGTGTCTTCGGCGACACGATCCTGGGCGCGGTCGTCAACGCTTTGCCGCTCAGCCCGGCGGGCGGCGTCACTTTCATGTCGGTATTCATGTTTGCAGTGACCTTGGCGGTCGGCGCGTTCGTATTGGGCGTTACTTGGCCGGAACTTTGGCGCTTTGGCCAGTTTCTGGTCGCAGGCGTGATCCTGACCTATGCCGGGATTTTCGCGCTCTTGCGCGGTGGCGTTGTGAGCACAGTCAAAACAGCACAAACCGCACGGGTCACAGCGCGCGACATGGCCGCGCGGAGGGCGCAATTGCAGGCCGAACGGGCAGAGGCGATGTATCACCCTCCCGCCCCGGAACCAGAGATGTATCCGGAATATGCGCCGCCCCCGCCTCTGCCAGCCCGCTCGCGCGCGACCCCAGTCATTCGCGCGACGCCAGTCACGCCCCCGCCCCCGCTGTTCGAGGATGACGAACCGGAATACCCCTACGCAGAGCCGCCCCTTGCCAAGGCTCCCGTCGCTCAGGCGGCGCCCGCTCAGCCTGTGCCGGGTTTGCTGTCGAAATTGCGCAACCTCAGCGCCCGCCCGGTCATGCCGCAGCCCGAATTGGTCGAGCATCCGGTCGCGCATGAGGATATCGATGTGCCCGCAGATCGGATCACTGCGCGGATTGTAGACGCTGTGCGCCATCGCAAGCCGTCGAAGCCTGTGCGTGTTTTCGATCCGTCCGTCCGGCCTGTGACCGAGCCACCCTTGCGCGCGCCTGTTGAATCCCAAGTGCGGGCAGTTGAGCCAGTCTTGCGCGCCCCAGTTGCGGCCCCAGTTGCGCCAGCCTTGTCTGTGCGCGCCGAAGTCTCGGGTCCAAGCTTTGGTCCGGTGCCGATGCCGGACTGGATGCGGGTTGCTGCACCGCCGGTCGCTCCGGCCTTGGTGCCGCAGCAGATCGCGCCGGAACCCGAAGAGCCCGGCTATGCCCCACCGCCCGTCATCGCCACGCGCCGAGTTGTAACCACCGCACAAGGCCGCCCGCAACCTTCGCGCCGCGCGCAGGAAGAAGCGCAGCCGCGATTTGCCTTTGACCCATCGCGCCCGCAATTTGAACTGCCCCCGCTGACATTGCTCGAAACAGCGTCGAGCGTACAGCGCTTTACTCAAAGCGACGAAGCGCTCGAAGAAAACGCGCGGATGCTGGAAAACGTGCTCGATGATTACGGCGTGCGCGGCGAGATTGTCAGCGTCCGCCCCGGCCCTGTCGTCACGCAATATGAGCTCGAACCCGCGCCGGGCCTGAAAGCGAGCCGCGTGATCGGGCTGGCGGACGATATTGCACGCTCCATGTCGGCGCTGTCAGCGCGCGTGTCCACGGTGCCGGGGCGCTCGATCATCGGCATCGAATTGCCCAATGCCCACCGCGAAAAGGTCGTGTTGCGCGAAATTCTGTCCACGCGCGACTTTGGCGACACCAACATGCGCCTGCCGCTTGCTTTGGGCAAAGCGATTGATGGCGAACCTGTTGTAGCCAACCTTGCCAAGATGCCGCATTTGTTGATTGCGGGCACCACCGGCTCGGGTAAGTCGGTTGCGATCAATACGATGATCCTGTCGCTTCTGTATCGCCTGACGCCCGAAGAATGCCGGATGATCATGATTGACCCCAAGATGTTGGAATTGTCGGTCTATGACGGCATTCCACATTTGCTGTCGCCCGTGGTCACGGACCCGAAGAAAGCCGTTGTGGCGCTTAAATGGGTCGTGGCGGAAATGGAGGATCGCTATCGCAAGATGTCCAAGATGGGCGTGCGCAACATTGACGGCTACAATGGCCGCGTGCGCGAAGCCCTTTGCGCGGGCGAGAAGTTCAAGCGCACGATCCAGACCGGGTTTGACGATGAAACCGGCGATCCTGTGTTCGAGACCGAAGAATTCGCGCCGGAACTGTTGCCCTATATCGTCGTGATCGTGGACGAGATGGCCGATCTGATGATGGTCGCGGGCAAGGAAATTGAAGCCTGCATCCAGCGGCTTGCGCAGATGGCACGCGCGTCGGGTATCCACCTGATCATGGCCACGCAGCGCCCGTCCGTCGATGTGATCACCGGCACGATCAAGGCAAACTTCCCCACGCGCATCAGCTTCCAAGTGACCAGCAAGATCGACAGCCGCACCATCTTGGGCGAACAGGGCGCGGAGCAATTGCTGGGGCAGGGGGATATGCTCTATATGGCGGGCGGCTCGCGGATCGTTCGTGTGCATGGGCCGTTTGTGAGTGATGAAGAAGTCGAGGAGGTCGTCACCCACCTGAAATCCTTCGGCCCGCCCGATTACAAATCCGGTGTGATCGAAGATCGCGATGGCGAGCGCGACGCGGAGATTGACGCGGTTCTGGGTCTGGGCGGCAATACGACGGGCGAAGACGCGCTCTATGATCAGGCCGTGCAGGTGGTCATTCAGGACCGCAAATGTTCCACGAGCTACATCCAGCGCAAGCTGGGCATCGGCTATAACAAAGCCGCGCGTCTGGTCGAGCAGATGGAGGACGAAGGCATCGTCACCCCCGCCAACCATGTCGGTAAGCGCGAAATTCTGGTGCCGGAGCAGGGATAGGGCTTAGGTCAGCGCGCGCTCAAGAGCTTCGCGGATCCGGCGCTGATAGGGAATGCCGCGCGCTTTGGCTTTGGCCTTGAGGGCTTGGATCAAGGGTTAGGGCAACCGCATCGTCACCCGCGCGGATTTCTGCAGGGTTTCAAAGCGCATCGGTTTGAACTGGGTGAAGTCGAGGGTGGAGAGGTCTTGGTCTAGGAAGGCTTCGGCCTCTTGGTCAGTTCCGAGGTCTGCAAGCTTTAGGTCTTTTTTGTTCTTTTCATGAAGATCACTACAACAAGTCGTCTCGTTGTGTCTTGCCGTGGTCATTCAAAAGATCACGCAAGTTCTTTTCCACCGCTGCTTCTTCTTGCGATACAAGATTGCGACCAAGATGATTCTTGATTTGTGTTGCAATTTTCCTTGTTACCTCGTCAGGTATCGCACCATCATTCTCCGTGCATGCATCATACAACATCTGGCGTTCTTGTTCTGCGATAGACGCTAAGTAACCGATAACAGCAGATTTAACGTATCCCAATTCTGGATCGACTTCTGCCGCAAGTGTCCAACCAGACCTCCCCCAACTGATAAACGTGCTGTCACGAGAGAGGTGTGCTGAGAGGTTGTTCTGGGGCGAATCGCCAGGAACTATGATCCCTTCTGCCTCTAAACGGCTTAAGATTTCCTTGGTAGAAATTGGTAGCTTGGCACCCACAAGCATTTCACAGACGCGCAGCTTAACCTGCGAAATCGGTGTCGTCCGCTGCCTTGTAGCTGAGTTATGAGCGACGCTTGCAGCCGTGGGGTCGTTGCCTTTTGGTAGTTCGTCCTGCGATTGACGACGCGCGACCATACGCTCAAGTATCTGTATTTCTTTAAAAATATCTGTCTGCTCTAGCTTCACGTGAAGCAAGGCCAGCTCTTCAAGAAGTGCTTTGGTTACTTTGTCGGACATAAGGCCCTCCTGCCGTTCGTGACACAATTTCACAACCGCCATTGTGTTGCAAGAGTTTTTACAATCCTTGAGGCTTGTGATGTTGCGTGAAGGTGGTTTCTGGGCTATTGTGCTTACCGCATAACCAAGGGCCCCACCAAAGATGGAGCAAACATCTCGGGGAACTCTTGGAAGTGTGGAGCGAAAAAAGCAGAGTGCCGAACCGCAGCCGAAAGGTAGCGAACAAACTCACTGCGGCGAGCGTCATACAATTTATAGCTCTTCAGGTAAAGGCGCCCAACATAAGGAGGCGTCATGCCTGATTTCCGAAACCGGTGTAAACACCGAGAAAGTAAGCTCCGCAACAAGCGTCGTGGGGCATCGAATAAAATGCGATCTAATTGGTGGATGGACAAAGACCAACCGCCGCCTCGCGGGTAAAAACAGTGGGGGCTGTCAGGCAGCCCCCACACCCTCACCTTGCAAACTTCTTATACTTCACCCGCTTCGGTTCCAGCGCATCCGGCCCCAGGCGGCGCTTCTTGTCCTCTTCATAGGCCGCGAAGTTACCTTCAAACCATTCCACATGCGCCTCGCCTTCAAAGGCCAGGATATGCGTGCAGAGCCGGTCAAGGAAGAAGCGGTCGTGGCTGATGATGACCGCGCAGCCTGCGAAATCCTCCAATGCTGCTTCCAAAGCTTGCAGCGTTTCCACGTCCAGATCGTTCGTCGGTTCATCGAGCAGCAGCACGTTGCCGCCAGACCGCAACAGTTTAGCCATATGCACGCGGTTGCGTTCGCCCCCCGACAGCAGGCCCACTTTCTTTTGCTGATCGCCCCCTTTGAAGTTGAACGCGCCGACATAGGCGCGGGAATTCACCTCGGCATCGCCAAGCGCGATAATGTCCAGCCCGTCGCTGATTTCCTCCCAAACCGTCTTGTTCGGATCGAGCGAATCGCGGGACTGGTCCACATAGGACAGTTTCACTGTGTCCCCGAATTCGATCGTGCCGCCATCGGGCTGTTCTTGGCCTGTCAACATGCGGAACAGGGTCGATTTCCCCGCGCCATTCGGGCCGATCACGCCCACGATCCCACCGGGCGGCAGGGCAAAAGTCAGCCCTTCGATCAGCAGGCGGTCGCCATAGCCCTTGGTCAGGTCGGTGATGTCGATGACCTTGCCCCCCAGACGCGGGCCGTTGGGGATGATGATCTGCGCGCGGCCGACCTTCTCGCGCTCGGACTGGCTGGCCTTTTCCTCGTAAGCCTGAATCCGCGCCTTGGATTTGGTCTGGCGGGCTTTGACGCCCGCGCGGATCCACTCCAATTCGCGCTCGAGCGATTTCTGACGCGCCTTGTCCTCGCGCGCTTCCTGCGCCAAACGTTTGGCTTTCTGTTCGAGCCATGCGGAATAATTCCCCTCATAGGGGATACCGCGCCCGCGGTCGAGTTCCAGAATCCAGCCGGTGATATCATCCAGGAAATAGCGGTCATGGGTCACGATCAGGATCGTGCCCTTGTAGTCGATCAGGTGCTGTTGCAGCCAGGCGATGGTTTCGGCGTCCAGATGGTTGGTCGGTTCGTCCAGAAGCAGCATCTCGGGCGCTTCGAGCAGCAATTTGCAGAGCGCCACGCGCCGCTTTTCCCCACCAGACAGGGTTTCGACATTGGCATCGTCGGGCGGGCAGCGGAGCGCTTCCATCGCCACGTCAATCTGGCTGTCCAGATCCCACAGGTTTTCGGCGTCAATCTCGTCCTGAAGCTGCGCCATTTCCTCTGCGGTGTCGTCCGAATAGTTCATGGCAAGGTCATTGTAGCGGTCGAGCTTGGCCTGCTTTGCGGCCACCCCCAGCATGACATTGCCCCGCACATCGAGCGTGGGGTCCAGATGCGGTTCCTGCGGCAGGTAGCCCACGCGCGCGCCTTTGGCGGCCCAAGCTTCGCCCGTGAAATCCTTGTCCACACCGGACATGATGCGCAAAAGCGTGGATTTGCCCGCACCATTGACGCCCACGACCCCGATCTTCACGCCGGGCAGGAAGGACAGCCGGATGTTTTCAAAGCATTTCTTGCCCCCCGGATAGGTCTTGGACACACCGTCCATGTGATAGACATATTGATACGAGGCCATGACTGTGCTCCGGCTGAAAGGGGTCTAGACGATATGGAGGGGGTGCCCGGCGCAAGCGCCGGGGCGCGCTTAGTTGGCGATGGGCTGTGCGGCCTGTTGCTGGCGCACCAGTTCCTGACGGTAGAGTTCCATGAAATCCACATTGTCAAGGTTCAGCGCGGGGAAGCCGCCATCGCGGGTGACGTCGGAAATGATCCGGCGCGCGAAGGGGAACAGCAGGCGCGGGCATTCGATCAGAAGGAAAGGGTGCATCTGTTCGGCAGGCACGCCTTCGATCAGGAACAGGCCGACATAGTCAAGCTCTACCACGAACAGGGTCGAGCCATCCACTTTGTTGGTCGAAGTGATCTTGAATTTCGTCCCAACATCGAACTGGCCATCGACGTCGCGCTTGTTCGCATCAAGGCTGACCTGAACCTGAATGTCGGGTTGCACATTCGTGCCTTGCAGCTTTTTCTGGGCGGCGACGTTTTCAAAAGACAGATCGCGCATATATTGCGCAAGGATGCGCACATTGATGCGCGGGGCGGCTGCGGGCTGGGCACCGTTCTGGTCGGTCATTGTATGATCCTGTGGTTGGCTTGAATTGCACGGGCTTGTAGCAGGGGGGGGGCCTGGGCTCAATCCCGGTGATAGGGGCCCGGATGGTCAATCGGCAAATGCGGCTGGATGGGGTCCGGCTCGGTCGTGTAATCGCCGTCGATGATGTCGTCACGCGCCGGGTGCGCACGGGTCATCGTGCGGGGCAGAAAGCGCGCGAGCATCAGGGACCGCACAGGCGCAAGCAACAAGAGCAGCCCCAGTGCATCGGTCAGGAAGCCGGGCGCGGCCAGAAGCAGCGCGCCGAGCATCCGCAAGGCAGAATGCGCCATGGGGCTGGCCGGGCTTGCATCCACAGCCAAAGCCTGCCGAATATCGGCACTGCTGCGCTGGGGTTCGCGCCGCATCAGCGCTATCCCCATGGCCGCACTCGCCAGAACCCAGAGCAGCGTGGCAAGCACACCGATCTGTCCGCCGATTGCGACAAAAAGCGCAATCTCGATCAAGGGTAGCGCAAGGAAGATCAACAAAACCGGCATGTTTTGACCCTACACGAAAATGTCGTGCCCGCAATTGGTGGACTTGGGCGGACAGGCACCTTACATAAGCACGGGTATAGCATGACCCAACCCCTTGCCCGAGGCAACTTTATGGACCCCGCCGTGATCCAGCTTTTGATCCTTGCCGGCATCGCCGTTTTCCTGATCCTGCGCCTGCGCGCTGTGCTTGGCACCCGTGATGGATTCGAAGCGAAGCCCCTTCCCCGTGGTGAAACCGCCGCCCCCGAAGTCCCCGCAAAGCGCCGCTTTGAAGTGATTGACGGTGGGCCAGATGCGGATATCACCGATCATGTGCCTGAAGGGTCCGATGCCGCCCGCGCGCTGGCGCGGATGAAGGCCGTTGATCCTGATTTTTCGGTGGGCGAGTTCCTGCAAGGGGCGCGCGGGGCCTATGAAATGATTCTGATGGCGTTTGAATCGTCCGACATGGATTCGATCCTGCCTTTCCTGTCGCGTGACGTGTTCAACAGCTTTGACGAGGTCGTGCAATTGCGCGAGAGGGAAGGGCTGAAAGTTGATGCGACCTTCGTGGGCTTGCGTGAAATCGAGATCACCGAGGCCGAGTTCAATGAAAAGACCAAAGAGGGTGAAATCACCTTGCGTTTCGTGGCCGAACTGACCTCGGTCGTGCGCAATGCCGCGACGGGGGCAGTTGTGGATGGCGATGCCAACACGATCAAGCGCCAGAAAGATGTCTGGACCTTCGCGCGCAACATGACCTCGGACAGCCCAAACTGGAAGCTGGTCGCAACAGGCGAGTAAGCGGTCATGGCCCGCAAATCCGGGCGCAAGCTGGGACCGGAAGAACAGGAATTATGGGGCCGCGTGGCAGAAACCGCGCGGCCTTTGCATAAGCGCGCGGTCGTGCAAGTGCCGATGCCGGACCCTGTGGCGACCCCGGTCAAGCCCAAGCCTGTGCTTGAAGGGCGCATTTTGCGGCCCGACCCTGTCAGCCCGCCCCCCCGACATGACCTGCTGCGCCCGCTATCTGATGCGCTGCGCGCGGCCCCCGTGGCGATGGACATGAAGCAATTCCAGCGCATGACGCGCGGCAAGCTGGAGCCGGAATCGCGGATTGACCTGCACGGCATGACGCTGGCACAGGCGCATGCAGCGCTGAACGGCTTTATCCTGCGTGCGCAGGGGGCAGGGTTGCGGCTGGTGCTGGTGATTACCGGCAAGGGGAAATCGGTGGCCGATGACGGGCCGATCCCGCGCAGGCCCGGCGCGCTGAAGCATGATGTGCCGAAATGGCTGCGTATGGCCCCTTTGGCGGGCGCCGTGCTAGAACTGCGCGAAGCCCATGCCCGGCATGGGGGAAGTGGGGCATATTACGTGTATCTGCGGCGGAGGCGGTAGGGTGTTGTCACGCGCGTTGACAGCAGGGCAGCCGGGGCTCTGCCCCGGACCCCGGAGTATTTGGAGCAAGATAAAGCGCAGGCTTGGCAAAGGAGCGGTTTTCGGGCAAAGGGCGGGCGGTTTTGCAGGGGAGAGGCGTGGGATTTCGGTTTGACATTGCGGCGAGGGACGGGCGCGCGCGGACAGGCGTGATCCATACGCCGCGCGGCGACATTCGCACGCCTGCCTTCATGCCGGTGGGGACTGCGGCCACAGTGAAGGCGATGTTGCCGGGGTCGGTGCGCGAAACAGGCGCGGATATCCTGCTCGGCAATACCTATCACCTGATGCTGCGGCCCACGGCAGAGCGGATCGCCGCTTTGGGTGGTTTGCATAAGTTCATGAACTGGGAGCGGCCCATCCTGACCGATTCGGGTGGGTTTCAGGTCATGTCGCTGGCGTCCCTGCGCAAGCTGACCGAAGAAGGCGTGCAGTTTTCGAGCCACCATGACGGCTCGCGCCACATGCTGACGCCGGAACGGTCGATGGAGATCCAGCGCCTGCTCGGGTCGGACATCGTGATGTGTTTCGATGAATGCCCCGCTTTACCCGCCGACCGTGCGGTGATCGAGAAGTCGATGCTTCTGTCGATGCGCTGGGCGCAGCGCTCGCGCGATGCGTTTGGGGACCGGCCCGGCTATGCGCTGTTCGGCATCCAGCAAGGGGGGCTGGAGCCGGATTTCCGCGCGCAATCGGCCGAGGCGCTGCGCGGGATTGGCTTTGATGGCTATGCCATCGGTGGGCTGGCGGTGGGTGAAGGGCAAGAGGCGATGTTTGGCGTCCTCGACTATGCGCCCGGCCAGTTGCCTGATGACAAGCCGCGTTACCTGATGGGCGTGGGCAAGCCCGATGACATTGTGGGCGCGGTCCAGCGTGGGGTGGATATGTTTGACTGCGTGCTGCCGTCGCGCTCTGGCCGCACGGGGCAGGGCTGGACGGCGCGCGGGCCCGTCAACCTGCGCAATGCGCGCCACAAGGACGACCCCCGCCCGCTGGAAGAGGGGTGCGATTGTCCTGCCTGCACCAGCTACAGCCGCGCCTATCTGCACCATGTCATCAAAAGCGATGAAATCATCGGGTCCATGCTGCTGACATGGCACAATCTGCGCTATTACCAGCGCCTGATGCAGGGCTTGCGCGCTTCTATCGCAGGCGGTGTGCTTGACAGTTTCGTGGCAGAGTTCCATGCCCAACGCGCGCAAGGCGATATTGACCAAATATAGAGAAAAGGAGGCCCGATGGCCGCTGACATGCTTTCGACCGTGGTGAAGCCCATCCATAAAGAGGGGTATAAATTCATCCCGATCTTTGCGGCGGTGACCGTCGTTCTGTTCCTGATCTGGCAGCCTTTGGGCTGGATCGGTGTGGGCCTGACGATCTGGTGCTATTACTTCTTCCGTGACCCGGACCGCCAGACCCCCGTGCGCGAGGGGCTTCTGGTCAGCCCGGCGGATGGGGTCATCAGCCTTATTGAACCCGCTGTGCCGCCGGCCGAGCTGGAAATGGGCGACCAGCCGCTGACGCGCGTTTCGGTATTCATGAACGTGTTCAACTGCCATGTGAATCGCGCGCCGGTTGCGGGGCGGGTGGCCAAGATCAGCTACCGGCCGGGGAAGTTCCTGAATGCCTCGCTCGACAAGGCGTCAGTGGATAATGAGCGCAATTCGATGGCGCTGGAACTGGCGGACGGTCGCAAGATTGCGGTGGTGCAGATCGCGGGCCTGGTCGCGCGGCGCATCTTGTGTGAAGTGACTGAAGGGCAGGCGCTGCAAACCGGCGCGCGTTTCGGGATGATCCGCTTTGGCAGCCGCGTGGATGTCTATCTGCCCGAAGGTGTAGAGCCGCTAGTGGCGCTGGGCCAGACCATGATCAGCGCGGAAACCGTGATCGCGGACCTGACCAGCGTCGAGCCGCGCCGCATGGCAGAGGTGCGCTAGACTATGGAAAAGCGGCGCGATTCGCTTCCGTTCCTGCATCTGGTGCCCAATCTGGTCACGATCTTGGGCATGTGTGCGGGTCTGACAGCGATTCGCTTCACGTTTGACGGGCGCTTTGAACTGGCCGCCGGGCTGATCGTGTTCGCCGCGATCATGGACGGGATTGACGGGCTTTTGGCGCGCAAGCTGAATGCGGCAAGCTCGTTTGGGGCGGAACTCGACAGTTTCGCCGACTTCGTCAGCTTCGGGGTCGCGCCCAGTATTCTGGTCTTTGGCTACGCCCTGTCCGGCCCAATGGCGGGTCCGGGCTGGATTTTTGTGCTGGTTTTCGCCGTTTGCGCCTGCCTGCGGCTTGCGCGTTTCAATATCAGCCGTGCCACGCCGGAAGGGGCTGCATCGAAGTATTTTGTGGGCGTGCCTGCGCCTGCGGGGGCAATGCTCGGGCTGCTGCCAGTTTATGCGGGGCTTGCGGGATGGGTTGATCCGTCGCGGTTTCCAGTATTGACTGCGCTATTTCTGGCTGCAATTGGCCTTCTGATGGTGTCGCGACTGCCCACCCCCTCGCTCAAAGGGGTGCGGATTGCGCGACAAGATGCGGTCTGGGTGCTGGTGGGCATGGGCGCACTTGTGGGCTTGTTGATCACGCGCTTCTGGCTGACATTACTGCTGATCGACTTGGTGTATCTGGGGCTGCTTGCATGGCTTGCCCTTCAACGGGCCACGCGCAAGACGTGACGATTTTTGCGCCATTCGCGCTTGACGCCGCTTGCACGGTCGCATAGATGACGCTCAAGCGCGCGGTTGTAGCTCAGTCGGTTAGAGTACCGGCCTGTCACGCCGGGGGTCGCGGGTTCGAGCCCCGTCAACCGCGCCACTTTCAAAACGCCCCTGCCCTCGTGCAGGGGCGTTTTGTTTCGCGAGGAGTGTTGGCATGACCCCTGCTGCCCGGCTAAGCGCTGCGATCGAAATTTTGGACCGCATCCTTGCGGGTGGCGCTGCCGAACAGGCGCTGACCTCCTGGGCGCGCAGCAACCGCTTTGCAGGGTCTGGTGACCGTTTGGTGATCCGCGACCATGTATTTGACGCGCTTCGGTGCAAGCGGTCTTTCGCGCATATAGGCGGGTCAGAGACTGGGCGCGGTCTGGTTCTGGGGATGTTGCGCACGACCGGGTCGGAAATTGGCGCGCTGCTCACTGGACAAGGTCATGCGCCTGCGCCACTGACACAGGCAGAGGAGACCTATCATCCGGCGCCGATGCCTGATCCGGTCCGCCTCGATTGCCCGGACTGGCTTTGGCCGATGATGCTGGACAGTCTGGGCGCGGAAACGGCGCCGATCCTGTCACGGATGCAAAGCCGCGCGCCAGTTTTCGTACGAGTCAATCTGCGGCACAAGCAGGCGATGCAGGCTGTCGAAATCCTGCGCCGCGAGGGGATCATGGCGCAGCCCCACCCCCTTGCCCCGACAGCGCTTGAAGTCACAGAAGGCGCGCGAAAACTGCGTCAGTCCCGTGCCTTCGCGGATGGGTTGGTCGAATTGCAGGACGCGGCATCCCAGGCTGTGATTGCGGTATTGCCAGACTTGCAGGGATTGCGCGTGCTCGATTACTGTGCAGGTGGCGGTGGCAAGGCGCTTGCGTTGGCTGCGCGGGGCGCTCAGGTAACGGCGTACGATGCCGACCCCGCGCGGATGCAGGATACCGGCCCGCGTGCGGCCCGCGCCGGGGTTCGGATCGCGCTGACAGACCGCCCCGAAGGACAGTTTGATCTGGTGCTTGCGGATGTGCCCTGTTCAGGGTCAGGCAGTTGGAGGCGCGCACCGCAGGGAAAATGGCTGCTGGACGCTGACGGTCTTGCGCGGTTGTTAAGCATTCAGAGCGAAATTCTTGACCGTGCAGCGTGTCTGGTGCGCCCGCAAGGTTGGCTTGCCTACGTGACCTGCTCGCTTTTGCAGTGCGAGAATGACCATCAGATCACAGGCTTTCTGGCGCGAAACGCCGCGTTTCAGCTTGTCCAGCGCCTGCGTTTGACACCGCTGGACGGGGGCGATGGGTTTTTTCTATCTCTTATTAAGAGAAACGAATAGATTTCACACGCTTTCTGGTTGAATAGTCCGGCGCGCGGGTTAACCCTTTCTTTACGATAGATGGCCAATACTCCTTTGCGGCCTCAGACCAAGGGGATGGGATGGCTCGACAATGCTGCTGACAGGACTGCCGCGCCCTTTCTTGGCCATGCTGCTCGTGGGCTTGGCGGCAACAGGATGGTTTGTTGCTGCGCAAGTAACCACGACACCATCTTCTTGGACAGTTTTGGGCATTGCTGGGGCAATGGCTGTTCTGGCTTTGTTGAATATAATTGTGCAGATATGGCTTAGGGCCCAGCGCGCGACACAGCTTGCCGCCTTCGATAGTGCCTTGCGTGACGATCTCTCGCCGTGCTTGATCGTCGAAGGGCGCAAAGGCACCATTTTGTGGCGCAACATGGTCGCGGCCACATCGCTGCCCAATACGCCGTTGATGGCACAGCTTTTGACCGATTTCTGCGCACAGCCCCCTGTTTTCCTGCGTCGTCAGCACGATGCGGCGGCGATACGCAAGGTTGCGTATACCAAGCTTGTCGTCAATGGGTCCGAGCAGGCCGTCACAGTTCAGGATGTTGGGTCGGGACGCTTCCTTTGGCGCTTTCGGCCCCTCCCGCGACCAGAGCCGCACGCGATGCCAGATTTGCTGTCGTGGCTCCATGTCACGGAAGCGGGTCAGATAATCGCGATGACCCAAGAATTTGCAGTGAAAGTTACACCTCAAATTGCTCATCTGGACGATGTGTTCGTGGGCGGAGCGCCGCTGACACCGGAATTATCGCCAGTGATCGTGGCCCATAGCGGCGAATCGGCACTTGCCGCGCGTTTGTCGGATGGTCGCGGTGGCGCGCTGATCGTGCTGCTTCCCCCAGAAATTGCGCCAACTCTGCGCGCCGATGCGCAGGTCGCCTTGAACCAGCTTCCTGTTGCAATTGCCCATATCGACCCAGAGGATCAGATCGTATTCGCCAATATCGAGGCCCGTCGCCTTCTGCATTTGTCAGACCAGGAACTTCCCTGCTTTAGCGACAGGCTCGAAGGCTTGGGTCGCCCCATCGCGGAATGGTTGGACGATATCCGCGCAAATCGCGCTGGTCGCGGGACAGAGGTGCTCCGCCTGGCCCAGCATGGGGTGGAGAACTTTGTCCAGGTCTCGGTAAGGCCCATGCCGATGGGCCCCCCGAACATGCTGCTGGCTGTGCTGAATGATGCAACCGAGTTGAAATCCCTGGAAGCCAAGTTTACTCAAAGCCAAAAGATGCACGCGATTGGCCAATTGGCAGGAGGTGTCGCGCATGATTTCAATAACTTGCTGACAGCAATTTCCGGGCATTGCGAGCTTATCCTGATGCGGCATGATCGGTCAGATATCGATTACCCGGACTTGATGCAAATTCAGCAAAACACCAACCGCGCTGCGGCTTTGGTGCGGCAATTGCTGGCCTTTTCACGCAAGCAGACATTGCAGTTTGAAACCATCGACCTGCAAGCGGGTCTTGGCGATCTGGTGCATCTGATGAACCGGCTCGTCGGCGAAAAAATCACGTTGTCGGTTCGGTTTGCTGATCGGCCAATTGCGATCCGGTCAGACCGTCGGCAATTTGAGCAGATTCTCGTGAATCTTGTGGTGAACGCGCGCGATGCGATGCCCTTGGGGGGTGAAATTGTGATCGAAACGCGGCTGCTCAACTTGCCGCAAGGGATGATCCGCGAACGCGCGACCTTGCCCGCGGGGGAATATGCGGTGATCGAAGTGCGCGATCAAGGCATCGGCATTCCCGCAGCCAATCTTGGAAAACTGTTCGAGCCATTCTTTACAACCAAGCGCCAGGGTGAAGGCACCGGGCTTGGTTTGTCCACAGTCTATGGCATTGTCAAACAAATGGGCGGATTTATCTTCATCGACAGTCAGGAAGGGCTCGGCACGATTGTTACGCTTTATTTCAAGCCCAAGGATGTCCGCGACGTGATCCCCCGTACTGATACGCGTGCAATTGAACTGCGCGGAATAGGGCAGAAGCGCGCCCTTGTCCTGCTGGTCGAAGACGAAGCCCCTGTCCGCTCGTTTGCGGCAAGGGCGCTTCAATTGCAGGGTCACCGCGTTTTGGAAGCTGATTCGGGTGAAGCCGCGCTTACCTTATTGGCGGATGCCAGTGTGCAGCCGGATTTGTTTGTGACGGATGTCATCATGCCCGGCCTTGATGGCCCAAGCTGGATTGCGCAAGTGCGTGACCGATATCCGCTTACGCCCGTTGTGTTCATGTCGGGCTATGCCGAAGATGGCCGCAGTGCAGCACAAGCGCGCACGGAGCATTCGGTTTTTCTGGCTAAACCTTTCAGTCTGGCCGATTTCACATGCGCCGTGAACACGCAGCTCAAGTCTGTGGACAAAGCCGCTTAAGCGTTTCCGATTGCGCTGTCATTGGCAGGAGAATACGACAGGGATGTAGTTTCCCGCTAGGATTTTCTGATGACAGCCCAAACCCCTCGCCTGACCGAGGCGCAAATTCGCCACGCTATCGACACCAAGACCAAGCCCCTTGGCGCATTAGGTCGGATCGAAGGACTGGCTGCCCAAATCGCTGCCTTTCGAAACAGCCTGACCCCGCGCATCGAAACATGCGTGCTCACAATCTTCGCAGCGGATCACGGGATCGCGCGCGAAGGCGTCTCGGCCTTTCCACAGGAAGTGACGGGGCAGATGGTGTTGAATTTTCTGGCAGGCGGTGCTGCGGCCAATGTCTTTGCCGCGACGCAGTCGGTGCCCGTGCAAGTGGTGGATGCCGGCGTCACAGGCGAACCGATCCTGCATCCCGCGCTGATGTCGCGCCGGATCGGGGCAGGAACCGCGTCTTTCCTGAGAGGCCCGGCCATGTCCGAAGCCCAACTTGCCCAAGCGCTTGCCCATGGCGCGGCCGTCGTGCGCGAGACCCAAGCAGATGCGAAGGCTTTTGGCGAAATGGGCATCGGAAACACGGCGACGGCCAGCATCATCCTGCACAAGCTGACTGGGTTGCCTTTGGCCGATCTGGTCGGACGCGGAACGGGCGTGGATGATGCAGGGCTCGCGCGCAAGCGCGCTGTGCTGGAACAGGCCGCTGCACGCACCGCGAACCTGACCCCGGACGAAATCTTGCGCGAATATGGCGGGTTCGAGATCGCGATGATGGCAGGCGCGATGCAGGAAGCCGCTGAAACTGGGCGGCTGGTGCTGGTCGATGGTTTCATCGCAACCGCCGCGGCCGCTATCGCATTGGCCCGCGCGCCGCATATCCGCATGGCGATGGTATTCTGCCACCGCAGCCAGGAAGCGGGCCACCGCGCGGCTTTGGGCTGGCTGGGTGTAGAGCCGCTGCTTGATCTGGACATGCGGCTGGGCGAAGGGACGGGCGCGCTGCTGGCGTGGCCTTTGGTCAAGGCGGCGTCTGCTATGCTGTGCGATATGGCCAGTTTCGACAGCGCGGGCGTCAGCACGGGGTAACAGATGCGGGGTGCGCTGGCCGAAATCGCGCTTGCGGGCGAGTTCCTGACGCGTCTGCCCTTGGGCGGAATGCGCGCTTATTGCCCCGAGCGGATGGCACGCGCGCCGCATTGGTTCGCGCTTGTGGGGCTTGCTTTGGGCGGGGCAGGGGCGCTGGTGCTGGCCGGGCTTGCCCAAATTTTGCCTATGCTGGTTGCGGTTGTCGTCGTGCTGACCGTTCTGGTCATCGTCACAGGCGCGCTGCATGAAGACGGGCTTGCCGACACGCTCGATGGTCTGGGCGGCGGGCGCAGCCCCGAGCGCGCGCTTGAAATCATGCGCGACAGCCGGATCGGGTCCTATGGCACACTCACGCTGGGGGCGGCGGCGGGGTTGCAAGGGACGGCGCTGGTCTCGCAACCGCTTGCGCAAGCCATGGGCGGGCTGATCTTGGCCCATACGCTCAGCCGCGCGCTGATGACACTGGCCTTGACGCGCGACCCATACTTGCGCACGCAAGGCACGGGCAGTGGGTTGACCGCACCGCTTGGGCGCGCGGGCAGCATCCGCATCGGCGTAGCGGTGGGCGCGGCGGTTCTGATCGCGGGCACGCTGATGCCGCTTGGGGCAGTCTTGACAGCAAGCAGTCTAGGGTTGCTGGCCGCCGCACTCTGGCGCGCGTGGGTCCTGCGCCGCCTGAGTGGCCAAACTGGCGACACGTTGGGCGGAATACAGGTCGTGACGGCGACAGCGATCCTGCTAGGGGCAAGCGCATGGACATGATCCTGTTGCGTCACACCAAGCCTGCGGCCGCGCAGGGGCTGTGCTATGGGCGCACCGATCTGGCTGTGGGGCCATGCTTTGCCGCCCATGCGGGCCGGATCGTGCAGGAACTGCCGCAGGTCAGCCGCGTTGTGACCTCGCCTCTCAGCCGCTGCCTTGCATTGGCTGAGTTTGTGGCGGACGCGCGCGGCTTGGGTCTGACCATCGACCCGCGCCTGACCGAGATGGATTTCGGCGCGTGGGAAGGGCGGCCTTGGGCCGACATCCCGCGCGCGGAACTCGACGTATGGGCCGCTGACCTGCTGCACGCGCGCCCGCATGGCGGGGAAAGTGTGGCCGCTCTGCGTGACCGGTCGCTTGCTGCACTCCGCGATCATGCAGGGCCGGGGGTGCTGGTGGTCACGCATCACGGTGTCATCAAATCCGCACGCTGGCGGGTCATGGGGGATGACGCTTGGCAATCCGAGGTGAAATTCGGCGGCACTCTTCCCTTCGCGCCGGGGATGTTTGCCGATGTATGACCTGACCCTGATCCTTGGTGGCGCGCGCTCTGGCAAAAGCCGCTTTTCGGAAGCCGAGATCACAGCTTTGCCCGCCCCGTGGGTCTATATCGCCACGGCGCAGGCTTGGGATGACGAAATGCGCGCGCGGATTGCCCAGCATCGTGACAGGCGGGAAATGGGATGGATGACGCGCGAAGAACCGCTCGCGCTGGCAGCACTTCTGGGCACCTTGCCTGAAGGCGCACCTGTGCTGGTCGATTGCCTGACCCTTTGGCTCACCAATCATCTGCTGGCCGAGCATGATCTGGGCGCAGAATACGCGGCCTTGGAGCACGCCCTGCACGCGCGGCGCGGTCCGGTCTGGCTTGTGGCCAATGAAGTGGGCTTGGGGATTGTCCCTGACAATGCCCTTGCCCGGCGGTTCCGGGACGAAGCGGGCGTGCTAAATCAACGCATGGCGACGCTTGCCACGCGCGTGATCTTCGTCGCGGCTGGCCTGCCCTTGCACCTGAAAGGCGGGCCGGGATAAAGTCCCACCATGGCCGATCCCAAATTCATACACCTCCGCGTGCATAGCGAATACTCCCTGCTTGAAGGGGCGTATCCGTTGAAAAAACTCGTCAAGGATGCGGCAGCGCGCGGCTTTCCCGCTATTGCCGTCACGGATACGGACAACCTGTTTGCAGCGCTCGAATTTTCCGTGGCGGCCTCGGGTGCAGGGGTGCAGCCGATCTTGGGCTGCCAGATCAGCGTGGCCTATGATCCGGCCCTGCCGGGCGAAAAGCTGCGCATGCCCGCCCCCGTGGTGCTGCTGGTGCAGAACGAAGCGGGCTATCTGAACCTGATGGCGCTGAATTCCTGCCTGTATCTGCCCACCGACCGGCCTGTGCCGCAAGTGACAGTCGATGAACTCGCGCGCCATTCGGACGGCCTGATTTGCCTGACCGGCGGGGCCGAGGGCGCTGTGGGCAAGCTGGTCCAGTCGGGCCAGATGCCCAAGGCCCAGACGCTGATGGAGCGGCTGGCCGCGATCTATCCCAACCGACTGTATGTGGAACTGTCGCGCCACATGGATGCAGCCGGGCAGATCATGCCTGCGCAGGCCGCGACGGAAGGCGCGTTCATCGACATGGCCTATGCGATGGATCTGCCCCTTGTGGCCACGAATGATGTGCATTTCCCGAAAGCGCAGATGTTTGAAGCCCATGACGCGCTTCTCTGCATCAAGGATGGCGCTTACGTGGACCAAGCCGCTCCCCGCCGCCGCCTGACGCCCAACCATTACCTGAAATCGCCGGAAGAAATGGCGGTGCTCTTTGCCGACCTGCCCGAAGCGCTGGAAAACACAGTCGAAATCTCTAAGCGCTGCGCCTTCAAGGCCGCCAAGCGCAACCCCATCCTGCCCCGCTTCGCCGAGGATGAGGTGGAAGAACTGCGCCGCCAAGCCCGCGAGGGGCTGGCCGCGCGGCTGGCCGTGATCCCGCATGCCGCCCCCGTCGAAGAATATAAAAAGAGGCTGGAATTTGAACTTGGCATCATCGAGAAGATGGGCTTTCCCGGCTATTTCCTGATTGTGGCTGATTTCATCAAATGGGCCAAGGATCAGGACATTCCCGTGGGGCCGGGGCGCGGATCGGGGGCGGGCAGCCTTGTCGCCTATGCGCTGACGATTACGGATCTGGACCCGCTCCGCTATGCGCTGCTGTTCGAGCGCTTCCTGAACCCCGAGCGTGTGTCGATGCCGGATTTCGATATCGACTTCTGCATGGATCGGCGGGAAGAGGTCATTCAATACGTTCAGCGCAAATATGGCCGCGACAAGGTCGGGCAGATCATCACCTTCGGCGCGCTCTTGTCGAAGGCCGCCGTCCGCGATGTGGGGCGCGTGTTGCAATTGCCTTATGGGCAAGTGGACAAGCTGTCCAAGCTGATCCCGGTCGAAGGGGTGAAGCCTGTCAGCATTGAAAAAGCACTGGCCGATGAACCCCGCCTGCGCGAAGCGGCGAAGGCGGAAGAAGTCGTGGACCGCCTGCTGACCCATGCTGCAGCCATCGAAGGGCTGTTGCGCAATGCGTCCACCCACGCGGCCGGGGTCGTGATCGGGGACCGCCCGCTCGATCAACTCGTCCCGCTTTACCGCGACCCGCGCTCGGACATGCCCGCCACCCAGTTCAACATGAAATGGGTCGAAGCGGCGGGGCTTGTGAAGTTCGACTTTCTGGGGCTGAAAACCCTGACTGTGATCCAGAACGCGGTTGATCTGCTGAAACGTCGCGGTGTGGTGGTGGATATCAACGCCATCCCGCTCGATGACAAGCCGACCTATGATCTTTACGCTAGCGCGCGAACGGTGGCCGTGTTTCAGGTTGAAAGCTCGGGCATGATGGACGCGCTGCGGCGCATGAAGCCAACCTGCATCGAAGACATCGTGGCGCTGGTCGCGCTCTATCGCCCCGGCCCGATGGAGAATATTCCCACCTATTGCGAGGTGAAGAACGGCAAGCGCCCGCTCGAATCGATCCATCCAAGCATCGACCATATCCTGAAAGAAACCCAGGGCATCATCGTTTACCAAGAACAAGTGATGGAGATTGCGCAGGTCATGGCGGGCTATACCCTTGGCGGGGCCGACCTGTTGCGCCGCGCGATGGGCAAGAAGATCGCCGAAGAAATGGCCAAGGAACGCCCCAAATTCGTGAAGGGCGCAATTGCAAATGGCGTGGATGAGAAAAAGGCGGGCGAGGTGTTCGACCTGCTCGAAAAATTCGCCAATTACGGGTTCAACAAATCCCACGCCGCCGCCTATGCCGTGGTCAGCTATCAAACCGCCTGGCTGAAGGCCAATCACCCCGTCGAATTCATGGCGGGCGTGATGAACTGCGATTTGCACCTGACCGACAAGCTGGCGGTCTATAAGCGCGAAGTGGACAGGATGGGGATTCGCGTGGTGGCGCCTTGCGTTAACCGCTCAATGGCGCGGTTTGACGTGCAGGACGGCGCGTTGGTTTACGGGCTTGGCGCGCTGAAGAATGTGGGCGTCGATGCGATGCAGATGATCGTGGACGGGCGCGGGGGGCGGCCGTTTACGACGCCCTTTGACCTTGCGCGGCGGGTCGATCTGAAGCGCGTGGGCAAGCGGCCTTTGGAAATGCTCGCCCGCGCGGGGGCGTTCGATGTGCTCGACCGCAATCGGCGGCGCGTGTCTGATGGGCTCGATGCGCTGGTGGCCTATTCAGCGGCGGTGCATGACGCGCGGGCGTCATCACAGGTCTCGCTCTTTGGCGAGGCGGGCGCGGACATTCCCGAACCGCGCTTGCCCGCCACGGATGATTGGCCCCCCACGGAACGGTTGGGTCATGAACACCAAGCCGTGGGCTTCTACCTGTCAGGCCATCCGCTCGATGATTACGCAGGCGCGTTGAAGCGCAAGCAAGTTCTGACCTTGGCCGAGGTCGAGCGCCGCGCGGCGCAAGGTCCTCTTGTGGCGAAGATGGCAGGGGCCGTATCCGCGCGGCAAGAACGCAAATCCGCGCGCGGCAATCGGTTCGCTTTTGTCCAATTGTCAGACACATCTGGCCTTTATGAAGTGACTGTTTTTTCCGACACGCTGGACACTGCGCGCCAATATCTCGAACCCGGTCAGAACGTCGTCCTGACGGTCGAGGCCACAATGGAAGCCGAAACGCTCAAACTGCTGGCACGCGGCGCGCAACCGATTGATTCCGTTGTGGCCGATGCGGGCGTGTCAGGCCTGCGCGTGCATATCGACGCGCCCGATGCGGTGGCCGCTGTGGCTGCGGTTCTGGCCCGCGCGAAGGGCGCAGCGAAAGGTCCAGTGCGTTTTTGCGTGACTGACCACGCCCGCGCGATGGAATATGACATCGACACAGGCCTGATGTGCGCGGTCACGCCGCAGATCAAGGGCGCGGTCAAATCGCTCGCGGGGGTCGTGCTGGTCGAAGAATTGTAGGGGGGGCCTAAGGCCCCCCCATTTAATGAACAACCTTCAGCTTCGGCTCATCCTCCACTGCCGCGGCTTGCCCTGCAATTGCCAACCCGCCCGGCCCGGCTGTGATCGGAACCGTGGCCCCGTCCAGCACGGCCCCCGACAGTAGCATCTGCGCAAGCGGGTCCTGCACGTGGCGCTGGATCACCCGCTTAAGCGGACGCGCGCCATAGACTGGGTCATAGCCCTTGTCGGCCAGCCACGTCCGGGCGCTTGCGTCCAGATCGAGCGTGATCTTGCGCGCCGCCAAGCGTTTCAGAAGCCGTGCCATCTGGATATCGACAATCGCATCCATATCCGCCCGCGCGAGCCTGTCGAAGATGATCGTCTCATCCAGACGATTCAGGAATTCGGGCCGGAAATGGGCGCGCACAGCGTCCATGACTTGCGCGTGGGCCTCGCGGTTGTCCGCCCCTTCGGGCAAAAGCGACAGCGCTGCCGAGCCAAGGTTAGAGGTCAGCACGATCAGCGTTTGCTTGAAATCGACTGTGCGCCCATGCCCGTCCGTCAGTTGCCCGTCATCGAGCACTTGCAACAGCACGTTGAACACTTCTGGATGGGCCTTTTCCACCTCGTCAAACAGCACGACCTGATAGGGGCGGCGGCGGACGGCTTCGGTCAGCACGCCACCTTCGTCATAGCCCACATAGCCCGGGGGGGCACCGATCAGGCGCGAGACGGCGTGCTTCTCCATGAATTCGCTCATGTCGATCCGCACCATCGCGTTGTCATCGTCGAACAGGTATTCGGCGACGGCCTTGGTCAGTTCGGTCTTGCCCACGCCCGTCGGCCCAAGGAACAGGAACGACCCAAGGGGTCGGTTTTCATCGTTCAGCCCGGCGCGCGCCCGGCGCACGGCATTGGCGACCGCGCGCACGGCTTTGTGCTGGCCGATGACGCGCTTGTGCAGCGCATCTTCCATCCGCAGCAGTTTCTCGCGCTCGCCTTCCAGCATCTTGGTCGTGGGGATGCCGGTCCAGCGTTCCACCACTTCCGCGATCTGTTCGGGGCGCACGGCGTCAGCCACCAGCTTTTCAGCCTCGCGCGCTTCGGCTTCCGCGAGTTTGCGCTCCAGTTCCGGGATTTCGCCATATTGCAGGCGGCCCGCCCCGGCAAAGTCGCCGCTGCGCTTGGCATTTTCCAGATCGATGCGCGCGCGGTCCAGTTCCTCTTTGATCTTGCGCGCAGCTTCCAGCTTGTCGCGCTCGGCCTGCCATGTGGCGGTCATTTCGGCACTGCGCTGTTGCAGGTCCGAGAGTTCCCGCTCCAGTGTGGTCAGCCGGTCGCGAGAAGCGGCATCATCTTCCTTGCGCAGGGCTTCGGCCTCGATCTGCTTTTGCAGGATGTCGCGGTCGAGTGCGTCAAGTTCTTCGGGCTTGCTGTCCACTTCCATGCGCAAGCGACTGGCCGCTTCGTCCATCAGGTCGATGGCCTTGTCCGGCAGGAAGCGGTCGGTGATGTAGCGGTGCGACAGGGTCGCCGCCGCGACAAGCGCGCTGTCGGCAATCCGAACGCCGTGGTGCAGTTCATACTTCTCCTTGATCCCCCGCAGGATCGAGATCGTGTCCTCGACTGTCGGTTCCTGCACCATCACCGGCTGGAAACGACGGGCAAGGGCTGCGTCTTTTTCCACATGCTTGCGGTATTCGTCGAGCGTCGTCGCCCCCACGCAATGGAGTTCCCCCCGCGCAAGCGCCGGTTTGATCAGGTTCGCCGCATCCATCGCGCCTTCGGATTTGCCTGCGCCGACAAGCGTGTGCATCTCGTCGATGAACAGGATGATGTCACCTTCGGCGGCGGTCACTTCGGACAGCACGCCTTTCAAACGCTCCTCAAACTCGCCCCGATACTTCGCGCCCGCAATCAGCGCGCCCATATCGAGCGCCATCAGCCGCTTGTCGCGCAGGGATTCCGGCACATCGCCGTTCACGATGCGCAGGGCAAGCCCTTCGGCAATCGCGGTTTTGCCCACACCGGGTTCACCGATCAGCACGGGGTTATTCTTGGTCCGGCGGGAAAGCACTTGCATCGCGCGGCGGATTTCTTCGTCGCGCCCGATGATCGGGTCAATCTTGCCGTCGCGGGCGGCTTGCGTCAGGTCGCGGGCGTATTTCTTGAGCGCGTCGAATTGATCCTCTGCACTCGCACTGTCCGCCGTCCGGCCCTTGCGCAGATCATTGATCGCAGTGTTCAGCCCTTGCGCGGTCACAGCACCGGCATCGAGTGCGTCCTTGGCGTCTGATTTCACCAGCGCAAGCGCGGTCAGCAGCCGTTCGACGGTCACGAAACTGTCGCCGGCTTTGGTGGCAATCTGGCCTGCCTGATCCATGACCTTGGCCACACTGGGGTCCAGATACACCTGCCCGCCCTGCACTTTGGGCATCTTGGCAAGCGTGATGTCATTGGCTTGGCGCACACGGTCCGCGGCCCCGCCTGCGCGGGCGATCAGATTGGCCGCCAAGCCCTGATCGTCGTCCAAGAGCGCTTTCAGCAAATGCGCGGGCGTCAGGCGCTGGTGATCTTCGCGCATGGCAATCGTTTGCGCCGCTTGCACAAAACCGCGGGCACGTTCGGTGAATTTATCAAGGTTCATGGGTCAACTCCTGTCCAAGCACCCGGTTGAAAGGGCCTTGCCTGACATGCAGCGCAAGGCCGGGACGGGCCTTGGACCTAATGTGGGAGTTGGGCGTGCCTGTTGCAAGATAGGCACAGGTGAGATTGTTCAGCCTTTGTTGCACGCGGCTTTCAAAGCGAGCGTGCCCCAGTCAAAGCGCGCTGCAGCGTCGCGCATCAGGCAGCCTTGAATCCACGGGCTGCCCGGTTCCTTGGGGCCCGTTTCGACAAAGCCCAAACGGCGGGCCAGCGCGCGTGACGGTGCATTGTCGCGGTGAATGACAATCGTCACCATCTGGAGTTGCGGATAATCGCGCAGCGCCTGCCATAGGAAAATCGCCACCATCCGCGAGCCAATCCCTTTGCCTTGTGCGGTGGGCGTCAGCCAGTAATCGATCTCGGCATTGGCCATGGGCCGGGGCGACCCCTGCCAATGCAGACGCACTTGCCCGACTGCCCGATCCCCCGCAATCACCGCGCGCACCAGATGGCGGCTGCGGTCTTGGGTCAGTGTGATCAGATGCTCGGCCTGTGCGCGGTCAATCGCGCCGGGCCAGATCAGTGGCAGGAAGCGCCACATGCTTTGATCGGAAATCAGTGTCGCGTAATCTGCGGCATCGTTTTCCCGCCACGGACGAAAGCGCATATCGCCCCACACCTCTGCCGGGGGGGCGGGAATGTCAGAAAGCGCTAAGGAACGCCCACGCAGCGACGGCGCGACAGCCGTGTCTGTCAAAGATGGATCCCAGCGCAGATGGGCGGGGTCAAAGTTCATGGCCTCACCTCGAATAAGGAGAAAATGGGTCAGCAAAACGGCTACTTCATGAAGAATAACATAAAACAGCCAAAATCCACATCACCTTTGCATTATGCGCAGATTAACCAGTCTGCTCGGTCATGGATTGTTTCGGCAACAAAGCCCAATCCCGCAAATCGGGCAGATTGGCGGGCAAAACCTGCGCGATATCGCCCGCGAAGTCGAGGAAGGCCGCGCGGTTGCCCTGCGTGACAGCAGTCAAAACGGGAATATCGTTGACCAAAGCCTCGGCGATGCAGGGCCGAAAGCCGCGCCCTTCTGATTCGGATTTGCCGAATTTGTTCACCAGCAACAGGTCCGGCTTGCGCCCCAGATCGGCCATGACCAGCCCGACAGCGGTTTCCAGCCCCTGCGGGTCCAGACGGCAACCGCGCGCAAGCGGCCCAAGGTCTTGGCTGATGCGGACCTGATGATCATGGCCCAGCACGACAAGGTCCATGTTGCAATGGCGGTCCGCGCTTTTCTCGCGGTTGATCTGGATGACCCCGGCCAAGTTCAGGCCGCGCGCGTGCAGATCGCGGGCCAAATCGACCAACAGCCGGTCTGCCGCGCCGCGCCCTTCGGCGATGAAGTATGCCAGCATCCCCCTGCCCTTTCTCCCATCCGGTGTTATATGCGCATGTATCCCCGATTTTGCCGCAGGACCAGTAGACTGATGTCGGATACACCGCCGCGCCACTTTCCCGATCCTTCCGCCCCGCGCTTGACGCGGCCTGTGCAGGGCATGGACCATACCGGCGCTGTGCAGGAAATCCGCGTGGTCGAAGAGCGGCCCCTGACGATTTACCTGAATTCGCAGGAAATCGTCACTGCCATGACGATCGGCGATTATCCCGAATATCTGGGGCTGGGGTTCCTGCGCAATCAAGGCATGTTGCGCGCCGATGATACGGTCACGGGGATCGACTATGACGAAGAGCTGGAAGTCGTCGTCATCCGTACCACGCGCCAAACCAGTTACGAGGAGAAGGTCAAGAAAAAGACCCGCACCTCGGGTTGTGCTGTGGGGACAGTCTTTGGCGATATGATGGAGGGGTTGGCGGGCCTGACCCTGCCTGCCACGGAATTGCGCACATCCTGGCTTTACAAGATTGCGCGCGACGTGAACACCGCGCCGTCCTTGTATCTGGAAGCAGGCGCCATCCACGGCACGGTCCTGTGTCAACGCGACGAGATGCTGATTTATATGGAGGATGTGGGCCGCCACAATGCTGTGGACAAAGTCGCGGGCTGGATGTTCCAGCATGGGGTCGCGGGCGCTGACAAGATGCTCTATACGACAGGCCGCCTGACATCTGAAATGGTGATCAAGACCGCGCAGATGGGGATTCCAGTCCTCGCCTCGCGCTCTGGCTTCACGGCTTGGGGGGTAGAGATTGCGCGCCAAGTGGGCCTGACCCTGATCGGGCGGATGCGGGGGCAGCGCTTTGTGTGTCTGTCCGGGGCAGAGCGGCTGGTCTATGACGCGGACCTGTCCAGCGTCACCGAAGAAGATCGCAAACACCGCCGCAAGGGGGCTGACGAATGATCGCGGGTGTGATCCTTGCCGGCGGGCAGGCCACGCGCATGGGTGGCGGCGACAAGGGGATGCGCGTTGTCGGCGGGCAGACGCTGATGGCGCATGTGCTGGACCGGCTGCGGCCTCAGGTGGGGGCGCTGGTGCTCAACGCCAATGGCGATCCGTCACGCTTTGCCGCGCTTGGCCTGCCCGTGGTGGCCGACAGCCTGCCCGACTGGCCGGGGCCATTGGCCGGGGTGCTGGCAGGCATGGATTGGGCCGCTTCCCAAGGGGCGAATGCGGTCGTGAGCGTGGCCGCCGATACGCCCTTTTTCCCCCGCGATCTGGTGGCGCGCTTGCAGGCGGCGGCCGGGCCCTCCGGTCTGGCACTGGCCGGGACGCGCGAGGGCGGCAAGCTTCACCGCCACCCGACCTTTGGTCTTTGGCCCGTCGCTTTGCGCGATGACCTGCGCGCGGCGCTGGTGGGCGGCTTGCGCAAAGTC
The DNA here is from genome assembly GCA_046296275.1 of Roseinatronobacter sp. GTDB lineage: Bacteria > Pseudomonadota > Alphaproteobacteria > Rhodobacterales > Rhodobacteraceae > Roseinatronobacter. The sequence goes on along the minus strand of JBKBLP010000001.1, from coordinate 13,252 downwards.
GTGCTCTGGACCGACACGCATGGCGCAGGCACAGCAGAGTTTCCAACTGCCCCCTTCGATCCCTTCTTCAACATCAACACGCCCGAAGATATCGACGAAGCCGAGCGTCTGGTGGGGATGGCATGAAGATTTACGGTGTGACGGGCTGGAAGAATGCAGGCAAGACCGGCCTGATGGAGCGGCTTGTGGCGGAAATGGTCGCACGCGGTTTGCGTGTGTCCACAATCAAGCACGCGCATCACGACACCGAAACCGACCACGCTGGCACCGACAGCTACCGCCACCGCGGAGCGGGCGCGTCCGAGGTCATCCTGTCCAGCCCGCGCCGTTGGGCGATCATGCACGAATTGCGCGATGCGCCCGAGCCGGATTTGTCGGACCTGCTCGCACGCCTGACCCCCGTCGATCTGGTGCTGATCGAAGGCTACAAGCGCGCGCCCCATCCCAAGGTGGAAGCCCACCGTATGGAAACCGGGCGCGGGTTGCTTGCGCCGGAAAACCCCACGATCCGCGCTGTGGCAAGCAACACGACCCATCCTGATTTGGCCCTGCCAGTTTTGAACCTTGATGACACCGCCGCGATTGCCGATTTCATCCTGCGCGATCTGGGGATGACAGCGTGACAAGCTTTGACCGCGTTCTGGTGGTCGATTGGTCGGCCAATTCCACGCCCAAGCTGGGGGCGGATTCGATCTGGATCGGGTCGGCAGGGGCGGGGGCCACGCCGCCCGAAAACCTGCCCACCCGCGATGCCGCAATGGGTGCGTTGCGCGCGCGGCTGGATGCGGCTTTGGCCGAAGGGCAGCGCGTGCTGGTGGCGTTCGACATCGGTTTTGGCTTCCCGCGTGGTTTTGCCCAGCGCCTGACCGGGCAGGCAGCGGCGCTGGCGGTCTGGGACTGGCTAGCTGCACGCATCACCGACGACGCGCGCAACGCCAATAACCGCTTCGAGGTCGCGTCCGAAATGAACCGCGCCTTCGGCGGCCTTGGTCCATTCTGGGGGCGGCCTGCGGGGTGCGACCTGCCGGATTTGCCGGAAAAGGGGACTGCCCGGCAGGGCCACGGTCTGGCCGAATTGCGCCAAACCGAAGCGCTTTGCGCGGGCGCGCACCCGATGTGGAAGCTTTACACGACGGGGTCGGTGGGGTCGCAAAGCATTCTGGGCCAGGCGCGGCTGGCAGGTCTGCGGCGCGATTATGGCGCAAAGCTCTCGGTCTGGCCGATGGAAGGGGCTCAGGGGCAGATTGTGCTGGCCGAGACGTATCTCTCGCTGGTCGATCCGCTGGTGAAGGTCGCGCTGGGCTATCCCTGCAAGGACGCGGCACAGGTCGATCTGCTGGCGCGTGCGTTCCACCGCGTTGACATGCCCGCGCTGATGAATGTGGATGCCGCGCCCGACGTGATGCGCGAAGAGGGGTGGATTTTAGGCGCGGGCCATGGCGCGACGCTCTGCGCTTTGGCCGACACTCCCCTGACCCCCCCGCGCCTGCGCAACGATTGTTTTGCTATGCCGCAAGGGGTGGATTGGGTGCGGGTGGATGATGCGCTGGCAACGTTGCGCGGCGCGCTGCATCCGCTGACCGGGGTCGAGACGCTGCCCACAGCCCAAGCCGGGGGTCGTGTGCTGGCCGAAGCGCTCGTCGCCCGGCGTTCCAACCCACCGCGCCCCAATGCCGCCGTGGATGGCTATGGCTTCGCCCATGCCGCGCTTGCAGGAGATGGGCCCTATACCTTGCCGCTGGTCGCGGGCCGCGCGGCGGCTGGGCAGCCCTTCGCGGCGGCTGTGCCCATGGGTCAGGCCGTGCGCATCCTGACAGGGGCGATTCTGCCCGACGGTGTGGATACAGTCGTTCTGGACGAAGATTGCGCCACGGATGGCGTGCGCGTGGCTTTTGACGGGCCCGTGAAACCGCGCTCCAATACCCGCAAAGCGGGCGAGGATGTGGCCGAAGGCACGCTTTTTTTGGACCCCGGTCGTCGCCTGACCCCGCCTGATCTGGCGCTGGCCTCTGCCCTTGGCGTGGGGAAAGTCCCAGTCTATAGCCGCCTGCGCGTGGGCGTCTTGTCCACGGGCGACGAGCTGGTGAGCGACCCTGCAACCCCAGCGCTGCCCCACCAAATCTATGACGCCAACCGCCCCATGCTCCTGCATCTTGCGCAAGTCTGGGGGTATGAAGGCGTTGATCTGGGCCATATGCCGGACAGCGAAACGGCCATCGCGGGCGCTTTGGACCGGGGCGCGCGGGACTGTGATGTGATCCTGACATCGGGCGGGGCGTCTGCGGGCGACGAGGATCACATCAGCCGCTTGCTGCGCCTGCGCGGCACGCTGAACGCCTGGCGGATCGCGGTCAAGCCGGGGCGGCCCTTGGTCCTTGCGCTCTGGCAGGGTGTGCCTGTTCTCGGCCTGCCCGGCAACCCGGTCGCGGCCTTTGTCTGTGCTTTGATCTTTGGCCGCCCGGCGCTGGGGCTGATGGCGGGGCAGGGTTGGCAGATGCCGCTTGGGCTGACTGTGCCTGCGGCGTTCAGCAAGAACAAGAAACCCGGGCGGCGGGAATACTTGCGCGCAAGGCTTAATGCCGAAGGGCGGGCGGAAGTGTTCGCGTCCGAAGGGTCAGGGCGGATCAGCGGGCTATCCTGGGCCGAAGGGTTGGTCGAATTGCCTGATGGCGCGGCCAAGATCGAACCGGGAACCCCTGTGCGCTACATCGCCTATTCCAGCTTCGGAATATGACCGCGCCGCCTTATTGTCGTCCCTTGACCCTAATCTTGCCCGAATTGCTGACAATGGTCTGTGTCGAGCAATTCAGTTTCGCAGGGCGTGACGATGGATCGATTGACCGAGATGGAAGCATTCGCTACAGTAGTGGATCAAGGGGGCTTCACCGATGCCGCCCGCAAGATGGGGATTTCCAAATCTGCGGTGTCTAAGCACGTTTCGGCCTTGGAAGCCCGGCTTGGCGCACAACTTCTGAACCGCACCACGCGCCGTGTCAGCCCCACAGATATCGGTCTGGCTTATTATGACCGCGCGCGCCGCGTTCTGAATGACGCGGGCGAGGCGGATAATCTTGTCACCTCCATGCAATCCGCCCCCTCTGGCATTTTGCGCATAGCTGTGCCCACGGATTTTGGCGCCACGCATCTTTCCCCCATCTTGGGCAAGTTTCTGGCGAAATACCCCGATGTGTCGGTCAACATGGTGCTGAAAAACCGCTATGTAGAGTTGATTTCCGAAGGCTTCGATCTGGCCATCCGCATGGGGGAAATGGATGACAGCACGCTGCGCGCCCGCAAGATTTGCGAAACGACGCAGCGCCTGATCGCCTCGCCCAGCTATCTGAAGGCCAATGGCCGTCCGCAGCGCATTGACGATCTGAACGAGCATCGGTTGCTTTATTATAGCCACAACGCCGCCAGTTCCGTCTGGCGCATCACCGCCCCATCAGGCGAAGTGCGTCAGGTCCGTTCGGCAAGCTGGTTTTCGGTCAATGACGGGCAATCGTTGCTGAATGCCGCGATCAATGGGCTTGGCATCGCGTATCTGCCCAGTTTCCTCTATGCACCTGCGCTGAAACAGGGGCTGGTGGAAGATGTCATGCCAGACCTGCCGCGCGATGTGCAAAGCCTGTATGCGATCTATCCGGCAGGGCGGTTCACGCAGCCGAAAGTGCGCGCGCTGATTGACTTTTTGGTGGCGACCTTCGGCCAGCGAACAGCCGAGACCTGGTAAGGCCCGGATCAAAAGCGGCGATTGACCTGCTGGGGCCGCCCCGGCAGCGTCAACCGCGCGTCATTGCGCGCCCGTTCCGCCACGACCTTGCCCTTTGCGATCACGGCCAGACGGTCGGGACGCAGCCGCAGCGCCTCTGTCGGGGTGGCGGCATCCAGCACCACAAGGCTCGCCAGCGCGCCCACCCGCAGCCCGTAATCGGACAGCCCCATAATGCGCGCGTTATCGTCGGTCACCATGGTAAAGCACCGCGCCATTTCCGTCGGATGGGTCATTTGCACAACATGCAGCCCCATAAACGCCACATCGAGCATGTCCGCCGTCCCCAGACTATACCACGGGTCAAGCACGCAATCCTGACCCCAGCCCACAGTGATCCCATGGGCCTGCATTTCCTTGACCCGCGTCAGCCCGCGCCGTTTGGGATAAGTGTCGTGCCGCCCTTGCAGGGTTATGTTGATCAGCGGATTGGGGATCGCGGTCATGCCGGATTCCGCAATCAGCGGCAGCAGTTTCGAGACATAATAATTGTCCATCGCATGCATCGACGTCAGATGAGACCCCGCTGCACGCCCGCCCAGACCATGCCGCGTGACTTCGCGCGCCATGGTTTCGACATGGCGGCTGAGTGGATCATCCGTTTCGTCGCAATGGACATCCCACATCAGCCCGCGTTCAGCGGCGATGCGCGCCAGATCGCGCAGGCTGTCGGCCCCTTCTTCCATCGTGCGCTCGAAATGCGGGATGCCGCCGACGACATCCACACCCATGTCCAATGCGCGCAGCACGTTTTGCCGCCCCGTGGCGGTCCGGTAAAGCCCATCCTGCGGAAACGCCACGAGTTGCAGGTCCAGAAAGGGGGCGACGATGCGGCGCACCTCCAACATTGCCTCCACCCCGCGCAGATGGTCGGGGGTGGTGTCAACATGCGTGCGGATGGCGAGCAGCCCCATGCTGACCGCCCAATCGCAATAGCGCAGGGCACGCGTGACCATCTCCTCGACTGTGGCCACTTCGCGCAATTCGCCCCAAAGGGCGATCCCTTCGAGCAGTGTGCCCGACCCGTTCAGGCGCGGCAAACCGTAGCTGAGCGTGGCGTCCATATGGAAATGCGGATCGCAAAAGGGCGGGGATACCAGATCGCCTGTGGCGTCGATCACGCGGGCGGCCTCTGCCTCCAGCTTGCCCAGCGCAGCAATCCGTTCGCCACGAATGCCGATATCGGCAATTGTGCCATCGGGCAGAATGCCGCCTTTGATCAGCAGATCGAACATCAGCGCTCGCCTTTGTTGTAGGGGATCATCAGGGCTTGGGGCACTTCTGCTCGGCGCGACATGACGATCAGGGCCAGGATGGACAGCAGATAGGGCATTGCGAGGAACATCTGATAGGGCAAGATCAGGCCAAAAGGCGTTTGTTGCAGGCGCACTTGCAGCGCGTCAAAGGCCGCGAACAGGATCGCGCCCATCACAGCCTTGCCCGGCCGCCATGCGCCGAACACCACCAGCGCGATGCAAATCCAGCCGCGCCCGTTCACCATGTCAAAGAAGAAGCTGGAAAAGGCGGAAAGCGTCAGGAACGCGCCACCCACCGCCATCAGGCCGGACCCCACGATCACCGCGCCCATGCGCAGGCCCGTGACAGACAGGCCCTGAGCCGCGACCGCCGCCGGGTTTTCGCCCGCCGCGCGGATCGCAAGACCCAAGGGGGTGCGGTAGAGCACGAAGGCCACGACCGCCGCCGTCAGAAATGCGGCATAGGTCAGGGGCGTTTGGGAAAACAGCGCTGGGCCGAAAAAGGGGATGTCTGACAGAAGCGGGATTTGCCAAGGCTGGAACGGCTCGATCCGGGGCGGGCTGGTCACTTGCGGCAGCGCCAGCCGATAGGTGAACGCGGCCACGGCTGTCGCAAGCAACGTCACACCCAAGCCCACGACATGCTGGGACAGACCGAAAGGCACTGTCAGCACCGAATGCAGCAGTCCGAACACCATGCCCGACACGAAGGCCACACTCACCCCCCACCAAAGCGGCAGGCCCAGATAGACCCCGAACCAGCCTGTGAAGGCCCCCATGACCATGATCCCCTCGATCCCGAGGTTCAGCACGCCCGCGCGTTCGCAGATCAACTCGCCCATCGTGGCGAAAATGAGCGGTGATGCGATGCGGATCGCTGCCGCCCAAAAGCCCACAGAGGCAAGGATTTCCCACAATGCCATCATCGCCAGACCACCCTGTAGCGTGTCAAAAGGATTGCCAGCACCATGAACAATAGCGCCACCGCGAGCAGGATGTCGGCGATATAGGTGGGCACGCCTGCGGCGCGGCTCATGCTGTCAGAGCCTACGAAAATGCCCGCGACAAACAAAGCCGTCACCACTACGCCCAAGGGGTGCAGAAGTGCCAGCATGGCCACGATGATCCCGGTATAGCCAAAACCGGGCGACAGATCGCGCGACAGGTGGCCCTTCAGCCCCGCGACTTCGGAAAAGCCCGCCAAGGCGGCCAGCCCGCCGGAAATCAGCGCGGTCAGCACCAGAACGCGGTTGACGGGAATACCTGCGAAACGCGCGGCACGTGGGTTTTGGCCTACAGCGCGGATCTGATAACCGAGCGTCGTGCGCGTTTGCAGAACCCAAACCAGAACGGCCGCGATCAGGGCCAGTGCGAAACCCCAATGCAGGCGCAGCCCGCTCACGATGCGGGGGAGCCGCAATTCCCGCTCGACCGGCACTGATTTTGGCCAGCCCATGCCAGCCGGATCTTTCAGCGGTCCTTCGACAAGGTAGCTGACAAACAACAGCATGATGAAATTGAACAGCAGGGTCGTCACGACCTCGTCCACGCCCAGCCGGGTTTTCAGGATCACAGGGCCAAGCAAGGTCAGCGCGCCTGCGGCGATGGCTGCAATCGCAATGACTGGCAATTGCAACCAGACGGCACCCCAACTGCTTGCACCCAGCACGACCGTCAGGATCGCGCCTGCGTAAAGCTGCGCTTCCGCGCCGATATTCCAAAGCTTCGCGCGAAAGGCCACAGCAATGGCAAGGCCGGTGAAAATCAGCGGTGTGGCACGGTTCAGGGTTTCCAACAGTGCAAAACGCGAGCCAAAGGCACCCTTGACGATCAGGCCGAACGTCGCGAAGGGGTCGGCACCCGCGATCAGGGCAAGCAGCGATCCCACCAGAACTGTGGCGGCCAAGGCGAGAGCGGGCGCGCCATAGGTGCGCAAGGGGCCAAGATTGGTGACAGGTTCAAGCCGCATGGTCAAACCCCGCCCCGGCCATGCGTAGGCCAAGGTCCGCGACCGTCGCCGTCCCCCGCGCGATTGGGGCCGACAGCCGCCCGTCGCTGATCACATGGATCACATCGGAAAGCTGCATGACCTCGTCCAGATCCTCGGAAATCAGGATCACAGCGGCCCCTGCGTCGCGGGCGGCCAGCAATTGACCGTGCACATAGGAAATCGCGCCAATATCCAGACCGCGCACGGGTTGATTGGCCAAAATGACACTTGGCCCGGCTTCCAGCACGCGGCCAAGGATCAGCTTTTGCATATTTCCCCCGGACAGCAGCCTGATGCGGGTATCGGGACCGGGGCAGCGGACATCGTATTTCTGGATGATCGCCAGCGTCTGCGCGCGCGCGGCTTTCCAATCCATCCAGCCCGCGCGGCTGTAGGGCGGCTTCGTGTGCGTTTCGAGCACAGTGTTTTCTGACAGGCTGAAATCAGCAATCGTGCCAGTTTTGTGCCGATCCTCGGGGATACGGCCAAGCCCTGCTTCGAGCGCGGCGGCGGGGGTCCAGCGGGCAGGGGCGGCTTGCCCGGCGATCAGGATGCGCCCAGAGATGGGCGAGATCAGGCCCGACAGAATGTCCGACAGCGCCGCTTGTCCATTGCCGGACACACCCGCAATCCCAGTGATCTGCCTCGCATGAAGCGCTAGATTGACCGCTTTCAGCCCCGGCGCTCCCTCGCGGTCTGGGGTTGTCACCCCTGCAAGCGCCAATCGCACTGGCCCCGCAACCCCGGATGCCACCCGTGGGCGCTGCACCTCCGCGCCGACCATCAGCGCCGCCAAGGCTTCGGGCGAGGTATCGGCGGTCCGCACCGCGCCAACCACCTTGCCATGGCGCAGGACCACACAGCGGCCCGCAATCGCCATGACCTCGTGCAGTTTGTGCGAGATGAAAATGACCGCCAAGCCGTCTGCAACCATCTTGCGCAGCGTATCGAACAGCGCATACGTTTCCTGTGGGGTCAGAACAGCAGTTGGTTCGTCAAGGATCAGCACGCGCGCATCGCGGTAAAGCGCCTTCAGAATCTCGACGCGCTGCCGCTGCCCGACGGACAGCCCCCCCACGCGGGCATCAGGCTCCACCGCCAGCCCGAAGCGCTGCGACAACTCCAGCACGCGCGCGCGCCCGGCCCCGCTACCCAAGGTCAACGACCAAAGCGGACGCGTGCCGAGCAGGATGTTGTCGAGCACGCTCAGATGATCCGCCAAGGTGAAATGCTGATGCACCATCCCGATCCCGGCCCGCAAGGCGGCGCGCGGATTGCCGGGGGCCAAGGGACGGCCAAAGGCTTTGATCGTGCCGCTATCGGCCACATATTGACCGAACAGGATATTCATCAGCGTGGTTTTGCCCGCGCCGTTTTCGCCTAAGATTGCCACAACCTCGCCCGCGTGCAGGTCGAGCGAGATCGCGTCATTGGCCAAGAGCGCCCCGAACCGTTTTGTAATCCGGTCGAGGCGCAGAACTTGCGGCGTTCGCGTCACGACGAGCGGGGTTCGTCGTCGTTGATTTCCACTGTGAAGCTGCCATCGCGGATCGCCGCTTCACGCTCTGCCACAAGCGCCATGGCTTCTGCGGGCACCTTGCCTTCGAAAGTGCCCAACGGGGACAGCGAGCAACCACCCACCTTCATGTAGGAATAAACCCCATAATTGTCGGCGACAAACGCGCCCGCCTTGATCGCGTCGAGCGCTGCGTTCAGCGTGGGTTCAAAATGCCAGAGCGCCGAGGCCACGACTGTATCCGGGTAATCGGCCTGCGTGTCGATGACGTTGCCGATGGCCAGAATGCCCCGCTCCATCGCCGCGTCGGACACCCCAAAACGTTCCGCATAAAGCACATCCGCGCCTGCGTCGATCATGGCGAATGCGGTTTCCTTGGCCTTGGGAGGATCGAACCACGACCCGATAAAGCTGACTTGGAAGGTCGCATCCGGCCGGGTTTCGCGCACACCAGCCATGAAGGCGTGCATCAGGCGATTGACTTCGGGAATAGGGAAGCCGCCAACCATGCCGAACTTTCCGCTTGTGGTCATGGCGCCTGCAATGATCCCGGTCAGGTAGCTTGCATCCTGAATGTAGTTGTCGAACACAGCCAGATTTGGGTTGGCAGCGGCGTCGTGCATAAAGGACGAGCCGAGCAGGAAGGCCACATCGGGGTATTCTTCGGCCACTTCGCGCGCTTCGGCTTCTGCCCCGAAGATTTCGCCAATGATCAGCTTCACGCCGCTTTCACAATATTCGCGCATCACGCGCGGATAATCGGTGTTCGACACGTTTTCCGTGAACGTGTAGTCGATCCGCCCCGCAGCTTTGGCGGCTTCGGCAGCGATATGGATGCGGCTGACCCATTGCTGTTCAACCGGCACTGTGTAAATGCCTGCCGTCTTGATCGGTTCTGCGGCAAGCGCGCGCAGCGGCAAAAGCCCCGTCAGCGACAGGGCCGCGCCGGACAGAAGCAGGCCGCGTCGGGTGGGGTGGAACATCATAGGCATGGTTGGCGTCCTCGCTGTTGGGTTGGTTTTTTTACCAAAGAGTAAAGCACCCGGCACAAGGTCTGGCAAGGTCAGGGTGCATGTGTCGAATGAACGGTCAAAGCCGCATGCTTACCAGTGACATTACGCGCAGCAGCTTACCAAATCGCAAACATGCCCGAAGAATGTGCACTGCCCTTGGCGGGCTTTGGTTGTTTGCGTGGCTCTGGATATCAGCGCAAGACGTGCAGACCCGGGCCAAGGAGAAACGGCATGACAGATGCATGATTCTGCGGTAGCCTTCTGCATATTGTCCTCAGGCTTATAGCGAGAAATCTCATGTCCATTCGTTCAATTGAATTTGACACGACACCCATCATTCATACGCTGCCAACCTATCTGTCCGATCAACCCAACCAGCCCGGTCTCCCGCAAAGCTGGCAAGCCACCAGGCTGCACCAGGTTGTGCCGCTCGACGGGGGCAAGGTTCTGGTTGTGGCGACTGCGCGCCGGGCAGAAATGGTCAATGGGGTCCAGCAAGCTGTGCAAGATTATGCGGGCCGTGTCTTTGATCCGCTCGGGCAGGATTTGACAGCCTGGACTGTGCTCTGGAGTGACACGAGCTATATCCACACGACCCCGAACTTCATTGCCCGCCCGGATGGCGGTTTCGCGATGCTCACAGACGAGATCGTCGGTCAGTCATCCTGGCAGGCCGTCAGGACAAATGGAAAAATCACCGTCTTTGATGACGTTTTGAATGTCCAACGCGAAATCAACCGTCCGAACGCAGACTATTTCAGCACAATCTCGAATGGCGACGCCATATCGGGCAGCCTGCCTGCTCCTGTTCTGATGAGCGGCAATACGCTGTATCTGCTCCAAAACATCACCACCAGCCCTGCTGGAGGCGTTACCTTGCCGCCAGTGACAGGACAGACCCTGAACGAGACCCTCTTTGCGTCGCATACATATATAACGCGCCTGACTTCGGTGAATCTGAGCACTGGGGAAATCGCCCCACTGATCACCGTGGGCTCTGGCGTTGGGGGAACCCATCGTCTTGTGCGCAATAACCTTTTTGAAAATACCGAACGTATACCGCCCTTGATCGGTGCTGAGTTGGTTCAAGATGGGTTGGGAAATCTGTTCTACATCTCGATGGTGCAAAAAGCCTTTCGGATCGCACGCGATTTCAACGATTATTCGGAAATAGAGTATCGCCCCGAAATCGTTGCACGCCAGATCAATGCCAATGGCAGCGTCGCCCCGGAACAGGTGTTGCGCACACTGAGCGGCGGTGAAGATCGGTTCAATGGCGGACCGGGCCTTATCGCGGCTGAAGGGCTGGCCAATGGTGGATTCGCCTTGGCTTGGACCAACTTCGACGGTGGTACTGACCTGCAACGGTTCAACCCGAACCTGAGCGCGGCCAGTACGCGCGTGTCGATTGACGATCTTGAGCTTTCAGGGCTGGCGCTGAACGATCTTGGGCAACTCGCTCTTTCAGGGTCGAGAAATCAGACGACTTGGGAAGCTATTCTCGACCCCGTGACACTCATCCCGCAAATGTCCAACACCGATTTCCCATCGGCCCCGGTCGGGTTCAGCAATTTCGCGAGCGTCAACAGATCTGGAAACTTTTTCGACGCAGCCCGCGTGCTGCAATTCGGGGATGGCCGCTACCTGGAAGCCACTCAACAATCGAGTGACCCGAATAACTTTGCCATTTTCACCTATGACACCCGCAGCGCCCTTGGCAGCTTGCCGGGTCAGACCAATTCCCTCGCTCTGCAAACGGACGGCAGTGACACAGTCGTGGGCACACGCAATGATGACCTGATCCTTACGACAACGGGTCAGGATGTCTATGTAGGCTGGGTGGGCAATGATACCATTTCAGGCCCCTTGCGCTTCGGGCAGGGCTATCACGGCTACCATCCTGATCCCGCCCGGCAAGTAGAGGACCTCGGCTTCGACACGCTCGATCTGTCCAACACATTCTGGTCCGGCAACACGCCGCCCCCCGTTTTTACCTTTGAGCTGCCCGCAGGCGAAATTCGCTGGCGTGTGCCGTTTCTTGGGAACACGACGATCCCGGTTTCGTCGGTTTTCTCGGGCATCGACACATTTATCGGCACGTCGTTTGCGGACCATTTCATCATCGGCGCGTTACCTTTGACGCATGTCACAATCCATGGCGGGCCGGGGGCGAACCGGCTGATCTATCAAGGGCCTGCGCCACTCGTCGAGGTTGACCTGGGCGCGGGAACCCTTGGGGTGCCGGGCATGACGGATATTCAGGGCGTGATATTCACGAATATCCGCGAATATCAGGGCGGCTCGCAGCGTGATCGCGTGATGGGTTCGTCAAGTGATGACCGGATCGAAGGCGGGGCGGGCAATGACACGCTGACCGGCGGGGCGGGCAATGACACGCTGATCGGTGGCAGCGGCACGGACACCATGTCCTATGCGCGCGACCATGAAAATCCGGGCGGGGTGCAGGGCAATCGAGGGGTTGTGGTCAATCTGGAAACCGGGACAGCGACGGACACCCACGGGCATACCGACACGCTGATCGGGATCGAAGATGTCATCGGCACGCAATGGGACGATCACATCACGTTGCGGACCCTGTTTGGCGGGGAGGTGCGCGCCGGGAATGGCAATGACACGATCATCGGGGGCTTAGCGACGGATTACCTGTATGGAGAGGACGGCGACGACCTGATCATGGGCGGAGGCGGGCCAGACCAGCTTTATGGCGGCGCTGCCAACGACACGCTGTATGGTGATACGGGGAATGACACGATCTTCGGCGGCGATGGGCGCGACTGGATCGAAGGGGGCGACGGTGCTGATCTGATCTATGGCGGTGGCTCGGCGGACACGCTGTTCGGCGGCGAAGGCAATGACACGATCTTCGGGGATGAGGGGCGCGACTATATCGCCGGCGGGGACGGAAATGACGTGCTCAATGGCGGCACAGGGGCGGACACGATCCTTGGCGGTGATGGCGACGATTCGCTGATTGGCGAAACGGGCAATGACAGCCTGATGGGCGGCGCGAATAACGACACGCTTCTGGGTGGGTCCGGCGGCGATTTTCTGGATGGCGGGTCTGGGGATGACGTGCTCGAAGGTGGCTCTGGCCGGGATCTGATGTTGGGCGGGTCCGGCCATGACGTGATGGATGGCGGCTCTGGCAATGATACGCTGCTCGGCGGGTCGGGCAATGATACTTTAATCGGCGCGTCAGGGGACGATCTGTTGGATGGTGGCTCCGGCAATGACGAACTCTTTGGGGGCTCGGGTGCCGATGCGCTGATTGGCGGCGCGGGTGATGACACGCTGACCGGCGGCGGTGGGGCAGATGTGTTCGTGTTCGCGGACGGGTTCGGAAATGACGTCGTAACGGATTTTCAGAATGGCCTCGACCTTTTTGATTTCCGTGCGCATGGCGCGAGCCGCTTTGCCCAACTGAGTGTCGCAAATGCGGGCGGCAATGCCACGATTTCGGATGGACTTGGGAACACGATCCTGGTGCTCGGTGCGGCAGGGCTGATTGATGCGGGGGATTTCATTTTCTGAGGGCAACACGCTGAACATTTTTGGGCCAAGCGCGGCTCTGTTGCACAAATCCTGTGAGGGATTCATCTCGTGAATCCAGTGTGGTCGCTGGACGGGATGAGCAAACCTACACCCCCCGCCTACAAGACCAGGAACTGGCCCGCCTACACTGAA